>CAXSFV010000025.1:0-49242 GCA_964236795.1 uncultured Armatimonadales bacterium | reverse complement strand
GTTTGCGATCCGCGAGGGCGGCCACACGGTGGGCGCTGGCGTCGTTACCAAAGTCCTTGTCTAAGTTCTCGTCTGAGACAATTAACCGCCGGGGCAAGCGAATGACTTGCCTCGGCCACTAAAGGATACCAAGATGGCAAATGAAGCACGAGTCGTCGTGACCCTGGCCTGCTCCGAATGCAAAGAGCGGACCTACGCGACCACGAAAAACAAGCGCAAGCATCCAGATCGCCTGGAACTCAACAAATACTGCCCTCGTTGCCGCGTCCACAAAATGCACCGCGAAGCCAAGTAATTGACAAATCGTGTTGCGGACGGGTAGAATATGCCCGTCCGAGACACAAAGACCCTATAATGGGAGTTTAGCACAGTTGGTAGTGCGCTCGCCTCCAAAGTGAGAGGTCGCGAGTTCGAATCTTGCAACTCCCGTTCATTTGCCTGTAAATCTGCTTGATTTACAGGCTTTTTCTTGCTTGTAGAAGGCAGAGTTGCCCACGTCCCTATCCTGGGGAGCCGGAAGGAGAAGTCCTGGCTTGCGCGGCTGCTCTGGTTCCCCAAACTTGGGGCGGAGGGGCGTTCCTATTCCGTTTCTCAGCAAAAGCAGGAAAAGCGGCGGCCTGTCGCGAAATTGGCTGCACTATGATCCGTGTGATGCTGCAAGTGGGATTGGCTGTCGGCGCTTTGGCGGTGCTGGGCACGTCCGGCTGCCGGAATGGGGCGCATGATGCAGGGGGGGCGGCGTCCGTGCGGCTGATTAACGCGGTGCCGGATGCGGGGGGGCTGGACGTTTCGGTGAATGGGCAGCGGGTCTGGAAGCGGGCGACGTTTCGCAGCAGCACGGGGTATCAAGCAGTATCGGCGGGAACCTACCCGGTGACGCTCGATGCCGACGGGCCAGGGGTGACGCTGCTCACGCGGTCGCTGTCGTTTGACAAAAACCGGAATTACACGCTGCTAGCATTGGGGCAGGTGAGCAGCAAGAACAATACGCAGGTGCAGGTATGGCCAGACGAGAAACCGGAGCGCCTCGCGCCGGACAAAGCCAGTGTGCGGCTCGTGAACGCCGCTCCGGGAACGCCCTCAATGGACCTTGTGGTCAACACGATTGTCGGCGTCAAGGATATAGCCTACAGCCGCCGGAGCGAGCCGCTGGCGCTGGACGGCGGCCCGTATGAGTTGCAGCTTGCCGCCGCCGGAACGGCAACCATGCTGACCGGCCCCGTGCATCTCGCGCTGCTGCCAGGCCATGCCTATACGCTCATCGCAATGGGGCAGCCCGGCAGTCGGCAGACCCTCAGCTTGGAAGCATATCCCGACAAGCAGTAATTTTCTACTAATGCCCGCGCTCTAAGTAGTCGCAGGCGCGGCGGTAGGCGGTCGTGAGGTAGTCGTTCATCAAAAGCTCGCGGCTGTTCTCGTAGTACCACTGGACGCGCTCGCCTAAGTTCTCGTCCGGGTCGCCGATCTGGTAGGTAGCGATCTCGCGCGGCAGAGCATACGGGCGTTCGGTGGCCTGGTCAACGGCCTTAAACGTAATCTTGAAGATGTGGTCTTTGTCCTTGAACTTCTCGTCCCACGCCATCACAATCTCATAATCGCGCCCGTCAATGCAGTGATACAAGCTTTTCTTTTCCATAAGGCTCCCGTAACTAAAAACGCTGTTAACTAAAAATGCTGTGAACATGGTATCCTCTTTAGGGGAAAGTTGTCAAGTCCCAACTCTGTCCCGCCCGCTTTGCCTCAAGAGGAGTAACCTGATGTCTCGATTGTTGATTGCTGCCGTTTTGCTGGCGCTGCTGCCGGCATCTTCGGCGCTCGCGCAGTACGAAATGGCCCCACCCCCGCCGCTGCCGGCAGGAACAGCCGCCCCGGCGTTTACGACGCAGACGGTCAGCGGCAAGCCTTTGTCGCTGAAGTCTCTGCGCGGTAAAGTCGTGCTGCTGGATTACTGGGCAACGTGGTGCGGCCCCTGTCAGATGGCAACGCCGACACTGGAGTCGCTGTATAAGAAGTTCGGCTCCCAGGGGCTGCGCGTCGTCGGGCTGAGCGTAGATGACCAGCGCTCAGTCGCCGGCGTCAAGCCCTTTATGAAGCATTTCGGCATGACGTACATTGTGTCCGCGTCGCCGGCTCAAAACAGTCAGGCGCAGTCTGCGTACCATGTCAACGGCATCCCGTCGCAGTTTCTCATTGACAAAAAAGGCATCGTCCGCTGGAGCCAGGCTGGGTACTCGGAAAACGAGGGCCAGGAACTCGCCCCGATGATCAAGCGGCTGCTGGCGGAGAAATAGACTGGCGGAGAAATAGACTGGCGGAGAAATAAGATGGCAAAGATCGTCATACTCGGCTGCGGGCGGGTCGGCTCGACACTGGCAAAACAAATGTCCGGCGAAGGGCATGACGTGACGGTGCTGGACCAGACCAGCGACTCGTTTCGGCGGCTCGGCACAAAATTCAAAGGCCACCGTCTGGTTGGGTCGGGCCTGGATCAAGATTTGCTGAAGCGGGCGCATACGGCGGACGCCGACATTTTTATCGCCGTGACGCAGGGCGACAACACAAACATCATGGCCGCGCAGATCGCGCGGGAAGTGTTTGCCGTGGCCCGCGTCATGGCCCGGATTTACGATCCGATCCGCGCCCAGGCGTACCGGGAACTGGGGATCACGACCCTCTGCACGACGACGCTTGCGGCGGGGCTGCTGCACGACGCCGCGCTCGGCGAGAGCGCCGACGGGCCTCTGCAAAAAGCAGCGCAGAGTTGGGATGCTTTGTACTTGGAGCAGCGCGGCTCCCAGGGCTAGCTTAGGAAAAGATTATGTATGTGATTGTTGTGGGCGGCGGCAAAGTCGGCTATTATCTGACCAAGCAGCTTCTGACGGAAGGCCACGAAGTTTTGCTGCTTGAAAAAGACCGGCGGCGGCAGGCGGCGCTGGCCGAGCAGATGGGCGAGGTCGTGGTACAGGGCGACGGCTGCGAGGTGCGAATCATGTCCGAAGCCGGTTTTGGCCGCGCCGACGTGATTGTCGCGGTCACCGGCGACGACGAAGACAATCTGGTCATCTGCCAGATGGCGAAGCGCAAGTTCCAGGCCCCGCGCACAGTCGCGCGGGTCAACGACCCCGATAACCTGGCGCTGTTTGAAAAGCTCGGCATTGATACGACGGTTTCCAGCACCCAAATCATTTTTAATCTCTTAGATCAGCAAATTGAAACAGGCGAGATTATCCCACTGGCCGCGCTGAAAAACGGCAACATTGAGATTGTCGCGATCACCGTCTCCGAGCGCTCGCCGGTGCTGGGCAAAAACGTCCGCGAGCTGCCGCTGCCCGGCGACGCTTTGATTATCTCGGTGGTCCGCGAGCAGCACGCGATGCTGCCGCAGGGCGATGTCCGTTTTGAGAACGGCGACACGGTGATTGCGATGGTGGTCGCTGACGAAGAGCCGCAGCTCCGGCATGTCTTCACCGAGGCGCATTGAGACCCGAACAACTGAAACCCGAACGCAGGCACAAACGCTTTGCTGTCCTGGGCGTCCTGCTCGGACTGCTTGCCGCCGCCGGGGCCGGATGGATACTGCTGCGTCCTGCACCCGCCCCGCCGCCCGTGGTGCCGCACCCGACCGCTCGCCAGGCCGCCGAAACTCGTCAGCGTCTGGCGAGCTTGGGCCAGGCCGTGACTCAGGCCAAACCCGGCCCGCGCACGATGCGTCTTTCGGAGAGCGACCTCAATGTCACGCTTGCGTCTAACAGGTCTGTGCATCAACTGCTGACCAAACGCGGCGTCGAAGCCGTCCAAATCGTCCTGCAAGAGCCAGACACCATAGTTCTCCATGCGTCCGTGCGCGTTCAGGGCCGGGTGCAAAACGTCCAAATCAGCGGGACCCTGTCGCCCGACCCTAAGACCGGCCTCCGTTTCACGGAAACCGCCGCCCAGGCAGGCCGCTTTCCTCTGCCGGGTGCACTGGTCAACGCGCAGGCCAACCAGCTCACGGCCCGCTTTTCTCAGCCGTTACTAAGCCGCCTGTCGCTGACGGTCCAAAGCGTCAGCATTCAGAAAAAAGACCTCCTGCTGACCTGCCTGCCCGCCGCTAAGGCGTCTCCACTATCAGCGTCACCGGCCCATCATTGACGATTTTTACCGACATGTCCGCCCCGAACTTGCCCGTCTGCACGAACACCCCGCGCGAGCGCACAGCCTCTACAAACGCCTCGTATAGCGGCTGCGCCACGGATGGCGGCGCGGCCCCGGTAAACGACGGGCGGCGTCCGTGGCGGGCATCGCCGAGGAGCGTAAACTGAGACACAATCAGCATCGCCCCGCCGCCCTCTAAATCAGACAGCCCGACATTCATCTTCCCGTCTGCGTCCTCAAAGATCCGCAGCCCGACAAGTCTCTCCGCCAGCCACTCCGCCTCCACGCTCGTATCGCCCGGCGCAACCCCCAGCAGCACCGCCAGTCCCGGCCCGATTTCCCGCGTCTCGCCCGTAGGCTTGATCGTCACGCCCGCCGCCGTCACCCGCTGCACCACTGCTCTCATGCCGCCATTGTACCGCGCAATCTGTTTAGGAAAAGAGCGCTTGACAGAAAGAAGGCGCTGGTTCATAATGATTTCAACCCATGATACACTTCAAACTTGTGCGCTTGCTTCTTGCGCTGCTGACAGCAGCCTCCCTCCTGAACTCTCCGGGAATGGCTGCACCGCTGCCGCCGCGCCATGTTCAGTATGTAATCTCGTTTTCCTCTGAGGGCAAAACACCTTGTTTGAACGTGACGCTTACATTCGCTGGAAGCAAGAGTGGAACGTCCCAAATTACCCTGCCGTCAGGTCTTGCGCCAAGCGGTTTGTATCCAAACATCACGGACGTGCGGGCAACATCGCCGGAGACAGCAATTGCCGACACCAGCAAGCCGCAAATCAAGCAGCTCACTTACCCGCCGGGGCAGCCGGTTTCTGTTACTTACCGCGTGAGTGTCACTGATGCCGGGCAGCAGTCGGATGTTTCCTATAGTCCGGAGATGGAGCGTGACCACTTCTCCATCCTCGGCTCACAGCTTCTTGCCCTGCCAAGTGGCAGCGCAGAGATGCCGCTCGCAGTTGACATGACTTGGAACTCACTGCCGCCGGGATGGACCCTGGCAAACAGCTACGGCATCCGCCAGCCTCATCAAGTATTCACCGCAACACCCAGCACCCTTCAGCAGAGCGTTTGGGCCGCCGGCGATTATCGCCTGCTGCACACTTTGATTCGCGGCAAGTCGTTTTACATGGCTGTGCGCGGCCAGTGGGCCAGCTCCGACCACCAAATTTTAGCGGCATTCAGCCGCATTATCGGCGCAGAGCGGCAGTTTTGGCATGATGACAGCAGCGCCTATTATCTTGTCGTTCTTAATTCGCAGGACAGCGGTTTCGTGGGTATATCGTTTCCAAACTCGTTTTACGAAGCCGCGCCGCCGGAGTTGGGTTTAGGATTTGTGACCGAGAACACACTCGCCCATGAAGCCTTTCACGCCTGGCTTCCACATCGTATCAAATTGGCTGCGCCACTTCATGCATATGATTGGCTGTACGAAGGCTTCACTGTCTACTACGCACGCCTATTTCAACTGCGTCTCGGCTTGATCTCTTTGGCGCAATATACAGACGACTGCAATAAATCGATCCGAGACTATGCCTCGTCACCCTTTCGTAATACCTCCGGGCCGCAGTTTCGGTACGCTTTGGAACACAGGGTTTCGGACAACCGACAATTACAACTCGTTTACCAGCAGGGCGATTTACTGGCACAGCATTGGAACGCCCAAATCCGTCTTGCCAGCCACGGACGGTATTCACTTGATAATGCAATGCTGGACCTGCTGCATCTTGCTCAGGCAAAGCATGGGCCGCTGCCGGCTGCGGATTTCGTGCGCGTGATGCGCCGCTACACCGGCCGAGATGTTTCCGGGGACATCCTGAGCTACACCGAGCGAGGCACAACAATCCCGCCTGACCCAGCCGCGCTTGGTCCCTACGCCCAGCTACTCCCCACCCAAGTTACTCTCTTTGATGCAGGCTATAACCTAAGAAGCAGCAGCCAGCAGGACCAGATCATCGGCGTAGAACCCGCCAGTAGTGCTTACCAAGCCGGACTGCGCGAGGGGCAAACATATGTTGATGTCAAAATGAGTTTCGGCGACGCGACTAAAAAAATGCACGTTACAATCAAAGATCAAAACGGTCAGCGGGTCATCAGCTACTATCCTGTCGGCAAAAGAGTCTTGATACCGCAATATAAACTGAGATCAACGCTACCAAAGGCTTCTTTGTCATGGTTCGGCATTGTTCAGCCCTCGTCCTATTCAAGCAACAAGGTCATTTACAAGAAATAGAGTTATTATGCGCGTGCCGCGACTGACGGAAGAAGAGATTGGGGGGCGCTTGGCGCGGGTGCCGGATTGGGTGCGGACGGGCGAGGCGATTGGGCGGACGTACTCTTTCGGGAGCTTCCGGCAGGCGGTGGCGTTTGTGGCTTTCGTAGCGGACGCGGCGGAAGAGGCGGACCATCACCCGGACATTGACATCCGCTACCGGGGGGTCACGCTGACGCTCACGACGCATGACGCCGGCGGGCTGACGGCGAACGATTTTGATCTGGCGTCGGTGTGTGATGCTCTCGCGGAGGGCAAAGCATGAGGGCCGCGCTGCTGCTTTTGATGCTGCTATTGCGGCCTGTTTTGGCCGACGGCAACGGCTGGACGCCGACTGTGAACGCGATGTCCGATCCGCGCTGGGCGGCGGCGTCTGTCCTGCTGGCGGACGGGCGGCGGGGGCTGATTGTGGGGGGGTATTCGTACCCGGCGGATCGGTGCGTCGCGTCCGCCGATGAATTTGACCCGCAGACGCGCCGGTTTTTGCCGTGCCGGGGGCGGCTGAACGTCCCGCGCAACTTTGCCCAAGCGTCGCTGCTGCCGGACGGGCACGTGTTGATTGCGGGCGGCTACAACACCGTGCTGGGATCGCTGGACACGGCGGAAGTGTTTGATCCGTCTTCGCAGACGTTTACGCTGCTGCCAAGCCACCTGGAAACGCCGCGCGAGCTGTTCACGGCGACAACGCTGGCGGACGGCGAGGTTTTGATCGTTGGCGGCTTCAACACGCACCGGGGCCGGACGCAGGCATCGGCGGAAGTCTACGACCCGAAGACGCAGATGTTCACGCGGGCCGGATCGCTTGCGGGAGACCGCTTCGGGCAGTGCGCGGTGCGGCTGGCCGACGGGCGGGTTCTAATCGTTGGCGGCACGCACTGGTTCGTGGGCCGTCCGGGCGTTCCTCTGGCCTCCGCCGAGATTTACGATCCCGCGACGGGCCGCTTTCATGCCACGCGCAGCCCAATGGCGTTTGCACGGGACCGGCCCACGGCAACAGGGTTGCCGGACGGCTCGGTGCTAATTGCAGGCGGGCAGAACGGCGGGAGCGAGCCGGCGCAGGCCGAGCTTTTTGACCCGAAGACCGAGACATTCACGCTTCTGCCGCTGCCGCTAAGAACCCCGCGCATGGCCCACTCCGCCGAAATTTTGCCGGATGGAACGGTCCTGCTGTCTGGAGGCTGGAGTACGGCGCTGGGTGCAACGACGAGCAGCGCGGAGAGTTATGATCCTAAGACGCAGGTTTTCCGCGTACTGTCTGGTGTCCCCATTGGCACACACGACCAGACGCTGCTGATATTTCCCAGCGGCCTCGCGCTGGTCGCCGGCGGTAAGCAGGCGTCGGCGGGTGCCGAGACTTCTCTTGCGGCGGGGTACACCCGGCAATTTGGCCGCCGGTAAGTTTCTCATCAGTAGAAACACCCGAAACCCGGTATCTCTTTCAGTGAGTGCCGCTGTGGTGTGCGCCGAAGATAAGGGTGTGCCGAGTTGCGGAGCAGACAGCGCACCCAAAAACAAAATAACAAGAAATCATCCGCGGCGTTCCTGCCGCGAAAGATACACAAGAAAAGAATGTAGACCCGACGAACCTGCCGCCTCCCGTCGGGTCTTTTCTTGTCTGCCCGTTAGGTCTTATCCGACCCCGTTATGCCGCCCTTGACAATTCGCACTAACTCTTGTATACTGCCAATGACATCATACAATATCTGGTCATTACCTGCGACCATGTCCCCATTATTCTAAGATCCCTTTCTCCCCGGAGAAACACGCCCCTAGGCAGGAGGAACCGCATTTGCAGAAAATACGAACCGTCGGCGGCCAGCGCCTAGACGGCGAAGTCCGCCTCAGCGGCAGCAAGAACGCCACTGTGGCCGTTCTCGCCGCTGCTATTCTGCCCGCATCGGGCCAGACTGTCCTCACGAATGTCCCTCGCATCAGCGATGTGCTGACACTTCTTGATATTTTGCAGTATGTTGGCGTTAAAGTGGATTTTAACGGCAATACCGTCACACTCGACTCGTCCTCACTCACCACCTCGGAAGCCCCCTATGAGCTGATCCGCAAAATGCGGGCGTCGTTTCTGGTGCTGGGACCGCTTTTGGCCCGGTTCGGCTCAGCCCGCGTCGCCCTGCCCGGCGGCTGCGACATCGGGGCCCGGCCTGTTGACTACCATGTCAAGGGCCTGGAAAAACTCGGCGCAACAACAGTCGTCGAACATGGCTTTGTTCATGCATCCATCCCCAGCGGACTGCGCGGTGCTGACATTTATCTCGACCGCTCCTCGGTCGGCGCGACCCAGCATCTCATGACGGCGGCGGCGCTTGGCAGCGGAATCACCACGATCTCTAACGCCGCGCAGGAGCCGGACGTGGTTGCGATTGCCGATCTTATCAATCTGATGGGCGGCAAAGTGCGCGGTGCCGGAACCAAAGACATCGTCATTGAAGGGGTCAAAGCCCTTCACGGCGCGGAATACCGCATGGACACGGACCGCATTGAAGCCGGGACGTTTGCCGTTGCCGCCGCGATCACGCAGGGCGACCTGTTTATTCGAGGAGCCGTGGAAGAGCATGTCCAGCCGATCACTCGCAAGCTTGCGGAATGCGGCGCTTCCGTCAACTTCAGCGACGATGGAGTTCGGGTCCGCCTATCCAAAAACCAAAAGCTCACGGCGATTCGGATTACTTCCAGCCCATACCCCGGCTTCCCGACCGATGTTCAGCCCCAGTTCGCCGCCCTGCTGACGCTCGCCGCCGGCACGTCCACCATCACCGAGACGATGTTTGAACGGCGCTTCAAATACATAGACGAGCTGGCACGTATGGGCGCCCGCATTAAAACTGAAGCAAACGCGGCGATTATTGACGGTGTCCCGCGCCTGACCGGCGCTCCGGTCGCCGGCTCCGACCTCCGCGCGACTGCTGCTCTGGTGCTGGCGGGTCTTGCCGCCGAAGGGAGCACCGACATCAGCGGTATCCAGTATCTGGACCGGGGCTACGAAGGCTTTGAGTCGAAGCTGCGAGCGGTCGGCGCGAGGATTGAGCGCGTTTCCACTGAAGAACCCTTTGCCGATACGCGGGAAGATGCGGGCCAGCGGGTGCGGATGGGAGCGGCCGCTTAATGCGTTTCAGCCAGGATATCGGCATTGATCTCGGAACGGCGAATGTTCTGGTGTATGTGCATGGGCGGGGGATCATTATGCGCGAGCCGTCGGTAGTCGCGATGAACGTCAATACCCGTCGGGTCATTGAAATCGGCGACAAAGCGCGGGAAATGGTCGGGCGCACTCCGGTTAATATCGCCGCCGTGCGTCCGATGACTGACGGCGTCATTGCCGACTACACGACGACGCAGCGGCTTCTAGAGCATATTCTGCACAAGGTTTGCGGCGTCAAGCGTCTGTTCAAGCCGCGCGTGCTTTTGGCCGTCCCGTCCGGCGTGACCTCAGTGGAGCAGCGGGCCGTCAAGCAGGCGGCTCTCGCCGCCGGGGCAGGGGAAGCCTTGACAATTGAAGAGCCGATGGCCGCCGCTATCGGTGCGGGCCTGCCGATTGATTCGCCCGGCGGCAACATGGTCGTGGACATCGGCGGCGGCACGACCGATATTGCCGTGCTATCGTTGGATGGAATTGTCCTTTCCCGCAGTTTACGGATCGGCGGCATGAAACTCGATGACGTGATTATCCGCCACGTCCGCACGAACTACAACCTGCTGATCGGCGACCGCACCGCCGAGGAAATCAAGATCGCCATCGGCAGCGCAGTTCCCCAGCGCGAAGAACAGCGCCTGGAAGTCCGGGGCCGTGACCTCCTGACCGGCCTGCCGCAGACCGTCACGGTCACGTCTCAGGAAATCCGAGAGTGCATGGCGGAACCCATCGGCCAGATCGTCGCCCGCGTCAAGAACGTCTTAGAGAAGACGCCTCCCGAACTCGCGTCCGACATCATTGAGCGCGGCATTGTGCTGACCGGCGGCACGGCGCTTTTGCGCGGCCTCGACGTGTTAATTGCCGAAACCGCCAACGTCCCGACTTATGTCGCCGATGACCCACTCTCCTGCGTCGCCATCGGCACCGGCAAGGCATTAGAGCAGAGGCGCGGCATCACCGAAGACCTGCTCGCTGCGGCGTAGGAGACCGACCACCTTGCTTCGTAACAAGTTACTTCGCAGGGTCCTTCCCAAAGGAAGGACGAGGATTGTGTCGGTAGGGACGCTGCTTGCTGCGCCCTCCGGCCCCATCCGTATCTTTTCTTGATCCTTCCTTTAGGAAGGACCCTGCGAAGTAACTTGTTACGAAGCAAGGTGGTCGGTCCACTTCCGACACTCTGAGGGAACCCACTATGCCATCTCGCATTATCGCTCCCGTCCTCTTCTTTGCCCTGCTTCCCGCAGCCGCTTCAGCTCAGACCTCTGCGCCCCGCGACCTGCCGCCGCACCACTTCGCCGCCGGTTCCGTGAGGCGCGTCGTCCATGAGAACATCATGGGGACGACAAAAGACGGCCGCTTCCAGGGCAACCAGCCCGTCACTCGCTATGAGCTGGCTGTTGCCCTAGACCGCTTTGTTCAGTATATTGAAGCCGGTCGCAAGCCGCTCCACGCCCAGACCTTTCCCGCCCCGGCTCACCTGCCCGCCGCAGCCAATCCTGCCCAGCGCCAGGCGCTGACCCACCTCGTCACGAGCGGCTTCCTGCCTGCCGCTTCGCCACTTGTCACTCAGAGCGGCGCGGGATTAGTCACCGCCAAAGAGACTTCCGACGCCCTCGCCGCCGTTACCATCGCCCTGTCCGACCGGGCCGAAGCGCCGGACAAGAACTGAATTAAATTCACAAAAAACTTGTAGGACTCCCCCCCGCCCCCAATAATGGGGGAGCAATATAGAAGGACGGCGTTTTTTCCCTTCTTGCTCCCCCATTGTTGGGGGAAATCTTCATCCAGTCTTCAAGCCAAGCGGCTTCAAGAGACGCAAAAAGAGCGGCAGGCCATCTGGCCTGCCGCTCTTTTGATGCTTACTCTCACGGCTGGTCGGGGATCGGAAGCCGCAGCACCTGCAAAATCTGCTTGACATCCTGATATAATGCCCGGCCGGACGTGCTGCTTGCGGCGCGGAGGTTCGGGGACAGACGCCCGCGATACCGGACAAAAATCTCCGGCGCGGAACTTGATGCGCCGGTCGGTACTGCGCTGATCGGACTGGAAGTGGCGAGATCGGCAAAAAACCGCTGCCGGTTGACCGCAATCATCCGGTCCGTCCGGCGGATGGCCCGCCGCCCCCCGCGCGGCACAAGCGCCGACGCAATAACGCCACTCGGCGAAACAGTCACCCGGTAGCCGGGCGTCAAGCGGTCGCCGGTGCTGATGATGGTCGCGGCGGCGGGGCGCGGGGCCGAAAGAGCCGCCGAGGTGAAGGCAAAGGGCAGAAGCAGGACCGCGCCGAGAGAGAATGCTTGTCTCATAAGTTCCTCCACGCGCATCTTACCCGAATAAGGCACGGGATAATAAAGCACGGGATAAGAATGAGGGCAGGCAGTAAAGAAGGGCAAACACAAGGCTCGCCCTTCCCTTGTCTTGCCTCTTGTGTCCGCGAAGGCGGACAGTCGCTTTACCAAAGACCCGGATTTCCAATCCTGGGTCCTCCATCCTGCTCATTATCCTCATGTTGCCGCGACACGATGTTATTCAGCGGGGCAAAATGGGAGGACCAGTATCCGTTGCCAATTCATAGCTGAACCACAGGAGCAAACTTCCTAAGACAAGACCCGCCCACAAGGCACTGTTAGCGAACGTTTTGTAGACCAGACGCAGGCGGCTCCAGATGAGCATCGAGCAAATGAGAACGCAGGCACTTCCGAACACGTCATACCATATGTCTGGCGGCTTCGGGATATGATACCAAAAGCGAAGTAGGTAGTACAAGCCAGTGCACAGACCGTAGCTAACAAACCATTGGAACGCAAGACCGGAGACTATGCCGACAGCAATATCTAATCCCTTGACTGTGGTTAAGTAAAGCCGAGGTGAAGATGTCTGTGCTTCTCCTGACGGAACTGTAGGTGCGGGCGGCCAAACTTGTTTGTTATTGTTGCTTGCGTCCATCTGTTACCCCTGAAAGGCAATCTGCCTTTTCATGCTTTTATTGTACCATGCCTTAGCCAGATCTCAAAGACGCGAAAATAACCTTGTAAGATTACGGGGGAGCGTGGAATAATCCGGGCATGGCAGTCCAAGCGCAGCAGGGAAAGCAGATCGGTCAGAATGGCGGGATTATAGGCTTCTTTGCGAAAGCCGCCCAGCAGACCGATATTGCGATGGCGGTTGCGCTGATCGGCATGATCGCAATGCTGATTCTGCCCTTGCCGGAAGCGTTTCTGGACTTAGGGTTAGTGCTGAATTTAGCAGGCGCGGTGCTGATTTTGCTGACGGCGCTATATACGACCGAGCCGCTGCAATTTTCAGTGTTTCCGGCGCTGCTTTTGATTACGACGCTGTTCCGGCTGGCGCTGGAAGTCTCGGCGATGAAGCTGATTATCGGGACGGGCAGCGCGGGCCATGTCATTGCAACGTTCGGGCAGGTGGTCATCGGCGGCAACTATGTGGTCGGGATCATCGTCTTTCTGCTGCTGGTGGTCGTCCAGTTTGTGGTCATCACGAGCGGCGCAGGGCGGGTGGCGGAAGTCGCGGCGCGGTTCACGCTCGACGCGATGCCGGGCAAACAGATGGCGATTGATGCGGACCTGAACGCCGGGGTCATCAACCAGGACCAGGCGCGGGTGCGGCGCAAAGCGGTCGGGCAGGAGGCGGACTTTTACGGCGCGATGGACGGCGCGAACAAGTTTGTCCGGGGCGATGCGATTGCGGCGATTGTGATTATCGTTCTCAATATCATCGGCGGCTTTGCGATGGGTCTGTCGAAAGGCGAGGACATACTCAAAGTCCTGCATGATTACACACTGCTGACGGTCGGCGAGGGGTTAGTCGCACAGATTCCCGCGCTGCTGATTTCCACGGCGGCGGGCCTGATGGTGACGCGGGCGGCGTCGGATACGGCGATGGGCGGGGACATTGCCCGGCAGATCTTCGCGGCGCCCCGCCCTCTCTTTATCGCCGCCGGACTGGTGTGTTTGTTCATCCCCTTCGGCTTCCCCATTCCCCAAACCATCTTTGTCGCGGGCATTTTGGGCGGCATCGGCGCCATCCTGGTCAAGAACCAAAAGACGCTGCTGGCAACGGAAACATCGGCGGCGGCAACTATCGCGGCCCGGCCTGCGGCGCCCGCCGCGCCGGAAAGTGTCCTGCCGCTGCTGCATGTAGATGTGCTGGAACTCAATTTCGGCTATGGCCTGCTTTCTTTAGTAGACCAAACGGCTTCCGGCGACCTGTTGGAGCGCATTATTGTCATCCGTCAAAAAACGGCTTTGGAGCTTGGCCTGATCATTCCGACGGTGCGGATCCGGGACGACCTGCACCTCCGTGCCAATGACTACGCCGTGAAGCTCAAAGGCGCGACTGTCGCGGCAGGTGCGGTGCAGCCGAACTCGATCATGCTGATTGATCCCGGCAGCGTCATTGACCCGATCACCGACGGCATTCCGACCAAAGAACCGGCGTTCGGCGTCCCCGCCTTGTGGGTCAGCCGAAATCACCGGGAGCGGGCGGAGATGGCGGGCTATACGGTGGTGGACCCATCTTCGGTGATTACAACCCATTTGGCCGAAGTCATCAAAGGCCATGCCGCCGAAATCATTACCCGTCAGGACACGCAGGCGCTGGTGGAGCATATCAAGCAGGGCAACTCGGCGGTGGTCGAAGAACTTATTCCTAACTTGATGACCATCGGCGAGGTGCAGAAAGTCTTGCAGCATCTGCTTCGGGAGCGCATTTCGATCCGTGATCTTGTCACGATCTTGGAAACGCTGGCCGACCATGCCGGGCGCACGAAAGATGTGGACATGCTCGGCGAATGGGTCCGCAGCGCCCTCGCCCGCTCCATCTGCCGGCAGTATGTGGACGACGGCAGCGGAGCCTTGCAGACGCTGACCATTGATCCGAACTTGGAGCAGCAGCTTTTGGAAGCCGTCACGCCCGGCCTGCCCAATCTCGCGCTGGAACCGTCGGCCTCCCGCCTGCTGATCCAGAACTTAAGTCAGCAGATGGAGCGGATGATGGCGATGGGCTACCAGCAGCCGGTTCTCTTGTGTATGTCCGCCCTGCGCCTGCCCCTAAGACGCCTCACCGAGCGTTCCTTACCAAACCTGGTCATTTTGTCGTACAACGAGATTGTCCCGAATACCGAAGTCCGCGCCGTCGGCGCGATAACCCTTTAAACTGTTACGGATGAGAGAGTTACGGATAACCCATTATGAGCATCAGCCCAAACCCCCATGTGACGATTATGCCCGGCATGGGCGACCGCTACGAGAAGACCGGGCAGTTTAATTTGCGGACGAAAACCTACACAGCCCGCACCGTCACCGACTGCCTCCTGCAAGCCAAGCAGGAACTGGGGCCGGACGCCATCATCGTCAGCCGCAAGACGTACAAAAAAGGCGCGATCTTCGGGCGCTGGGGCGGGCGGGACATGGTCGAGATGACCTTCGGGACCTACCAGCCGCAGGCTGCGCCGCCCGTCCCGCTGCGCTACTCCGGCGGCGACAAGCCACATCAAGTGGAGACGGCCCGAATACAGGAATTGGAAGCAAAGCTCGCGGCTCTAACCGAAAGCATTCAGGGCTTGAATGCTCCGCCTGCCCCAGCGCCGAAGCCCGTCGAGCTGCCGAAGCCTGCGCGGGCGCTTGCCGCATTTGTTCCGGCATCTTTGCAGGCTGACACGCAGCATGGCAGTGCGGCAAGCGCGACCCGGATGGTTCCGCAGGAGGCGGTGCAAAAGCCGCGCCGCCGCAAAGAACCTGTTCCTGCTCCGGCGGCTGCCGCGCCCGAAGAAGGCTATCCGGGGCTGATCCAGCAGCTTCTCGATGCCGACATTGCCGCGCCGCTGGCCCGTCAGCTTGTGTCCGAAATGCCGGCAGGACTCATGCCGTCCGACGCCGCGACGTTTCTCCGCACGGTCTTATCCCAGCGCCTCAAGATCGCAAACGGCGTGGACGCTCTGCCGACCCACGGCAAGATGCGCCTGCTGGCGTTTGTCGGCACCACGGGCGTCGGCAAGACCACCACCATCGCGAAGCTTACGGCCCGGTACGCGCTGATGGAGCGGCGCAAAGTCGGGGTCATCACCCTGGACACGCAGCGCATCGGCGCGGCGGAGCAGCTCCAGAAGTACGGCGAGATTCTGCGCGTTCCGGTTCGAGTCGCTCATGACAAGCTGGAACTCATTCAGCAGTTAGAAGCGTTCGCCGCCGAGGGCAAAGAAATTGTGCTGCTCGACACGGCGGGCCGGTCACCGAACGAGATGATCCCCCTCGGCGAGACCGCACATTTGTTTGAGGGGGTGGGGGCGGTGCAGAAGTACCTGACGGTTCCCGCCGTGCTGGGCCAGCGGGACATGGAAAACATCGTGACCAAGTTCCAAAGCATTTTCACGCCGGACGCCGTGATCTTGACCAAGCTCGACGAAGCCTCCGACCACACCTGCTTTGGCCGCCTGCTGACGCTCCAGGCCAAGTTCGGCCTGCCGCTGGCGTTTGTCACCACCGGCCAGCGCGTTCCCGACGACATTGTCCTGCCGGACGCCCACGCCATCGCGTCGCGCATCCTGTCCACGCCGCTGCTGTAACGGCGCATGCGGCCACATTCCAAAGGAGATTTACCGATGACACTGCTTGACCTGCCGCAAGTCCCGCTGACGCTGACCCAGTTTCAAGACGGCCGCAGCGAGGTTCTATCCATTACCGGCTATGTGGACGAGTTCACAACCCCGCTGCTTCAGCCGGCCCTGCTGGCCGCTGTCGAGCGGCTGGACCATCCGAAAGCGGGGTCTCTCATTGTAGATTTAAGCTGCTCCCGGCTGATTGACCATGCCGGTCTGCAAATGCTGCTCCGGGTCCGCGAGAAGATCACCGCCCAGGGCCGCCTCCTCGTAATCCGCCTGCGTCCTGGCTCCCAGCCGGAAGCCGTCTTCCGCGCCAGCAAGCTGGCGGGCCTGCTGCATTCAACAAGTGAGCAGCCGCGCTGAATGTCTTTTGAGACAAAAAACAGCCGGTCCCACTGGGACCGGCTGTCTTTCATTGACTGAAGTGACGTTTCTTAACGCCGCCTTACCGTGAGAACCACCGTCGTGCCGGACGCGCTTGTCAGCAAAGAAACGGCGTCGGCAGAGCGCAGCATCAGCCAAAACCCGTGTCCCAGCGAGTCTTTCGTGCTGTATCCCAACTCCAAAGTAGCACGGGGAAGCTGGCTGAGCGCAATCCCTGTCCCGTGGTCGGAAACCCAGACCTGAACCGCGTCGTCGTCGGCGTGGATCGCCGCTTCCCCGCCGCCGCCATGCACCACCGCATTCATCGCCGCTTCGCCGACGGCGGTTGAGAGGCAGTCCAGCACATCCGGGGGAAACCGGCGCTCTTCCGCCGCCGCCGCCGCTTGATGGCGGACATCCGGCAGGGTCTCGCGGGTGATCGCCAGCGGCCCGGCAACCAGCGGCAGCGGAGCGGGCAGATCGGCAGTTGATGCACACAAACATAGCCGTCCTTCCGTGACCGACAGCAGCACGTCCCGAAAAAAGTTCTGTCGGGCGGCTGCCTCCTCGCGGGCTTGCGCCAGCTCCAGCATCACGTCCTGCCCGCGCAAAAACGCCGGGAACCGGACGGCGTTGACCAGAATCGCAAACCCGATGTCCGCCGTTACCATCGTCCACGGGACGTTCACCGGATACGTCAGCTTCCAGTACGACATCCCTTCCAGCAAATGCCCGACCCCGCAGGTGAGAAATACCAGCGGGACAAAAACGCCGAGTAGCCGCTGAAACCACACTTGGCGCGAGACCAGCAGGGTGAATGTCAGCACAATCGCGTCGCCGACGAGAAGCGCGACGAACGGCTCGAAGTGCAGCACGCAGTACAAGTCCAGCAGAAACGACGCGAAAATATAGGCGAGTGCAGAGCCAAGATCAGCCAGATGCCTCCGGTCTTGCGCGTAGAGGCGCAGGAAGTAAAACAGCATCGCCCCGAAGACGCCGAAATACGACAAGCTGATTTCGACATGCCCGACGCTCCAAATGCGCGACAAGCCGGGGTTCATCAGAACGCATCGCTCCATGATGTCGGATTGGGGCGGATGCACAAATGTCAGCCCCAGCAGGCTGTAGGCCGCGCAAAGCAGCGCCGCCGGGAAAATCCAGGCGGCCGCCGAAGACTTAAGCGAGGGCTGCGGCGAAGGCGGCGGTGAAGCGGTGACGGCCATGACAGTATCATACCAGGTACAGCCGAAAATCTTAAGCAAAAAACAGCCGGTCCAAATTGGACCGACTGTTTTTGTGAAGCGGGAGACCAGGCTCGAACTGGCGACATTCTCGTTGGCAACGAGACATTCTACCACTGAATTACTCCCGCAGTAAGTAAATGTGGAAATTGCTGACAAGGGTTATTATGCACCACGAGACCGGGGCTTGTCAAGAGGTTTCGGCGGCTGCGGAGAAAAAAGTAATGCCTTCCATCGGATTCGAACCGACACTGTATGCGGCCTAAACGCATTCTCTCTACCAATTGGAGTAGGAAGGCCCGAACTGCCTGCGCGTCCCCTGTTTCGCAAACGTCTCGGAATTGCTTTGTCTTGGGATTGCACTTTCAGTATATCTAAGCGGGGGTTCACTTGTCAAGCGCCGGGTATAATGAAGAGAGAAAACCGAGGAGGAATTGCCCTGCCTGCCGGTGAATCAGCGGGCAGGGCAGTCCCTACCTATTTTACGAATTCTCTCAAGGAGCCGCACCGTTACTTATGGCCGAACAAGACAACATTCCGAATGACGATTCATTGGAAGCCGCCGATGCTATTCCAGGGGTCGCCGATGAACTCGACGACAACCACTGGAACCGGCAGCCGATTGATTTAGACGCCCCGGTCGCCGCGAAAGCCTCTGCTGCCGCGCCGGACGCCTCGGCGCCCGTGGACGCCGCCGGCCCCGGCGCCCTGGCCGTCAGCTCGAAAGAACTAGACGATTTGAAGGCGCAGGCGCAGACCGCGAACGAGAATTATCTGCGGACATTGGCCGAGCTGCAAAACTACCGGCGGCGCAGCGATGAGTCGCTGAAGCGGCAAATTCGGGATGCCAACGAGCGGCTGATCAAAGAGTTGCTGCCGGTGCTGGACGATTTCGATCTCGCTTTAGACGCCGCCCGCAAGACCGAAAGCTACGAGCAGCTGATCGGCGGGGTCAGCGCCGTTTCCCGCAAGTTCCTGGACACGCTGGGCAAGCAGGGTGTCGCCTCCATCCCGGCGGTCGGCGAGCCGTTCAGCGCCGAAGTCCACGAAGCCGTCATGCTGGACGAAGACAGCGACGAGCCGGATGAGACGGTCACGGCGGAACTTCGCAAAGGCTATACGCTCCATGACCGGGTGATCCGCCCTTCGCTGGTGAAGGTGGCGAAGAAGGTATAGCGAAGAAGGAATACCGGCACTTCCAGTGCCGGTTTCATCTCCTAAAAGCATCGAGCGCGTATGAATGCACAGCGGCTGCGGCCACTTGGGGTCGGCGACATCTTTGACGAAGGGTTTGACCTCTACAAGCGGAACTTTGTGTTTCTCCTGCTGGCAACCGCCGCCGCTGTTGTCCCGCTCGACATTCTTTTGGCTTTCGTCACGCCGCGCGTCCTGCCAAGCCTGTTTGACTTGGTCGGTGTCACCGGCAGCCAGGCGGATGCGTTCTGGGTCTGGTCGGTTTCCGCAGTGGCCCGCACGGTTTTCTACCTGCCGCTTTATATTATTGCCGTCGGCCCGGTGGTCGTTGCGGCGGCGGCGAAGTATTTGGACCAGCCGATGAGCGTGGAAGCGGCCTTCCGGCTTTCCCTGCGGCGCACCCCGGCGCTAGGGCTGGCCGCGCTGGGGTCGGGCCTGCTGCTTGCGCTGGGCCTATCGCTCTGCGGGGTCGTCTGGCTGGTCGTCGCCACGCAGCTTTTGTTCACGCTTCAAGCGCTGCTGATTGAAAGCCTGGGGCCGGGAAGAGCGATGCGGCGCTCCGGGGTGATTACGGGCGGCTATGGGTTCCGTGTTTTCGGCTGCCTTGTTCTGCTCGGCCTCGTCTTATACGTCGTCGGCCTCGGCCTGCGCCTGCCGCTGGCGTACCTTGCCGACAGCATCCTCAATGTTGCTCCCGGCGCGGCGTCTTTGTCCGGCACGGGGGCCAGCGCTCAGGAGCAGGTCGTCTCGCTTCTGTCTACTGGGCTGGCGCATCTTTTGCTGCTGCCGTTCACGATTTGCGTCATCACGGTATTGTATTTCGACCTGCGAATCCGCAAGGAAGGCATGGACATCGAGCTTTTGGCGACTGACCTCCATTATCCACCCCTTTCTGCGCTGGGACCGTTCCTGCCGCCGGTCCCGACGTTCGGCATTCGCCCTGGTGTTCCGGCGCGGCCTCTGCCGCCGGTTGTTCCGGGAGGGCCGCCGTGATGACGCGCATTCTCGCAATCCTACTTCTTCTTTCTCTCTGCGGGAGCGGGGCGGGGGCGGCGACGCCGCAGGAGTATGACCGGGCGCTGGGAGAAGTGCAGGCGGCGCTCGGCAGCCAGGCGGATGCTATCTCCGCGCAGGTGATTTCTTCCGGGCCGTCACCGCTGCTCGCCGCTCAGCAGGAACTGGGGCCGATTCATTCCGTTGGCCTGCCGGGCCGGGTTCCGGTGCTTGTCAGCACCGGGCCGCTAGTCGCGGCTGTCGGCGCCGCCGAAACAGTCAAAGACTCTGATACGAAGATCGAGACGCTCCACGCGCTGTCGCGCCAGATCGGCCTGCTGCGCTCCTCGCTCCAGTCCGCCCCGGCGCCTGCCGACGTGGCCTCTGTTGCGGCGTCGGCGCGGGCCGTGCTGGCCGGGCCGGAGTTTGCGTTCGACCCGCCTCCGCCGCCGTCGCTGGCTGACCGGATCTCTGCCTGGCTGGACAGGGTGTTCCGGCCACGCACACCGACGCGCGCGCCGAGCGGCCCGAATATCAACCCGGCGGTGGTGAAGGGCATCCTCATTGCCATCGCCGCCGGCGCATTTGCCATCCTTGTTGCGGTCTTGGTGCAGACCATCGGGCGGCGCGACTCAAAGGCGCGGCCTCTGGCTTTAGACGAAGAAGAAGCCGTCTTGATGGAAGCGCGTGACAACGACAGTTTGCTGGCGCTGGCCGAGCAGCAGGCCAAAACAGGCGACTACCGGCGGGCGTTCCGCCTAGTATATCTGGCGTCGCTAGTGGCCCTCGACACCGACGGCGTTCTGCGCTTCGACCGCTCCAAGACGAACTGGGAGTACCTGCGGGCCTTGCGGGCAACCGGGCGCGGCGACGTTTATATGGCTCTCTCTCCGCTGACCCGCGAGTTTGACCTGGTGTGGTACGGATTTGCGCCGACAAACTCATCCCAGTACGCCTGGGCGCTGGCCCAGTACCATGCGCTCGAAGCTTCGGCGCGAACGGCGGTTCCGGCGGAGGCGGCGGCTCGCTGATGCGCTCTTCCCGTGACCTCATTGCCGTCCTTTTGCTGCTGGCCCTGTTTGTCGGCGGCGGGCTGCTGCTCGGCGGGCGCGGTCCGAGTGCGTCCCGCCCGCCGGGACGCGAAGACACGCCGAACCCGTCAAGCGCCAATGACCGAGGCTCCGGGACACGCGGAGCGTTTGTTTGGACGCAGAAGCTCGGCTACGAGCCGGTGGCGTGGCGGCAAAGCTGGACGCGGCTGTCTCCATCGGAAAACGGCGTCTTATTAGTTGCCGACCCGCAGGTCGCCGAGCCGGTGGCGGCGCTCACGGGCGGCAGCGGCGGCGGCGACCTGTCAGAGCTGACGGCGCGGGATGCGGAACGTCTGCGCCGCTGGCTCAACTCCGGCTCCGGGCATACGGCGATTTTGTTGGCATCAAGGCTGGCGAGCAGTCCGAATGCGGCCAAGCCGACGCAAGAAGACCCGGAGACGTTCGGCGACGCACTGGATTTAGTTGCCGAGTCGGCGTCGCCGGACACAGGCCGCACGGAGTTTGCGCCGCTCCAGCCGGTTGCCGATACGGCGGGGATGCTGAGCCTGCATTCCGAATCCGACTCGCGGCTGAAGCGGACGCGCGGAGACAGTTTGGCGATTTTCGGCGACCACGCCGGGCCACTGGCCCTCATCATTCCCGTGGGCAAAGGACGGCTGATCGCCGTCGCCGATGGCGCGGTCTTTTCGAACAGCCAGCTCAGCCGCTCGGAAAACGCGGTCTTTCTGGCAAATCTGCTGGCGCATTACGGCAAACCCGGCGGGCGCGTCCTGTTTGACGAGTACCACCACGGCGATGCCGCGAGTGCGGGCGGCTCGGTGTGGGAATACTTAGGGCGGCCCTTGCAGCTTGTGCTTATCCAGCTTTGTTTAGCCGCCCTGGGACTGCTCGCGCTGCTGTCCGTGCGCTTCGGCCCTACGGTCCCGGCAGTGCGGCTGGTTGCCCGGTCGTCCGCCGATTATGTCGGCTCGCTCGCCAGCCTCTACCGCCGGGCGGGGGCCTCGCAGACGGCTTTAGAGACCCTGTACCGGCAGTTCCTGCGCGACATTTGCGGGCGATTGGCCCTGCCGTCGGATGTTGACTTGGAGCGCCTGGCCGCCGTTGCCGCCCGACGCGGCCAGATTGATAAAGAGCGCCTGCGCCGCCTGCTCGCGACCTGCGAGCTGCGGCTGGACCAGGGAAAAATATCGGAAGCCGAGCTGCTGGATCTGACCCGGCAGATGGAAAGTATCAGAAAGGAAATCGGCATTGCCTGAGAACGAAGTAACAGAACCCACCTCGCTGCAAGCAGCGACCTTCCCGCCCTCCGGGTCTGCCAGTGCAGAGCGGGAAGGTGAAGAGCAATATGTCACAGAGGCACAACCTCTTCGTCCTCCCGCTTCGCCCGAAGGTTTTGCGGAGCAACGAGGACCCCTGCGAAACGAGGAGATGGGTTCCCCCTCATGGGAAGCGCCTTCGGTGAATTTCTTCACGCCAGCGCCAACCGAGACGGCATCTACGCCGTCCTACCAAACCGGCGGGGAAGTGCAGCGGGTGGCGCAGGCGATCACCGCCGAAGTCCACAAAGCCGTCGTCGGCCAGGATGAGACCATTGAAAACGCACTGGCGGGACTGTTCGCCGACGGCCATGTCCTGCTCGAAGGCGTCCCCGGCACGGCGAAGACCCTGCTTGTTCGCGCCCTCGCAGCGGCGGTCTCCGGCGAGTTCAAGCGCATCCAGTTCACGCCCGATCTCATGCCGTCCGACATCACCGGAACGCGGATTTTCGACCAGCAGGCGATGGAGTTTGTCTTCAAGCCCGGTCCGCTGTTCACGGGCCTGCTGCTGGCCGATGAAATCAACCGGACCCCGCCGAAGACCCAGGCCGCGCTGCTCGAAGCCATGCAGGAGCATCGGGTGACGGTGGACGGCGAGACGCACGACCTGCCGCCGGTCTTTATGGTCTTTGCGACCCAGAACCCGATTGAGTTTGAAGGCACTTACCCGCTGCCGGAAGCGCAGCTTGACCGATTTCTCTTGAAGCTCCTGGTCGCCTACCCGCCGCTCGATGCCGAGCAGGCTATTCTGCGCCGCGTTCATTCCGGCTTCGATGCCAATGATCTTCAAACGGCGGGAGTGCGGGCGGTTGCCGATGTCGCCGCGATCGAGCGCTGCCGGGCGCTGATTAAAAAAGTGCGCGTCGAAGAAGCTATGTTCCAGTATATCACCAAGCTTGTCTCGGCGACCCGCGACCACCGCCAGCTTGTGCTGGGAGCCAGCCCCAGGGCGTCTATTGCGCTTCTCGGCGTCGGCAAAGCCCTCGCCGCTATGCGGGGCCGCGACTTTCTCATTCCCGACGACATCAAGGCGATTGCCCCAGCGACCCTGCGGCACCGCCTGCTGCTCCGGCCCGAAGCTGAGATCGAAGGCGTCAGCGCCGACCGTGTGATTGAGAATATCCTGGATGGCCTAGAGGTTCCCCGCTGAGACATAAAATTTGAAGCTCCATATCTCGCACATGACCCGGTACGAGTACGACGCCCCGCTCACCGGCGAGTGCTTCATGGAAGCCCGCCTGCGGCCTTTGACCGTGCCGGGCGAGCAGACCTGCCAGGCCTACCTAATCACGACCGACCCGCCAGCGACAATCTTTTCTTTTGACCAGCCGGAGCAAATGGGAAGTGTCAGCCACTTTATCCTGCGCGGCGAGCCGTACTCGACGCTGACCATCCGCGCCGAGTCTACAGTCGAGACGCTTGTCGGCAACCCGTTTGAGCACTTAGACTTGCTCGCTGAAGACTGGGGACAAATTTCCGAAAAGTCTCTATGCGACGAATGCGCTGAGTTTCTTGCGCCGACTTCGCTTGTCCCGCTGCACGGCTCCTGGCCCGGCCCGGAGCCGCTGCCGAGCGTTCTGGCCTACGGCCAGGCCGTGTCAGAGGCCATCTACGCCCAGTTTGAATATGTCCCCGGCGCGACCGACATTCTGACGCCACTGTCGGAGTTTATCGCCCAAAAGCGCGGTGTCTGCCAGGACTACGCCCATCTGATGCTGTCCGCCGCCCGCTCGCGCGGCGTCCCGGCCCGCTACGTTTCCGGCTACATCTACGCCGGGGCGGGGGACGGGACGCAGGGCGCGGGCGCGACCCATGCCTGGGTCGAGTTATACCTTCCAAGCACCCGCACCTGGCAGGGGTTCGACCCGACGAATAACATCTTAGTCGGCGGCAGCCACATCAAAATCGCCGTGGGCCGGGACTACACGGATGTCCCGCCGACGAAAGGCTTGCTGCGGGCTGCGCTGGGCAGCCCATTGCCGTCGGAAACGGCTTTGGTGGTAGAGGTGACGGTGGAGCGGATGGAGGAGTGAGGCAGTTTGGATTTACGAGGGGGTAAACGCCCTCGCTGGGGAGCGAAGCGCTAAGGTCCCGAGGGTAAGAGACAGAAACAAAACCAATTACATCTTTCGCCACGTAGGTAGCAGTTTGGCGCTGCGCCCCCCAGCGACGGCGTTCACGCCATTGCCCTCCGCCAAGTTTCAGTTCAAAATCGCCTTTGCGGCAGCGGAGGGCATCCGCTCGACAATATGCACTTCGCGGCCCACGGTGGCGGTAAACTCGGCAAGGGTCATGTCGTCAAGGAAGATGTCTCGGTCGGGGTCGCGGAGCATGATGGACGGCAAAACGACCCTCTCGCCAAGACTATCGCCCATCTTGTGCAGCGCCTCGGCAACATCGTGGCCCGTGAGTAAACCCGCAATGCTGATGTTGCCCTCAAAGAACGTATTATGCACGGCGCAGACGTTGACGTTTAAGTTTTCCACTTGGTTGAACGTGTTTGCTAAATTGTTGAGGAACGGCGCGGCCAGCTCGCCGGTGACAAGCGTTGCCGTGCGCGGGTGCGGCAGGCGGGCAGGCAGGCGGCGGGCGACCTTTTTGACATCGTCCTGGAACAAGCGTACCATGCCAACGCCGTCTTCAAGCTGCGGAAAGCCTTCGTACTGACGCGCCGGCGGGACTTCCCGGCTTGCGGCGAGATAAAACTCGTCGCTGAGAAACACAAAGTTTGTGCCGAGCTGTTTCCGAAATTGGGTGCGCCATTCTTCCGCTTCGTCTACCAACGCACGGGAAAATTCGGGGGAACACGTCGTCAAGGCCGCCAAGCGGTCCCGAAACTGGGTCAGGCCGACCGGAACGACCGCGACCGACAGGACGCCGCCGTAGGCGCCGCGTGCCTCCGGGTGCAGCGCGGCCAGCTCGCGAACGGTTTGCTCAAGCTGAGGGCCGTCGTTGTAGCTGGGGCAGAGAACTACTTGGCCGTGGATTTGGATTTTCGCCTCCGCCAGCATCTGGAGGCGCGGCAGGATCGGCTCCGGCCCTTTGCGGCCCAGCATCCGCCCGCGCACTTCCGGGTCGGTAGCATGGACGGAGACAAACAGCGGCGATAATTTTTGGTCAATCACTCGCTGGAACTCGGCTTCGCCCATGTTTGTGAGTGTGAGATAGTTGCCGTGCAGAAACGACAATCGGTAGTCGTCGTCTTTGATATAGAGCGAAGGCCGCAGACCTTTGGGCTGCTGATACAAGAAGCAGAACACGCACTTGTTTTTGCAGATATGGACGCGGTCAAACAAGTCGTCGCCGAACTCGATGCCTAAATCTTCGTCGTAGCCTTTGGAAATCTCAAAGTGCAGCGTGTCGGTCTCTCGCAACATGTCAAGCGTGACGCGCTCGCCCGCCGACAGAAACGCAAAGTCAACGATGTCTAAAACGGGCTGACCGTTGACATGAGTAATTACGTCGCCGAGCTGAACGCCCGCCGCATACGCCGGGCTGCCGGGTTCTAGCGCCAGCACCTTCGCCCGCTCGGCTTTTGCTTTGGGTGCGACCACTTTTTCGTCGGCCATTGGCAGAGACAGCAGCTTGCCGCTGACGTGATTTTCGGTATTCATTGCCATAACGCTTTAGTATACCCGAATTGCCGTGCAACTTTTTTGACGCGCCCGTGTCACACTACTTGGAGAAGGTGTTTCGAGTTCATGCCGCCTCCCCACCGCCCGTCCTGGACCGCCCTTACGGCCCTGCCGCGCCTCGACCCGGATATGGCTCTAGTTCGCCAGTTCCGGGCGACGGCCAGCCCGGCGGTGTTTGAGATTTTGTTTCGGAAGTACCAGACCACGGTATTTAGTTTTGTCTCGCGCATGGTCGGCGGCGAAGAAGCGCACGACTTGACGCAGGAAGTGTTCGTCCGTGCATTGCGGTCGTTGTCGTCATTCAAGGGCGACGCCAAGTTTCGGACCTGGCTTTTGACCATCGCCCGCAACGTCTGTTTGAACCACCTGCGTGACAAAAAAGCGCGTCTCGGCGTTGAAGCGGGGTCTTTAGACGAAGAGCCGGAAACGCCGGGGTTCGTCCCGGAGCCGGCAGACCCGGCTGCCGACATTGCCCAAATTGTCGAAGTCCGCGAATTGCAGCGGACCGTGGACAAAGTCCTGGCGCTGCTCACCGACGAGCAGCGTCTTTTGATTACCCTGCGCGACTTGCAGGGCCTGTCGTATGAAGAAATCGAGCAGATCATGGAGCTGAGCTCGGTGAACGTGAAATCCAAGCTGCACCGGGCGCGGCTGGCGTTTAAGGCCAAGTTTCAGCCCTATCTCAGCCAAATCAGCCCGGATTTAGAGATGGAACAGGGGAAAAGACAGTGACACGCGAAGATGCGCGGGCGAAAGGCTCCGACTACTTGGAACACGAACTCAGCCCGTCCGAACGAGACCAAATGCAGGCGTATCTTGCCGACCATCCGGGCGATGCCGCCGAGCTGATCGCGCTGGACCGGACCCTGTCGCTGCTCCATCGCCTGCCGGCGCGTGAGCCGTCGCTCGACCTCTGGCGCGAGCTGATCCCGGAGATTGAGCAGCTTCAAGCGGGGCGCAGGCAGTCGCTGCCCTTGCGCCTGCGCGGCCAGTGGAGCGTTTTTGCCGCGTCGGTCAGCGAAGGCGTCATTTTGTGGACCCACGCGCTCGCCCATCGTGCCCATCACGCTTTTGCGCCGCACCTGCACGCAGACAAGGAAGGCCGCTGATGCGACTCAGCCCCCCCGCCCCAATTCTGGGGAGCAGTACAGAGCGAAGTCGCACGGCCTCTACTCCTTGTCCTACTCTGGCTCCCCAGAATTGGGGTGGGGGGGCTTTCCTCTGCCTCCTCTTTCTCTTATTCACTTTGCCGGTATGCGCCGCGCCGCCGCAGGTGTCTGTCATCGGCATCCACGGGACAGTCTGGCCCGGCACGGCGGTTTTTGTCCGTAAGCAGCTTGATTTGGCGTACAGCCAGGGCGCAGCGGGCGTCATCTTAGATTTAGACACGACCGGCGGCTCACCCGTCGCCGCAAACGAGATCAAGCAGGCCGTTTTGGATCACTCTACGGCGTTCCCGATTGCCGCGTTTGTCCATGACCGGGCCATCGGGCCGGGCAGCTTGATTGCGGTCGCCTGTAAAACCATCGCCTTCGCGCCGGGCGGGACGCTGGGCGGCGCGGACAGTGACAGCACAAAAGCGGACTTCTCAGCAGCGGCCTCGGCGAACGGGCGGAACCCGGCGATTGCGGCGGCGTTTGTCTCGGCAGACAGCGACCTGCCCGCCTACAACGTGAAAGCGGGCGATCCGCTGACGCTGACTCAGGCGCAGGCCCAGTCGGCGGGCTATGCGGACATCGTGACAGCCCTGCCGTCAGCGGTCGCCGCGAAGATGAGTCCCGGTCTGGCCGGCGCACAGCTTGTCGCGGTCGAGATTTCGCCCTGGCAGTCGGTGGCGCTGTGGGTAACGCAGCCCTGGGCGACAGTTCTCTTTCTTGCTTTCGGCCTCGCGCTGATTTTCGCCGAAATCCTCACCCTGCACTCATGGGGCGTGGCCGGCATCGGCGGCGGCGCTTTAGTGGCCTTGATCTTTGCCGCGTATATTACAGTCGGCGCGGCCACATGGATCGGCGTATTGCTGTTCCTCATCGGCGCGGCACTGCTGCTGCTGGAAACCCATGTCCTGCCGGGACACGGCTGGCCGGCCTTCATGGGCCTTGCGCTGATTTTCGTCGGCCTGTTTTACGCCCTCGGCGGTCCGGGCGGCGGGGCTTTGTACCCGGCATCAGTGTCGCTCGTGATGACCCTCGCCATTCTGGTCGCGTTCTTTTTGTACCTGCCGCGTTCCGGCGTCTGGAAGCGCCTCGGCCAGCCCCTGCGCCAGACCGCGCTGGCTGGCTATGTGTCCGGTGACGACTACACGCCGTTTCTCGGCCAGTTCGGGACTGCCGTGACCTTGCTGCGCCCATCGGGAACCGCTGAAATTGACGGCGTCCGCCTGTCAGTGGTCTCGGAAGGCGAGTTTATCCCGGAAGGAACTCAAGTGCAGGTAGTTATGGTCCAGGGCAGCCGCGTCGTCGTGCGCGGGCCGGAGTGAGCAGAGACGGCAGAAAGTGAGGGAGTAAACTCCACTCGCTGAATAACATCCTTCGGATGAGAAGAAGCCAAACGTGTGCTAGTCTTTCGTCCGAAGGACGACTTTAACTAGCGAGTGGAGTTCACTCCCTCGCTTCCTGCTCCCTCCGCTACCAGGTATAATCTTCCCATGCCCGCCGATCCTGCCCCTAAAAAACAAGCCGCTAAAAAACCGCCTGCCCAAAAAAAGCCCAAGAAGCCGGAGTTCTCGCCGACCCGCCTGCGCTCGTTTTTGTCCTGCCCGATGATGTATCGCCTGGACTATGTAGATAAAGTCGGCAAGTTTTACCACCGCGCCCGCGCCGGGTTCACGTTCGGCTCGACCCTGCACCAAGCCTTGCAGACATTTCACCAAGACGGCGGGACGGCGGCGGTCTCCGCGCCGGAGCTTGTCGCCAAGATGGAAACGGTCTGGCAGTCGCAGGGATACGAAAGCGCGGCGCACGAGGCCGAGCAGAAAGTCGAAGCCGTGCGGATTTTAGAGACTTATCACGCCGCGTCGGAAGCACGGGCGGAGGAAACACGCCCGTTTCTAATTGAAAAAATGCTGAAATGGGACATGGGGCCGTTCGTGCTGACAGGCCGGATAGACCGCATTGACGAGCATCTGTCCGACGGGGCTTTAGAGATCGTGGACTACAAATCGGGCCGGATGGGCGTCACCGAAGCCGATGTCAAAAGCGCTTTGGCAATGTCCGTGTACCAGCTTCTCGTGAGGCGCAACCATCCCGACCGCCGGGTCTACGCCACCATCCACGCCCTGCGCGGCGGCGTCACCGCGTCCGCCTCTTACTCCGATGAAGAGCTGCTGGAACTCGAAGAAGACCTGCGCGGCATCGGCATTACCATCCTAGAAAAAGACTTCGAGGCCATTCGCCCCGTGCCGTTGCCGAACGTCTGCCCGTGGTGCGACTTCCTGCCCCTCTGCACCCGCGCCTGGAAGCGCGAGGGCAGGGATTATGCGGCGGAGCTTGGAGTGTAGCCGTTTTGTCGTATATGTTTGAGGTTTACTACCTTGCACCGCAAGACAATGAACGTGAGGCTCGCATCTTAGCCGAAGTTGAGGCTGGCGGTGGTCGTTTCGACTTCTGGGAAGAGATGAATTCCGGCCGCACCATCGTTTTGACCTACGATTTTTCTGAGTTGGAACAAGCGCAGAGCGTCATGGCGAAGTTACAGCAGGCCGAGGAATATGTAGAAGGTCCGCAGGATTATGGCGATTAGGTTACGCAGTAGAAGTGCGTGGAACTGAAGTTCTACGCTGTGGGGCAAAGCGCCTAGTCTCCGCCTTCGCGGACAATGAATAGGGCGGTAAGCCCCAGCCCTGATCAACGATATCGATCAGAATGTGGTAATATCCTATGCGGGTCCTGCTATTTTCTCAATTCTGAACCGAAGGGCACTGCTATGATTCGATTACTCACTCTTGCTTCCCGGCGCGGCTTGTTTGTCGCTTCGAGCATTGTTCTTGCCAGTGCGTCGGCTCTGGCGCAGCCACCGCACTCCTCGCCGCATCCCACCCACCCAAACGCGCAACTCGCGTTACCGCAGATCGAGCGCCGCGTCAACGATCTGCTTAAGAAGATGACGCTTGAGGAGAAGCTCGGCCAGCTCGTCCAGTATAACTCCTCCGGCATTACATCCGTGAAAACTACGATCGGTCCGAACGGCAACGTGATTGCCATTCCGCAAGGCGAACAGCTTAACGCCATGCAGCTTGCCGAGCGAGGTCTCATCGGCTCGCTGCTCAACGTCGGCGGACAGGCGCAAGTCACCGCGTATCAGCATGCCGCCGTTGACAAGAGCCGCCTGCACATTCCCCTTCTGGCCGGCGCTGACGTCCTACATGGATACCGCACCGGCTATCCGCTCCCGCTTGGGGTTGCCGCCACCTTCGACCCCGAGCTTGGGACCTCACTCGCCCGCATGGCCGCCGAAGAGGCGACGCCCTCCGGCATCCGCTGGTTCTATGCGCCCATGGTTGACATCTCTCGCGACGCCCGCTGGGGACGCACCGCCGAGGGCGCAGGCGAAGACGCTTATCTCGGCTCAGCCATGGCCCGCGCCTATGTTCACGGATTCCAGGGCGACCGGCTTGACGATCCTCAGTCTGTCGCTGCCTCCGTCAAGCACTTCGCCGCCTACGGAGCCGCAGAGGCCGGCCGCGAGTACAACACTACCGACATGAGCGACAGCCGGCTTCGCCAGGATTACCTCCCGCCCTACAAGGCAGCGGTAGATGCCGGCGCGGCGACCTTGATGAGTTCCTTCAACTCCCTCAACGGCGTACCTGCCACCGCCGACCCCTACCTACTCGACACCATTTTGCGTAAAGAATGGGGCTTTGACGGCTTCGTCATCAGCGACGACGGTGCAGTTGGAGAACTGATAAACCACGGCATCGCGCTCGACCGGGCAACAGCGGCGGAAAAAGCCATCACTGCCGGAGTCGAGGTTGATATGCGCTCACACACATATGACACTGAGCTGCCTGCCCTCATCCGCTCCGGCCGCGTCTCGATGGCCACCGTCGACGAAGCCGTCCGCCGCGTCCTTCGCGTCAAGTTTGCCCTCGGCCTCTTTGAACATCCTTATCCCACCGGCACGGAGATCACGGCAGCCGTGCCCGAACACCGCCCCCTCGTGCGCCGGGCCGCCGAAGAATCCTTCGTCCTGCTCCAGAACAAGGCTGAAAACGAAACTCCCGTCCTGCCGCTGCGTGCAAACGCCAAGATCGCCCTTATCGGCCCCATGGCCGACAGCGGCGATATGTATGGAGCATGGGGTGGGGGCAGGCGGGAAGACACAATTCCGGTGCGGGCCGGTCTTGAGGAATGGGCCTCCATTCACGGCGGCTCCATCGTCTATGCGCGAGGAACTGGGGGAAACGATGTCGACTCCACTTCTGATGCGGGTTTTGCAGCGGCGGAAGAGGCTGCACGGCAGGCCGATGTCGTCGTGCTTGTCATGGGCGAATCGAGCGGGTTCAGCGGAGAAGCCGCATCGCGTGCCCACATCGACCTGCCTGGCAATCAGCAGCAACTGATAGATCGCATCTCCGCGCTCGGCAAACCCATAGTCATGGTGCTCTTTTCCGGTCGCCCCCTCGTCCTCACACCCGTAGTGAACAAGGTTGATGCCATCCTCGAGGTCTGGTTCCCCGCAACCGAGGCAGGTCACGCCATCGCTAACGTGCTCTATGGCGAGGTCTCGCCCAGCGGCAAGCTCCCCATGAGCTTCCCCCAGACCGAGGGCCAGGAGCCGCTTTACTACAACCAGCTGCCCACAGGCCGTCCGGCCAGGGATGCCAACCTCAACGTCCGGGGCGATGGCACCACACGATGGCTTTCGCGCTATATCGACGCCCCCAACGCCGCGCTCTTTCCCTTTGGCTTCGGCCTCTCCTACACTCAGTTCGGATACTCAGACGTGACTCTCTCTCGTCAAAGTCTCCCCATCCACGAAGCGGCAGCAGGCGCGAAAAATCTCATCATCGCCAAGGCCACCGTCACGAACACTGGAAAGGTGTCCGCTACCGAAGTCGTGCAATGTTATGTAGGCAACCTCGGCACAAGCCTCGAACAGCCAATCCGCAGCTTGAAGGGCTTCACACGTGTCACACTGGCTCCCGGCGAATCGAAGGAGATTAGCTTTCCGCTGGGCTTTGAAGAACTCTCCTTCTGGGATAACGCAGGCCATCAGCTCATTGAACCAAGCCTGTACAACGTCTGGATAGGCGGTGACTCACTCACCACCAACCACAGCGAATTCCACATCATCCCATAACAGAAAACCGGGTGCCCCATTCATCTCCGTCAGGCGATTTCTTCCCCAATCCCAAGCGCTTTGAGGTCGTTGCGGGAGCGGTCGTCGGAGGCGACTAAGGCCCGCATCTGGGCGGCGACTTCGGCTTCGGTGAGACTTTGGCGGGCCATGGCATCGCGGACGAACGAGACGCGGTCGTGGGCCATGAGGAGGTCCAGGCTGGAGATGTCTAAAATCTCGGCGAGGGCGCCGAGGGCGGGGATGGTCTGGGCGATGTCGCTTTCGGCCCTGGCCCGCAGCAGCGTTTGGGCGTATTCCAGCTCGCGCATGGCCTGGTCGAGCGGGGCGACCATGACCCGGAATTCGTTGACTTTTTCTGCCAGCTCGCCGCTGAGTTCTGCCGCCATGTCATCTGCCCTCCCGTCTGCTGCCTTATTATACCCTAGTGGAAGCCATCCGAGGTTGACAAAGGGCCGGGCGGAAGTGTAAGATAAGTCATGCCCGCCTCCGCCGCTTCCCAACTGCCGCCCGTCGCCCTGCCTGCATTTGAGGGGCCGCTGGATCTGCTGCTGCACTTAGTCCGGGAACACCGGGTGGACATCGCCGACATCCCCATTCTGCAAGTGACCGATCAATACCTCGCGTACCTGCGGGCAATGGAAGCGATGAACCTGAATGTTGCAGGTGAGTTCCTTTTAATGGCGGCAACGTTGCTTGAAATCAAGAGCCGGATGTTGCTGCCGAAGCCGCCCCGCGTGGAAGACGCCGAGGAAGGCGAAGATCCGCGCCTGGAACTGGTGCGGAAACTCGAAGACTATCAGCGCTACAAGCTGTTCGTGGAGACGCTCGCCGAGTGGGAAGACGACCGCCGGGCCTTGTTCTTTCGGGGCCAGGGCGACTACGGCGGGGAGTATGTCCTGCCTGTGGAGTTTGGGGCGCTAAAGCCGGGCGCCCTGCTGAAAGCCCTGAACCGTCTGCTGGCGGAAGCCGGAGATGACGGCGACCAGGCTGTGACCAGTGTGCGCCGCCAGAAGATGACGCTCAGACTGGCAATGGCGTCGCTGTGGCGCAAAGTGGAGCGGGGCGGCTTAGGCGGCATCGTCTTAGAAGACTGCTTTGAGCCGCCGTATGTGCGCCTTGAAATCGTCATGCTGTTTCTCGCACTCCTAGAGCTGCTGCGAAACCGGCGTGTGCAGGCCGCACAAGAGGCGCATCTAGGGCAGATTATTTTGACCGCGCGGATACCGGACGCGGACGCCGATGTCTGAGCTGGTTTTAGAGACTGATCTGCCGCCGCTGCTGGAAGCGTATTTGTTTGTCGCAACTGAGCCGGTCCAGCCTGCCGAAATTGCGCGGAGCCTTCAGGTGAACCCTGCCGCCGTCGAAGAAGCGCTCGAAGACATGGTGAATGCCTACAGCCGGCGCATCAACTCCGGCCTGCATATCGTGCGGATTGCCGGCGGCTACCAGATGGCGACCCGGCCTGGGCTGGCGTCCGGCATCGGGCGGCTGCTGGCCGCGCCGAACCAAAAAGCGCGGCTGTCCAAGCCCGCGCTGGAAACGCTCGCGATTATCGCCTACCAGCAGCCGGTAACGCAGGCCGAGATCGAAGCCGTGCGCGGGGTCAGCGCCGACGGCGTTTTGAAGACGCTGGCCGAGCGTCAGCTTGTTGCGGAGACGGGCCGTAAAGAGGTTGCGGGTCGCCCAATTTTGTACGGCACAACGCCGGACTTTCTGCACTATTTCGGCCTGCATTCGCTGGATGACCTACCGCCGCTGGAAGACATCGTGCTTGAAGGCAGCGAAGGCGACAAAGCCGCGACGCAGGAAGCGCTGTCGGCGGTGGGACTGGAAGGCTAGAAGCACAGAATGCGCGAGGGAATGAATTCCTCTATGCCTTCGGCGTTACTTCGTGTCCGCTACCGTTTTATCCGTCCTTCGGATGAAGGATTTGCTGACGGTCACATTTTTTGTCGTCCGAAGGACGTGAATATAAGAACGTAAAGAGGCAGCGAGAGGAATTCATTCCCTCGCTCTCTTCTCGCATAACACCATGCCCAACTGCACTACCTCTTTCCTGGCCGCTCTTCTGCTCACGCTCTGCCTGCCCCCAGCGCACACGCAAACCGTGCCGCCGGTCGCTCAGCCCGCTGTGATCATGGTCAAACCGCCAGCCCTGCTCGTCCATAGCCGTTATGCCATTCTCGTAGATGCCGTGACCGGGAAAGTTCTGTGGCAGCGAAATGCCGACGCGCCTCGGCCTATCGCGTCTACCACCAAGATGCTCACGGCGATTTTGCTGCTGGAGCGGGGGCATCTCGATGATGTTGTCACGGCTCCAAACGGCGTTCAGTATCTGCCGGACAGCTCTTTGCACCTAAAGCCGGGCGAGAAATTGACGCTGCGCGATTTGCTGTATGCGATGCTGCTGCGCTCGGCAAACGACACGGCCGTCACCGGAGCGGTTTACCTCAGCGGCAGCGTCCCGGCATTTGCCAAAGAAATGAATGCGAAGGCCAAAGAAATTGGGGCGACGCACTCGCATTTTGTCACGCCGAACGGCCTGCCGGCGCCGGGGCATTTCTCAACAGCCGCCGATCTCGCGAAGATTGCCGCCTATGCGGTGAATAATCTTCCGCAGTTTAACGCGATTGTCAAAACGCCGGTCTATAAAGTGCATCGGTCGGTGGATCAGCGCGACGTCTGGGTCAAAAACACGGCCACGACCTTCCTTAAAACATTTCCGGGAGCGGACGGCATCAAAACCGGGTATATTCATGCAGCAGGCCACTGCTTTGTCGGCTCGGCGACGCGCGGCGGCTGGCGCCTCATTGCAGTAGCTTTAGACAGCAACGGGTGCCGGGAAGATGTCGAATCGCTTTTGGATTACGGCTTCCGGGAGTTTGCGCCGCTCACCGTGCTGCATCAAGGCGACCCGGTCGGGACCGTGGACATCCCAAGCGCAGCCCAGCCCGTCAAAGTGAGCTGTTCGGACACGACATTTATTGTCGTCTCAAATCGTCGCCCGGCGCCGCTGACCGAGATCAAGCTGACTCCATTGCCGCTCTTACCGCAGGCACCGATTGCGGCGGGGACCCGGCTCGGCACGGTTTCGGTGCTGGTGGACGGCAAGCCGCAGGCGACGGCGGCAGCAGTGGCGGCAGATACTGTGGCAGTTCAGCCTGCCGCCGCGCTGCTGCAAAAAACGAAAACGCTGGGACCGCCGCTGGCGCTTGCCGCCGGGGCGGCCTGCGTGCTGGCGGGACTAGTATTTGGAGGCATGATACTGTATGGAAGAACGGCTGCAAAAAGTGCTCGCCTCCGCCGGGATCGGCTCGCGGCGAGCGTGCGAAGCGTGGATCACCGAGGGCCGGGTCAAGGTTAATGGACAGACTGTGACGGAGCTTGGCGCAAAGGCTGACCCGGAGACCGATAAAATTCTCTTTGACAGCCGGATAGTCCGTCCACCCCTGAAGCGCTATTATCTCGCGCTGAACAAGCCCAAGGGCATCATCTCATCGCGCTCCGACCCGCACGGCCACGCCGGGCAGATGGTGACGGATTTAGTGGACATCGGCGGAAAGCCGATGCTGCGGCCCGTCGGGCGTCTTGACGCCGACAGCGAGGGGCTGATCTTTCTGACCGATGACGGCGATTTTCTGTTTAAGCTGACCCACCCGCGCTACCACATCCCAAAAACGTACCGCGTTTCGGTGACGGGCGTTCCCAGCGAAGACGCGCTAAAGCGCCTGCGCCGGGGCATCATGCTGGATGACGGCATGACCCGGCCAGCCGAGAATGTGCGCCTGCTGCGAAGCAAGTCGAACCCGGACGGGACCGGCGGGCAGGCGGATGTTGAACTTACCGTCTACGAAGGCCGCAACCGGCAGGTGCGCCGGATGATGGCCGCGCTCGGCCACACGGTCACAAAGCTCGTGCGCGTCAAAATCGGCAGCGTCCAGCTCACGGGCCTGCCGCCCGGCGCGTGGCGGCATCTGACCTCCGGCGAGATCGCCGCGCTCACGGAAGAAGTCAAAGTACAGGAAGCAAAGAAAGTACAGGAAGCAAAGAAAGTACAGGAAGCAAAGAAAGCACAAGAAACCAAAGCACAAGAAACACAGCCGATTACTAAAGAGGAGAACAAGAAATGGCCCGAACCGCAACTTTCGACACCACTAAAGGCACCATTGTCGCCCAGCTCGCTGAGGACGACGCGCCCATTACGACTGCAAACTTCATCGAGCTTGCCCAAAAAGGCTTCTACAACGGACTGACGTTCCACCGCTATGTGGCAGGCTTTGTCATTCAAGGCGGAGACCCGGACGGCACCGGCGCGGGCGGCTCCGGCAAGAACATCAAAGGCGAGTTCCCGACAAACGGTGTTCAAAACCCCGGCAAGCACGACGCGGCAGGCGTCCTCGCGATGGCCCGCTCCGGCGAGCCGAACAGCGCGTCGTCGCAGTTTTACTTCACGCTCGCCGCCGCGCCGCACCTCGACAGCGGCTATGCGGTCTTCGGCAAAGTCCTATCCGGGCTGGACGCGGTGCTGGCTTTGCGCGAGGGCGACAAGATGAGTTCCGTCACGATTAGTGAAGCCTGACGATGAAAATTCTCTTGGGGAACTTTTGGCCGCTGCGAAACGCTTATGAAGGAGTAAGGGGCCGCCGCCGGCCCGGCATCCAATGAGGCTGTTCCCGGCTCGGAAAGAACGTCCGGAAGCCCCACTTTCCGAGGACGAGGTCGACTTGTTTGCCCGGCTTCTGGCCGCGCATCAGGACAAGCTGTACCGGGTGGCCTACCGCATGGCGGGCCACCACGAGGACGCGCAGGACTTATTGCAGGACGCGCTTTTGGAAGCCTATCGGTCGTTTAAGAAGTTTCAGCGGGGCAGCTACTTTGACAAGTGGCTGTACCGCATTATGACAAACACGTTTATTGACCGCCAGCGCCATAAAAAGCGGGTGGGGGTGGTCGAGTCGCTCGATGCTCCGCTGCCCGGCGGGGCCGAAAGCGCCGGGCGCGACATTCCCGATTGGGCGGATGAGCCGTCGAGGCGCGTCCTAGAAGACAAGTTTGAGGAGCCGGTGCAGAAGGCGCTCGACGCCCTGCCGCCGGAGTTCCGAATGGTGCTGATCTTGTCCGATGTCGAAGAGTTTTCCTACGAGGAGATCTCCGAGATGATGGACACGCCCATCGGTACGGTCCGGTCGCGCCTGCACCGCGCCCGCGCGATGATGCGGCAAAAACTGACTATTAAATAAAGACAGCGAACAAACCAGAGAAAACTCCGTCAGCAACAAGACCATGAGACGCAAAGAGACCCACCCCCACGGCGAGCAGTTGTCCGCCTACATAGACAGTATGCTGGACATTCCGCGAATGCGCGGCATCGGCGAGCATCTGCGTGCCTGCGCGTCCTGCCAGGGCCTGGAAGCCGACCTGCGCCGCACCAAACATCTGGTACACGGCCTACCCAATCCCCTTTTGCCGCCTTCCGACTTTTGGACGGCGGCTTATCGGCAGCTCCGTGTGGACGACCGCGAGAGGGCCAGGGTGAAGCGCCCGCTTTGGACGGTCTGGCGCAGCCCGGAGCAGATGGCCCACCGCCGCTGGGCCGCCGGCCTGGCAGCGGCTGCGGTTACCGTCGGCGCCTTCAGCGTCGGACCGCTGACTTCGACCCCGCAACATGTGACTTATGCACCGTCTGCCAGCCGTCCGCTGGTCCCGGCGCAGGACGTTTCCCCGGATGTCTCATCGCTGGCCGAGCTTCATACCGACTCGGTCTCGCGCCTGCCGCTGGCCGACCCCGACCGGCAGAAGATGATCGCCGCCGACGTGCAGCAGCCTGAGTCTTCCGCCGACGCTTCGGAGGCGGCTGGCTATGCCGATGCGTCGTTCTAAGGCTGCCGCGCCCGCAGCGCTGATCCTTTCAGCGCTGCTGGGCTTAATCGGTCTGCTGCCTCTTCCGGCACTAGCCGCTCACCCGGCAAAGCATCCTGCAAAAGCGCCGCGTCAAGTGCGTCCCCCGAAGCCTCGGATACTAAAGCCCAAGATTTTGATGGCGCCGACCGCCGAGTCGCTGTTCGTCAAAGTCTTGCAGGCCGATGATTTGTTTCCCTATAAAGGCCGGCAAATTACCACCTACTGGCCAACGGGACGGACGACCGAAGTGCTTGTTTTTCATCGCCCCCAGGACGACCAGCGCATCCAGTTCCTGAACCCGGAAATCAAGCGGGGCCGGCTTCTGGTCAGCGACGGCATTCAGCAGTGGGAATACGAGCCGCACCCCCAGCTTCTGCGTCACCGGCGGCTTTCACCGGGCGCACTTGACGACGATGATCTGCTTTCCTACACGTTGCTCCGCGTGAATTACCTGCTGGCGGTAGACCCGCATCCGCGCCTGGTCGCCGACCGCAAGACCTACCTTGTCACCGTAGAGCGTCCGCAGGGCGCGGCCCTTGCGCGTAAGTTCTGGATAGACAGCGGCAGCGGGCTGATTTTGAAGCGTGAGATTTACGGCGCGGATGGAAAGCTCGCCGTCACCGTCGGTTTCTCAGACATTACCTATCATCCTGCCCTCCCCCCAAATCTGTTTGACTTGTCCGCGCTCGCAAGGACTGTGCCTGTCGCCGAGCTTCCGACTGCTGAGACCGCTGTATCTCTCCAAACCTTGTCGTCTCAGCTCGCCGGCAAAGCCTCCGCCCCGGCGTCCCTTGCCGGGTACCGTTTGGTCGGCGCGACGACTACAAAAATCGGCCTGCGTCCGGTCCTGCACCTGCGCTACTCCGACGGCCTGAACCTTGTGTCCGTCTTTGAGCAGCGCCGTACCCAGCCGGGCCGCCCGACCCTCGTTCCGCCGGGCCAGCGCGTAGTACTCCTCGCCAATACCCCTGTCCATATCGGCCACCGGGCATCGCTGACAACGCTGAACTGGGACACGCCCACGCTCAACATCACGCTGATGGGCGAAATGGGCTTGTCTACTCTCCGCGCCCTCGCCGGGTCTGCCCTTCAAGGCCGCTAACAAGGTGTCAATTTGCTTGCAGCGCGGCTTTGGCGGCGGCTTTGACGCGGGGAGACAGGTCGCGGGCGGCGAGGGTTTTGAGGAGCGCCTGGCTGGCGGCGTCGGGTGGGAGGGCGTCAATGGCGGCGAGGCGGACGGCTTCTCTGTCTGACTTAAGAAGCCGGTGCAGGCGGTCGTAGGCATCGGGGTCGCGGATGGTGGCGAGAGCGAGGACGACGGCCCGGAGCGCGTCGCCGGAGAACTGCGGGGCGGCACTTGCGAGAAGCGCGGCGGCACCCGGCTGCTGGCTTTGGGCGATCATCAAGGCGGCATAGGCAGCGAGGCGGCGGTCGGTGTGCGTGAGGTAGCGTTCCAAGACTTCCAGCGCAAATGGGTCTTCGAGTTCCACCAATGCCTGCATACACTCCTGCAAGACTTCGGGTTCCTCATTTTCGGGATGAACGAGTTTTAGTGTCAGCGGCAGGCGAGCTTGGATGTTCCCGGACAGCGACAAGGCCCGCGCGGCGGCCTTGCGCGGCTCCATCTTGACGGTCGGGTCTAGGGCTAGAACTTGGCGGGCGAAGCCGCTGCGGTCAAACAGCAGCAGGGCGATGTCCCGGATGCAGTCGGGGTCGCAGACCTGGGCAAGCGCGAGGGCGCAGTTGCCGCGCAGGTGGGCGGCGGTGTCGAACGGGACGCCGCCGACCGCCTCAATCTGCGTCAGCCGAATGCCGGTGCGAAGCATGTCCGACGCCGGGCGGTATTCTAGGCGTCCCAGCGCGAACGCGATGTTTGCCCGGATATGACAGCCGGGGTCAAGCTTGATGCCGTCTTCGCAGAGCGAGCCGAATAACTCCGTCATGGCAAACGCGGCCTTGTCGTCAGCCCCTTCCCCCAGCGCTTCCGCCGCCAGCGCGGCGACATAAGGCGACTTGTCGGAAAGCGCTTGCAGCAGCAGCGGCTGCCGCTCGGACGGCGGGAGGTCGGCGATGCGCCTCACGGCTTGCAGCCGGTCCTGCGTCTGCTTGGACTTAAGTTTCGTGCGGATCTGGTCGGCGTCCATAGATTACGACTGCTTCGGAAGCTCGCTCGTCTTCGCCTGCCAGGCGGCAATCAGCCGGTCTTCGTAATCATCGCCGTCGCTGTCTTTGAGCTTGTTGTTTTCTTCCAGCCAGGCCAGAGTTCGCCGGGTGCCTTCCTTGAAGTTGATCGTCTGCCCCGAATAGTCCGTGTCGCGCTTGATCTTGGAGTTGTCAAAGATGGACGGCCACTCGAATATCTCGTAGGTGCCGCCGGACAGGCCCGGCGCGGCTTCCCGCAGCGTGGCGGTCGGCACATGCACCGGCGTAAATGTTCCGCCACAGACTTCGGCCACCTGCTCATGGTAAGTGTTCCAGGTGAACCACTCGTCCCCCGTGATGTTGTACGCTTCCCCAAAGCAGCGCGAGTTGCCCATTGTTCCGATAAAGCCCCGTGCGACATCGTCCACATGGCACGCCGCCCACAAAGAATTGCCGTCGCCCTGCACGATTACCGGCTTCTTTTTGCGGAGTCGGTCCACAAACGTATCGCCGGGGCCGACCGACCGGATAATCCCGCCGCCCTCGCCGTAGGAGTGCGAGGGACGCATGATCGTGACAGGCAGCTTGCCGTCCTCAGACGCTTGCAGCAAAAGCATCTCGCAGATGGCCTTGTCTTTGCCGTAGTTGCCGATGCTGTGATACGGCTCGGTCTCCGTCGTCGGAAGCTGAGTCACCGGCCCGGAATAGACGCAGACGGTCGAGCAGTGGATGAACTGGCCGCACCGGCCCGAAAATGCCCGAATGGCCGAAGCGCTGTCGTCGGGATGGAAGGCCACCATGTCTACCACGACATCGTAGGTCTTGTCTGAAAACGTCCCTTCAAACGCCGCATAGTCTTTGCGGTCCCCGTGGATGACGTTCGCACCGTCCGGCAGACGGTTCTCCGACTTGCCCCGGTTAAACAGCGTGACCTCGTGGCCCGACTCCAGTAGCTGCCGGGCAATCGAAGTCGAGATCAGCCCGGTCCCGCCGATAAATAAAACGTGCATACTGTGACCTCCGATGCTTCTGCCAATACCATTGTTGTACCCGTTTTTCGTATGTTTATCGGCGGTGGAGTGTCACGCCTGCGGTAAACTCGTAGCAAAGTCCGCATCTGCTGGCTGTACTGCACTTTGAGGTCGTCCAGTGCTTCGGACTTGTGTGCGGTTTCCGCCACGCGGTCGCCGCGCACTAGCATCTGCACGGCGAGAATGCGGCCCATCTCGCTGCTTGATCTTGTGACAAACCATGTTCATCGCGTCATTGTTGGCGCACCTTCTCTACTTCACCCTGTGCCACACGATAGACACTACCAAAGCATTCCCGTCGTGAAAGGTTTCAGTCATTGTATCGCCTTCAACAACTTCCGTAAGTTGGCCGTGCCCTCGGTCATTACCTTGCCAATTAGGGAATGTAGAGCCGTCAACATGGTTTCCGGTAAAGTTGCCGTCGCTGTCCACTGTGTACGTCCCATAAAGGCCGAGGTTGCCCACCACTGCTGCCTTGTTTTCTTCTGCCGTTCCATTAAGACGGTCATTCGATGCGAACTTAGGCACATCCGGGTTTTGTATGACTTCCACGAAGTGGAGGTTTTCACCAAACACAAGTAACCCATTTGGGTTAGGACCAAAGGGAGCTATCTTTTTTCCCTGAAGGTTTGCTTCGATTGAGACAGGCTTCCACATTCCTGCTACTTTGTTCATGCTTACTGCTCCTTTATTGTTTTGGCTCGATGCTGACGCCACTAAGAAGGCCAGACTCCCAATAACCAGGAAGAACTTCAGGCAAGTTTGCATTTCTGCTTTCTTGTTTGTCTGCCTCCGGCGCGGCATCCGCCTGTGGCGCAGGCCACCCAATGTTTGCGCGTTCACCGACAGATCGGCGTGCTGGTCCACGAGCGGCAAAAGTTCGGGATCGACCAAATGTCTTGTATCCATGAGAATTGGTAACTCACTTTCTTATGTCGCATTGCAGTAATTATGCCCGCTCTGCGCTTCGTTTCAATGACTTAAAAGTCGGTTGTCATTGCCTAATCCTATGACCTCCGCACAAAGCGGCTGCCGCCCTGGGGTAAACTGAAGAAAACAGTCAAAGGAGAGAAAACGTGTCGAATGCTTTGCCGGCACCGGAGCTTGCAGCCGCTTTGGAGCGGCTGACAGGAGGGGACGGGACATTTCCGACAGCGATTAGGGCGCTGAACTTGTACCGCTCCACGGTCCCACTCGAATCCATTCACGGCGTCTACAAGCCAAGCTTGTGCTTGATTGCACAGGGCCGCAAACAAGTAATACTGGGAGAAGACATATATATGTACGACCCGGCGCATTTTCTTTTGGTGGCGGTTGACCTGCCGGTCATCAGTCAAGTGCAGGACGCTTCTCCGTCTGCGCCGTACCTGAGCTTGTCGCTAGACATTGATCCTAAGCAGGTCAGCGCCCTTTTGACCGAAACTGACGTGCCGGAAACGCCCGCGAGATTAGTTTCCGAACGCGGCATTTCGGTCATTGGAATGGACGCCGATTTGTCGGACGCCATACTGCGCCTGCTGCGGCTGCTGGACACGCCCGCGCATGTTCCCGCGCTGGCCCCGCTGGTTCAGCGCGAGATTTTGTACCGGCTGCTGGCAAGCGAGCAGGGCGCGGCTTTGCGGCGGATGGCGCTGGTGGGGGGCGAGGCGGATGGCATTTTGAGGGCGTTGCACCGGCTGAAAGACGGCTTTGCGGAGCCGCTTCCAGTGGACGCGCTGGCCCGCGAGGTGCATATGAGTCCGTCGGTGTTTTATCAGCAGTTCAAGGCGGTGACGGCGCTGACCCCGCTTCAGTACCAAAAGCGACTGCGCCTTCAGGAAGCGCGGCGGTTGATGCTGGGTGAGGCGGTGGACGCGGCGACGGCAGGCTACCGGGTCGGCTACCAAAGCCCGTCGCAGTTCAGCCGGGAATATCGCCGCTTGTTCGGCGACTCGCCGCAGCGCGATGTGGCCCGGCTCCGTGAGTCGGCGTAGCGCCGGAAAAAGAATCGCATTTCTTTCCAAATCTTCCTTGACAGCCTACATTTAGTGTGCTATACTGAAAATCCGCACTAGATATAGGATAAACACAGGGTATGAAGTGTCCGTACTGCGGCCACGATGACGATGCCGTATTGGACTCCCGTCCGATGCGGGACGGCGAAGCGATTAAACGACGCCGTGAATGCAAGCACTGCGAGCGGCGCTTCACCACGTTTGAGACCATTGAGGAGATGCAGCTCACGGTGGTCAAAAAGCCCGACCGCGACGGCCACCAGCGCCGGGAGCCGTTCGACCGCAACAAGCTCCTGCGCTCGCTCCGGGTAGCTTGCCAGAAGCGGCCTATCTCCGAAGAAACCCTGCAAAACATCGCCGACGATATTGAGCGCACGCTGGCAAATCGCTTAGACAAAGAAGTGCCCTCGGCGGAGATCGGCGAGATGGTGATGGAAAATCTCAGCCGCTTAGACCAGGTCGCGTATGTGCGTTTTGCGTCGGTCTACCGCCAGTTTGAGGACGCCACCCAGTTCCGCGACATCGTGAACCTGCTGAAAAAGCAGGGCAGCCGGCTACGGAAAGAGTAGCAGTTCTATGGGCGGTTAAAACCGCCGCAACAAAAGCACAAAGTTCGCCTGCGCGGACTCCAACCCGAGATCCGTATTAACCTGCGGAGGCAGGTTTCGCGCACTTGTTGCCGCGATTTCAATCGCCCGCTATTACAGCAACCATAAGACGTCACTTAGAAGAGGAACACCATGCCTGAGAAAAGCAACGGCAAGAAGAACGGATCGGGAACAATGCTTGATCTCATGAGCGATGACGAGGCTGTGAAGCCGCGTCCCGCACGAAAACCCGCCGCGCCGGTCCAAGCGGCTGAGGCCGCGCCCGTAGAAACCGGCGGCGCTCTGTTTGGCGGCGATGATGTGGATCTCGGTGCCCGGCACCCCGCCGATGTCCCCATCGGCGGCTTCCCGGCCCCGTCGCAGATCGCCCAAGTTGCAGACACGTCAGACCCCTTTGCCGACGGCGAGGAAGACCCGTTTGAAGACAGCGTCATGGCCCGGATGCTGGCCGACGAGCCGGCCCCGCTTTTAAGCCCCCTCCGCGCCGCCCGCGAAGATTTCAATGTCACCATGCCCGAAGCCGCCGGGCCGGACTTGGAAGCGTTCGCCGACCCCGTTGCCGCGCCCGAAGTGGAGCAGGTCATCGCGCATCCGCCGGTCGAAGCCGCCGAGCCGGTCATGGCCGCCGCCGAAGCGGAACCTTTTATGCTTTTGGAAGCAGACCCTGTTGTCCCGGAACTTGAGTTTATCCCGGAACCCGCTACGATCCTGGAAGCCGAAACCCTCGAAGAAGCAGAAGAAATGGAAATACCGATGCCCGTCGCCATCGCCGAAGCTCCCGAAGCCGTCCCCGAAATGTTTGCCGAACTCCTACCGGAGCCGCAGGCTGCCCCTGTCGCCGCGAAAAAGCCTGCATCGGGCCTGACATTCACCCGCCGCTATACCCAGCCGGGGCGCGACGTGTGGGCGACCACCGAATGGGAAGTCCGCTCCGCCAGCATCGTCGGCAGTGACGGCACCGTTGTCTTCGAGCAGAACGGCGTCGAGATCCCGAAGTCCTGGTCCCAGCTTGCCACCAATGTCGTCGTCTCCAAGTACTTCCGGGGACAGATTGGGACGCTGGAGCGCGAGTATTCCGTCAAGCAGCTCATCGGGCGCGTCGCGGACAAGATTTTAGAGTGGGCCAATCTTGGCGCCTACTTCGCCACCGAAGAGGATGCCGAGACCTTTCACGACGAGCTGCGCTATATTCTGCTGCACCAGTTCGCCGCCTTCAACAGCCCCGTTTGGTTCAATCTAGGCTGGGCCGGACGCCGCCAGGCCGTAAGCGCGTGCCTGCCGTATGATGCCCGCGTCAACACGGATCGGGGATTGCTGCCTATCGGCGAGATCGTGCGCCTGTTCCAGTCGACGGACAACCCGCAAATTTCTACTTACGCACCCGATGGAACGCCGTCACGCATTCTCGCCGGTGTTTGTAATGGGCGTCGCCATCTGCTGAACTTCCATCTCGCAGACGGCTCGACCCTGCGCTGTACGGCGAACCACCGGGTCTTCGTCCGCGCAGCCAAAGGTGAGATGGCAGAAAAGGAAGCGGGAGAGCTAGTCATCGGCGTAGACCGCTTGATCTTGAACCGCTCGGTCATTCTGCCGGAGGTTGGCTCGCAAAATTTGAACTCAATTACACCGGACGTGGAAGTCGCCTGGCTAACCGGCCTCATGGTCGGCGACGGCTACTGCGGGCGGTCAAAGAGCCTGACAAGCGACACCTGGGACTTGAAGTTGAACACCCTGCCGGAGAAAGAGCGGGCCGAAGCGATTTTAACCAAGTACGGCGTCCCATTTCACCCCTATGCAAAATCTTGGGGCTTTCGCCTGCGTGGGCATGGCGCCGTCAGCCGGTCATTCTGGTCGGCGCTCGGCTTGTGGGGGCGCGTCGGCGACAAGCAGGTTCCCGAATGGATTTACCGGACCAGCGCGGAAAATGTCGGTGCGTTTTTAGGCGGCCTGTTTGACGCTGACGGCCATGTCACCGAGAATGGTAATCGCCGCTTGCCGGTCTTCTCCAACACTAGCTTACCGCTGATGTCGGCGGCGCAGGGTCTTTTGCGCTCGCTGGGCATTTTTGCGTCCCTCACTGCCTACACGGATTCCCGTGATGACTATTCTCGGAAAACGTCCTACACGCTCGGCATCCACGACAATGTCTCCGTGGAGCAGTTCCAGGAAGTAATCGGCTTTACCCATGCTCACAAGCAGGCGCGTATGATCGAGCGGCTGACCGACGCCGCGCTCTCGGTGCGCTCCGCCGATGTGCTGGTTGTCAGCAAAACACGGGGCGGTCCGGAGTATGTCTACGACATTCAGACCGAGAGTGAGACGTTCTGGAACGAAGGCGTCCTGCTCCATAACTGTTATATCACAGAAGTGGACGACTCGATGGAGTCTATCTTAGACCTGTACAAGACCGAGGGAATGCTGTTCAAAGACGGCTCCGGCTCCGGGCACAATTTATCGCCCCTGCGGTCATCAAAAGAGCCGCTGTCGGCGGGCGGGCGGTCTTCCGGGCCGATTGCGTTTATGAAGGGTCTGGACGCCTCGGCCGGCTCCATTAAGTCGGGCGGCTCGACGCGCCGCGCGGCCAAGATGGTTATCCTGAACGCCGACCACCCAGATATTCAAGAGTTCATTGACTGCAAAAAAGACGCCGAACTGAAAGCCCATGCCCTGATTGACGCGGGCTACTCCGGCGCGTTCAATGTCTCCGGCGGCGCTTACGACACGGTCCCGTTCCAGAACGCCAACCATTCCGTCCGCGTCACCGATGAGTTCATGCACGCCGTCGAAGCCGACGGCCCCTGGGAAACCAAGTTCCGCACCGACGGCAAGACCGCCGAAACCCTGCGGGCGCGAGACCTGCTGCACTCCATCGCCGAGGGAACCTGGGTCTGCGGCGACCCCGGGATGCAGTACGATACCACCGCCAACGACTGGCACACCTGCGCGAGCACCGACCGCATCCATGCTTCTAACCCCTGCGTCACCGGCGATACTTTGGTTGCCACTTCGGACGGCTGGCAGCGGATTGATGCGCTGGTTGGGCAGTCCGCCCGCGTCATCGGTGCGGACGGCCTGCCGCACTTCGTAGACAAAATCTTCCCGACGGGACACAAGCCCGTGTTCAAATTGCGAACCCGCGCCGGCTTTGAAGTGACCATTACCGGCAACCATCAAGTGCTGACAACCGAGCGCGGCGATGTCGCGGTGGAAGATTTGCACCTCGGCGAGCATCTGCATCTGGAAGGAGCCGGTTTCGGACGCCGCGCACTCAACGAAACACTTGCGCTTGCCATCGGCGTTGCCGTCGGCGATGGCTGCCTCTCGCGTCAGGTTCTGCCGAACCGCGAGCAGGAATATGTTATCTTGACAATGGCCGCTGCCGAAGCGCCGATCCTTGACAAAATTGCGGCGGAACTCAATCACCAGAAGACGATTTTGCGTGCGGCAGGTTTGGCTGGTCATCCGGGCGCGACAGCAGTTGTGCCACAGAGCGCGTTGGGAACCTCGCGTCGGTATGTCGGCTCTGCCTGCGTCGTAAACCTGTTCAAAGAGTTTGCAGTTCTCGGTGAAGGCAGCAGTCGAAAGCGGTTCACGCCGAATGTCTTTGATTTAGACAAACCCGCAATGGCATCTGTCCTGCGCGGCCTGTTCACTGCCGATGGCACCGTCGCGAACTATGGCGACAAGAGCCAGTATGTTGCGCTCGACTCAACTTCACAGGAGCTGCTTCAACAGGTTCAGATGCTGCTGCTGTCGTTCGGCATCAAAGCCAAAATCTACACCGAGCGGCGCGGCAGCGTGACGGAGGCCATGCTCCCAGACACAAACCGTGCGCTGAAGTCTTACACGGTTCAAGAGACGCATTCGCTGCGGATCAGCAAAGCCTCGCGTGTTATCTTCGAGCGGGAAATCGGATTTGACCCTGCCAGCGCGAAAGCCGCGCGTCTGCATGACATGAACCTTGCGTTCACAACCTACAAAGATACTCTCACAGACGAAGTCGTCTCCATCACGGAAGCCGGTACGGCGGACGTGTACGATTTGACTGAGGGCGCAACCAATCACTTTGTCGCGAATGGCCTTGTCGTCCATAACTGCTCGGAGTTCTTCTTCCTAAACTCGACTGCCTGCAACTTGTCGTCGCTGAACTTGATGAAGTTCCGGGACGAGGGCAGCGCGGCGTTTGATACCGAATCGTTTGAACATGCCGTCAAAGTCATGATCACGGCGCAGGAGATTGTCGTCGGGTTTGCTCATTATCCGACTGAGAAGATCGAGGAGCGCTCGCATCGGTTCCGGCCACTCGGTTTGGGTTATGCGAATTTAGGCGCACTCTTAATGGCCGACGGCCTGCCGTATGACAGCGATGCAGGCCGGGCGTATGCCGGGGCCGTGACTGCGCTGATGACGGGCCGGGCTTACCATCAGTCGGCAACCATCGCCCGTGACTGCGGCGGACCGTTCGCCGGGTTTGCCGAGAACCGCGCCCCGATGCTGCGGGTCATGGGCAAGCACCGCGCGGCGGTAGACGACATCAATGGAACACTTATCCCAACTTTTCTGCTGGATGCCGCCCGGACCGCCTGGGATGATGCTCTGGAAGAAGGGCAAGCGTCCGGCTACCGGAACGCGCAGGCAACAGTTCTCGCGCCAACGGGGACCATCGGCTTTTTGATGGACTGCGACACGACCGGCATTGAGCCGGACATTGCAATCGTCAAGTACAAGTCGCTGGTCGGCGGCGGCATGATGAAGATCGTTAATCAGACCGTTCCTGAAGCGCTGGATCGGCTGGGCTACGACGAGGCGGCGGCGACCGGCATCATCAAGTTCATTGACGAGAACGACACGATTGAAGGGGCGCCGGGCCTCAAACCCGAACATCTGGCGATCTTCGACTGCGCGTTCCGCCCGATGAACGGCACCCGGTCCATCCATTACCGGGGGCATCTGAAGATGATGGCGGCGGCCCAGCCGTTTATTTCGGGGGCGATCTCAAAAACCGTCAATGTCCCCACTGATGCGTCGCCGGAAGACATTGCCGCGACCTACCTGGAAGCCTGGAAGCTCGGCATCAAAGCCGTCGCCATTTACCGAGACGGCTCCAAGCGCACCCAGCCGCTGAACACGGCCAGCGAGAAGGCAATGGAAGCCAAAGCCGCTGCCGCCGAAGCGGTTGCCCCGGAAGCCGCGCCGGTCCATGCCCTCGCCGTGCCGAAAGCCGTCCGGCGGCGTCTGCCCGACGAGCGCGACGGCGTGACCCACAAGTTCAGCATCGGCGGCCACGAGGGCTACCT
>CAXSFV010000024.1:0-50913 GCA_964236795.1 uncultured Armatimonadales bacterium | reverse complement strand
CTTCGTAGCAAAAATCCGGCATCGGCACCAGCGCGACGCAGCCGACGACTTCGCCGCGAAGTTCCGCCACGAAAATCGCGCCACCGGGCGCCAGAATCGTGCCTTCCGGGTCGGACAGCGCGGCTTCATCACTTGCTTCTATCTGAAAAAGCGTCGTGATCCACTGCCGATTGAGGTCATGGAACGCGCGGGCGTCGCCGGGCGCGAACGGGCGAACAATTTCGGACAACTTTTTCTCCTAATGCTTGAAGATGTCCCAGGCAAAGCGAACAATGACGCCGGACAAGAGCCAGACCTTCAGCGTTGAGGGCGATAATGCGGACCTGCGGCACTACCTCGCGCGGCTGGGGCGCAAGAGCCGGTGTTTCTCGCGCAGCCTGGAGGCGCTGGCACGGGCGGTGAAGCTGTTCGCCTACTGCTATAACGCTCGCCAGTTGTTCAAGCGCCGCTACCCCAAGATCAATGCCCACCTCATTGACTTCTTGCCTGCGCTAAACTAGACACTCCTCGGAACTGTTATCAGCAAGGCAATTTATTTGCATTGATAATTTCGAGTGAAGAAACAGCAAGTAGATTTTGCCGAAAGATGTTGAGATTTCGACCACCGCCGACAGAAGGCGCAAGAATGGCTTCAAACCCTGCTTCGTAGGTAAGCCGCCCAATGGCCTGCGCCAACGTCTCTTTAAGAGACCTATCCCAAGCGCTACCGCAAATTTCCTTCAGCGTCACTTTCAGCGCTCTGCGAACTTTAGCATCGGTAAGGTTCAAAACTCGGCTCAGTTCCACTGTAGCGCTGATGACAGTGCAGGGGAGCAGGAACACCGTATCAATCCCTGCACTGCGGGCCGTATGAAAATACTCCCATTCTGCTGTTTTCAGCTCCGTACTTGTATAAACAATGACGAAGTTGCCTTTGACATGAAAACGCCCCGACACTTTGAGGCTTCCCGCACCAGAAAAAGCATCGAGGCTGCCACTGTATTTTGGTGTAACGTAGCGGAAGCAGTAACCGGAGAACGCTTCCGCCCGGCCAAAAATTAGGATCATGTCGCGAGCGAGACGATCAGCTTGTGCCTGATCCATTACACATGAATGCTTTCCTGAACAGCAGTCAGAACTTCTATGACCTGTCTCGTCTTGCCCTGCCGGATTTTGTCTACAGGACGTGCGCCGCCAAGCATCGGGTTAGGTGCTGCCAGCCAGCGCTCAACTTCGCTCTTCTGCACTATCGCTCCGAGCATTTGCTTGACTTGCTTTGTGTCCTTCTGAATTCGCAGATGAGGCGTAGACAAGCGATTGCGGATGAAAGCACCCAGCGCGGGGCGGGGCGGCTGGCGAAGAGCAAGGGCATGTTTGCGGCGCATGCGGGCGACTAAGGCTTTTGCTAGAAGCGAGTTGCCATGCTGAACAACAATTGCTTGCACCTTCTGATCTTGCAGAGGCTGGAATTGCGCTCGTTTTCTTCTTCGCGCTTCGATCTCTATCATAGTCATTGTTGCGGAAATTATACCATTTTTACTGGAGCTTTGCCGAGTTTGTAAAGCCTTTTGTGATGTGTCTTGCCTCATCGGCGGAAGATGTCCCAGGCAAAGCGAACAATGATGCCGGACAAGACAACTAAAAACAGCACCCGGACAAACCGGCTGCCTTTGGCGACCGCCAGGTGCGTTCCGACTACCGAGCCGCCGATATTGCAGGCGGCCATCGGCAGGGCCAGCGCGTACAGCAGATGCCCGGTCAGCCCGAACAGCAGCACGGCGGCGAGGTTCGTCGCGGCATTGACCACTTTCGACGACGCCGACGCCGAAAGGAAGTTCAAACCGAAGATGCCGATGAACGCGAAGATCAAGAAAGAGCCGGTGCCGGGGCCGAAGAAGCCGTCGTAGAACCCGATCCCGCAGCCGATGCCGACGCCCGCCCATCGGCGCACATCAGGCGATAGTTTGGGAGTATGGATCGCCCCGAAGTCTTTTTGCCGAAAGACATACCCGGCCACGGCAACGAGCAGAACTAAAATTACCGGACGCAGCAGATTTGTATGGACAAGGCTGACGGCCCGCGCTCCCAGCCCCGAACACACAAACGCCGCCCCCGCCGCCGGGCCAAGCGCCGGCCAGTCAAGCCGCACATGACGCGCATATTGCCGCGCCGCCACGGAAGTCCCGGCAATCGCGACCAGCTTGTTCGTCCCCAGCACTGTCGGCACGGCAACGCCCGGCAGCAGAATCAGCAGCGCCGGAAGCTGGATCAGCCCGCCCCCCCCGACCATCGAGTCCATAAACCCGGCGAGAAACGCAAAGCCGCACAGCGGCAGCAGCGTAGACAGCAGTGAGAAATGGAGAATGAACTGGATGATAATGACGCTCCATGGGCGTTCGAGCGACCGCGCAGCCGGCGCAGGCTGTCTTTACAGAACCTAATTTGAGAGCCGACGGTGCAATTCCAAAGGGTACAATTTATAGGACAGGAGTCGCCTTTTGCCCCTCACCCTGTATCGGCCTTTCGTGTCGCCCTATTCCGCCCAGATTTTATGCCGGTATTAGTGCGGGTAACACTTGTTCCCGGCGAAGCCACAATTCAATAGGTGACAACCTCTCACGAAATAGGACAAAACAGCCGTTGCCTGTAAGGATCATTTAGGTGCAAAAGACCAAATACCAAAACGAAAAAGAGCAAGACGAAAAAGAGCAAGATAAACAAGAGCAAGATAAGCCTGCGGCACAGCGCTCGGCCAAGCGGAGCGCCAGCCGGGGGATTTGGCTTTCGACCATTGCCCTCGCGACCCTGTGCGGCTTCACCGAACTTTCCGGCAGTGACACCGCTTCCGCTGCCGTGCGCCACGCTTGCAGATTTGTGGTAATTTCGCCCCTGCATCTTCTCGCCGTGCCTAAACTCGCCGTGTCTAAGGCGGCGCCCGCAGAAGTCAAACGTGTTTTGGCTGTTCCTGTCCGGGCCGTCCCGTTAAAGACACCGGCAGCTTTGAAGAGCATACCGGCCTCCATGATCCGTTACGCGCCGCGTGCCGGCTGGGGGTCGCACATGGTCGGCGGTCAGTTCCAGGGCAGCAGCGACGGAGTGACCTACGCTACGCTTTATTCTGTCACGAAAGTGCCGGTGGCTGGCCAGTGGACTATGGCAGTTGTGCCGCAGAACTTGAGCGGCTACCGTTTCCTGCGCTACTTGGCTCCGGCTCATTCCCACGGCAGCATTGCAGAACTGGAGTTCGACAGCCAGGGCGCAAAGCTCACCGGCGCCGGCTTCGGCACGGCAGGCTCTTATCAGAACCAGGGCAATACGTTCGACAAAGCCTTAGACGGCCGGCTCGGCTCCTTCTTCGACGCACCCGATGAGGGCGAAGACTTTGTGGGCATTGATCGCGGCCCGTCCGCCGCCGTTCAGACCCCACCGCCGCCGGTTCAGCTTCCGGTTGAAGTCATGGGAGCGGACGGCGTCACCCAGTCCGTTCAGGTCTCCGTGCCGGCGTCAGCAGGGGTCACGGGGCTGTGGATGCAGGCGCATAACCTGTCTTACCCGGACAAAGCAAGCGTTCAGGTCAATGGCGGTGCGTGGCTGCCGCTGGACAACAGCACCGTACAGGTCTTGGGGCCGGGCAAAAGCTACGGCGGCATCGGCGGCGGGTTCAGCACGCTCCCAATGCTGCTGCCGCTCCCTGCGAACGCAGTCACGGCGGGGACAAATACCATTTCATTCCGGTTTAACCGGACGGACGGCGTTTCCAGCGGGTTCCGCATTTTGGCGTTCAATCTGATCAACGCCGCCGGCCAGCCGGTTCTACCGGCCGGCGCCTTTGTTCAGGACAATCCGAGCGCCTGGCAGCCGCCGATGGCGGACAGCGCCAGCATCGCGGCGGGCCAGTCCCTGTATCAATCGGGTCCGCTTTTGCAGTCGTCGGTGGTCCGCTCGCCGATCCATGCGGCCTGCGCGAACTGCCACACGGATGATGGGCGGGACCTCAAGTATTTCAACTACTCCAACTACTCGATCATTCAGCGGGCGCAGTTTCACGGCCTTTCGGCGGTGCAGGGTCAGCAGATCGCCAGCTACATCCGCACGCTCCCTGTCCCCAGTCCCGGCCGGCCCTGGAACCCGCCGTACCAGCCGGGACCGGGCCTTGACAGCCGTCCGGTCCAGAACTGGGCCGCCGGGGCCGGTGTGGACGCCGTTCTCCTAAAGACCAGCGACATGCTTCCCTACCTCTTCCCGTCCACCGGCGGAACGCCGAACGCGGGGGACATCGCCGCAAACAAGAACCTGAACGTGCGCGAGCTGCCTATTCCTCTGGAGCTTCCCGACTGGAACCACTGGCTTCCTCCGGTCTGGCCCGGCGACATTCCCGGCGCAGGCTTTACGCGAAGTCTTGCTTTGGGGCGCTACAACGGAAGCACTCCCGGCTATCTCGGCCCCACCGCTCTCAGCGCGGCGGCCCAGGCGCAGGCCAATCCGACGCAGGCCAACCTGCGACTTTTGACCGGCAACTACCTCCCGGAGTGGCTGGCCCAAGTTCAGGACTTCGCTCTGAGCCATGCCGCAAACCCCTCCGAAAGCACCGGCGGGCCGGGCATCGGGGCCGGCAGTGTTCCTTTGACGCCGCAAACTGCAACGGAAGTCTATTCCATCGGTCTGTGGGGGCGTATTAAAGAGTGGAACATCATGCAGAAGTTCGGTCTCGAGAGCCTGGGACAGAGAAACTACGGGGCGGCAACGGCGAACGGCCTGCCCATCGAAAACCGGGTGTGGTACACCGGAGCGACATTTGAAACTTCTCCCAGCTTCCTCGGAGTTTATGGGAACGATGTCGGGGCCTATGCGGCGAGCCAGTTCGCCGCGCTGAGCCCCTCGGCCCCGCCGATCAACCAGAACCCGCTGTCACTCTCACCGGCGGTTCCCGGAACGACTGAGATTTACGAAGAGGAACGGGTCAACTGGTACTGGCTCCAGCTTATTCTCAACGACGGAGATTACAACCGCAGCGGCAATGCCCCGATTGACTGGGGCTATCTTCCCGGCACACTCATGGGAATGGGCTTCACGAACCACACGGACACCGGCCCCTTGTACTACGCGACCCGTGTCAAGATGATGCAGCAGTTCGACAACGGCGTCGCGCCGGACCAGGCCAGCCCGTATGTCCAGGGATGGGACATTTCAGAAACAAACCTGGGTTTTATGCTCGTCACGGATTATCCTTTTTGGGGAGACGAGACCCCGGCGCTGAAAACATCGCTTGCGTCTGCCTATCTTGCGGCCTGGCTCCCGGCGGCGGAGCAGTACACGCCGCAGCAGTACTGGACGCAGGGCCGAATCGCGCAGTCCGAGACGACGGCGCAGGCGGCGCAGGGCTATATCGGGTCCTCGGATGCGGCCCAGACCATGTACCACCAAATCCCGTATCTGAAGAGCCTCGGCGTTGACCCGGCGCTGACCAGCAGCTATGTCGGCTGGCTCAAGACGGTTCTGCCAAACGTGGACTGGGATCACGACAAGTAAGTGCAGACCGCCTAAACCTGCGCCCCCTGCTAAATCTGCGCCCCCTGCGCGTTCAGCCGCCGCCGCAGCTCATCCGTGTCCACCTGCCGGGGCGGCGTGTCCGTTTCCAAGCACAGCGCGGCGGCGAGGCCCGCCGCTTCGCCCAGCGCCCGGCAGTTCTGCTGGATACGCACAGCGGCCTGGGCGGCGAACGTCGCCGACAAACAGCGGCCTGCGACCAGCAAATTGTCAATGCCGACCGGCAGCAGGCACCGATACGGAATCTCGTGGTAATGGCCCGGCGGCAGGTGCTTCATCACCAGGCCGCCTTTGGCCTTCGTGCTGTGGATGTCAATCGGATAGGAGTTCCGGGCAACGGCATCCGGGAACCGGGCTTCCAGGAGATAATCTTCCTCGGTCAGCGTGTAATCGCCGGTGATGCGCCGGGATTCTCTGATGCCGACCATCGGCGCAATCGTTCCGATGTAGGATAATTCAAAGCCGCGCACATACGTCTTAAAGAACTTGGAGATGCGCCGTATCTTCTGCCGTCCGACCGTCTGCGCCCGCGACAAGTCCCACGGGTCGGTCGCCGACAGCCCGGCGATACGCGGGCAGTTGAACGCCAGCTCGCCGGGCCGTCCCAGCATCGAAAAGAACTGCAAGTAGCCGAGATCGTCTTCGGCCAAGACGCCTGCCGAAACCGCGTCGCAGATAAGCGGGCCGAGCGGCGTGTTTTTCGCTTCCCCCGTGCCGATCTCAAACAGTGGCGGGCGGGCATAGCAATTCATGCCCAGCTCATCGGCCAAAAACGCAGCCGCCCGCTCCTGGTCCACACCCGCCAGCGCAAACCGCAGAGACATCGGCTGGTTCTGTCCGTCGTCGGGGTCGCCGCTGACGCACGGGACGCCCGCCCGAAACGCGACATCGGCGTCGCCGGTGCAGTCAATCGCCACCTGAGCTTCGATTACCTGCCGCCCCGCTTTGTTTTCAATCACAATTCCTGTCAGCCGCCCGCCCTCGACAATCGCATCGCTGATATAAGTGTGGTACAGCACCCGCGCTCCGGCTTCCGCTAATAAATCATCCAACACCAGGGCCAGCGTCACGGGGTTGAACCACAGCAGGTCGCCGGACTGGTCGGTCGGCGGCGGGTCATACTGGGCCGCTCTCTGAAGAATGGCGTCATTGATGCCGTGGGTCAGCGACTCCGTCAAAATCTTGTTCGGCATCATCGGCGTTACCCACCCCGCCGACTGCGTCCCGCCGAGCTGCCCAAGCTGCTCCACCACCAGCACGTCCGCCCCGGCCTGCGCTGCCGCAATCGCCGCGATGACGCCCGCCGTGCCGCCGCCGCAGACTAAAATGCCGCAGGTCGCGGCAAGGGGAAGGTTGTTGAAATTGGTTGTCATGGCTTTAGTCCTATGGACGAGAATACGAGGGCGTAAACGACCCTGGGGCAAGCCCCAAGGGCTTTTGCGGTGCCTCTTGACGCTGCCCTCTTGTGGCGTCTGGCTTCGCGGGTCGTGGGCGGCTCTCCTGCTTTGGGGGCATTCGCCTTTGGAAAAAGAGATGTCCCCTGATTTTGGGCATCTGCGCCCCCCAGCGAGGGCGCGAGTTCCTGACCGACGGGGCAAGCCCCGTGGCTTCCAGAGGCGTGAACGCCCTCGCAGGGGAGCGCGGACGCTAAGGTCCCGCCTGCGCGGGGCAGGAACAGAAATCGGCCAAATCTTCTGCCGTGAAGGCGGCGGCTTGGCGCTTCGCCTCTCAGCGACGCCGTTCACGGTATCGCGCTCACGGCATCGCGCTTGTTTGTGCCGGGTCCTGCCGGTAAAAATCCCGTAGCACACCGTACAACTCCAAATGCGTCGCTTGCAGCTCCCGCGCACTCTCAAAGAAGCTTTCGGTGGCGACGGCGAAGAACTCGGCGGCGTTGGTTGCGCCGTAGGGGTTCAGCACATCCCGCTCGCCGGCCTGCGTTCGCTCGACTAGACTTGCATACTCCGCGCTCATCACCCGCGCCCATGCCTCAATCTGGGCTTTATTTTGTAGATACGGCGCCCCGTCCGCCGCGCCGTCGCGCATGTCCAGCTTGTGGGCGAACTCGTGCAGAACGACGTTCTGCCCGTCGCGGGCGTGGAGGCTATGCTGAATGTCGGCCCACGAGACAATCACCGGCCCCTGCAAGGCCGCCTGCCCGGACAGCGGCAGCACTTCCTCGGCGAAGACGCCGCGCGTTTCCAGGCGGCGCTGCGTGACGAGAAATCCCTGCGGGTAGACAATCACGGTCTCCACGTTCGGGTAGTAGTCACCGTCGAACCCCAGCACAAGCCGCGCGGCGTATCCGGCCACGGTGACTTTGATTTCGTCGGTCAGCGTCAGCCCCTGCGTTCCCTCCCAGTTCTTTTCCGCGACCAGAATGCGTATCGTATTCCGCAAGGTCTGCTGCTGCGTTTCCGGCAGGCGCAAGTACGCCGGGACATTGATTTGCAAACAGCGGAGCCAGCCCATAGGGAACGGCGACGCCAAAAGTTCCTGCCGCTGATGGGATTTCGACCAGGGAAAGTGCATCGCCATTATAATACCAGAATAGGCCGGGAATGGGAAGGAAGGGAGAACACAAGGTTCGCCCCTCGCACCCAACATCCTGCCCCTTGCCCCAAAAACTCTACCCATATGGTATGCTAAGGTATGACTGAGAAGACTAAACGATTTTGGATACGGGAGCCGTTCTGCGGCTTCTCGCACGGAATAGGCGCAGCGCTGTCCGTCGTCGCTTTAGTGGTACTGCTCATTCTCGCGCACGGCAAAGTGTGGCAGACGGTCTCGTTTGCCGTGTTCGGCGTGAGCCTGATTGTGCTGTACACGGCCAGCGCTCTGTACCACTCGCTCTGGGTAAAGCCGAAGCAGATTTTGGCGCTGATGCGCTTTGACCATGTTGCGATCTTTCTCTTGATTGCCGGCACTTATGCCCCGGTCTGCCTCGTCGGCCTGCGCGGGGCGTGGGGATGGAGCTTGTTTGGGGTAGAGTATGGCCTGGCCGTGATCGGGATCGTGTGCAGCCTCGTTTGGAGAGGCTTCCCCGATTGGGCCAGAATTGGGATTTATTTGGTCATGGCCTGGCTCATTCTTATCGCCATTGTTCCCGCGCGTCATGTGCTGGGGCCGGCGGGGATTGCCTGGCTGTTCGGCGGCGGCGCGGCGTACATGACCGGCACGGTGGTGTTCACGACCGACCGGCCGCACCTGTGGCCCGGCAGGTTCAGCGCCCACGACCTGTGGCACATCTTCGTCCTGGCCGGCAGCGCCTGCCACTTCATCCTCATGGCCGTCGTCATTGCCCCGATGCTGTAGAAGAGGGCTCCGCAGAAGTTTGCGAAGCAGGCGCGGGTGCTTGATCGCCTTCTGCCGCCGGGGTTTGGTCCGGCGGCAGGTTGATGATTGCGCCGCTCGGTACGCCGACAATCTCGATGTCTTTGATGTGCCGGAACTTGACAAGGCGCGGGGTCAGCGACGCCGCGCGGATTTGAGCGGCCTGCGCCTGGGCCTGGGCGGCAAGAACTGCCCGCTGGTTCGTGATCGCGTTGAGCTGCATGTTCAGCGTCGAAAGCCGCAGGTTCTGCTGGGCTTCTAAACGTGTCCGCAGGGCAGCGACCGTGGCGTCATCCGGATAGATCGCTCGGATACGGACCTCGTCAATCACAATCGCGTCTGGGTTAAAGCGGGTGTTAAGCTGCTTCAAGGCATACGCCGCCGCTTCTTTTTTGCCGTCCCCCGTCATCACGTCCGCCGTGTTTTTCAGGCCGAACGCATCCACAATGGCCTGGCGGAACGCGGGCCGAAGCTGCTTTTCTTCAAAGTCGTCGAAGTCTGTGAACTGGGTCCGGTACTTGTTGTACAAGCTGACGATTTGTTCCGGGTGCTGCGGATCGTAGTTGATATGGTACGAGATGGAGCAGTCCACATGCAGGGTGTTTGAGCTGAGGGTGTTGACCATGACGCTGTCGTCGCCCTGGTGCGCCCCTTCGACATCGTCTTTGACCATCGTGTAGGTCCGCATGTGGGTCGGGATTTCAATCATCTGGTTGCCGGAAAACGGCGGCTGCGGATTAAAGCCCGCGTGCCGGACATTCGGGTCCACCGCACCGGAGTAATGGTTAATAATCAGCGCGACGTTGCCGGGCTTGACCACCACCCCACTGCCGCCCCGTCCGCAGCCGGTGAGGGCAAGTGTTGCGCCGAGCGCGGCGGCTGTGAGTAAAAGCGTCTGCGTTTTCATGGGTTTTTGCCTTTAGAACCACGAAATTTATTTCGTGGCTCTTCCTCGCGTGGCTCCCGCTGGTATGCCTACTTATTCAGCAGACTCATCAAATCTTTGGACGGCAGGTACATCCGCTTGACCTGGCCGAGTTCCTGGTCCTGGAGATATAAATCGGTCAGCGTGCTGTTTTGCAGGCGGTTCACTTTCGCATCGGCCCGCGCCTGCTGCAAGAGCGTTTCATTGTCAATCTGCTGCTGCTGCAACGCAAGCTGGGCATTCGAAATCTCCTGCTGCTTGGCAAGGGTGGACGACAGCAGCTTTTTGGTCTCGTCGTCCTGCTCGACCCCGCGTACCATAAAGTTTGAGAAGACAATCCCCTGCGGCTCCCACTCGTCGTTCAAGAGCTTCAGTGCCTGCTGCTCGGTTTCCTGTTTTCCCACCGTGGTGAGCGCCTTCATCGTATCCATGTCGCCCATCGCATAGTTGACGGCTTCTTTGACTGCCGGCTCAAGCTGGATCGCCTCGAACTCATCGGTGTTTTCAAATTGCTCATGGAACTTGCGCCATAAGTCGTCGGCTTTGTCCGGGTCAACATGGTACTGGCAGCTTACGTCTACCGTGAGAATGTTGGTCGGCGTGTTGACCTGAATGGCCCGCGTCGTCACCGCCCCGCTTGCGTCCCGGTCGGTATTGGTCAGCGAGATCGTCCGCTGCATGGTCGGCACTTCGATGACGGTCTCCCACGGACCGTTGTAGTGGGTCCCCGCGCTCATGTAGTGCGGCTCCAAATCCCCGGAGTAGGTATCCAGCACCAGCCCGATATTGCCCGGCTCGATGTGGGTCGGCCCGGCGGCATGGCCGCCGATGGACAGCGAGAAAATCAGGTACCCGACGACCGCCGCCAGAACAAGGCCGAAGGCCCCAATGGCTTTTGTGCGCTTGGACATGGATGTCTTTTCCTTCCTCCTGGACCGGCGGTTACGAGTTCGGCTCGCCGGAACGCTCTTCCGCAAGAACAACTAAAGACAGCAGATGGCAGTTTGGACAGCCGGCGTCCGAGAGCGGGCTGGGAAAGCGTGTCTCGCAGCCGAGGCAGATCAGCCGCGCTCCGGGCTGGTACTTGCGGGCTTCTTCCTGCGCCGCCGCCTGCTCCTGCTTGGCCTGAGCGGCTTTGCGTTCGGCGGCTTCGCGGTCTTTCTTTGCGCTTTTGAGGAACAAGGCCAGCAGACCGCCGCCGGCCAGCAAAAACGCCAGTACGAAATCACCCACCATCGGTAGTCCTTTCAATCATCTTTTGCTTCTACTTTTTGAGACACGAGAGGTACGGGAAAGTTGCACAGGGTTTTCGGCGTGTTAAGACCATGTGTTTTCGGACCATGTGTTAAAACACACGGCTACACGGCGCAGACGCCACGAAACACCGCTTCGCGGGGTTAAGATAATTCTGACTCTTAGTGCCGCGAAGCGATACTTCGTAGCGTCTGCGCTCAATAGCCGTGCAATTCATTGCATGGTCCGAAAACGCATGGTCCTCATCTGCTCCCGATGACACAAAAACAGCCCGCCGCCCTGCCAAATCAGAGCAGCGGGCTTTCTTATCCCAAGTTAGCCGGGATTGTCGGCTTTAAGGTCTAAATACGCCAGTTCTCCCAGCGTCAGCGTCGTTTCCACCGCGGCGGCGTTGGCGGCGAACTGGTCGCGGGTGAGGCTGGAGACGAGCGGAAACAGGTTCATCGGCTGGCTGAATGTGAACGCCAGCGCAATCTGGGCGACGGACAGGTTTTTGGCCGACGCCAGTTCCCGCGCCCGGTCGAGACGCTGGAAGTTCGTCTCGCCGCAGTAGCATTTGATGCAGATTTGGGCGAAGTAGTTGTCCTGGCCGAACGTGTCCAGGTTGTCCCGGTGATACAAATCGGAAAAGAAGCCGCCGGCCATGCTGGACCAGGGCATGACGGCAATGCCGGTCCCGGCGTAGTAGTCCCGCGCGACCTGCCCCTGCGGACCGCTGAGGGAAAGGCAGTCGTCCCACGGCGGCGCGTACATCTCGGCGAGGCTGTAGTTCGGGCTTGTGACGGCAAACGGGGTCAGATTGTGCGCGGCGGCGTAGTTCTGGGCTTCTTGGATGCGCGGGTACGTCCAGTTCGAGCCGCCGAACGCCCCGATCTTGCCAGCGTCTTTGTGCGTGTTCAAGGCTTCCACAATCGGGCCGACGGGAACGGCGGGGTCGTCGCGGTGCAGGACATACAGGTCAAAGTAGTCGGACTTTTGCCGGCGCAGGGATTCGGTGAGGTCCGCTTCGATGTCTTCGGGCGTGACCCGGTTCCGGCCGCCGTAGGGGTGGGCGCCTTTGGCGAGAATGACCACCTGGTCACGGACGCCGCGCTCGCGGACCCAGCTGCCGAGCAGGGTTTCGTTGCCCTCGCCGTAGACATGGGCGGTGTCGAACGTGTTAAGGCCGTACTCCATCGCCATGTCAAGCAGGGCGAACGCCTGGTCCGGCTTGCTGGGGTCGAAGGCCGTGTTGGCCGTGCCTTGTACGAGACGTGAGACCGGCTTCGTGACGCCGGGAATGCTGCCGTATTTCATAAGCGCGGAACTCCTATCGGACTGACAGATGCCGCGCCGTCTGCGGCGTGTCGAGCTTTCGCACGAAGCGGCCGATCTTGTGCAGCGCTTCTTCAATCTTCGCAAGGCTGGTCGCATACGAGCAGCGGATATGGCCCTCGCCGCCGAGGCCGAACGCCGTACCGGGAACGACCGCGACATGCTCTTCAAACAGCAGCCGCTCGGCGAACTCTTCCGACGTTAATCCCGTGCGCCGGATGGACGGGAACGCATAAAATGCCCCGTGCGGCAGATGGCAGTCCAGCCCGGCACTGTTCAGGCCGTCTACAATAAGGCGCCGCCGCTGGTTGTACTGGCCCACCATGTCCCGGACAGCAGGCTCGCCGCTTTTCAAAGCTTCAATCGCCGCTTTCTGGCCCGTCGCCGGGGCGCACATGATCGTGTAGGTATGGATCTTCAAAAGAGCCGCCAAGATCGGCGCAGGGGCGCAGACATAGCCGAGCCGCCAGCCGGTCATGGCGTAGGCTTTGGAGAAGCCGTTCAAGAGAATGGTCCGGTCCCACGCGCCCGGCAGAGTCGCGACGCTCACATGAACGCCGTCGTAAGTAAGTCGGTCGTAAATCTCGTCGCTGATCAAATACAGGTTGTGCTTGACGGCGAAATCTACGATGGGATGCAAGCTTTCGCGCGGCATGATTGCTCCGGTTGGGTTCGACGGATACCCCAGCACAATCGCCCGCGTTCGGGACGTCAGCGCAGCTTCAAGCTGCTCCACGGTGACCCGGAACTCGTTCTCCATCGTCGTCAGGATGCCGACGGGAACGCCGCCCGCAAGACTCACACAGGGTTTGTAGGACACATAGCACGGCTCCGGGACTAAGACTTCGTCGCCGGGGTCGAGGATCGCCCGCATGGCTAAATCCATGCCTTCCGAGACGCCGACTGTGACTAGCACTTCGTCTTTAGGATTGTAGCGCAGGCCGTACAGCAAGTTTAACTGCTTTGCGATCAGCTCGCGCAGCTCCAAAATGCCCAGATTGGATGTGTACGTCGTCTGCCCCCGTTCCAGCGAATAAATGGCGGCTTCCCGGATCGCCCAGGGCGTCAGAAAGTCCGGCTCGCCGATGGACAGCGAGATGACATCTTCCATCTGCGCCGCAATGTCAAAGAACCGCCGGATGCCCGACTGCGGCAATTCACGCACCAGGCGCGACAGGGGAAGTTCTGAGTGAGTGAAATGTGAGGTAGCTTCGTTGCTCATAAGTGTCACTTTGCTGGTCGCTTTATCCTGAAAGCGTAATGTTTTGGGAAATCTTTCGTTTGGCTTCAACGATGCTTCATATTCGCGAGAAAATGGATTGCCTGCTGTCTAAAAGGGTCAGAAGAAGGAGTCATCTTGAGAAAATCATGGTAACCTTGCGAAGCTTTGACGTAATCGGCGTGACAAAAAGTTCGCCAATATTCCGAATAATGACACCAGCCGAAAAGGACGTGATTCATGGCGACATTCGGCACGGCTACGACTAATCTATCGGCGATTTTCGTTGAAAGGAGATTATCTGAAGGTTGATCGGAGTTTGCCAGCATAACCGCGTAGATATGCATGATTGCAGTGTCATGATGATTGTGATCATAAAATCGTTTCACTGTTGGCATCAAATCATAGTCGTCATCACCAGTATTGATATCGAATATCAAGTGTGCTTTGTCAAATTCGTAGGAATGTGTGAGCGGAAAGTCTCGATAAGCAGCCGCAATGCCCAGGTATCCTTGTGGCTTATGGTCATAGTGTTCTGGAAGGGTTGCGTCATGTGTTACTAAGCTGTAAAGCAGATTAGCAGCACAAACCCATCGAAACAGCGCTTGCGAGTTTTGTTGCGATTGAGACCACTCGTCCTGATACTGAATGAGATCGGCTTTTCTTAATTGATGCAAAGCCATTTTCTGTGTGAGGTCAGCAAGAATCAAATGATAGGGCGCATCGCTCACTTTCCAGTTTTCGGCTTTCCAGTTCTGAGACTCAGAACTCCATTCAGGCTCTCGCGGTTCAGCTTGTGCAGGCGGACGGCTCCAGATTACACAACAGGCTGAGAATACAGTGACAGCCAGCACGAGCATGAATAACTTTGTCAGCATGGCTTTCTTCTACGGCGAGACGATCAGCCGCTGGTCGCCTTCGGTTTCGACAAATAAATCCTGGTCTTCTTTGTACCGGCGCAGGAGGAAATGGGTGTCGGTGGCGGTGACGCCTTCCAAGATGGAGAGCTTTTCGGCGACAAAGCGGCCCACTTCGCGCATATGGCTGCCCTCGACGACGATCCGCAGGTCGCTGCCGCCGGAGACGAGCCAGACGGAATGCACTTCGGGGTAGCGGTACAAGCGCTCGGCGACGGCGTCAAAGCCGACTTCGCGGGCGGGCAGGACTTTGACGTCAATAAACGCAAAGACTTTCTCGACGCCCGCCTTTTCCCAGTCCACAATTGTCTTGTAATGCTTGATGATGCCCCGGCGCTCGTAGTCGGCAATCGCCGCCCGGACCTCGGCGACGCCCTGCCCAGTCAGGGTCGCGATAGTCTCCGGGGACGTGCGGGCGTCGCGGGCCAAAATGGTCAAGATTTCGTCCGGCTGGGGGCGTGTGTCCGGCAGGTTCATAGTAAAAGAAGTATGGCACGGCAGGTCAAAGAAGTCAAGGTGAAGAAGTCAAGCCGAACTACTTGCCGTCCAGCCGGTACGACAGCTTCGCGCCGTCGGGAGACCACTGAGCATGACCATTAACAAAGACATAATAATCGCCGCCGCTGTGACGTCCGGGACGCGGCAGGGACTGGCCGGTATCGGCAGCGTTCTTGACCCCAGCCGTGCTTTCAAAAACCATAACGGTCGCGGCCGGGTTGGTGATGTCGGCCATTTTCACGCCTGATAATGCCCGGTTGAAGGCGTAGTTCCACTGCTCTCCCTCCGGCGCGGATCGATCCCGGAACAAGCGCTCCGCAGGGAAATTTTTGTCGAAAGCGGCATAATCCGCAAGCAGCACGTCCACCCAGCGAGCAGCGTCCGGCAGATGGTCGTCGTGCGCTTGGGCATACATAATGAGCGCAAGCCCGATCTGACGCAGGTTGGAAATCGAGCCTAAGCCGTCGGCGTGTTCTCGCATCACCGCAGCATCATGGACGCTCGTCTTTTGGTAGCTCGGCAGCATATCCAGCCGTGCGGCACCGGCGGCATCAGTAGTGGTAACGATTTTGAGGGAAAATGCTTTGGCTGCGGGGACGCCGGGCGGCTGGGCCTGGACAAAGACGACGCTTGGGTCGGCAGGGTCCAGGCCAAGCACCGTGAACTGGTAGCCGGAATGTTCGTGCGGGTCCATAAAGAATACTGTCACGCAGGCAAGGAGTGGGCTGACGCCGTCTTCGGCGGTGTGGAGCAGCGGCGTCGCATCTGCGAACGCCGCGTCAAATTGAGCAAATGGAACGCTATTTTGCGCTTCGGCTGACAAGAGCGCGTACTGGCCGGCCAAATCGTGCCGGATGCGGGCCGCGAGATAGGCCTGTACTACCTCCATTGGCGATTTCGGCCTGCCATCCGCCGCCAAAACGCCCCCTGCCGCCAAAAACAGTCCTGCCGCAAACCCGATGAGAAACTCGCGCCGCGTATTCATCAGTTATCTCCCTATGTCTCGTCAGTCGTTGTATTACTATAACGCAAACAGGGACATTTTGGGTTCGGTGTGCCGGAAAAACTTTTTCATGGGAACTGTTCGCCTTTATTTGTTGTTCTTGATAGTAGCAGATAAGGGAAATAAAGACGGAGCAACGGAGAAAATCATGCGAATACAGTCGTCCATGCTGGTGCATTTGGGGTTTGGGAAGTATGTGCGGTCGGACCAGGTCACGGCCGTGCTGCCGATTGAGCAGGACCGGGGGCCGGGGCGGCGGACGTTTGTCCATGTCCAGGGGCAGACCGACCCGGTGGTGGCATCGCGCTCGGAAGAGTCGCTGGTGCGGGACTTGGTGCAGGAGCCGAAAGAGATCACGCAGTCGCGGCAGCAGCAGGAAATCCTGCGCGATTTATTGCAAGACTTAGGCAGTGTCAACGCCACCGTTCGGCGCATCGCCCGCGACGAAGGCGGCTTGGATTTAGATATTTTAGAGCGGCGTATTCGGGAAGTGGTAGAAGATTAAGGACAGACTTCAAGATGCCCGGCGCAGGCTGCACCGGGCGTTTTTGTGCCTGAAATTTTTGTGCCTAAAAGTGGTATGCGAGGCCCACCGAGACGACGGGGTAGTATTGGAACTTATTCAGGTCGGACTGGGTCTGGTCGCGCTGGGCGTTGATTGCGGCGTTGATCTGGTTGCTGAGCGTTGGATTAGTGATGGCGATGCCGCCGTTCCGCGCGAGCGACAGATGCGGCTTGCCTTGAAAGACGACGCCGATGTCAAACAGGAACTGCACGGGGGAAGAACCGGCAGGCTTGCCGAAGCCGATCCCTAAATAGGGGGCGGTGTGGGAGAACGATGCCTGGCCGTCTAAAGTCCCGACATCGGCGGCGCTGAAGGTCATCCCGTTCAGCGTGTAGGTTTGCGCCCCGTTCGTGGTGTTTGGCTTGCCGTTGGCGGTAATCTTGTTGGAGTTGAAGACCAGCCCAGCGGTAAAATGGAACGTACCAGATTTTGAGGGGTACACGTCGGCCAGCGCGGAAACGCTGCTCAGTTTTAGCTTGCCGTCGTACATGACATCTTTTGAGGTCTGGGTGTGGCTGTACGAGTAGCCGCTGTAGCCGAGCCGCAGGGCAACATTCGGCGCGGCGAGAATGCCGGCTTCCACGCCGATGCCGAGCGTGCTGACCCGCACGGCGACTGAGGCGTTTACGGCAGGTTTGGGTTTGGCAGCCTGGGCGATAATGGGAGCGTGAGCGATCATCAGGGGTCGTTCTCCTTCGTAATACTGGTAGTTATACTTGTATTCTCGGCAGAGGCGGTGCAAAAAGAGAGGGCCAGGGACAAAGACGACCCGGCGCGAATGCGCGGGGCCGTTCAAATTGGAACACAAGTGAAATCTAGCGATAGACTAAATCCAGCGATAGACGAGCGCACGCACGAACAGTTGGTGCGGGGACGAAACCCCGCAGCGGCGCAGCATGCCCTCCAGCAGGGCCTCGGTTTCGGCAGGGGCGAGACTTAGCGCCGAGGCGGCTTCCGTGGAAATCCGCCCGCGCGCCAGCAGACACAGCAGCCGGCGCTTCATTGCCGTTGGAACACTGTGAGGCGATGCAGGCATGGGACGGGCCTCGCTGGGCTTACTGTGACGGCGGCACGGCCAACCATAGCACCATCGCCGGCAACATCATCCGCGCCCTCGGCAATGTCCTCGTTCCGAAAGGCTGCCGCGTGTTCGGCTCCGACATGAGAGTCCACACCGGCGACGGCGTTAGTACCTTCCCTGACGTGTCCATTGTCTGCGGCCCGCTGTCGTTTTACCAGGGCCGGACGGACACTCTGGCAAACCCGCTGCTCCTTGTCGAAGTCTTGCCCGACTCCACCGAAGCCTACGACCGGGGCGGGAAGTTCCAGCACTACCGCACCATCCCGACCTTCACCGACTATCTTCTCGTCTCGCAACACGAGACCCGCGCCGAGCTTTACACCCGCCGCGACGGCTACTGGGAATACCGCGACATCACCGGCCTTGACGCCGCGCTCGCCCTGCCGTCGGTCGAGGTGACATTAGCGTTAAGCGATGTCTACGCGCTGGTTGATTGGGACGAAGAGGCAGGGGCGTAACTCGAAATCCTCTCGTTTTAGCCTCGGTAGTCTTGTTCTTCTATACGCCGCATCGCTCTCTTTGCAATGCCCAGTTTTTTATTTTCTTTCAGAATTTCAAGGATACACCGCGTAATTTTTGCGTGGTGTACAATCGTCTGCCGAACGCCGTCATCAGGATCGTTAGCCAGCTTCTCTAAGTAGGGCATGGACAGCTTCCGCTTGTTCGCGACGGCCTCTCTTATTCACGCATCTGGATCATCTATCAGTGAAATTAGAATGCTTTCGAGAACCAGCTTGTTGTGAATGACCCACTTCTTCAGATCAGGCCGCTCCCAAATTGTGCGAAGAAGAACACCTTCTGAAACTGCTTCCGTCACTGCACGCCGCGATGCGGGATGCTCCCAGTTATCGAGTATGTCAATATATTCCTCAAAGGATGTAATCATAGGGTATGCACAGGCTACTCAAGACCGGGATAAACAGAAAAGCCCCGGCGCATCATGCACCGGGGCTTCTTTCGCTTATGTCCCTACGGCACGACTTCTTCGGCGGGGAGCTTGCCGTCTATCATGCGCTCGACGCTTGCGACGCGGTCGTCGTCGGCGACGTTGATGGCGCGGACGCCCTGGGTGTTGCGGCTTAAAGAGCGGATGTCGTCTACCCGCAGGTGGATCGTGATGCCCTCGCGGGTCATAATCAGGAGCCGGTCTTCAGGACTGACGATTTTGGCGTCCACGATGTCGCCGGTCTTGTCGGACAGCGACATGGTCAGGATGCCCTTGCCGCCTCGGCTTTGAATGCGGTACTCTTTCAGCGGGGTCCGCTTCGAGATGCCGCGCTCGCCGATGACCAGCAGGTCCAAATCAGGCTGGACAATGCCCATGCCGACGAGGCAGTCGTCGTTGTCGTCGGCCAGCGTGATGCCGCGCACGCCGCCCGCCGCGCGGGAACGGGGGGTGATGTCAGACTCCGGGAACCGGATGGACATGCCCTTCTTGGTGACCAGAAAGATCTCGTCCTCGCCCGATGTGTGCGCGACCCAGCGGAGGGCGTCGTTTTCTTCAATGTCGAAAACAATCAGGCCGGAGTTGCGAAGGTTCGTGAACTCGGCCAGCGGGGTGCGCTTGACTTCGCCGCGCTCGGTCGCCATCAAGAGAAAGCCGGACACGTCCTTGAACTGCTTCATCGGCACCGTCGCCGTGATCCGCTCGCCCGGCTGGATATTGAGCAGGTTGATGATCGCCGTCCCCATCGCCGTTCGCGACGTTTGCGGCACTTCGTAAGCTTTGAGGCGGTAGACGCGGCCCCGGTCGGTGAAGAAGAAGATGTAGTGGTGGGTAGTCGCCACAAATAAATGCTCAATCGTGTCTTCTTCTTTGGTCGCCGCCCCGATCCGCCCCTTGCCGCCCCGGTTCTGGGTCGGATACGTCTCTTTCGGCACCCGCTTGATGTAGCCGTCGCGGGTGATCGAGACAATCATTTCCTCTTCGGGGATCAAATCCTCGTCGCCGATTTCTTCCGCTTCCATCGGCACAATGCGCGTCCGGCGCTCGTCGCCGTACTTGTCCCGCAGGGCCTTTAGCTCCTGCTTGATGATCTGGGTCAGCCGGGCGGGGCTGGCAAGGATGTCCTCAAAGAAGGCGATTTGCTTCAGCAGCTCTTTGTATTCGTTCTCTAAGCGCTCGCGCTCTAGGCCCGTTAACGCCCGAAGCTGCATGACCAGGATGGCATCGGCCTGAAGCTGGGACAGCGTGAACCGGGACATCATTTCGTTGCGGGCCAGCTCCGGCGTCCGGGACGCCCGGATGAGCGAAATGATCTCGTCGAGAACGTCCAGCGCAATCTGAAGACCTTCTAGGATATGGGCGCGGGCTTTGGCTTTGTTCAGCTCGAACAGCGTCCGGCGGGTCACGACTTCCCGGCGGTGGTCTAAAAAGAAGCCGAGGGCGTCTTTCAGGGTCAGAATGCGCGGCTGTCCGTCTACGAGAGCAAGCATGTTCACGCCGAACGTCGTTCGGAGCGGCGTGTGCTTCAAGAGGAAGTTCAGGACCTTCTTCGGGTACGCTTCGCGCTTCAGCGTGATGACAATTTTCATGCCCGTCCGGTCCGAGTAGTCGTTCAGGTCGGCGATGCCTTCGATCTTCTTCTGCTTGACCAAATCGGCAATCTGCTCAATGAGACGCGACTTGATGACCTGGTACGGCAGCTCGGTCACGACAATCTGGTTGCGCCCGTTCTCAACCGGCTCAATCGTCGTCCGGGCCTGCATGACCACCGAGCCGCGCCCGGTTGCATACGCCTGCCGAATGCCTTTTGTGCCGAGAATGAGGCCGGCAGTCGGAAAGTCTGGACCTTTGATGAACGTCATCAAGTCGTCCGCGTCGGCATTGGAATTCTCCAGCAGGTGAATCGCGCCGTCGCACACTTCGCGCAGGTTCTGGGGCGGGATATTGGTCGCCATGCCGACGGCAATCCCGGAGCCGCCGTTGCACAAGAAGTTCGGGAACTTCGACGGCAGCACCAGCGGCTCGCGCCGGGTCTGGTCGTAGTTCTCCGCCCAGTCCACGGTGTCCCGGTCCAGGTCTTGCAGCATTTCCATCGCAAACGGCGCCATCCGCGCCTCCGTGTAGCGCTGAGCGGCAGGCGGATCGGCATCAATGCTGCCGAAGTTTCCCTGCCCGTCCACGAGCAGATACCGCATGTTGAAATCCTGCGCCATGCGAACCATCGTCGCATACAGCGCGGCATCGCCGTGCGGATGGTAATTTCCCATACATTCACCCACGATTTTGGCGGACTTGCGGTGCTGGCCGGCGGGGGTGAGGTTGAGGTCGCTCATTGCCATGAGGATGCGGCGGTGGACGGGCTTGAGGCCGTCGCGGACATCGGGCAGGGCGCGGGCGATGATCGTGGACATCGCGTAGTCTAAATAAGACTGGCGCATTTCGTCTTCAATCGAGACGCTGAACACTTCGCGGCCGATGTTCTGGGGCGGGGCCACGGTCAGGGTGTTTGCGGCGTCATCGGGGACGCTTGCGGCGTCCGCCGGGTCGTCGCCTGCGGTCAAATCAGGGGTGGGGAGTTCTTCGTCAGCCATTGCTTGTCCTTTACAGTATCACAGTGTCACGACACGGGGAACCATTCGCAAAACGCGCGAAATTGATGTGTATATTATACTGTAATTGGCAGCAAATGTCAAGGGAGAGCGACGACGGGCAGACAGAAACAGGCTCAAAACGGCTTAATTTGAGACCGCTTCTGCTTTCGCGAAGTCGTCTTGTGACCAGCAGCGGAACGGCGGGTGCCAAGCTCAAAGTCGGGGTCTCTCTTGGATGCCTGCTCGACCGCTTCCGGCAGCGTGTAAGTGCGCGGGGCGTAATCCCGATCCTCTGCCAGCAGAAAGTAGAACAGGCCGGACGTGAACAGCAGACAGGCATCGGAGTCGATGTAATCCGCGTCCGCGCCGACATAGGTATCGTAGCCCGCCGCTAGGAACGCCTGCGGCAGCGTCCCGCGTCCGCCGCCGCACGCGACCGAGATCAGTGCGCCCTTCGGCCCCCGGACGTGTTCGGCGATATCGGCAGGCGTCAGCGCGAACTCGACGCTTTCCCAGCCGTGGGTCACTTCGTAATCGCCGTCGGCTTGATCCACGACATGAAAAGTAAGATGCTTGCCTTCATCCCCGTGGGTGAAGATCACGGTATAATCGCACCGGGGGGTGGCTTCCCCAAAGAACTCAACAACTTGGCGCTTCTGAATCAGGTGATGAAAGTCCACACGCAGGGCGAAAGACTCAAGCATGGCTCTTAAAGCGTTCGCCATTTGCAGCATTTCGGCAGTGTGATCACAGACAATGGCGACGCGGCTGAACAGTTTCATAGAAGCTCCCTGCCTGCTTAGAGGCTGTATAGAAACGGTCCCGGAGGCCCCCCAGCCCCCAATAATGGGGGAGCATAAGGGGGTTGTCTTCATCCGGTTCCCTCATCATTGGGGGCGAGGGGGAGTCCGTAGCGGTACAGCACACAAAAAAGCGCGGGCCTCTTGACCCGCGCTTCTTTCGCCCCGCTTACGCCGCGTCGAAATCACTCTCGCTGAGGCCGACTTGATGGCGCAGCTCCGCCAGAACGTCTTTCGGCACCTGCCGCATGAAGAACGAGGAGGCAAACAAGACAATGCCAATGTCGTCAAGCGCCCCGATGACCGGGATGTACTGCGGGATGTTCAGCGGGCTGACGGCAAAAACGAGCGCTCCGACAAGAACGGCTTTCGCGGTAACGGGAACACGTGGGTCCAACAAAAGCAGGCGGTACAAGGCAAGCTGCTTGGGCGCGTTCTGCGCGAGCTGCCCCGCCGCCTTCCAGCCGCCCACGCGGCGGGTCATCTGGACAATTCGCCACACTTGTTTCCAAAGGTTCATGCATTAAGTATGCCCACTTTGGAGGAACCCTAAGCAAAAAGAGCCTAAGCGGCAGGGACGTGCAAGTCTGCGTAGGCAGACACCGCGTTGCGCCCGGCTTCTTTGGCGGAGTACAGCGCGATGTCGGCTTTTTTGACCAGGTCGCGGGCCGTGCCGGAGTCGGCGGGAAAGGTCGCGCAGCCGAGGCTGACCGTCACCCGCACCAGGTCGCTGTTGTTCACCGGACTCTCGCTTTTCGCCGTCTCACTACCGCTTTTCGCTGTCTCACTGTTCTGGTTCGGCAGGGCAAAAGCGGTCTCGGCGACCGAGCGCCGGACACGCTCCGCGATAAGGCGGGCTTCGGGCGCTTCGGTCTCCGGGCAGATAATCACGAACTCTTCGCCGCCGTACCGGGCGGGCCGGTCCACGCTGCGGAGCGCATTTCGGAGAACCACGCCAAGCTGGCCGAGAAGCGCGTCGCCCGCCTGATGGCCGCGCGTGTCGTTGAACGATTTGAAGTGGTCAATGTCTAAAAGTATCACGGACAATGGCCGGCGGTAGCGCTCGGCGCGGGCCAGCTCATCGGCCAAAGTCTCTTCAAACTGCCGGAAGTTGTCCAACCCGGTCATCGCGTCGGAGTAGGCCAGCGACCGGAAATCCTGCTGGAACAAGACTCGCTGCAAGGGGAAAATGGCCCGCGTCGCGAGCTGTTCCAGGCGGTGAACGCCGCTCCCGGTCAAAGCGTCGGGACGCCGGTAGCCGACATACAGCATGCCGAGCAGGCCCTCGACATTGGCAAGCGGCAGGCAGGCGAACGAAAGCCCGTCCGGGTCAATGAGAGACAGGCGCGTGCTGGGCCTGGGGGCATCAGGGACGTAAAAGGCCCGCAGATTGACCCCGTCCTGCACCGGCTCGGCGACGGACCAGGCATCGCCCCGCGCTTCGTCTACGGCAAGCGCCGGCAGGAGCGCGGCGGCGCGGGAGGGGGTTGAGGCGGCGCGAAGCTCCAAAGTCCGCCCGTCGGCGGTCTTCAGATAGACCGCGCACGAGTCGCACTTGGTATGCTCCTGGACATTCAGCAGAATTAAATTGAGTGTCATGTCCAGATCATACGCCGCGTCCATCTGCTGGGACATATCCAGAAGCTCCGACAAATCTTCTTTTTCACTGTGGAGGGCGTACAGCCGGTTCTCCATCTGCGCCCGCAAAGCCCCCCCGAAGACGGCAACCACCGGGAAAGAAAGGCCAATGGCGATGGCCCGCAGGGGGACCGCTTCAGCCGGCAGGTGTCCGCCGGTCGCAAGAAACCCGGCGACCGAAACCATGACCGCGCTCACAGCGATTCCCAGCCGCAGGCTGTAACAGAGCGATGCCAGCAGCACCGGCAGGTACAGAGCGCAGGGCATCGGCGACCGGGCACCGCCGGTGAGAAAGACAAACGTCGACACCAGCACGGTGAAGACAGCCGTGACCGCGTAGTCGCGCCACAGATGGTCCGCCCCGCCCCGCAGCAGCCAGCCCCGGCGCTCCGCCAGTACATACAGGCCCGCGAACAGAAAGCCCAGCCCGGCCATCGGCAGCGCCGGACCGCCCGCGAGTATCCCGGCGGTCGCCGCCAGCAGACCGAACGCCGGGGCATAAGCACGTTTCCGCGCGGCCTGCATTTTCTGCGCTTTTTTAAGTGTCTGCTCTTTAGTCAACTTCGATCTTTTCTAGGACTTTTCGTGCCTGTCTAAGCTGTTCTTCCACAGCATCTCGTCCGGTCCCACCGAAGGCCGACCGGGCATCGGCGCTGCCGCGTGGGCTGACCAACTTCGTTGGGTTTGAACCAGCAAACAGCGGCGACGCGGCGATTAGGTCGGCTTCCGTCAGGTCTTCCAGTGCAATCCCGCGCCGAATACACTCGCCGACGATTTTCCCCACGACTTCATGCGCCTGCCGGAAGGGCAGCGATTGGCGCACGAGATAGTCCGCGAGATCGGTTGCCGTTGAAAAGTCCCCGCGCCCGGACGCCGCCATCTTCTCCGCCTTAAACTCCGTATTTTGCAGCAGCGTGTTCATTACGCTTAGACACACCTGCGTCGTGTCCAGAGCGTCAAACACGCTTTCTTTATCTTCCTGCATGTCCTTGTTGTAGGCCAGCGGCAAGGCTTTCATCAAGGTCAAAAGCGCCGTCAAGTCGCCGAAGACGCGCCCGGCCTTGCCGCGCACAAGCTCGGCCACATCCGGGTTCTTCTTCTGAGGCATGATGGACGACCCCGTCGTCACGTTGTCTCCCATTTCCACCCAGCCGAACTCCGGCGAGTTCCACAAAATCAATTCTTCCGAGAGCCGCGACAGATGCATCATCACCAGCGCTGATGCCGAGACAGTTTCAATCGCGAAGTCTCGGTCGGAAACCGCGTCCAAACTGTTCGGGATCACGCCGTCAAAGCCTAACAGCTCCGCCACCCGCTGCCGGTTGATGGGAAACGTCGTCCCCGCCAGAGCGCCCGCTCCCAGCGGCAGCACATTGACCCGCGCCCGCGCCTGCTGAAGCCGATCACTGTCCCGCGCCAGCATCCAAAAGTAGGCCAGCAGGTGATGCGCCAGTCGCACCGGCTGCGCGTGCTGCAAGTGGGTCATCCCCGGCAGCAGCGTGTCCAAATGCGCTTCTGCGAGACTTACCAGCGTCCTCTGCACCGCTGCGAGCTGTTCCCTAAGACCGTCCACCGCGTCCCGCACATACAGCCGCAGATCGGTCGCCACCTGGTCATTGCGGGACCGCGCCGTGTGCAGCTTCCCGGCCACCGGCCCCAGCCGCTCCGTCAAGAGCGACTCGACCGCCATGTGAACATCTTCCGCGTCCGCATTCAGCGCCGCCGCCCCTGATTGGAGGTCCGCCGCCAGCGCTTCCAGCCCTGCGGCGATCCTATTTGCTTCCGCTTGCGGTATTATTCCACACTCCCCCAGCATTTTCACATGGGCAATGCTGCCTGCAATATCATAGGGCCACAAACGCTTGTCAAACGCAAGGCTCGCATTGAATTCATGCACCCGCGCATCGGTCTCCATCGAGAACCGCCCGGCCCAAAGTTTTGTAGACATAATTAGTTTCCTTGAAAGACCTACCGCACCGCTGTGATCCTTCCTAAAGGAAGGATACCGAGTGTAAATATAAGCACTGACGCCTTTCCCTAAGCAGATGGCGGCGGGGGCCAAACTTCGCCGGTGGGAGCAACAGCCTCAGCCTGGACCGCTCTCGCAGATCGAAGGCTCTTTTGATGTGCCCGCAGGAGAACAACGTAGAACACCATCGAAACCGCACCCATCAGGGTCAAGCCAAGCACAAGGTCGTTCCAGCGCGGGTTAAGGCGTAGGAAGAAGGCAATGAGAAAGCAAACGCCCGTTATTAGCCCCGCGAGACCCGCCCATAGCTGATAACTTCGGTTGCTGAGAACTGCCGTCAGGGTTACAATCCCCCCGCCCAGGCATATCAGTAGATAGCAGCCAAGCAGGATAAACTGCGCGAGCGAGTGTATTTTGAGCAAGGCGAGCATCATCAAGTTGCCTCATGCGTCGGACGCAGGAATCCGGAGTGGCGTAACACCCGGTCTAAAGACCGGGTCTTTTGAAGTGCGATTGTCTGCCTTTCACTCCGCTACTGCACTGGCAGACCTGGCTACCCGGAGGGCAGACCTGGAAGGCCGAACGAAGTGAGTAGGAGTCGCAGACATAGGAGCAACACGCGCGGCTCATCTTTTGTCCTTACCCTCGGACAACCGCACTTCAAAAGACCCGGATTTCCGATTGGACACTTTAAAGCTAACTTCCCATCTTTTCTTTAAGCGCCCAGTACATCCGGGACTGCATTCCGTGGGTCTGGACGTTGCCGACGGATAATCTTTGGTCGAAGGTCTTGGAGTCGAACGAGGCGAGGTCTTCGTTGTACAAGGCCCAGTCGGATGAGCGGCCGATGACGGTGAGGCTGCTCTTGAAGAGGCGCAGGGTGACGGTGCCGGTGACGCGCTCCTGAATTTTGTTGATGAACGCTTCCAGGTCGTCTTTCAGCGGGTCGAACCAGAGGCCGTAATAGGCCAGCTCGCCCCACTGCTGGTCTACCATTGCTTTGAACTTCCGCTCAGCGGCAGTCGCGACAAGCGACTCCAGCGCGGCGTGGGCTTTAATCAAGACGGTAGAGGCGGGGCATTCGTAGTTCTCGCGCACTTTCAGGCCGAGCAGCCGGTCTTCCATGATGTCTACTCGCCCCACCCCGTTATCCCCGGCAATCGTGTTCAGGCGGGTTACGAGAGAGAGGCCGTCCAGGCGCTCGCCGTCCAAAGAGACGGGAACGCCGTTCTCGAAGCCGACGGTCAAAATCTGCGGCCCGGCATTCGCCGACTCGATGCCTTTGGTCCACTGGAAGATTTCTTCCGGGGGCGCGTAGTTCGGCTCTTCCAGATGCCCGCCTTCGATGGAGCGGCCCCACAAGTTCTCGTCAATGGACCAGATTTTGTCGGCGCTCACTGAGATCGGAATGTTTTTGAGCTTGGCGTATTCGATCTCTTCGGTGCGCGTGTAGTTATGCTCGCGCATCGGGGCGATGATCGGCGTGTCGGGCATCAAGGCCCGCATGACGTACTCAATGCGGAACTGGTCGTTGCCTTTGCCGGTGCAGCCGTGGCAGAACGCATCGGCCCCAAGCTGCCGGGCGATCTCGACGGCTTTTAATGCGATCAAGGGCCGGGCAATGGCGGTAGACAATGGGTAGCCCTGGTAGTCGCCGTTGGCTTTGACGGCGGGCCAGCAGTAGTGTTCGACAAACTCCCTTTTGACATCGGCGGTGTAATGCTCGCAGCCGAGCGCTTTGGCCCGCTCTTCCGCCGAATGAACGTCTTCGGTGGGCTGGCCGACATCTACGGTGACGGTGACGATGCGGTCGAAGCCGTAGTCTTCACGCATCATGGGGATGGCGACGGACGTGTCGAGGCCGCCGGAATAAACGAGAACGACTGTTTTTGACATAAGATTTCTCCTCGGAATTGGAAGAGCCCGGTCTTTAGACCGGGTTATTTTCCACTTCGCTTCTCTCTCACAACACCAGCGACAAAATCGCTTTCTGCGCGTGCAGACGGTTCTCCGCCTGATCGAACACCACCGAATGCGGCCCGTCCAGCACATCCGCCGCGATTTCCTCGCCCCGATGTGCCGGCAGGCAGTGCATCACCAGCGCATCGGGTTTGGTAGACGCCATCAAAGCGGCGTTGACCTGGAACGGGGCGAACACCCGCGCCCGCTCGGCAGCTTCGGCTTCCTGGCCCATGGAGGCCCAGACATCGGTATAGACCGCGTCGGCGCCCGCGACTCCCTCAGCGGGGTCATGCGTGAGCGTCAAGACTGCACCGGTTTCCGACGCGAAGCCGAGCGCAGTCTGCCACAGCGCGGCGTCGGGTTCATAGCCTTCCGGGCAGGCTAGGCGGAAGTGGGTGCCGACTTTGGCGGCGAGAAGCATGAGTGAGTGGGCGACATTGTTGCCGTCGCCGACATACGCCAGCGTCAGCCCAACCAAATCCCCTTTGCGCTCAGCCAGCGTCTGGAAGTCGGCGAACGCTTGGCAGGGATGCTCCCGGTCACTTAACCCGTTGATGACGGGAATAGCGGCATACTCGGCGAGTTCTAAGACGGCCTGATGGTCGAAGGTCCGGGCCATGATGCCGTCTATCCACCGTTCGAGGTTGCGGGCGACATCAGGGACCGTCTCGCGGACGCCGAGCTTGCCTTCCAAGTAAATCGCATGGCCGCCAAGCTGGGTCATGCCCGCCTCAAACGTCACGCGCGTCCGAAGCGACGGCTTTTCAAACAGCATTGCCAGCGTCTGGCCTTTGGCGAACTGGGTCTGCGTTTCATCGAACTTGTGCGTTTTCAGCCGCGCGGCCACGTCCAGCACAAGATGGATTTCGTCAGCGGTCAGATGCTCAATGCCGAGGATGTCCCGCCCGCGCAGGCGCGTCTCGCCGAGAACATCGTACAAATCCGACCGGCCTTTTGCGGGCGGGGCCATGCGCTGGGAATAATTACCCGCCCTCTGCGTCGCGGGCGGCGCTTCCGCCGGCGGCGCGGCGGCGGCCGCTGCTTGCGGGGCGGCGTCATGTCCCAAGACGGCGTTGAGTTCTTCCGGGGCGGCATTCGGCTGTTCCGCAAAATACTGCGTGACATCATGCAGCACGCGACGCGCCAGTTGTTCCAGGCGCCGGTTTTGTTCCGACGTTTTTTCCAGCGGTGCCGTTTGTTCTGGTTTCGCCGTGTTCTCCTGCATTGCCTGCACCTCCAAGCGGGTGCGAGTTAAGTCTGCTCCCAGTTTCGTCAAAACTACGCCGGCTAAACCTTCTGCCTCGTGGATCAAGCCGAGCAGAATATGCTCGGTCCCGATGTAGTTGTTGCTGAGTTCCCGTGCCTCAAGGTAGGCCAGATCAATGACTCGTTTCGCGCGAGGCGTAAGCTGCATATCCTGGCCTAACTTTCCTTCCCCCTGTGTGACCTGACGCTCGATTTCTGCACGAATGCGTCCGAGGCTGATGCCCATTCGGTCTAAAATCCGGGCCGCCACGCTGTCGTTCTCACGCACTAGGCCCAGCAGCAGATGCTCCGTGGAAACATAGTTTTGACCGAGTTTGCCGGCTTCTTCCTGCGCGTAGAACACTGTTTTTCGCGCCCGTTCGGTAAATCGCTGCCACATGATGGGTTCTCCTTGTCAACGTGGGATGCACGGGGCTGAACTCTCGTGCTTTGAAGGGCAATTCCCCGCCTGCGCGGGCATCGGAACTTTCGGGACTCTTCGCCCGCGAAGGCGGGAGTTTGCCCTTCAAAGCACAGGGGTTCAGCCCCGTGTTCCTTTCATGTTCCCCTACACCACCGCCGCCAAAATCGCTAAAACTGCGTCAATCTCGCTTTGGGTGACGTTGAGTGGCGGGACTAACCGCAGCGTGTAGTCGCCGATGGCGCTTAGGAGGAGGCCGCGCTTCAAAGCATCCATTAAAACACGCTTGGCATCGGGGGCCTTCAGCTCGACGCCGATCATCAGGCCAATCGCCCGAATATCGCTGAGCTTGTCCCGGAAGGGCGGCTCGTTCAGGCGATGCACGAAGTACGCGCCCATCGCATGAGTATTAGCGAGCAGATGCTCTTCTTCGATGGTGTTGAGGACGGCCAGTGCGGTCGCGCAGGCGAGAGGGTTGCCGCCGTAAGTGGAACCGTGGTCACCGGGAACCAGCGTCAAGGCGGCTTCGCCCCGCGCGAGGCACGCACCGATAGGGAAGCCGCCGCCGAGGGCTTTGGCGGAGGTCAGAATGTCAGGCACGACGCCGTAATGCTCATACGCGAACCATTTCCCGGTGCGTCCGATGCCCGTTTGGACTTCATCGAAGATCAGCAGCGCCTGGTACTTGTCGCAGAGAGAGCGGGCGGCTTCAAGATACGGCTTGTGGGCCGGATAAACGCCGCCTTCGCCTTGAATGGGTTCTAAAAGCACGGCGCAGGTATCCTCGGTGACGGCGGCGGTGAGCGCGTCGATGTCGTTGAACGGGACATGGGTAAAGCCCTGAACCATCGGCAGGAACGGCTCTTGATACTTCGGCTGGCCGGTCGCAGTCACAGCGGCCATCGTGCGTCCGTGGAACGACTTCTGGGCGGCGACAATGCCGTATTTGTTCGGCCCGCCATGTGTTTTGGCATACTTGCGGGAGATCTTGATCGCGCACTCCACCGCTTCCGCGCCGGAGTTGCCAAAGAAGACCCGGTCCATGCCGCTGACCCCAACAAGCTTCTCGGCGAGCTTTGCCACCGGGGCCGTGAAGTAGTAGCCCGCCGTGTGGATGAGTGTCGCGGCCTGCTCCTGAATGGCGGCGACCATTTTGGGGTGGCAGTGGCCGAGGGCATTGACAGCAATGCCGGCGAGGAAGTCTAGGTATTCTTTGCCGTTTGCGTCCCAGACTTTGACGCCCGATCCGCGTACCAGCGTCACCGGGAGGCGGGCATAAACGGGCAGTAAATAGTCGGCGTCAAGCTGCTTGATTTCGGCGTCGTCAATCGCCGGGTAGATGTGACCGGTGTGCGTGTCGAGGGTGTAAGCCGTTTCAGGCGCGTGCGCTTTCGGCTCGTAGATTTTTGTGGTCATGGTGTTTGCTTTCGTGTGCAGGGGTGGGGGCTTCCTCTACTTTATCATCGTCCCGATGCCTTCGTCGGTGAACAGCTCCATCAAAAGCGAGTGCGGCTGGCGGCCGTCAATGATCGTCGCCCGCCCCACCCCGCCATTGATGGCGAGGATGCAGGCGTCCACTTTCGGGATCATGCCGCGGTCCACATGGCCGTCGGTGATAAGCTGGCGGGCGTCTTTGGCGGTCATTTGTTTGATCAAGCTGTCCTTGTCGGCGAAGTCCTGGTAGATGCCTTCTACGTCGGTCATCATCACCAGCCGGACTGCGCCGAGGGCGGCAGCCAGCTCGCCCGCGACCGTGTCGGCGTTGACATTGTAGCTTTCGCCGCCCGCGCCGATCGCCACGGTCGAAATCACGGGAATATAGCCTGCCGACGCCAGCGTGTGCAGGAGCGCCGGGTTGATCTGCGTGACGCGCCCGACAAAGCCGATGTCGCCTTTGGTGGTTTCCTTCTCGGCGACGATTAAGTTGCCGTCTTTCCCCGATAATCCCACGGCCATTGCGCCCTGCTGGTTGAGGTGGGCGACAATGCCTTTGTTGGTCTTGCCCGCCAGCACCATCTCGACAATCTCCATCGTCTCGGCGTCCGTGACGCGCAGGCCGCCGACAAACTGCGGCTCTTTGCCCATGCGCTGCATCGCCTCGCTGATTTCCGGCCCGCCGCCGTGGACCACAATTGGGTTGATGCCGACATAGCGCATCAGCACAATATCCTGCATCACGGCGGCTTTAAGCGCTTCGTCGAGCATCGCCGCCCCGCCGTACTTGACGACAATGGTTTTGCCCGCGTACTGCTTGATATACGGCAGGGCTTGGATTAAAACTTCGGCCTGTGTCATTGGTAATCTCCGTGTCTAAAAACGAGTCTCAAGTTCCGTCGGCAATCCGTACCCATACATCGTGCGGCAATTCGTGTGCGCCGCCAGTGTCGCTGCGATTACCGGGTGCGGCACGGCATAATTGACGCCATAATCACACTCGCCCATGTCAGGCCGCACGGCATACGCAAGCTGCTCCGTGTCCAGCGAGAACTGGGCGTCAACGCCGAGCTTGTTACCGCGTGCATCCAGCCGTATCCACCGGCCCAGGCTCGGCAGGTAAACCGTGTTCAGCGCGTGAATGCAGTAGCCGGTGTCCGGCGTGTCGCCAAGCGTCAGCCGCTGATAGCAGACGCCCGCCGGAATGTTCTGACGGCGCAGCAGCGCGGCCAGCAGGTGCGACTTGGCATAGCAGATGCCTTCCCCATGTTCCAGCACCTCGGACGCCTTCGCCGTCACCCGCCGGCTCCCGATGTCCCACGAATGCGCGATGTTGTCCCGAACAAACTCAAACGTTTCCCGCGCAATGTCTACGTCGTAACGCCCGCCGAACTCACGCGCCGCCGCCCAGGCTTCAATCGCCGGATGCGTGTGATTGATTAACTCAGACGCTTCCAAATACGCGCTTATTGTGTCAAACTGCCGCATCATTCCACTCCTTCAGCACCGACCGCACAGAGGGCAGCGGACTTTGCCACAGCCAATCCACATTGACCCAAAAGCCCGGCAATGCTACGCTCTCATACTTGCCGCCCTCGTCCGGCGACGCCCGCTGATACCGGCCTTCGCCGTCCAAGACAAAGAAGTCCGCCCGCCGCGCTTCGGCATCAACGATCCAGTATTCGCGCACCCCGCCTGCTTCATACTTCGCGCCCCGGTCTCGCAGAACGCTTTCCGGCGAAACAATCTCAATCGCGAGATCGGCGGGGCCGCCCAAATGATACTTTTTCAGCCTTGTCAAGTTGACTTGCGCGATGAACAGCAAGTCAGGCGCACGAGCAGACTGCGGTAGCTTCATCAAAAACGGGTTGGTAAGAACTTCCCCGGCATCGTGGTCTTCAGTGTGCCATTTCAGCAGGCACATCAGAAACCCCAACAAATCTTGATGCGCCGCGCTTTCAGTTCCCTTGAAGACGACTGCACTGTCTACCCACTCCGCGTAGTCGCCTTCGTCTGCTACAGCTAAGAACGTCTCAAAGGTCATCGGCGGCGCGGGCAGTTGTCCCGCTTCTCTCTGATTTTCCACGGCATCGCTTTTTCACTCACCGAAATGCTTCTCGCAAATAATCCGCGACATCCCAAGCAAGGTTACTTCATAAGGATCATCATCTAGTTCTTCAGAGAAATCCGTAATCGAAACCCCGCCTGCCAGTTCAATGTTTTCTCCTGCAACTGTTTGTGCCTTCAACTGCAATGTTTCAAGGCGGCGAAACACTTCCTCAGCGTGCAGCCTTGTCTCTTCGGTCGCGTCGGTATCAGCGAAAGAGCCTAAAAATGAAAACTCGCGGATAATCGGGCTTATTTTCTCGTAGTTCTGGTTTGGACGAAACGGAGCGGACGTAACACCCATGCCTGAGTCGAACGCGGCGAAGGCCGCTTCTCCGATCAGTTCTTCCCGCGAATAGATAAAGCAGTGCATCATATATGTTGTATCTCGCCTTGATCTCAAATTGACTATGGTACAACAGTTACCGTGCTGAATTGACGGAAGTGCTGGTCGAACGCGAACGCTTCGGTGATGCCCAGTTCTTCCATGATAAACTTGCTGGTGCAGTCGGTGAAGCTCCATTCTTTGTCGGCGTAGCGGCTAAAGACTTGCCAGGAAGCTCGTATATCGTCTTCGGTTAAATAGTAAATTGTTGCCAATGAGCCGCCAAAGAACTGATTGCCCAGCGTGACGGCTTTTGCATTTTGACCACGCGCCTTCAGCAAAGTCAGCGTTTCATCTACCACATAGTCAGTTGTGAGCAATGGCTGAGAATTGTTTTTGTACCATTGCGCGGCGGCTTGGTGCTGCGGGTCTGTCTGAACACTCAATGAGAACCAGCCGCCGGTATCGGTGAAGATCATCGCGCACCTTCCGGGCCGCCGTACAAGATTTTGTCATGGTCAGTCCCGGCGAAGTCCTGTCCGCCGGTTTCCACCGGCATCGCGGCGATCTCAGCCATAATTTCAGCGGCGCGGCGTGGGTCAGGCGCATTGCGCTCCATTTCGGCAAGCAGGTCAGAATTGATTGTCAGCTTGACTTGCTCACCTTCCGGCAGTTCCATCGGCCTTAACGGTCGGAAGACGCCGGACTCGTAGACGGCATCAATGGTCATTGTCATGGCTTTGCTCCTCTAGGTGTGGTACTCGGCGTTGATTTTGACGTAGTCATAGGAAAAATCGCAGGTCCAGACGGTGGCGGTTTCGCCGCTTGGCTGGTGGAAGTCTACGAGAATTTGGACTTCTTTGGCCTTCATAGCTTCGGAGACGACGTAGCCGTTGAAATCGGTCGGCATTCCCTGGCGGTAGACGGTCGTGCCGGCGAGGGCGATCTCGACGCGCTCCGGGTCGAACGCGACGCCCGCCCGGCCTGTGGCAGCGAGAATGCGGCCCCAGTTGGGATCGTTGCCGAACAGGGCGGTTTTGACGAGCGGCGAATTGGCAATGGTCTTGGCGACGGAGCGCGGGAAGCCAGCCCGCTGCTCTGGGGTCAGCTCCAGGCCGTTTGCGGCGTAGGTCTGAGCCAGGCGCTCCGGGACGGCGACGCCCTGCACGGTGACTTCGACAAGCTTTGTCGCGCCTTCACCGTCGCGGGCGATTTCTTTCGCCAAAAACAGGCAGACGGAGTAGAGCGCTTTTTCGAATTCGCGGGCGTCGGCGCTTTCCAGGCTGTCAATGGGGTCGTTCCCGGCGAGGCCGTTTGCCAATGCCAGCACCATGTCGTTTGTAGACGTGTCGCCGTCGACCGTGATGGAATTAAACGTGTACCAGCAGACCCGCCGCAGCATTTCCTGCAAGACCGGCTGCTCGATGGCAGCGTCGGTGGTCAGGAACCCCAGCATGGTCGCCATGTTCGGGGCGATCATGCCGGAGCCTTTGGCAATCGCGCCAAGCCGAACGGTTTTCCCCGAAAGCGTGAACTCTAAAGCGACCTGCTTCAGAAACGTGTCGGTGGTCATGATCGCTTGGGCGGTGTCGTCGCAATCGTCGCCGTGCAGCTTCGGCACGGCCAGCTCAATGCCCGCGATGATCTTTTCAATCGGCAGCTTGGTGCCGATGACGCCGGTGGACGCGGACAGCACCCGGCGGACGGGCAAGCCGAGGGCACGGGCGGCGTGGTTGACCATCGAAACGGCGTCAGCGTAACCCTGCTCGCCGTTGCAGGCGTTGGCGTTGCCGGAGTTGACGACAATCGCCCGCGCGAGGCCGTCCGACAAGTGCGCCTGGTTGGAAGCGACACAGGGGGCCTGGACAATGTTTGTCGTGAAGACGCCCGCCGCGACCGCGTCTACGTCGGAGACAATCAGGGCGAGATCGTTGCGCTTGCGCTTGATGCCGCAGTAGACGCCGGCGGATTTGAAGCCTTGCGGGGCGACGATGCCGCCGCCGATGATGGTCATTCCCTGGGGAGCCGTGCCGCTGGTAGAAGTAATCATAGTAGTTTGTTTCAAGAGCGAGGGAGTAGACTCCTCTCGCTGCGAATGGTCGTCCTTCGGACGAAGGGAAGGAAGCCAAACGTGTGCTGGCTCTTCGTCCGAAGGACGACCATTCGCAGCGAGAGGAGTTCACTCCCTCGCTTTCTGCTCCTGCCGTGACAGCCTACGGCCAGACCGCGCTTTGGGTCAGCCCGGCGGTTTCGGGGAAGCCGCACATCAGGTTCATGTTCTGGACGGCCTGCCCCGCCGCGCCTTTCACGAGGTTGTCAATCGCTGAGACGACAACGACGCGGCCCGTGCGCTTGTCGAGCGCCAGCCCGATATGACAGAAGTTCGTGCCGAAGACGGGCTTTGTTGCAGGGAACTGCCCGGCCTCTAAAAGCCTCACAAACGGAGCGTCCGCGTAGAAGTCTCCGAACGCCAAACGTAGGTCGTCTTCGGTTTCTTCCGTAGACGCATAGACCGTAGACAGAATGCCGCGCGTCACGGGGACTAAATGGGGAGTGAACGTGACCGTCACCGGCGACTCGGCGACGAAGCTGAGGGTCTGTTCAATCTCCGGGATATGCCGATGGACGCCCCCCACCCCGTAAGGCTTTAGGCTTTCGTTGATCTCGGCGAAGTGGTAATCCAGCCCGAACTTCGACCGGCCCGCGCCGGAAACGCCGCTGAGGCTGTCAATGATGATTGTTTCCGGTGCGATCATGCCTGCGCTGAGGAGCGGCGCGAGGGCCAGCACGGCGGCGGTGACATGGCAGCCGGGGTTTGCGACTAATCGCGCCGTTTCAATCGCAATTTTATTCAGCTCCGGCAGGCCGTAGACCGCTTCGTCGAGGAGGTGCGGGGCGATATGCTTCGCCTTGTACCACGTCTCGTAGACATCTGAGTCTTCCAGCCGAAAGTCCGCGCTGAGATCCACAATCTTGACGCCCGCTTCCAGCAGGATCGGCGCGGCCCGCATGGCCAAACCCGCTTCGCCGGCGAGAAACACGAAGTCGCACTTTTCAGCGCAGGCTTCGGGATCAAAGCTCTCGCAGGTCAAGTCAATGCCCGGCGCGATGCCCGGCAGGGCCGCTCCGAGCGGCTTCCTGCGGTACGTCTCCGAAGTCACATACGTGAGTTTGGTGTTCGGGTGCGCCAGCAGCAGCCGCGCTAGTTCGCCGCCGCCGTAACCCGATACCCCGACAATGCCGATCTTTAGAATGCCGAGTTTGAGTGTGTCCGTCATCGCTCTTGTCCTTTAGCTGTTACCATCAGCCGCATCTCATTGGAGGGCGCGAAGCCCAGTTTCTCGTAAACCGGCCGCCCCGCCGCCGAGGCTTGCAGATGGATTTGGGTGCAGCCGGCCGCGCGTAAATGCTCCGTCACTGCCGCCGTCAGCGCCCGCGCAATGCCCCGCCGCCGCCAGTCCGGGGCGACATAAACGCCCCAAATGTAACCTTTGCATTTATAGCACGGTTCCAGAATATCGGGCGAGAGACCGGCAAAAAGCTGGCCGCAGGCCGAGCCGACGGTTTGGCCCTCGGCGACCGCAACGGAAGCGGAGAACTGCCGAGACGCGGCAGCGTCTTCGATAAACCGCAGCGTCCGCGCCCGCCAGTCAGGCCGGATCTGGTCCGGCGCAGCCCCAATGTCACACCACATCGCGTACTCATGGTCCGCCAGAATGTCCCATTCGTCCCGGCGGCAAGGCCGGATCGTGACGCCTGTTGTCGCAGTGTCCGTTGTCGTCATAACTTATGCCCAACATAGATAAACAGCGTCACGCTGTAAAAGTATTCGCCGCGCTGCGCCTGCGCGTCAATTCCTTCGAGGAAGCGTCTGAAATCGTCTTCCAGGATCAGATGCCGCCGGGCCATCGCGCCGAACGTCTGCACCTGCTCATAGCCGTAAGCGCCCGGCACACACTCGGTCTCGGTCAGCGTCAGCGTCTCAATTCGGCCCATGAACAGCCCCAACGCCCCAAACGTCTTCCAAAGCCGCCGCCCCATCCAGCCGTCGCTGTCCCCCATTCAGTCCTGCTGCCAGTCGCTATACGCGGCCACCAGCCGCCGGACCAGTGCCTTATCGATGCCGTCGAACAAATGCGTGTCGTGGTCCCAGTGGCCGCAGACGACCTGCCCGCCGGGGCACAGGACGCGGGCGGTTTCAGCCAAGAAAGCCGGTTTGTCTGGTAGGCATTCCAGGACGTTGTTCGAAAGGACGCAGTCAAATGCTTCACTCTCAAGCGGCCAGGGCTGCGACAAATCGACAGGCAGAAACAAAAAGCGCATGTCCCCGGCTGCCGCCTCCCGCGCTTTTTCGAGTGCCGCCTCGCTGGTGTCTACGCCGACAAGCCGCGCCTCCGGCCCCAAGCGGCGACCTATTCGCTGCAAATCCGCGCCAGTTCCGCAGCCGGCATCCAGCACGGACCCGGACAGCGGCGCTTGGACAAGCCCGCATAGATTTTCCCGCAGCGTCTCAGAGTTCACGATTAACGCCCCCCAGCCCCCAATAATGGGGGAGCAAGATAAGAACTAAGACAAGAACAGACGCTCCTATCTGTTCCGGTTCCCCCATCATTGGGGGCTAGAGGGCGTCTGTCCTCCCAACAAAAAACGCCGCCTGCTCTCCTAAACGGTTAGGGGCGGGCGGCGCATCAAAAAACGCAAAAAGCCGTGCGCCGCCAGTCCCGAAGCCCTGAGTTCAGGGAGGGAAGCGGCCCACGGCTCGTTTTAGTCGAACGAGTGTCACGCAAAGCGTGTCGCGGGCGCACTTCCCAAAGCACGCACACGGCGACGCAGCGACGGCATTGTCACGGCAAAAATCATAATGAAGGCAGTATACCGGGCAGAATGGGAGTTTGTCAACCCTCTGCACGCTCTTTTGGCACAAGGCACAGAGGAACGCCCGGCCTCATGGCTGAGACCAAGCGTTTTCATTTGCGCTTTTCGGCTTATCCTAATGCTTTAAGCGCCTTCGCCGCTGCTGCTCTGATGTTGGCGTTGCCCGTTTTTTCCGCCTTCTGCAAATGAGCTTTGGCCTGCTGCATCGTGCCGAACTTCGCTCGCTCAACGGGACTTAACTTCTGCCAGCCGTAGCCGTAGTAGTAGTTAGCGGCGTCCCAATCCGGCGCAAGCTGCAACGCAGCGTTGTATTCTTTCAGGGCTTTGGTGTTGCTGTCCGGCTCATACTCAAAGTTGTCGTACAGACCGAGACCGATGTGCGCCGCCGCTGCCAGCGTCGCCGGCTGGGGCGCAGCGGCGTCAAAGTGCAGGTTGGCTTTGTACTCCCACTTCACAAGATCAGGCAACGCCGCATTGTAATGGTCAACCGCTTCTACCCACTGTCCCTGCTGATTGAGAAGCAGGGCATACTCTAAGTTCGCTTTGGGCGCGTAACTATCGCTTTGAAATTCACCCACCGGAGGGTGGAAGTATAGGTAATAGGTCTGAAGGGCTTCTGCTACTTTGCCTTCTGCAACCAATGTCTCCGCCAAACCCAGTGAGGCTCGGTCATCAGGGGAGTCAGCGATGGATGCGCGGAAACCTTCTTCTGCCTGCACATAGTTCTTGGCCTGCAAGTTCGTTTTTGCGCTGATGTATTCCGCATACGATCTTTGTTTCCGCGCATAATACTCCGGCGGCAGCGGGATGATGTGACGGTCGGCCACGGCAGGGCAGATGGTCAGCACAGACCCGTAGAGAACAAGCAAAGCTTGCGTGCAAATCACTGTGCAGAAAGGCGTGTGTTTCATTGCGTTGACTCCGATTTCTATTCGGTGTAGGGCCAGAGTTTGACCCTTCACTGAGATGCCAATGTTAAATTACGCAGGGACGACCAAGTTGGGTATGTGAGCGTCCGAGTCGGTGAGCTGGGAGGCGTGATCGTACCATTCGTCGGGGCGTTTTTCCAGTTGTTCCAAGACTTTGGCGATCCCGTACTTTTCACGTCTACATTCCAAGACCAGGTGAAAGATTCGAGAGGAACGTCTATACTGCCGGTGCCGGGCGGGTGGTACATGACGAAGTCTTGGAATGACTCGCCCTTGATGTTGTATTCCTGGAATGAGTCCTCTACTCCATTGCTGGGACAATCATTGTCGACAGGAGACGGAGCCGTGCCGTCTGCTGCGAACTTGGACCCATAAATATAGGTCACGCCTTGCGGGTCTGTCGAGCTGGCGTCAAGAGCATTTTTGACGCCATTACCCAGCATACCAACCACGGTGGTTTGGTTCGCCAGAGTTTGGTAGCGGCTGACCGAGATTAATTGAACATGATACCAATAGCCCTTAGCGGAGTAAAGTGAAGGCGTCGCAACCGTGTCATTGAATGTGACTCCAGGCACACCGTTAGCCCCGCCGTCAGCCCCACCCCCGGCATGAAGATCAAGATTATTCAGATCGAGCTGGAATCTGGTGTCGAGCGCGATCACTCCGGTTGAAGAGCCCGGCTTGCCGTAGACGGGGGAGTCCAACGTTACTTTTTGCGTTGCGGTGACTGAAACAGGTGCGCCTTGTCCAGAAGGCGGCGTCATTGTCGCTGTGCAGGTGACGGTCTGGCTAGTCGCACTGTCGTCCCAATACCAAGACGGCCCTGTGGCTTGGGGAGTCGCCTGAGTGAACGTGTACGGATTGACCAACCCTGAGAAGGTAGCGCTGGTGTTGCCTGAACTAATGTTCCAACTGCTGCTCTGAACTGTGTTGCCGGTTGCTGACCACCGGAGATTAGTGATTGTGGTGCCAGTTGGAAAGCCTGTCACGGCGAGAGTCCCCTGGCACTCCTGCCCGATCAGAATATGCGAATTTCCATTGGCATCCGGGGTTGTCCCCGGCAGGCTGATCGTCGCGTCACGAGAGTCAACCGCAACCGTGTAGTTGACGGCTCTGCCGCCGGAACCACCCGGATCAGCCGTCGCATACGACAAAGAAGCCGTCAGAATGCGCTGGGGCAGCGTCACCGACAACTGGCCCGCCGGAACCGTGAGGCGCTGCAGCAGGCTCCCCGTGCAGGTGGATCCGTATACGGACCCTCCCGGATGCGTCACCGGATCGCCCACGCCCAGGCCGTCATCCGCGTTTGTCTGAACGCCGGTTGCGCTCGCCCAGTAGTGGCTGGTGTTCGCGTAGCCTGTTTCCAGCACGTCCACGGTAGCCGGGGGCGTGGAAGTGTCGCCCTGTGCATTGTGAACCCAGGTCAGAGTGGCGGTGACGGTCAGGTTGGCATAGCCGCTGCTGGGGATGGACAGGGCGCAGTTGCTGCTGCTGAACGTGAAGTAGGGGTGGTCATCAGCGGTGTAGGGGGCGGGTCCGGTGACCTAGCTGTTGGTGAAGGTGTAGTTGCCGGCGGGGGCGCCTGGGGCCTGGATCGAGCCGGTAAAAGAGACGCTCCACTGCCCGGCCCAGGAGGGTAGAGGCAGCAGAAGAAGAACTGCCATCAGCGGCACAAGCGACGGGGCGCACAAACGACGCGAAGGATGGTTGCATTGGGTTCCTCCACACAAAAAGTCGCGGTCGCTAGTCGTGCAGCCGGCACTTGCTCGCTGGCTGCGGACGCCCGAAGTTCAGCGCCCTGCCCAACTATGCCCCGATTTGGCACAGTCTACACATTATCGCAAATATATCAGTATCTTTTTCTGATACTTTGAGAAATGCCGCGAAGAGAAAAGCCGCGCGGCCTCAGCAGGGGCGGCGCGGCGAAACGGAGACAAGTTAGAACTGGCTGGATTCGGCGTCAGGGCTGAGGGCGGAAGCAGACGATGCGGTTTGGGCGGACGGGCCGGGGGCGGGCATGTCGCCGACCAGCTCGCGGGAGCGGCGGACGCAGACGAGATGCTCGGCGTAGTACGCGCCGTCGACCCGGTCAATCGCGACCTGCTGGCCGTGGCCCATGGACGAGTGGATGAAGCGGCCGTCGCCGATGTACATACCCGTGTGGTCAATCCGGTCATGGTGGCAGGCGAAGTACATCCGATCGCCGGGGACCCAGCGGGACCAGTCGGCTTTGGGGACATCGTAGCCGACTGTCGCCTGATCGCCGGAGACGCGCGGCAGGCTGATTCCGTGGGCGGCATAGACGGCCTGGACAAAGCCGGAGCAGTCAATCCCGGCGCTGGTGGTGCCGCCCCAAACGTAGTGGACGCCCAAATACCCGAATGCGGTCTGGACCAGCCCCTGGCCGAGCGGCCCGCCCTGCTGGAGGGGAGCGGCGCTGCCGGCGTCGCCTGCGTTGCCGCTGTCGGGCGTAAGGCTGGCGACTTGATAGTTTAACAGCGAAACATCGGACTTCAAGACAAAGCCGACCGAGTGGTCCACCATCAGCACCGCGTACTGGGTTGGGGTCTGGCCGCTGAGGGCGAGATACTGACCTTTCGGGCAGACCGACAGCACCCGGCCTCCCGCTTCGCGTCCGGCGACAATCACAGCCTGACCGCTCGTCACCTGCGCCAGCCGCCCGACCACGCTCGGCGCGGACTCAGACGGCGACAGAATGCCGCGCGACGGCAGGGTGCGGGCGCGGGATGAGTGCCGGGAATGGCGGTGGTAGAAGCGCGGGGCAACAGTGTTCGCAGTTTCAGTGGTCAAAGTCTCAGGGGCGGCCTGCGATGCTTCGCTGTCGGCGGCCATGCTGGACGCGGAAACAGGGGCGGCGGTGCAGAAGGAAGCTTGGAAGAGAGCAGTGCAGGTCAGCGCACAGGCGGCAAATAAAAGAGCGGGTCGGGTCAAAACGCGGTTCTCCTCACGGGTGCATGGATGCGTGAAAGATAATTTCGTCGGGATAAGTGTTTCAGGAAAAGTATCGGCGAAAATCGCTCAAATCTTGAGTGTTCGCCTTGTTTTTCTTGGCAACATTGCCGGCAGCGCTGCCGGACCGGCGCGTGGATGCCGGGTGTCTGAACTCAGTATAAGGCACAGGGTTTAGTTTGTCAAGCACGAACAATAGTTCGCGGGAAAAATTTTGCGCGGCGCTCACCCGCCTGCCGTCTTGAACTGCGCTGCATCCATCGCCGTGTCAATGTCCGTCTCGCCGCCGGGAAACGCAATGCGGGCGATCGGGCCGGGATAGGCATGGATGACCCGGCGGGCGCCTTCGTCCCCGGTCAGCGCTTGGAGGTCTGGAAACAGCGGTGGGGCGAACAGCGCGGGGACACCGAGTACGCCGCCGTATTCACAGGCGGCGATTTGGTGGCCCGTCTCGGCGGAGGCGGTGAGGAGGGAGTCGAGAAGCGCGGGCGTGACGTGCGGCTGGTCGCAAAGCATGACGACGGCTGCGTCCAGCGGGCCATGTTCCAAAAGCGCGTTAAGGCCTGCCTTCAGTGACGACGCCAAGCCGGTCTGCCAGTCGGAGTTAACGGTCAGCAGCAGATCCAGCCCGGCAAGCTCGGCGGCAATGCTGCCGGCTTCCGCGCCCAGCACGGCGGCGACCGGGCGGCAGAGAGAGCCGAGCGCGGTTTCCGCTGCCCGCCGCACGAGGCTTTTGCCGTCGGTGTCACGCACAAGCTGCTTAGGCGAACCCAGCCGCCGCGAGCTGCCCGCCGCCAGCAGGACAAGACCGACGCGGCTTAAAGCGCACATGCGGCGTGTTCTTTCGGGGCTTCCGGGACGGCAAGCGCCGCCGGGTGCGGGTGCAGCGGGTCGCGCCGGTCTCGCAGCAGGCCGCCGCCGCGGCGGGCCGACACGGCTTGTATCTCCGCAATAATCGCCAGTGCAATCTGCTCCGGCGTGTCCGCGCCGAGATCCAGTCCAACCGGACCATGCAGCCGGTTTCGGTGGTCTTCGGTCACAGCGAAGCCGTCGTCGCTGATCTCGGCCAGCAGCCGCTCAGTCCGCGCCTTCGGCCCAAGCTGGCCGATGTAGGACACAGGCGACGCCAAAAGCGCTCGCAGGACACGCTTATCATCGGGGTAATTGTGAGTCATTACGACGGCCATAGTTCGGGCGGTAAGGCGGATTTCCGCGCAGACGGCTTCCGCCGACCCGGCTAGAACCCGGTCGGCCTGCGGGAACCGCTCCGGGCGGGCCGACGCCGCGCGAGTGTCGGCCACGGTGACATGCCAGCCGAGTTCTTTCGCGAAACGCACCAGCGGCAGCGCATCATGGCCTGTGCCGAAGATCACCAGCGGCAGGGGCGGCAGAACGGCTTCCAGAAAAACGACGGCGTTTGTGCCGTTCGGGAGCGCGTAAGAGCGCGTGTCCGACTTCTGGGCCATCAGCACGTCCTGCGCATCTGCCTCAATCTGCGCCGGAAGCGCGGCGTCGGCGAGCGTGCGTTCGCGGTTGCCGTCCGGCAGCAGCAGCAGGCGCTCGCCGAGACTTCGCACGTCTTCGCTGATGACCGTAGCGATCACACCTGGCTTTTGATCTCGCAGGACCGCTTGCAGCAGGCGCAGCGGGCCGGGGGCATGCGGCGAGACGCGCTCCAGCAGCACCTGCACGACGCCGTTGCAGCCGAGGCCAAAGCCCCAGACAACATCATCGTCGGCATCGGTGGAGTCATAGGTGACTAAAGCGGGGCCGCTTCGCGTCTGCCACTGGGCTTTCTTGACGAGGTCACCTTCCAAACAGCCGCCGCTGACGGAACCCGCCAGCCGTCCTTCCGGCACGAGCAGCATTCGGGCGCCGGGCCGCCGGTAGGTCGAGCCGCTGACGCCGACGACCGTTGCCAGCACGGCGTCCCGCCCTTCGGCGCAGAGCGTTTCCCAGGCAGAGGCAATGTCTACGAGTTCTTTCATAGCAGAGTTCCGAACCCACCCCGGCGCTTGCGCCGGGGTGGGTTCCTACATCACCTTATCCAGCGTAATGGGCAGGTCGCGTACCCGCTTGCCGGTCGCATGGTAAACGGCATTTGCAATCGCGGCGACCGTGCCGGTGATGCCGATCTCGCCGATGCCTTTGACGCCGAGCGGGTTGACATACGGGTCGGTTTCGGGGACGAACGTGATGTTTATTTCGGGAACGTCAGCGTTGACCGGGATGTGGTACTCGGCTAAATCCGCGTTCATCACCCGGCCGAGGCGCGTATCGGCGACGGTTTCTTCCAGCAGGGCCATGCCGATGCCGAAGATGACGCCGCCGAGGAGCTGGCTGCGGGCCGTTTTAGCGTTGAGGATGTTCCCGACGCCGTAAGCGCCGACAATGCGCCTCACACGCACCTCGCCAAAATCGGGGTCTACGACGACTTCGGCAAAGACCGCGCCGAACGAGTGCATGGCGTATTCATCTTTTTCCGTGCCCGGCGCGGAGTCCGTCTTGACTTCAATAGACGGCAGCTTTTGGCGGGCGATCAGATCGGCGTAGGTCTCACTTTTGGCGGGATCAGTTTTGGCAGACATCCGGCCTTCAGATACGTCTACGGCATCGGCGGACAGGCCGAACAGCGGCGAGGCGGGGTCGGCGACGGCAAGTGCGATAGCCGCCGCTTTAGCCGCTTTACCTGCCGCCTGCACTGCCGAGCCGGTGCTTGCCGCCGTCTGCGAGCCGCCGGAAACCGGGGTTTCGGGCATTGTGGTATCGCCCAGCTCAAAACGCACCCGTTCCGGCGGCAGGCCGAGCGCGTCAGCGGCCGTTTGGGTCATCACGGTATACGTTCCCGTGCCGAGGTCCTGCGTCCCCGCCTGCACATACGCGGTGCCGCCCGGCAGGAGGCGGGCCAGGGCGGACGACTTGGAGCGCCGGACGGGGTAGGTTGCCGTCGCCATGCCCCACCCCGTCAGCTTGCCGTCAGCGGTTTTCATGGAGCCGGGCTGCGGCGTCCGCTCCTTCCAGCCGAACTGCTCGGCACCAACCCGGTAGCACTCGCGCAGGGACTTGGACGACCACGGCTTGCCGTCTTCGGGGCTTTTCTCGGCGTAGTTTTTGAGGCGCAGCGCAATCGGGTCCATCGGCAGCGCACACGCCAGCTCGTCCATCGCGGACTCTAAAGCGAACGTCCCTGACGACTCGCCGGGCGCCCGCATATACGTCGGCGTCCCGACGTCCAAGCGGATGAGCCGGTGAGACGTTTCCGAGTGCGGCGAGTCATACAAGATGCGGGTCGCGGCGGCGGACGGCTCGACAAACTCATCAAACGTGGATGTGTGCGAGTGGACATTATGCCCCACGGCAGTCAGCGCCCCGGTGGACGCCGCGCCGAGCCGCAGGTGCTGCTCCGTGCGCGGGCGGTAGCCGACCGGGCCGAACATCTGCCGCCGCTCCAAGACGAGTTTGACCGGACGGCCGACCTGCTTTGCCGCCAGCGCGGAGATGACCACATGGGACCAGGCGGAGCCTTTGCAGCCGAAGCCGCCGCCTAAGAAGTGGGACACGACCCGGACATTGTCCATCGGCAGCCCGAACGTTTTCGCCAGCACTTTGCGCGTCCCGAACACGCCCTGCGTCGCATCATAGACAGTCAGCTTATCGCCGTCCCAGACCGACAGCGTTGTATGCGGCTCCATCGGGTTGTGGTTTTCTACAGGCGTCGTGTAGGTCTCGGTGACTTTAGCCGCCGCCTGATCCATGCCCGCGCTCAAATCCCCGCGCTTGGAGTCCGTAGGGTCCTGATTGGCCTTTTCGGGCTTGTAGGCATTTTCTTTCTGCCTCGCCATTTCCGTGCGCGGCATCTGGGCGTCGTACTGGAACTTGACGAGCGATGCTGCGTAAGTCGCCCGCTCAAATGTATCGGCAATGACGACGCCGACCGGCTGGTTCTGGTACAAGACTTTCGGGTCCTGGAACACCTGCAAGTTCCGCTCCTGCGGGCGGGCCGCTTTGCCGCCGGGGCTTGTCGGCGGGGACGGCAGGCGCAGGGTATTCGCCGGGGTAATGACTTTGATGACGCCCGGCTGGCTCTCGGCTTCGCGCGTGTCTACGCCGGTAATGGTCCCGCGAGCGATGGTACTCATGATGAGCGCGGCGTAGACGACATCGGCAACGGGCATATCCGCCGAGTATTTCGCCCCGCCGGTGACTTTCAAGCGTCCGTCCACGCGGTCCAGCGGCTGTCCGACGGATTTGCCGGGCTGTGCGTTCGGCGCGGGCGGTACTTGTGTCGCAGATAGTTGTGTGGTATCCATAATTTGTGTGTCCTAAGTTGAGCGGCCAGGAGGCGTGAAGGTGTCAAGACGAGGGAGTGAACTCCCTCGCTGGAAGGCAATCGGAATTGCCGCGCGTCCAGGGGATGCAGGAGAAGGGAGTTTAGACTCTTCTGTCCCCGGTACAGGCGGCGTTTCCGAACGCCTTCCAGCGCGGACGTTCACGTCCGCGTCCCAATGTCCTCTCTTATAAGAGCTTATCCGGCGTAATGGGCAGATCCCGAACGCGCTTCCCGGTCGCATGATAAACGGCATTAGCAATGGCTGCCGCCGAACCGATGGTGCCGATTTCGCCGATGCCTTTGACGCCCAGCGGGTTGATATGGGTGTCTTCTTCGTCCAAGAAAAACAGGTCCATTTCGGGTTCGCCGGGAATGTCGGCGTTCACCGGAATGTGGTACTCGGACAAGTCAGAGTTCATAATACGGCCTAGATGCGTGTCTAAATGCGTTTCCTCGTGCAGGGCCATGCCGATGCCCCAGACGACCCCGCCGAGCAGTTGACTGTGCGCGGTCTTCGGGTTCAGAATGCGCCCGGCACCGAACGCGCCGACATAGCGGGTGACGTGTAAGGCACCGAAATCGGGGTCCACCGATACCTCGGCGAAATGAGCGCCGAACGAGTACGCCGAGAACGGATTGGCGTCCGCCCCCGCCGGGCTGACTTCTCCCGCCGCTTCCAGACCAAGCGGCGCATGGCGGCGAAGAATGTCCGCGTATGTCTCGCTGACTCTGGAGTCGGCACGGGAGAAAACGCGGCCTGCTTCGACCGAAACGGCATCTTCCGACAGGCCGTGCAGGGGCGAGGCCAGGTCCGAGAACGCAAACGCCAGCAGCCGGCGGCGCAGGGACCGCGCGGCGGCCTGCACCGCCGAGCCGACACTGGCCGAAGTCTGCGACCCGGCGGCAATCGGCGCTTTCGGCAGGCGCGAATCGCCGAGTTCTAGGCAGACTTTGTCGGCCGAGATACCGAGCGCGTCGGCGGCGATCTGCGGCATGATCGTGTACGGCCCGGTGCCGGGGTCGGCGGTCGCGGTTCTGATTGTAACCGTGCCGTCCGGCGACATGGCCGCCGCCGCCGACGCCGGGACGAACTTGGCGTCGTACATCATGGTCGCCATGCCCCACCCCATCAGCTTGCCGTCCGGCAAGGTCATCGAGCGCGGCTCCGGCGTCCGCTTGTTCCAGCCAAATTTGTCTGCGCCCTGCGCGTAGCACTCGCGCAGGGACTTCGATGACCACGGCTTGCCGTCTTCCGGGTTCTTCTCGGCGTAGTTTTTCAGGCGCAGCGCCATCGGGTCCATATTGAGTTTATAGGCCAGCTCATCCATCGCGCATTCCAAAGCAAAGAAGCCCGGCGTCTCGCCCGGCCCGCGCATGGTGAACGGGCCGCTGAGGTTGAGATGGGCCATTTGGTAGGTAATCGCCGTGTTCGGACACGCATACACTTTCGGACTAGTCTTCGTCACCGGCGCAAGGACGCGATTATCAAACGGGGCCGTGTGCGTGACCGCGTCATGCCGCAGGGCCGTGAGCGTGCCGTCCGATGCCGCGCCGAGCTGGACGGCATGGCGGATACGGGGCCGATGGCCATTGGACCAAAAAGTTTCCTGCCGGATCAGAACCAGCTTGACCGGACGCTTGACATGCTTTGCGGCAGCGACCGCCAGAGCGACATGGGGCCAGGCAGGACCTTTAGAGCCGAACGAGCCGCCGACAAACTGCTGAATAACATGAATGTTCTTTTCAGGCATCCCAAACCACACGGCGACAGTCTTAGCGATGCCCTGCACCCAGGTCGTCGCCTCGTACAGCGTCAGCGTGTCGCCGTCCCAGTCTGCAACCGAAGCATGAGGTTCTATCGCGACATGGTGCTGTAAGGCCGTGTGATACACTTGATCCACGGTGACTGCCGCGTCCGCCAGGCCCGCGACAATGTCGCCGCGCGTCGCTTCCACCAGCTCCGGCCAGCCGCTGACGGGCGTGAACGTGCGCTGCCGCGCCGCTTCAAAGTCCGCCGCCGGCACTTCGCGCTCGTACCGGGCCGTCACAAGCGCCGCCGCTTCATGGGCGGCTTCGGGCGTTTCCGCCACTACCAAAGCAATCGGCTGGCCGCTGTAATGGACCCTGTCGCCCTGCATCGGCAAAAACGTCTGGCCTGCCGCCGCCGCCGCGCCGCCCAGGCCGGACTGGTTAATCAGCGCCGCCGCTTCCGTCAGCTTCAGCATGTTTCCAGCCGTCAGGACCGCCAGCACGCCAGGGACGGCTGCCGCCGCCTGCGTGTCTACGTTTGAGACGCGCCCTTTAGCGATCTCGCTGCCGGCTATCGCGGCGTAGGTGAGGTTGTCCAGGCACACATCAGCGGTGTAGTGCGCCCCGCCGGTCACTTTCTGCCGCCCGTCTTTGCGGTCCAGCGGCTTACCGATGCTGTCAGGTGTCTTGCTCATGGCAAACTTCCCCCTGCCCCCAATAATGGGGGCAGGGGGGCTTCTTTTCCTATCCCACCTTGCTCACCGCCGTCAGCCCGCGCACCATCGTCCGCTTTGCCAGCTCAATCTTGAACGCATTGTGCGTGTAGCCTTTGGCGGGCCTCATCTCGGCCTCTGCCGCCGCCCGGAAGTTTTCCGGCGTCGGCGGCTTGCCGGCCAGCATCTTCTCAGCCTCAAAGGCCCGCCAGGGCTTTGCGCCGACCCCGCCAAGCGCAATCCGCGCTTCTCTAATTGTGCCGCTCTCGATGCTCAAAGCGACGGCGGCGGATGCCAGCGCGAACGCATAGGAAGCCCGGTCACGGACTTTCAGGTACTGGGATGTGGATGCAAACGGCAGAGGCGGCAGCTCAACGGCAGTGATAATCTCGCCTGGCTCCAGCACATTCTCGCGCTCCGGGTGGTCGCCCGGCAGCAGGTGAAAATCGGTGAAGGCGATTCTACGGACACCGGCGGGGCCGCTGGTCACGATCGTCGCGCCGAGGGCCGTCATGGCAACGCACATATCCGACGGGTTTGACGCGATGCACGCTTTGCTGGTGCCTAACACGGCATTGACCCGGTTGTAGCCGTCAATGGAGGGGCAGCCCGACCCCGGCACACGCTTGTTGCAGGGAGTCGCCGTATCCCGGAAGTAGTAGCAGCGAGTGCGCTGCAAAACATTCCCGCCGGTAGTCGCCATGTTCCGAAGCTGGGCCGACGCGCCCATCAAAATCGCCTGGGACAGCATCGGATAGGCTTTGACGACAGCGGGGTCATGGGCTAAATCCGTGTTGGTCACGAGTGCGCCGATGGACAGGCCGCCGTTTGCTGTCGGCGTGATCTGCGTCAAGGGCAGGGCCGAGACATCTACCACGCGCGACGGCGTCTCGACGTTGAGCTTGATGAGGTCAATCAAACTCGTGCCGCCGGCGAGAAAGCGGGCCGGGTTTTGGAGGGCATCCGTAGCCCCGCCCGCAACTGCCCGGCTGGCGGCGGCTGTTTTCTCGTCAGGGGCTGACAGGTACTCAAACGGATGCATTATTTTCGCCTTTCCGAACGTCCTGAATGGCCGCGACGATGTTGGTGTACGCGCCGCAGCGGCACAGATTGCCGCTCATGCTGTCGCGCACGTCGGCATCGGTCGGGCCGACCGGCTCTTTCAAGAGGGCCGACGCGCTCATAATCTGGCCGGGGGTGCAGAAGCCGCACTGGAAGCCGTCATGCTGGATAAACGCGGCTTGAACCGGGTGCAGCGTGTCACCGCTTGCCAAGCCTTCAATGGTCGTGATTTGCTTGTTTTGGTAGGCGACGGCAAGCGCCAGACACGAGTTGATCCGTTTGCCGCCCGCGTGGACCGTGCAGGCGCCGCACTGGCCGTGATCGCAGCCTTTTTTGGAGCCGGTCAGGCCGATGCGCTCGCGCAGGGCATCCAGAAGCGTCACGCGCGGCTCAATTTGCAGCGTGTGCGCCGTGCCGTTGACATGGAGCGTGACGGGGATGGTGCCGACCGAAGACGGCGGCAGCAGAGAAGAAGATGGAAGCGCGGCCCGCAGGCGCTGTTCGTCCTGAGCCTGGGCCGGACGAAGCGGCACGGACAGGACAAGCGCGACGCCGAGGGCGGCGGCAAGAAACTCGCGCCGGGAAAGCCCGCGTGTGCCGGAAGAGGGCGCGGAGGCGGACGGCGCAGGAGACAGGGACGACAACCCGGCCAGCAGGTCTTCCGCGCGGGGAACGACGCCCGGCGCGGCGGCGAACTGCCAGCGGATAATCCCGTGGGCGTCCAGCACGAACAGCGCCTGCTGGCCCGATACACCGTACAGCGCGGCGGCGTCGCCGGTCAGCGGAGCGGTCAGAACCGGCAGGGTTTCGGCTTCGCCGCGAAACGCGGCTTCGGTCCAGTGCGACTGCGGCGATAAATTCAGCAGCTCGCCGGCAAAGCCGGATTGGGCAAAAACCCGGTTGATTTGCGCCAAGCCTTCGGCGCGGGCCGGGTCCCAGTCGGGCGGCGAGAACGCCAGCAGGACAGGCCGGCCACGCAGGTCGGACAGGCGGGCGGCCGGCCTGCCGGGCGTGAACAGAAGCGAAAAATCTGGGGCAGGGCTGCCCGTCGAAAGGGTGTTCATGGCAGGGAACCTCGTGGAGAAAAGCAAAAAGACCAGACGATTTACGTCTGGTCTATGATACCCGAATTTTCATGATTGTCACACGGCGGCTTTGGTCACACGGCGGCTTTGGTCACACGGCGGCTTTGGTCACACGGCGGCTTTGGTCA
>CAXSFV010000023.1:0-55513 GCA_964236795.1 uncultured Armatimonadales bacterium | reverse complement strand
GCGTGTCGTCGTATGACCGCTCCGGCGGCAACAATGACTTTGTGCGGATTGACGCCGCCGAAACCAAGACGCTGGCGGAGATCGGCGGGGCGGGGATTATCAAGCATATTTGGATCACGATTGCCTGCGAGGACCCGCTGATCCGGCGCAATGCCGTTCTGCGGATGTTCTGGGACGGCGAAAATAGCCCGTCGGTGGAAGCGCCATTAGGGGACTTCTTCGGGCAGGGCTGGGGCGAGAAGTACCTGTATGCGTCCCTGCCGCTGGCTGCCGCGCCTGCCGGCGGCAATGCCCTGAACTGCTACTTTCCGATGCCGTTCGGCAGCGGGGCGCGGATTGAGGTCGAGAACCAGTCGGACACGCCGATCACGAGCTTTTATTACTACCTAGACTATGAGCAGCACCCGCAGATCGGGCCGGAGCAGGGGCGCTTCCATGCCTGGTGGAACCGGCAAATGCCGGGGCCGGAGGCCGGGCAGGGCGACCGGGAGAACGAGTGGGAGACGCTGGGCGTTCAGCCGAAGAACCCCTCAGATAAACACAACCACATTCTCGTTCATGCCGAGGGCGCGGGCCACTATGTTGGGGTCAACTACTTTGTGGACTCGCCGACCCCACTCTGGTACGGCGAGGGCGACGATATGTTTCTCATAGACGGCGAACCCTGGCCGGGGTCGCTGCACGGGACGGGAACGGAAGACTACTTTAACTCGTCCTGGTGTCCGAAAGAAACATACGCCCACCCGTACTTCGGCTACGCGCGGGTCAATGGCGAGACGGGCTTCCTCGGACGCACCCACTGTTATCGATTTCACTTGGAAGACCCGGTTTACTTTGAAACGAGCTTGCGGGCCTCTGTGGAACACGGCCACGCCAACAGCCTAACACTAGACATTGCGACCGTCGCCTACTGGTATCAGACCGAGCCGCACCGGGTCTTCCCGGCGCTGCTCTCCAAAGCACAGCGTCAGCCCCTGCTGCCGATTGGGGCTGTCGAGATGCACCGCTGGCGCGATAGCTGGCGGCGCGAGCTAGGCGGCGGCCCGCTGTGGGGTAATGAGCCGCTGCCAAAAGAAAAGCGCCTGCCTTGACTTTTTACAGTCAAGGCAGGCGCGGCGAAGGGAACTAGGAACCCCACATGGCACGAAGGACATGAATCAAGATGGCTAACATGGACAAGGTCTCCTTTCAGCAGAATGCGCCGAGCGGAGAGCAACACCTTCACAGGCTCCAATAGCCGTGTGTCCAGATCGTTGCTCCAAAGAGATGCAGTGGAACCGGCCTAGCACACTTATTATACAGCAAGTTTGCTCGGTTGAACAGGTTTGAGAAACTTATTTTAGGATTATTTTTTCGGAGAGTGTTTTTGTATGGATTATGACGTTCTTGTTGTCGGCGCGGGCCATGCCGGGGCGGAAGCGGCGCTGGCGGCGGCGCGTCTGGGCGCGAAGACGCTGTGCCTCACGCTGTCTTTGGATAAAGTCGCGCTGATGCCCTGCAACTGCTCGGTCGGCGGCCCCGCGAAAGGCCATCTCGTGCGGGAGATTGACGCGCTCGGCGGGCAGATGGGGATCAACGCCGACGCGACTATTACCCATGTTCGGATGCTGAATATGGGCAAAGGCCCTGCCGTGCAGGCGATCCGCGCCCAGTGCGATAAAGACTTGTATTCGCGGGCGATGCGGGCGACTCTGGAAGCCGCACCGAACCTCACCCTGCGCGAAGGCATGGTTGAGAGCCTAGTGATCAAAGACGGCAAAGCCGTTGGCCTGCGAACAGCGAACGGCGAGACATACTCGGCAAAAGCCGTCGTCATCACCACAGGGACATTCCTGCGCGGGGTCATGCACCGGGGCGACGAGCGCACGGCGGGCGGACGCCTCGATGAAAAGCCCGCCGTCGCGCTGTCCGACACCCTGCGGAGTCTCGGCTTTCCGACGCTTCGGCTCAAGACCGGCACGACGCCGCGCATTGACAAGAATTCTGTTGACTTCGCAAAGACAACGGCGATTGAGTCGGAGCCGGACACGCCGCCGTTTTCGTTCGGACGCGAAACGCTCGGCATTGCGGGGCTGCTGCCATCGTGGCTGACCTATACCAACGAGCGCACGAAAGCGGTCATTGAAGCCAACCTGCACCGTTCCGCCATGTACGGCGGCTCGATTGAGGGCCTCGGCCCGCGCTACTGCCCGTCCATTGAAGACAAGATCGTGCGGTTTAGCCAGCGCGACAGTCATCAAGTCTTTTTAGAACAGGAAGGCTGGGACACCGATTCGCTGTATGTCCAGGGAACGTCTACCTCGCTCCCCGCCGACGTTCAGCTTGAATTCCTGCACACCATCCCAGGGCTAGAACACTGCGTCATGCTCAAGGCCGGCTACGCGGTCGAGTACGACGCCGTGCCGCCGACTGAGCTGACCCATGCCCTAATGACCAAGCGCCTGCCGGGGCTGTTTCTCGCAGGCCAGATCAACGGCACGTCCGGCTACGAGGAAGCCGCCGGACAGGGCCTGATGGCCGGAGCCAACGCCGCCCTGTACGCTCACCATCAAGCGCCATTCGTGTTGAAGCGCTCCGATGCGTATTTGGGCGTGATGATTGACGATTTGGTCACGAAAGGCGCGGACGAGCCGTACCGCCTGCTCACGTCCCGCGCTGAGTACCGCCTGCTGCTGCGCCAGGACAACGCCGACCTGCGTTTGACCGCGCTAGGCCGCGCCGTCGGCCTGGTCCCCGACACCCGCTGGGACTTCTTCACCGAGAAGCGCGACGCTATCGCCGCCGAAACCGCGCGTCTTGAAACCACTTACGTCAGCGGCGCGGACAACGCCCGGCTGGCCGCGCACGGTCTCCTGCCCGTTTCCCAGCGCGTCCCGCTCTCGGACATTCTCAAGCGCACCGGCGTCGGCTACGCCGCCGTCGCCGCCCTCGCTCCGCCGCCATTCCCCCTGCCCTGCGCCGTCGGTGAGCAGGTGGAGATCACCTGCAAGTACGAAGGCTACATTGAGCGCCAAAGCGCCCAGGTCGAAAGTGCAGGCCGCCGCGAGGAAGTCCCGATCCCTGCCGAGTTCGACTTTAGGAGCATCCGCAACCTGTCCAACGAGAGCCGCGACAACTTGACCCGCGTGGAACCCATTTCATTAGGACAAGCCGCCCGCGTCCCCGGCGTCACCCCCGCCGACATCGCCATTCTCAGTGTCCACCTAGAGCAGCACCGCCGCCGGGCTGTTGCTGCCGCGAGTTCGCAGGTATAATGGACATGGAAATCAGTTACCGAGTTGGCGTAGGCGACCTTAAGCTTGAGCAGCTTCAAGGCTTCTTTGTCGGCTGGCCCAACCCGCCAACGCCGGAAACGCATTTAAGACTGCTCCGAAACAGCGCAGAAATCGTTCTGGCACTCGACCAGACAACAGATCAAGTCATCGGCTTTGTTTCCGCGATCACGGACGGCGTTTTGACGGCGTATATCCCGCTGCTGGAAGTCTTGCCTGCTTATCAGAAGCGTGGTATTGGTCACGCGCTGATGCGCCGGATGCTGGCGCGCCTGGATAACTTTTACATGGTAGACTTGTTGTGTGACAAGCCGCTTCAGCCATTCTACGAGACGGTAGGGATGAAGCCGACCTTTGGAATGCTGCGGCGCAATTACGAGCGTCAAAGCGGCATTGTTGACTTGGCGGAAGATTAAATCATGCAAACGACACTGGAACAGCGCGGAGTTCAGCAAACAGCGCAACCCCAAGCGGACGAGCCGAATGGTCTGCGGCGCTGGACGCCGGACGAATATCGTCGGCTGAAACAGTCGGGCTTTTTCGGAGAAGAGCGTGCGGAGCTGCTGGACGGCTTGATCTGGCACCCGGAAGCGCCGGACATGCGGCGCTGGACGCATGAAGAGTATTACCGTCTTGCCGAAATGGGCTTTTTCGACGATGAGCGGGTCGAACTTCTGGATGGGAGAATATGGAAATTGCCGCCACAGAAAACGCCGCACTTCACAACGGTTCGCCGGACAACAGATGTTTTGGAAGCGCTGTTCGGCGCAGGGTACGAGGTGCGACCGCAGGGGCCGGTCCGGCTTCCCAATGGGAGTGAGCCGGAACCGGATGTTTTGGTCGTACCGGGAACAAGCAGCGATTTCATCAAAAGTCATCCCATCGCGACTGACAGCTTGCTTCTTGTTGAGATTTCCGATAGTACGCTGGCGAAAGACCGAGGCTCTAAGCTGATAGACTACGCCAGGGCAGGTATCCAAGAATACTGGATTGTCAATCTCGTTCACAATCAGTTGGAGGTTTATCGGCAGCCGACACCGGAAGGCATTTACATGGAGAGCAGTGTTTACCGAGGCGGCGAGAGTGTCGCAGCGCTGAACGCGCCGGGAAGAGAAGCCGCTGTCGCCGATCTGCTGCCGCCAGTGGAACAATTATGACAAACACTGAAATAGAAACCGTGAAGAAGAAGGTAATCGTGCTGGGGAGCGGGCCCATCCGCATCGGGCAGGGGATTGAGTTTGATTATGCCAGTGTTCACTGTGTCCGCGCCCTGCGGGAAGCGGGGTACGAGGCGATTATCATTAACAATAACCCGGAAACTGTGTCTACGGATTTTGATACCTCGGATAGACTCTATTTTGAGCCGCTGACGCCGGAAGACGTGCTGAATGTGATTGAACGGGAGTCGCCGATTGAAGGGGTGATCTGCCAGTTCGGCGGGCAGACGGCCATCAATCTGGCCCGGCCTTTATCGGAAGCAGGCATTCCCATACTGGGATCGTCGTTTGACTCGATAGACCTCGCGGAAGACCGGGATCGGTTTGAGTTGTTGCTGCGGGAGCTGGGCATTCCGAAGCCGGCGGGGCGGGCGATTTTGTCCACCGAAGCGGCGCTCGACGTGGCGGCGGAAGTTGGCTACCCCGTGCTGGTCCGGCCTTCTTACGTTCTGGGCGGGCGGGCGATGGAGATTGTGTACAGCGACGAAGACTTAGTGGAATATATGCGCTACGCGGCGGATATTGCCGACGGGGCGCCTATCTTAGTAGATCGGTACATTATCGGCAAGGAAGCCGAGCTTGACGTGATTGCCGACGGGGTCGGCGGCTGTTTACTGCCCGGCATCATGGAGCATATCGAGCGGGCAGGGGTGCATTCGGGCGATTCGATGGCGGTCTATCCGCCGCAGACGATCAAGCTATCCACGATAGACCAGATGGTGGCCTATGCAACGCAGCTTGCCGGCGCCCTTAGCGTCGTCGGCCTGATGAACATTCAGTTTGTGATTGAAGACGACCAGGCGTATGTGATTGAAGTCAACCCCCGCGCGTCCCGCACCGTGCCGTATCTCAGTAAAATCACGGGCATTCCGATGGTGCGAGCCGCGACCTGGGCGTCGCTCGGTAAGTCGCTGGCGGAGCAGGGCTACACAAACGGCCTGCACCCGGACCAGCCGAACATTGCGGTCAAAGCGCCGGTGTTCTCGTTCTCCAAGCTCACCGACGTGGACATCAACTTAGGCCCGGAGATGAAGTCTACGGGCGAGATACTCGGCATTGACACGGACTTTTCGCGGGCCTTGTACAAGGCAATGGTTGCATCGGGCATTGATGTCCCCGCCGGCGGCAAAGGCGCGGCCCTTCTCGTGACGCTGGCCGACCCCGACAAAGCCGAAGCCCTGCCGATTATCCGAGACTTCGCGGCTTTAGGGTTCAGCCTGCACGCGACTTCGGGGACAGCAAGGTTTTTAGAGTCGCATGGATTAATGGTCAGCACGGCGAAAAAGATAAGCGAGGGAACGCCTAATCTCTTAGACTTGATACGCGGCGGGCGCGTTTCACTGCTCATCAACACAGTCTCCAAAGACAAGCAGATTGAGAAGGAAGCGGCGCTTATCCGCCGGGCGTCGGTGGAGCATTCCATTCCGTGTTTAACTTCGCTTGACACAGCCCGCGCTCTGCACACGGCCTTAGCCACCCGTCAGGTCGGTGAGGCGTTTGAGGTGATGACGGTGGATCGGTACACGGGATAAGAAACCCCCCAGCGCCTAATAATGGGGGAGCCTGAAAAGATAGGAAAGACTGCTCTGATCTTGGTTCTTATCTTGCTCACCCATTATTGGGCGCTGGGGGGCCTCACGCTTTCCCGTTCACCTGGCATACTAACGACAGCAAGGCGGCGACGGCGCGGAACAGCTCCGGCGGGATTTCTTCGCCGATGCTGAGGGTCGCCAGCGCTTCGGCGAGCGCGGGATCTTCGCGCAGCGGAATGTCGTTCTCGCAAGCGATCTGTAAAATTTCATCGGCGACGGGGCTGTGCTGAGTCAGTGCGTTCATACTTAAACGTGCCAGTCTACGCAGGCGCGGGCCGACGCGAACGTTGCCCCGCCGTGGTAGAGCGGCGGCCAGTCGGCTTGAAGATGGCAGGTGACATCGCACGAGTCCCAGCCGGCGTTACCCAAAGCTTCGGCCAGGCTGCCGGCGTATTTTGTCAGCAGGCGGACCGCAGGCGGCTTCTCGGCCCCAAGACGGCAGGACAAGACGCCCGACAGTAGGCCCGTCAAATCCGCCTGCACCCGGCCCAGCTTCGGCGGGGTGAGACGCAGCGTGACCCGCAATACTCCGCTGTCTTCCGACGCCCCCGCGTCCTTTTCGTGATGCCACTGCATTTCGGCAGTGCCGGGCAGTCCGTCAAACGCCAGCGGCAGGGCGAAATACAGTGGCACGGCGGGGTGTCCGGCATGAGCCGCGAGCGACGCCTGGTTGAGAAGCTGCTGGCCCTCAAACAGCGACGCGAGATGGTCCGCCCCCAAACGCATTCCCCGGTCGCTTGACCCGGCGGCGATGCGGAGCAGCGAGGTCCGCAAATCGGCAATCGGGAGGGAACTCTCTTTTGACGCCAGCAGCCGATGCTCCGTGCTGCGCCCGACTTGCAGCAGCATCTCGCGCAGGCCCCGCACCAGCGAGGGCGGCGGTGTTCCGGCGTCGAGCGCGAGGCCCAGCCAGGCCGAGACCCGCTCCGGCAGGGCGGCGTTTCCGCCCGACGGCGCGGCCAGCACGGCAGACAGCGCCCGCAAGGCGCCCGGCGTCGTCGGCAGCGACAGCGAACGGGCCAGCACATACGACGCCGGGTTCGCGCCCGGCGCGGACGCCAGGGCGGCGTTGGCCTCGGCGAGCGATGCGAGGGTCAGCGGCAGTCCCACCTGCGTCAAGGCGAGGGCCAGCGCGACATCCGTGCCTGCCGCCGCTGCGCCAAGCTCCAAAAGCGCCGCCCGCACCATTTCCGGCGTTAGTGTTCCCCCGGACGTTTGCGACAGTTGGTCCGTCACGGGCATCTGTACAGCCTGCGCCAGTCGTCCGAGCAGGTTCAGCGCAGACATCGCCGGCTGGGCGAGCGACGCAGGAAAAAACGGCGAAGCGGATGTCAGTAAAACTTGCACTGCTTCCAATTGTCGGCAAAAACCGCCGGGAACACAAGCACTTAGGTTCATTGATGCTCAAGGAGGATGTCCCATGCTCGCCGCGCTGTTCGACCCGTTCCTTACCCTGCTGTACCCGCCCCGCTGCCTTGTCTGCCGAATGCTCGGCACTTCCGGCCTCTGCGCGGTGTGCGCCGGCCAGATTATCCCCATCACCGCCCCCTTCTGCGCCGTCTGCGGTCATACGCTGGCGGATAGCCGCTGCACAAACTGCGCGGCCCAGACGCCCGCTTTCCGGTGTTCCCGTTCACTAGGCGCTTATGACGGCGTGTTGCGCCATGCGATCCACCAGTTCAAGTACCGCGACCGGCCTCAGCTTGCGCTGCCGCTCGGACGCCTTTTGGCGGAATATGCCCGCGCTCAGGCGCCCGACTTAAACCGCCTGCGCTTCGACGCTCTGCTTCCGGTTCCGATGCATTCAATCCGGCAGCGGGTGCGCGGCTACAACCAGTCCGAGCGTCTGGCGCGTGTGCTGGGAAACGAGCTTAACCTGCCGCTTCTGACAAACGTGCTTGTCCGCGCCCGCCCTACCCGCCCGCAGGTCGGGTTGTCTGGGGAGGCCCGGCGCACCAACTTAGACGGCGCGTTTGTCGTCAAGCAGGCCGATTTGGCTGCGAATAAGACGCTGTTGTTGGTAGACGATGTAGTGACATCAGGAAGCAGCCTGCACGAGTGCGCGGCGGCGCTGAAGGCGGCAGGAGCAAGCGCCGTGTACGCGCTGACGCTGGCGGCGGGGTAAGAGCAACGACTATGCGAAACGCACAATTACGGTCCCGCCGCGAACTTCTGGCGCAGGCACAAGCTGCCCTTACGCGGTACGCCCCTCTCGGCTCGGCCCGGCTCACGTTTCAAGGCGACTCAGAGAACACCACGTTCCGCGTCTACGCCGAAGGAAGCGGCGCACGGTTTCTACTGCGGCGGCACAAGCCCCAGCAGGCCCACCACACCGAAGCCAGCGTGCGCTCCGAGATGGACTGGCTGGCGGCCATCCGCGCAGACACGGACATCCTCGCGCCCGGCCCCATTGCAAGCCTGGACAGTGGCTGGGTAACGGAAAGCAGCGGCGCGTTGTGGACGCTGACGGCCTGGGTGGAGGGCCGGTTTCTTTCAGACGAGCGCGTGCCTTCTCGCGCCTTCCGGGCAGGTGAGACGCTGGCCCGTCTGCACCGGCACGGCGAAACATGGACACGGCCCGCAGGCTTTTCACGTCCGCGCCGCGACGCGCAGGCTTTGAGCGATCATCTGGAGACCTATCGCCTTGCCGCCGTTTCAGGGCTATTGACGGCTGACGAGCTTGATATCATCAAGGCCGCCGGAACCCAAATAGTCGCAGTCATGGGCGAGGTCGGCGAAGCGCAGTCGAACTTCGGCCTGATTCACGGCGACTTCCACAACCGCAACTATTTGTTCCGGCGGGGCGAAGTGCGCCCGATTGACTTTTCGCTCTGCGGCGACGGCTACTATCTGGCCGATCTGGGCTACGCGCTGTGCGGGCTGTACCACCGGAGCGTCTGCCTGGCGGGTTATAGAAGCGTCCGCCCGCTTCCCGCGCGGCATCTGCCGCTCATTGAGACGTTTATGGTGTCCGGCATTCTCGGCGAGACGGCCTTTCACATCCAAAAAGCACGAGAGCAGGGACAGTCGCCCGACCACCCGGCATGGCTGGTCGGAAGTCTGCGGGACAAGTTTTTGCAGGGAGAGCGCTTCCTGACGGATTGGTAGGCAAGTTAATGCTCTGGCGGCGCTGAATGCGGCAGGGGCAAACGCCGTCTACGCGCCCACACTGGCAGCAGGATAGGTACCCCTATAGCGTGTCCAAAATTTCCGATACCGATAGGTACGCACCGCAGATGACTTCGTCGGACGCGCCGTAGTACATGGTAATCATATCGTCGTCCTGGACGTGGCCGTTGGTGAAGACGACGTTGCCGAAGAAGCCAGTCAGCTCATACGGGGCCGACGGCTCCATGATCGGCTCGGCAGAGCGAGCTAAAACTTTGCTGGGGTCGTCACGATCCAGAAGCAGCGCCCCCAGGCAGTAGCGCGACTGCTCGTTTGCGCCGTGGTAGATCACCAGCCAGCCGCGCTCGGTTAAAATCGGCTCCGCACCTGCCCCCACCCGCGCCGAGTCCCACATTCCCGGACGCGACCAGGCCAGGCACTGATGCTGCCCCCAGTGCAGCAGGTCGGGAGAACGTGCCAGCCAGATATAATTGCCGCCGATGTAGATATTGGAAGGCCGGTGCAGGCACAAATACTGCCCGGCGACTTTCTGCGGGAACAGGGCGCAGTCTTTGTTCGACGGCGGAATAATCATGCCGTGCGGCGTGAACGAGACCCAGTCCGTCGTGCTGCTCATGCCCACCCCCACCCCGTTCGGCGAGACCGCCGTGTAAGTGAGATAATAGCGGTCGTCTAGGAGGCAGACCCGGCAATCCTCAATGCCGAACGATTCCAGCTCCCCGCGCCCGATCAGCGTCGGCTTGTCTTCCGGCGTAAAGTGGACCCCGTCGTCGCTCCACGCCAGACGCAGATGCGACAATGTTGTCAGATACGCCTGGCCTTTGTACTGAAAGACGCGCGGGTCTTGATACACTAAATCCGGGTCGGTCTTGGAATAAGTCACAATCGCGATGCCGCCGGGCGCTCCTGGGTCCAGCACCGGCGTAGACACCATGCCGTCGGGCTGGTCGGGCCGCTCGGCGGTCCGCAGCAGCAGCCCCGTCCGGCCTTTGTACCGGAACGCGCCGGGGTTCAGCAGGCACTCAATGGTTAATCCATCCCGGCTCGGCGTCACATCCGAAGGCCGCAAAATCGGGTTTGTCTCAAATCGCCGCGCAATATCCGCCATGTCTTGTAGTTCTTTCTTGCCTAAAACTTCCCAGCATTATTCGCGCCCGTCCGCCGTTTTTCCTGTCTGAACGAGTAAACTAAACCAAGTAGGAGGGTAGCTATGTGCAGCCTGTTTCATTTGTGCCGAAGCCGGGGCTGGGAGTTGTACCATGAAGGCAAACTTGAAGAAGCTATTGCAGAGTGGCGGATAGCGGCTGACCTGGACCCTGAAGACGGATACATACTCACCGCAATCGGACTGGCTCTGTCTGAATTAGGCCGACAAGAAGAAGCATTTTCCGAGTGGTGGCAAGCGATCCACCTGGAACCGGAGTATAATGTTCCTTACATCTACTTAGCTAATGCACTTTTTGAGTCAGGCTATGCTTTCAAAGCATTAACAACAATACGCACAGCCCTTCGCCATTGCCCGGCTTCCGCCAACCTGCACATACGGTTGGGTCACTATCTCGCAACCCAAGCAAATGAAAAGAGCGACGAAGACAGGTGGCAGGCAGCCGGCGCAGCATTTCAGCAGGCGCTTGATGTTGAACCGGCAAACATCTATGCCCTCTCTTATTTAGCAAAAATGCAATGGTTGACAGGGAAGAAGCAAGAAGCAATCGTAACAATGACAACTGCTGTCAGCGTCGTCCCGAACAGCTTTGATGCTCATATGCAGCTTGCAATCTATCAGTTCCATAACGGAAGTTTAGGGCAGGCAATACGGACATACCGTATCATATTTGGACTTGCTGAAACTCAGGAAGCAAAGCAGTTCTTTGCTCGTAGCACACGGTTGATGAAGCGGTTGGAGATCATTTTGTACGTCAGCGCAGGACTGACCGCTGTTTTGGCTGGAATCTGGATTTGGCAGCGGCGGCGGGGTTAGAAAATCTCACCCGGCCACAAGTGTCCACCCTCTCCTTTCAGAAGGAGAGGGTCGGCGCTTGCGCCGGGGTGAGGTCTCTTGAACGGGTGAGGTTCTCACGGCTGGCTACATCGTCGGCTTCGGAGCCACGCCGTGCATCATGCCGTGGACGGGCGGTTTGCGGGTATAGCCTTTGACTTTGACCATTTTTCCGGTTTTCAGCGTCTTCATGTAGCTTTTTACATGAGTCATCGGCGTCGGCTTCGCGGTGCGGGTGTAGCCTTTGACGGCAACAGCCTTGCCGCTTTTGAGGATTTTCGTGTAGCCCTTGACCGGAGTGCCGGTGGCGGTAGGGACAGGGGTCTGGGCGAAGGCGGACACGGCAAGCAAGGCCACGAGGCTGAGGACAGCCGACAAACGGGTGAACGGTTTCATAGAAGTCTCCTGTAAGGTGCAGATGAGCAGGCAAGCGTTGACGGGCGAAAAAGAGTTCCCGAAAAATAATTTCGGCGGCGCGGCGCGTTTCGGCGCGGAAACGACACACAGTCAATGACAGCAAGGCAATGATGACAAGGCAATGAGCGAGTGGGACGACGACGAGGCGCTGGCGGCGCGGTATAGCGCAGACGGGGACGCGCGGGCCTTAGAAACGCTGTTCCGGCGGCACCTGGACGCGACGTATGCGTTTGCCCGGCGGTTTCTTGCCAGTCGGGAAGACGCCGAAGAAGCGGCGTCGGAAACGTGGCTTCGCGCGGGGCGGGCGCTGCGGGCGGGGCGGTTCCGGGGCGAAAGCCGCTTCAAGACGTGGCTGCTCGGCATCGCACGATTAGTCTGCCTGGAAAGACTGCGTCAGCCGCGCCTGCCGACGCTGTCGCTGTCGGGTCTGGCGGAGACCAATCGCGGTGACTGGGTCTTATTTTCCCCGGACCCGGACCCGGTTTCGGACTTAGAAGCGGCTTTGGCGACGCTGTCCGAAGACCACCGACTTGTTTTGACTCTCTGCGACTTGCAGGGCCTTACGTCTGCCGAAGCCGGGGCGATTTTGGGACGCACCGCCGCTGCCGCTAAGTCCCTGCACGGACGCGCCCGCCGCGCCCTCCGGGACGCGCTTCTTTCGCAAAGGGAGGATTTATGACCGATGCCGAACGCGACGAACTTTTAGACCTTTATGTGGACAATGGCCTGCCGGAAGCGCTCCGGGCAAGCATCGAAGCACATCTGACGGTCCATGCCGATGCCGCCGCCGATGCCGCCTCGCTCCAAGCGGCAGTGGCACGGCTCAAATCCATGCCAAGCGAGCGGCCCGACGCCTGGTTCGCCGAGCGCACACTAGACCGCCTGCTGCGCGAACACGCGGCAGCGCAGGAGCAAACTCTTACGCATCTTGCGTCCGAAGGACGACTCTAACTAGCGGATACGAAGTAATGCCGAAGGCATAGAGGAGTTTACCCCCTCGCTTCTCGTATCTCTCAAGGAAACCAATCAATGGCAAAGGCAATTATCCCCGGACTGCTCCGGGCCACTTCCCCGCGCAAAGAACTGTTTGAAGGCATCCAGACCGTCGGCAAGGCCGTCGCCACCCGTTCTTCTCTCCCGATTTTGACCCATATACGGATCGCCGCCAAAGACGGCAAGGTCTCCATGATGGCGACCGACTTAGAAATGTGGATGGAGCATACCCTGCCCGGCGTCGGCATCACCGAGGACGGCGCGGCGACCGCCCCGGCCCGAAACTTCACCGAGCTTCTCGCCGCCATGCCCGACGCCGACGTGTCGGTGACGGTGGAAGACGAGACCAACACGCTCCACCTGCGCTGCCTCAAAGCAAACTACAAGCTGCTCGGCCTGTCCGCCGACGAGTTCCCGCTGCTGCCCCAAGTGAAAGAAGATTCCCGTTTTGTCGTAGACCGCGAAACTCTGAAAGACGCCATCAAGCAGACCATCTTCGCCACGTCCACCGACGAGACCCGCGCTATTTTGACGGGTGTTCTCGTCGTTTTTCAGGGCGACAGCCTCAAGCTGGTCGCGACCGACACTCACCGGCTGGCCGTGCGGGACTGCCCGGTCAAAGAAGGTTCCGGCAGCGCCAGCGCGATTGTGCCGTCGCGGGCCATGAACGAACTGCTTCGAATTGTCGGCAATGAAGAAGGCGAAGTGGTTGTCACGCTCTCCGGCAACCAGATCCAGTTCCAGGTGGACGACGCGGCCGGCAGCAAGACCACGCTGATTTCGCGCCTGATTGACGGCCAGTTCCCGAACTACGAGCGCGTCATCCCGGCCCAGGCGACCAAGACGCTGACAGTCGAACGCGCCCCGCTCGCCGCCGCTGTCAAGCGGGCGTCCATCGTCGCCCGCGACTCCGCCAGCCGGGTCGTTCTTCGGACCACCGAAGACGGCGACAAGCTGACCATCACCGCTGAAAGCGGCAGCGTCGGCAACGCTTACGAAGAAGTCGAAGTCGCCCGCACCGGCGACGACACCCCCGTCGAGATCGCCTTCAACGCCAAATATCTGGCCGACGTGCTGAACGTCCTCGACACCGAGGGCCTCCACATCGAGCTGACCGAGCCTTTGCGTCCCGGCGTCATCCGCCCCACCGACACCGCCGACTACCTCTGCGTGTTGATGCCCATGCAGGTGGTCTGATAAGTTGAACGCGAACCCGTTTCGCTGCTGAGAATGTTGTCTTCGCCCAAAAAATCGCTGTTTTTGCCCCAGAAATCCTCAAACAGACCTGGGGCGAAGACGACGTCTGCGCCTCCTTTTTGGCAAATGACCCGGTCCACGATCGGTGCCAGCGCCCCTCGCTTCTCCGACCCCGACACCGCCGGGTCAGACAACACCGCCAGCGCAGACCGCAGAAGTCCCGCCATAACACTGCTGTCCTCTGCCTTCCCTGCTTTGGGGCGTCCCGGCGAGCCGCAAAGCGCTCTGCGTTCCCCTTCCAGGTCCTTTCGCCGTGCGGCGATGCCCGCAAACACGGCGGCATAGGTTTCGGGAGATGCGCCCGCCCGGATGCCGGCAAGCTGAGCCGCTACGGCAGAATGCTCTTCCCCTTTCACCAGCAGGAGACCGGCGTCAACTTCCCGGAGGAGGCAGCGAATTTCGTCCGGCGGCAGGCTTGAAGTGATTTATCCCTGCCGGAACACAGCCAGAGCTTCGGCCACGGGTTCCGGGCAAGTGAGTACTTTTTCCAGAGCGATCAGCGCCGCCTGCTCCGTCTCGTGGATAGGATACAGGTCGCCTGTGCAGGGCCGCTCCGGTCCCAGGACGCGCGAACGACGCTGGGCGCCGCACAGATAATAACGATAAGAGACACCGTTTGCCTTTTAGTACTTGATGACCGCCTGAGCGCCGCAGTGAGGGCAGTAGACCTTCCCTAAGAGCATGTAACGCGGCTAGATTAGAGGGCACGGCGCACTCGCAAAAGTTGACTCTCGCCACTGGTACGGAAAATGGGGTTCAGTCCAAGCTTGATCCTCCTTCAGCTTTATTCACTGTCGGAGGCTAATTCAAGCCCCATAAGGAAGTCACCCCCATAGCAACGCCTGCAAAGCAACGCCTGCAAAGCAACGCCTGCAAAGCAACGCCTGCAAAGCAACGTTTTGTTGGGTGAGTTCTGCGAGGTTTAGTGCAGAAATGGCTGGAGGATTAGCGGCGGAACTGGAGGCTGTAGAGGAACTGGTTGAACGGAGTCTCGTAACGGGCTTGAAGAGGCTCCGCAGACGTGCCGGTGATGGTCAGCATTAGGCGCGTCTGCGGGTTCGGGGCAACTTCCGGCGGGCAGTGCAGGCATGCCTGGCGCTGGAACAGGGAGCCGTTCTCCGAATGCCAAGTGTACACGAGATAAACGCCACTCGCTCCGTCAATGCGGATGCCGGAGCGCGACACTAGGACAAAGCCGGGCAGGCCGGTTTCCATCACCTGCATCTGACGGTCCACAAAGGCGTCTACAGCCTCATGCACGTCTACGAGATCGCGGCTAATAACAAGGCTGAACTCCGGGGGCGCGTCTTCGGGCGGCAGTCCGGTGAGGGCAGGCTGGAAGAAGCCCAGCATGTTAATAGTCTGGTCTTGCGGCGTGGCGGGCAGCACAAACTCGGCTTCCTGGATGCGAAAAGTTTCAATCATGGTTTCTCCAACAATAAGCAAGATACACGTTTACGTCGCCTCGGCACCTTGCTGAAAGGCTTTTGGGCGGCCCTGATATACCTGAGTTCGGCGATGATCAGTCTGAGGACATGTTTTAATATCAGTTCGGTCGGCTCATCCCAGAGCCAGTCGATTAGACCGGCGTTCATAAACTTGCCGATGATCGCCGGTGTCCAGGCATCGAGCATACCAGAGAGCAGCGCGATTACCGCATCTATGTTGGGAATGTTACGGACTAGATCGGCGGCGCAAGAGTCCGCCGTATCTTCGACCGCCTGTGGGTCGTCTATGTTCACGAGGTCAGCATTGAACCAGCCTGAGAACACATTGAAAAAATTGTCTTCCATATTCATGGAAGGCCATTCAGCAGGCGGTGGACCGCCCCCGCCGAGAGGCCGAGGTTGCGGTCCGCGACTTCCCGCAGCCGCCGTCCAATTCAGGCGTCATTCTGGCAGCCACGGTGGCGGGGTCAAACTCGCGCAGCGTGTCCGCTGCGGTGATTACCAACTCATCCTCGCCGATGAGGATCATCTCCAAGAGAATGGAGGCAATCTCCTGGCGCGGCGCAGATGCCCAGGGAAGAATGTCAGCACACCGGGTTTGCCAGCCGGTGGACTTATAGGGCCAGGTGGATCGCAGTTCTGCGAACTCAGCGGGAGTGAGTTTCTGCATGAGGGCAGTTACTTCCTCAAACATGTAATCCGACCAGAGGTCATTTGGATAAGGCCCGCTCAGGCAGCGGTCCACCTGTTGCAAGGTCGTCATATCTTTTCCTTCGTGTCCGACTTAACTTCCTGAAAATGCTGTTTGTACAACGTAAAGATGCCTGCCTAAATGGCGAAATCGCACTCTTTCCCAGTGTTAAGACAAAATGCTAAGGCCCCAGCACTGCGTCCAGCCAGGCGAAGAAGTGCGGGCTGAGGGCACGGTAGGCGGGCAGCAGCACGACGATGGCAAGGCGATGAAACTGGCTGCGGTAGGCAAGCAGCTTGGCACGCTCATTCTCGCTTGGAAAGGTGTTCGGCGATGTCGCCATTCGTGCGTACAGCACGCGAATCGTATCCGTAGCTTGATAAAAGTCCGCTCGGACTTGTTTCATCTCGGCGGATGAAATACTGCCGCCGATGGTCGGTTTGCCTAGCGAGGCTACTTGGGGAATGTTAATGCCGAAGTCGCGGGGGTGAACGGACTGGAAGCGGATGTCTTCTAAATGCGCTGGGTCGGCTATCGTGCGGCAATAAGGCGCACTCACGGTTCGGTTAAGGATGGGGCCGCCGAAGGAACACCAAAAGAAAGCAAGCACTACTTGGCCGTTTTCAAGCAGGGGGATCGGCAGTGAGGCGGCCGCTTCCAGAGGAAGAGTATTACTGCGATAAGGAGTGGCCTGAATAGCATCTACGGCTTGCTGGGTGCTGGACATAAAATGTATCTACTTCCTGACGCTGATTTCCCCACAATAGCTTCCGCGAGGTCTGACAACTAGGCGTAAAACGCCCGGCGGTGAGCGTTCCTTGTGATCCTACAGCAAAGGCGACGGCAGGCTTTGCATTCTGTACGGCAGCGTGATCATCTCGGTTCCTTGCTTCTGCCAAGTCTGCCAATCAAGGTTCAGTACCAGTTCTCCGTGAAACCGCTCAAGCAGGATAATCTCGCCATTGAAGAGCAGTACCGCTTGCCCTGCCTCACGCCTCAGCAGCCCAACAACAACTTCAAGCATCGTGCGGTAGCCCACTTGAGCCTCATCCGGGTCCTTTGACAGCCGAAAATACACAGCAGCCTCAAACCGAAAGCCAAAGCTCTCTTCAAGCATTTCTTGGCGTGATTGGCCGCAAGCCACAGCACTGACTTGAACCCCACTGCTGTCTAAAAATGTGTGGTCCCTGCTCCAAGAAAGACCAGACTGCTGATGAATAGTATGCAGCAGGTGTGACGCACTGGTGTCTGTGGAAACATAAAAATTATACTCAATCGCCATGAATCGCCTCGTTCATTGGAATAGCCCTAAGGATAGATGCGAACAACCTGCCCGTTCTTGATCGCCAAGACTTGTTTCAGACCAGGGTTAGCCGGCCCGTTCCAGGTTTGAAGCTGACTTTGTAACTGGTCTGGGGTCGCTGGGCTGTCGTCCAGATTGACTACAACATTTTCGGTCTGGCCGGAGTTGATCTTCCCTTCTATCGTGTCCCCCATGTTACGCACGTTGGATGTCGTCGGCGCGTAGTTGTCATAATACTCAGGGCCGCTTCCAGTGTCAATGCGATAATCCGGATTTTTACCGTTAGGCAGCGTCGCCGGGTTCTGCTCAACATTATAACCGTTGTTAGCCAAAGTCTGAGCGGACTCGTTCTCGCGCGTCAGCGCCTGAATGTTTTCCGGCGCCTCATCAGGATTGATTGGAGTAGGATTTCCGGTAAGCGTTCCATTGCCGCCGTTCGATGCGCTGACGTTTGTGTCACCTTCTCCGGTCCCCGCTTAACCTGCTCTTCCTCGCTCTAAGCCTTGGCTATGGCTGGAAGCGATCCTCCCACGTCTTTGGCGGGACAAGCCTGGTAAGAGCAACATGGTACTGTCGCAGATAGTTTGATAATATCTCTTCTAGGATATCTACCACATCTTCAGCGGTGGCGAGGTTAGAGCGGCGCAAGATTGCAACCAGTTCCGCTTTTTGCTCTGCGGTTCCTTGCGCTGCGGTTTCAATGCCCTTTTCAAGTGCCGAAAGGTAAAGATGATGATAGTCAGGGCGATCTTCGCTCACGAAGACTAGTTCTGCGGCTCCTTCTTCAACCGAAGAATCGCAAAAATAGCCGCCGAGCACACTGCTTAAGTTTTGTTGCCAGTTCATTTTTTGACTAAGCTAAAAGAGCTTTGATGGCTGAGCGGCTTCCGGGTGGCCTTGATAGTATCTCAAATCCGCAATGACTAGCCTCAGAACATGCTTAAGAGTTTGTTCCGAAGGCTCGTCGTAGAGCCAGTCGACGAGAGTAACATTGATGAACCTGAGAACGAGGGCCGACGTCCAGTTGTTGAGCATCTCAGTGAGCCGCACGATGACCGCCTCGGTGTCTGGAATGTTGCGAACGAGATCAGCAGCACAGGAACCTGCCGCATCTTCAACCTCCTGCGGGTTCTCAATGTTTATCAGGTCACTGTTGAACCAGCCCGAAAACACGTTAAAAATCTTGTCTTCCATATTCATGAAGTTTCCTGCTTTCTTTTAAGGCGTAACTGGTTCATTGGTAGGAAACTGGGTGACAGGCTCAAAATTATTATTCGCTGGATTGTACCTCAGCACCACCCGTGCGTTCATGTCTTGTCCGGTGAGCTGCACAGGCCGACCCGGCAACGGCTGGTTGGTGATTGGATCGCGAATAACTTCAACACCGGAGCCGTAACCGCCCGGATGTCCGGTGACAACCGATACATCACTCGGCAATGTTGCCACACCTCGTGGGTTCACAATAATTGTCGTACCCTGCTGACCTGTTGCTACCCGATTTGCAGTCCGGGCCTGCGCCTGGTTGACGGCATCCAGTTGGGCTTCGGGACTGTCGAAGCGCGTGGCCCTAGATGTCCTGGCTGTCGCACCGTCTGGCGCGATGTCCGTCTGTGCCCGCGTCGTCTGCTCCGCAAGCGTAGTTTGTGATCCATGCCTTGCGTTGCCATGCCCCGGCAGAGCGTCTACTTGCTCTTGGGCTGTAGGAACAGGCGGTTCAGCAGGTGCTGGCAGCAGCTTCGGTGGAGCCGTCTCCCCTGCAATCGGCTCCACGACCGGCGTTCCGCCGAACACACGCGCTCCTCCGGCCAGCATCCCCCCGCCCACCAGCGAAGCGCCCAAACCGCCGAAGTCCCCCGCCAGCATCTGGTTGGACGCGCTCCACCCGTGGCTCTTGGCGTAGTCCGTTGCCAGACGGCTGCCCCCGTACCCCATGCCCCCGATAAACCCCAGCGACAGGACGCCCCGCACCGAGGTCAGCGCCTTCAGCAGACTCGGACCGCCCATCAGCAGCCCGCCGAAAAGCTCCATGTACCCGCCAATGACGCCCGCCCGATCTACCCACTTGCTCAAGCCCGCCGGTATCTCGCTGCCCACCGTCAGCCCGTGGCACGAGGCCGGCGGCGCACCTGCAAACACGTTCGGGCTGCCCTCCCCGATGACGAACCCGCACTTCCCCTGGTCGCCCACACGCGCCAAACGGTGGCTGTTGATCCACACCGTCTCGCTGCCCTGGGCTACACGCTTGCCGTCCCCGTGCTGCTGACACGACACCAAGCTCAGGCAAGCCAAAGCCGCCGCCTTGCCGTTGATGAACACGCTGCGGCTCCCCGTCTTGATCGGCCCCGCCCGCGTCCCCTGCATCGGCCCCGCCCGCGTCCCCTGCATCGACCCCGCCTGCGCTCCCTCGTGGAAGCCGACCTGGGCATAGCGCAGACCCGACCCGATGATCACCGCCGCCGCGCCGATGGCAAACGGCGCTCCGAAGCCGCCGGTGCCGACTGTCACGGCGACGGCGACGGCGCTGACGGCGACAATGGCCGCGCCGACGAGCGCTCCTTTGAGGAGGCCCTGCCACCAGCCGCTCTTGGCTTGGGGCAGCGCCTGACTGTGCAGAACTTGATCACCGAGATGGGCCGCGCAAGGCATGACAAAGGCTCCTTAAGGGTTCAAGTCAATCTTGTCGCCGTGGACAAAAACGTGCGGCCCGCCCTCGGCAGCGAGGCCTGTTTTGGCGGTCAGGTTCATTTGGCCGGTCTCTGCCGTCGCGCTGATGTGCGTCTTCGCAGTTTCGACAATCTGCCCGGTGATTGTCTTCTCGGTGATGTTGACCTGTGCTTGGGTTCCGACGCTGCCCATCTCCGAGGTAAACTGGATTTGGTTGGTAGCGGTCAGGTTGATGGATTTGGCTTCCAGGGTGATGTTGTTGCCCGCCTGCATATGCAGGTCGGTCTGGACATGAATATCCAGACGGGCCCCGCTGTTGCTGCCCTCAAAGTGGATCATGTTGTCGGGGTGGCCGCCGGAGTTGATGGTCAAGGAGTGCCAGCCCGCCTCGATCTGGCTCTCGAACGCCATCTTCCCCGCCGTCTTGACCTGGAACACGTCCTTGCTCCCTAACCAGTGCCCGCAAACTGCCTAGGGGCAAGCAAGACCGCCTGGGGGCAAGCAAGACCGCCTGGGGCAAGCAACAAAAAGCCCCCGTTCCTCAGTGGAACGGGGGCTGGTGTTATGAGCATCAAGGTAAGGGCTAGTAGAGGGAATCCAAAAACTCAGTGAAGCTGTTGGCAAGGAAGATGATTGCCTCGTCGCCTTCCTTTTCCGCATCACTGAAGACAACACTTGGCGCATTTTTGGAAACCCGGTAGTCAAAGCAGATGCCATTGCCGCCAGGATCGGTGGCAAAGGAATACACGCCGGCGGGAACATACTCTTCCTCTAGCGCGTGATGACGAAGAAGACTAGTGTATTTCGGCTCATCGCGAAAGATGAACAGGTTGTTAAAGATGCTTGCGTTGTTGATGATCTTGAAAGTGCTGGGCGTCGGCGTCTGCCCATGATGGAGCATCGCAATCTGCCGGAAGTCATTGGGAAAGCGGATGCTGAGCGCTTGCTCCACGGCTTGCACTTCTTCCTCTGTGGCCGGAACGGCGTGATCCCAAACAAAGTCTTCCCATGCTATAACCACTCAAGTTACTCCTAATCGTATCCCCGACGGGTTGTTAGCTTTCTTTGAGGAAATCTTTGGCACTGCTACATATTGTCTAATTCACTTTAGCTGCCAAAGAGCAGCGCATTCAGCAACGCCTGCGCCGAACCCCACGGACCACGACCCGGCAGATTGTCCCCTAGTTGTGACTTAGAGGACCCGGCCAGGTGTGGTTTGAGGGGTCATCAACGTGATTAGGCTCAGGGTGCCATCTTCGCCGCCGTAGCTCAGGTGAAGAGAGTAAGTAGACAGATCATATCGGTCGAAGGGAGGCGTTGGCCCAAGGTCTGGGAAAACTTCACCTTCTCCAGCGGCGTCCGGCTTGCCAAGCCGCTCACGCGCCGCCGTGCGGCCGTCGCCCCAGGAGAGGTCCTCTGGAAGCCGTCCAATGTACTTTTGGTAGCCCTCACGGTTACCAGGGTAGAGGAAGACGGTACTGATAATTGTCCCTTCGGACTGCAAGCCAATCCCATTTTGGAAGAACTCATAATAGGTGGTCGCCAAATCCTCGTCTTCAGTAATTTCGGGCGTCTCATTGACTTCCTGCGCTAACGCTTCGATGTCCACCTTGTCTGTGGACAGGCCCAGCAAACGGGCCGGCTCTTCTTTCATCATTCTGCTGATTATCCTTTCATTCACACTATTTCTTTCATTAACACTATTTGTAGAGGCCATTGTTGCGATTCAGCTCGTGTAATTTGTCGACAGCCTCTTGCGCTTTTTTAACATCAGCCCCTTGGTCCTTCGCGTTTTTCAACAGGGCATCCGTATCACGACGAGCCGCTTTGCCAAGGTCAGTGGCATCCTCCTCAACCTGTGCGGCGGTGTTATTCCCTTTGTAGGTTGGTCCTGCTTTGTGGATGTCTGTCCGGACAGAAATGGTGTTGGTGTTCTGTTTGAGCTGGTTTGCTTCTTCCTTAGTGAGCTTACGGCCAAGTTGAGCTTCCCTGGCCTTCTGGATAGCAGCTCTGGATGGAATATGGTCAGGGGTTAGGTCATCACCGGGTTCTGCCTTTGCCGTCGAGTCTTTGTAGGTTGCCGCCTCGAACTCTGTTAAGGGCACTTTCGCCGGCTTCCCACCGGCTGCCCCTCCGCCTCCTGCGGCATCGCCAGCCATCATTTGCAGCAGAGGAGCGCCCCTCTTGGGGCTGAACACGCTGCCGCCCTCGTCAAACACCGCCCGCGCCGCGCCCGACGCCCGCGCATACGCCAAAATCGGACGCCCGTCCGGCCCCAGCGGGATCTCCCCGGCACGCGGCTTGGACGCCTGCACTCTGGCACGCCACTCCGCTTCCAGCCGGGCGTTCTTCGCCGCCTTCACCCGCGACGTGAACCCTTCCTCCGACTCACCCTTAGCCCGGCCCAACCCTTCTGTTCGGCTCAGGCCACGCGCCATCTTCGGCAGGCCCGCCAGCGGCAGAACCGCTATTAGCCTCTATTCCGCTGGGGAACAGGGGCTAATAGTATTAGTGGCAATATCCGTTCTGACATTGGACAATGATGACAGCAAATGAAATTAGCCAGCCAAATCCACGCCTTCCATCTGACCGGATATCCAACCGTCCATCAGAGCCCAGAAATTCTGGTCGATATCTGGATGACGTGGGTTCTCGTGCCACCACACCAGGGCGCAGTCTTCCACTGGCTTCGGCCTCTGCCCGAAATCTAAGCCGATGTAGTCGCCCCCACCGTTGTTGAAGACTGTGATCACTTCGTGTAACCGGAACGGAAGTTTCTTCAAGTCGCCCGGTTCGATGTCCCAGTCACCATCCGACAGAAGCCCCAGGTCTTCTACCGGGAGTGGTCCTATTGCACCAGAATAGAGTTCAATCCAGCCGTCGTGCAGTTGAGAGTAAAACTTCTGTAAGTCCGGCGGCAGGTTCCCCCAAAAACCTTGTTGGCCTTTAGGCACTCTGTCACCCAGAGGCGGATAGCCTCGGTGTAGGTAGTTTTCCCCATCCTGGCTGTAGACATAGATTAGGGATGGGGACTTCTGGGCTTCCAGCAAGACACAGACGCCACGCACCTTATTCTGCAAGAAGTTGTAGACACCGGGTAGCAAGTTTTGGTAAGCCGCCCATGGGCTCACCCAACTCTTGACCCCCTCCTTCTGCTGGCGCAGCATTTCCACCCAGTCACGCGGGATGTTCATATCTGCTCTGATTTCAGCGGTCGAAGTCAGCAGTACAGGGTTTGTCACGAACTGCTGCATATCAGCCAGGATGTTCTCTATCGATGGCAAATTCATATTGTCTCCAGTAGTACCGCTTCTGACGCACCGGATCTCCACGCCATACGTAAGGCAGCCAGAGCAACCCCAATAGTATATGTAGCCAGACAGCAAATAGCCCCAACTTCGTATGAAGTCAGGGTTGTTACAGGGTCACTGCTCAAGCACTTTCGCGGCCGCTTTCAACCGTCTTTCTGCAAGTTAAGGTGTTTGGCTAAGGGTAAAGCCGGGATCAAAACGGGCTGCGTCCAGCCGCGCCCCAGCCCAGTTTACATCCACAAGCGTTGCTCCCCGAAAATCCGCTCCCGTACAGTCCGCCCCGGTCAAATCCGCTCCCGTCAAGTTCGCTCCACTCAGCACCGCGCCGCGGAACAAAGCACCGACAAAACTTCCCCCACTTAAGTCTGCACCCACAAGCTGGGCCTGGTTGAAGGCGGTCCCGTCCGCGAGCACCCGTACCAGCAGCGCTCCGCTCATGTTACTCGCGGAAAAGAACGTTTCTGTCAGTTCCGCCTCTGTCAAGTCTGCATCCGTGAAATCCGCCCCCCGGCAGGAAGCCAGGCTCAGCAACGCCCGGCGCAGGCTGACCTCGCGCAGGTTGGCCCGCTCCATCCGGGCCATGCCTAAGTTCGCACCGTCCAAGTGCGCTCCCTCTAAAACGGCCTCTTCCAGAAACGCCTCGAACAGCCGCGCTCCGGTAAGCAGCGCATAATCCAAACGGACGCGCTCAGCGTACAGCCGGTCTGTGCTCAAATTGGTTAAGTCAACGCGCCGCAAGTCAAGACCGGCGATGTCAATGCCGGTCAAGGTCTGTTCCTCGGCAATGCTCTGCCGCAGGCGGGCTACGATAGGCGGGTATTGATTTGAAGTCAAGTTTGGCATCAATTTCTCCCTACGTCCAGCGCAGGCCATGTTGGCTGAGGCCAGCGCGACACGGGCAGTACCGGGCGCGTGTCCGGCAAAGGCATCCACCGCGCTCCCGACTTGCGGTGCAAGAAGTCGGCAAAGTCGCCATAAGCCCCCGATGTGACCAGCGTTTCCATGACCTGCTCCTGCGCCGCCGCCAGCACTTCGGGTTCCACTTCCCAGGGGCGCTCCATTAAATCAATCTGCACGCCGTCCCAGGGCATCTGCCGCACAATCGCCCCTGACGCTTCCAGCAGCGGCAGGCCGATTAGGTTTGTTAAATGCCGCCCATACCAAGTGCGCGTACACACGCGGTGAAGGCCATACTGCTGGAGCGTGCCGATGCCGGCGCTTGCAGAAGCATCGTATTCTTGGCTCTTGTCGCCGACCCGCCAGAACCGGTGGATAAAGCCGAGAGCAGGCCGGAAGTAGCTCGCCAGAGCATCGGCAAAAGCGAACAGCCGTGGCAAGTCTGCCTCTGAGGGACCCGGATCGAAAAGGAACTCAATGCTTCCCATTCCCTGCGTGTAGGCGTTGTAGTAAGCCTCATAACGAATGGACTTACGGCGGCGCAGGCCAGGTGTTAGAAACATACCCTTATGAGCGCAGACTTGCTCTATTAGCTCGCGGCGCTCGGCGGGGCTGTAGGGGTTACGGGCACGCTCATCCATACCCCAGTTCGTCGGCGTGAAGTCGGGCATGGCTTCCAGAAGGTCAAGGAACCCGGTCAGTCCCGCCTGGGTGCGGAGCGGGGCGTAGGAGAACATGACAATAGTAACAGCTTCCATCATTCTGTTTCTCTATATCCTCTAAGATATAGACGAGTTACTCGTCTTCGTATTCCTTGTCCTCTTGCAAGATTATTTGCAGAGCTTCCGTAATCATCTCCTCAAAGGTGCCGTGGATGCTGACAACATCACCGGAGGAACGGTCTTGGAGTTCATAGCGCTTCTCAATCAGGTTGTAGGCGTACAGGCTGATGTCGCCGTCGGCGAATATCAGGTAGTTCTTGCGCTTCTCGTAACTACGCCAGTCCAGATTGTTCTCAATGAACGACTGCATGAAGGCACCCGGCTTATCAACCGCTGGATTTCTGTCGCTGGCGTAGATGACGAGGCTGTCAAAGTACAAGCCATCTGTCCTTTTCAGGAAGTCTTGATAACCTTCAGGCAACTCTGCGGAAAGCTCGTCATGTGTCCTCTGCCGTAGGCGTACAAGAGATGCCTCTGTCGCGGGTGGCTGGAGATGACGGTTGTACCGAGCGTAGACTTCTGCTGTAACTTGTTGCATAAGCTCTTGAAAGGTTCCGTTGTGCATTCTTGCTCTCCTTTAAGTCAGTTTCTAAGCGACTCGCGTTATAGTGCAGCGTTATGGCACGGTAGGATCAACCGGCGGATAAACAAACCCATCCGGCACAGGCCAATTTGGGATTTGAACTGTCTCACCAGGATTGAGATCGCCGGTCATCGTATCCTGTGCGTTCGTGATGACCTTATGGTAAGGTTCGTTCCGCATGAGTACCAGGTTGTCCGGGGCGTTTGTGCCGCCGTCGTCAAGTGGTAGCTTGTGGTGAACCTGCCAGGTGTTGTTTTCAAAGTCGGGCACATTGCCTTGTCTCATTTGAGCAAGTCCCGCGTCATCTATACCGGCAGTTCTCAGTGCCGCCTCTTTAGTGGGATCATTTGCCAGGTCTTTGAGGAAGTTGGCACGGTTCTCCACCACGGGGCCGGGATTGTTTCGAGTGCCGGAAAACCGAGCCTTGCTGTCAAATTGTTTCCGTAGCGCTTCACGAGCCGCACCAGTCCGCTTCGTATATGTCAGGGGCCTCGTCTTTACCTCCGGCAGGGTGACATCCTGCCCGCGCAGCCTGCCGGTGAAGTCGGAGGCAGCGGAACTCCCGCCTCCGCCTCCTCCCGTCCCCCGCGCCTCCATGACGCCGCCCTTCTCGCTGAAGACGCCGCCGCCCTCATCGAACTCCGGACGCTCTGCTGCCCCACGCTCCGCCCCGCCTTCTCCCGCTGCCGCCATCGCAAGACGCGAGCGCCCCAGCATCGCCTCCCACAGCGCCTGCGCTTGATCCGCCACGCTCCGCCCCGCCAGATCCTCTCCCCGACGCCACCCCTGCTTCTTCGCCTCCCAATCCGCATTCGCACGGTCTACCTCCGCCTGGGCTTAGGCACAAAAAAGCCCTCGTTCCAGAGTGAAACGGGGGCTGGGCGCGTTGAAGATTGTGATAAGCGATGGACTCAATATAAGTCCGGCATCTCGCCGAAGCGCTTGTAGTAAATATTCTCAGCGATGTAGTACAAGTTGTCAGGGGCATCTACGTCTATGTGCTTAGGAACCGTCTCAGGATGCTCCCACACCTGCCTGTACGCTTCCTTGCCCTGGCTCACCACCCAGTTGGCGATATCGTCCATGCCGTCCTCCGACGTGTTCGGAGCGATATACTGCAAGAACGGGTCATCCTTGAGCTGGGTGGCCGCTTCGGTGAAGTTCTGCGCGAACTTGAAAATCTGTTCCCGCGACAACTGTGTCATGATGCCGCGCAGGGTGTCCTTGTTCCCCGCAGATAGGCGGATGATGTCCCAGAACTCATTGGGAAGCTCATCTGGATCAAAGTCTGAAATCTGTGTTGTCTCGGAATTTATGCCGATTACCTGTTCCCCGTTACCTGCTAAAGCGTCAATGAGTCTTTGATGGAGTTCTCTGCCGAACCCGCCACCACCCCAATGGCGATGTCTATCTCGAACGAACCTAGCCTCGTGAGCGTGACGTGGTGGACACCAAGCTCGACATCAAAAAAATGCCCGCCGAGGTTCGTGTCCGGGCCGCCACCCGCGCCGACGACATCCTCCCCTGCGCCTACGAACAACCGCCCCGAAAGACACTTGACGCGAGCGTCAACCTGCGCCAAGGTGGGCCGCCCCTCGGCTGGCCGCGCTCCTGAGTGGATATGGGTGACGTATGTGCCGTCAGTCCCCAAATCTACAAAGATGACGTTGCCTTTGTTGACTTCGAGTACCTCCTCGTCAGGGTCCGCCCACCAGTCCGCTGGGGCATCCAGACGGTGCAGGAGGGCGGCTTCATCAAAGATGCTGATACTTGCCGTATCTGTAGCGAACTTGAACGTCGTGTTGATCATAGCTTCTGCATCCCTATTCATCAAATTCAATAGATTGGATAGGCGTCCCTGGCGCTAATCCCTGACTCCTGCCCGCTGACTTCAAAGACGAACCAACGCTTCTATTGATTGAACGGTGCAACATCCTGAAGTTCTGGTCCGTATCGCCACCGACGATCATGTCAACAGGATGGTCCGCATCAAGACGGCTGATGTCCGGCGCTCGACCATATCTCCGCTGGAAGCGTTCTGCAACAGCTTGACGATAATCTGCTTGAAGCTGGCTGATCCGTACATCATCTGTCCCTGGACTCCACCTCAACTCGCCACGGTTGGCTGCCCTTGTCAACGCGAGCTTCTTTATTCTCCACTGCTTTTCGAGGTACGCGCGTTCCGCTGTGGTTAGGTCGGTTCTTGAGAAAATACCTGGCTTCTTGATAGTTAGCTTGACCTTGCCGCCTGAGCCGCCGGTTCCCCGCGCTTCCATGACACCACCCTTTTTGCTGAAGACGCCGCCGCCGTCGTCAAACACCGCCCGCGCCGCGCCCGACGCCCGCGCATACGCCAAAATCGGACGCCCGTCCGGCCCCAGCGGGATCTCCCCGGCACGCGGCTTGGACGCCTGCACTCTGGCACGCCACTCCGCTTCCAGCCGGGCGTTCTTCGCCGCCTTCACCCGCGACGTGAACCCTTCCTCCGACTCACCCTTAGCCCGGCCCAACCCTTCTGTTCGGCTCAGGCCACGCGCCATCTTCGGCAGGCCCGCCAGCGGCAGAACCGCAAGCGCCAGCGAGGCCGCATCGCGCACCTCTCCTTCCGGCAGATATTCCAAACCCTTGCCGACGCCCTTGCCTACGAGCCAGGCGCCTGCGCCCCCCGCACCCATAATCCCGACACCCGCGAGTGTCAGCGTCGCCGGCCACAGAACCAGGGCCGCCCCCGCAATGCCAAGAACACCGCTGACGGTTCCCACGCCATCGAAGAACCCCTTGTCTGGATCGTCCCCGTTCCCAACCTTCAGGAGCCGCAGCGTCGGTCCGCCGATAATCACGGTTGGGCTGCCGTGGCCTACCGTAAACTCGCAGGTTCCCTGGCTGCCGACGCGGGCCACCGGCAGCATGTTCGGTCCGACTAGCACGGTTCCACTTCCTTCGGCGATCTGCTCCTGTGCACCGTTGACGGCATCCGAGCAGGAACCGCCGCTCAGGTGCTTGTGGTCATTGCAGTTGGCGTTGCTGTTGACGTGTGCGAGAGGCTTCCGGTCCGGGCCAACCAGAACCGTGGGAAAGCCGGAAGCGATAGCGCCGTCGTCGTGCACAAACTTCCGGCCTTCATCCGCGCCCAAGTTGGAGCCGGCGCTCATGGCTGCGCCGATGCCGCCAAGAGCAAGCGCCCCGAGGCCGATCACAACGGGCGTCGCAAGACCCGCTGTGCCGACCTCCAGCGCTCCGGCAAGGACTAGAACGCCCAGCGCCAGTGCGGCTCCGCCAAGCGCACCTAGTCCGCGTCCAACGCGGGCTTGACTGTGCTGAACGGCGTCATCGGCGCGGGCGGCTGGCTGTGGATCGTCTGACATGGACTACTTTCTGAGGCACGGCTACTTTCTGAGGCACCTCAGCGAAGGAACTTGAAGCCGAGCAGCAAACGCTCTAACAGGGGCCGGTGATCCTCGAACAGCAGCGTTGTCGCCGTTGCCGTCAGAGTGAGAATGCCGCCCTGAGTTCCAACAAATGTCTGCTGCTGCTGCATCGGCTCGCCGTGAGAGTCCCACGCAAACTCAACCTGCTCGGCGGGTCGGTGGTCCAGCACGAGGCTGGACCGCTTGACCAAACGGTAGTCCGAGAGCGCCTGGGGCAGCTCCGCCAGAACCTGATCGGCATGCACAAATGGCTCTGTGGGCTGAGGCGTGAGGTAGCGCGTCACGACGAAGCTGAACGAAGCCACTCCATTGGGGTCTCCAATAAATGGCAATGCAAAGGCGAGAACAGAGCGGTCTTGCAGCTCATCAGGCAGGAAGAACTGGACATCAGGAGTGTAGTATAGGCTCACAGCAGTTTCCTAGCGAGTACAATTCGATACCGGATTGCAGAGTATCAACCTTACGAATTATTTGGCCGGCGGCAGAGGCGGAATATCGGGGATAGAACCTGCATTTATCTCTACATTCGGGCCGCCATTGATGGCGACAGGCTTCGATTTGGAGTTAATGGTTATGCCTGTTTCCCCTTCCAGCGCAACTATATTCGCGGGAGCCTTGAGGCTGATGCCGGTCTGCCCTTGAACGGTGATGCCTTTCATCTGAGAGTGGATGCCAATGCCGTCTGTGTCCGCTTGCAGCCGTATACCGCCTGGCCCTTCCGACCGTAGGCTGATTTCTTCGGTAGTGATCAGGTTGATGGATTTGGCTTCCAGCGTGATGTTATTGCCCGCCTGCATGTGCAGGTCCGTCGCCACATGGATGGACAAGTGCGTGCTGCTCCCGCTGCCCTCGTAGTGGATCATGTCGCTGGGGTTGCCGCCGGAGTTGATGGTCAAGGAGTGCCGGCCCGCCTCGATCTGGCTCTCGAACGCCATCTTCCCCGCCGTCTTGACCTGGAACACATCCTTCCCCCCCAGCGTGTGCATCAGCACCTCGTTCCCAGAGGGCGTACTCCACCGCTTGGTCTGGTGGGGGTTGTACGTTGTCCCCTGCGGATGCTGACGCACGACCCCGATGACAACCGCTTCCGAGTCCCAGTCCCCTAAGAACTCCACCAGCACACGCTCGCCGACTTCCGGCAGAGAGTAGAAGCCGCTGTACTGCCCCGACTGCTTGCCGCCCGTTCCCGTCCCGCCGGAGCCGCCCCCGTAGGGGGTGAGCGTGTGCAGCCAAGCCCGCTCACCCGACACCTGCGGGTCCAGGTGCTCCCACTCGAACTCCACCTGGATGCGGCCCTGCTGCTGGGGGTCATGCTCGTTTGCCGTGACGTGTGCCCAGACGGCCCGCGACGGCCACTGAGGCATCTTGCGCTCCGGAGAGAGTGGCAGGACAAGCGGCTGGAGCCAGAATTCCTGCGTCGCCGTCGCTTGCTGCGGGTAGCCTTCAATGCGAATACGGTGGATGAGGTGCTGCTGGCCCTCAAACGGGACAACCTCGCCGGGCGCGAACGCCAGCACGGCTCCTTCCAGCTTCAAGTGATAACCGCTGGTGTCTACCTGGGACATGGTCTTGCTGTACGTCCCCTTGACATCGGGGTGGACGGGAATGGCGAAGTAGTCGGCGGCTCGGCGCGAAATCTGTCCCTGGAAAGCGGCCACCTGGTCTCGCGCAATCGCCGTCGGCCCGCTGCTCCCGCCGCTGACCAGCTTGGGAAGGGCATGAAGCCCTCCTAAAAAGTCAACCTGCGTCCAGCCGTAGGTGATGTCGGGGAAATCCTGCTTGGCTTCCGCCCCGCGTGCCCCCAGCATGACTTTGCCGGTTTTGTCTTCCGTTGCCAGCGGCACGCCCCAGGCGTGCAGCATCCGGACCAGGTACGCAAAATCCGTTTCGGCGTGCTGCACAGAAAGATCGATTGACATGGTCATGTCGCCGGACTTCGCCACCTGGATCAGCGGCTCACGCCCCGCGATGTGCTGAGCGATGTCCAGCAGCGTAACCGCCTGGAATGTCCGGTAGCGGGGAACAAGATCGGTGCGCTTGCTGAACGCGGCGCAGTCCAGGATGAGGCTAGTGGAGGAGGCGACCCGACGGGCTGAGACATTTTCGATATAGCCGTGGAAGCAGTCCACGCTCTCGCCGAGGTCGTTGTCCTTCCACTGGACATCTACAGTGCAACTTATCATCTTGGCAGCCATTGTGGCTGCGCCCCGGTCTTCGTAGCGGCTTTCTTCCTGCCAGTGCAGGACAATCTGTGCCTTGGTGTGGTCATACAGCGCCCGCTCAATCACCACCTGTGTGATGAGCTTCGGCAGCGCCAGCGTGTCCATTCCTATAATACTGATTTGAAAGGCCATCGTACCCCTTCCGTCTTGCTACGGTTCTTACGGCGATTGCCGGTTCTTACGGTCATTTTGTATGACCTGCGATTATTGTACCCGACTGGTGCAGGAGAACATTTGGGCCGCCATGTTCTTTGAGGTGCTGAGCCAGCGAGATCAGCACCTGTTCCAAAACGCTCGTCCTGCTCCAAATCTGGAAGCGGCGGTGGCAAGTCTGGTACGGTGGGAACCGTGCAGGCAAGTCTGCCCAGGGTGCGCCTGTTCGCAGCACCCACAGGACGCCGTTCATCACCTCGCGGCAGGAGCGCCAGGGACGACCTCTGCCATCAGGACGGCGGGGCGGCTCAGGGATGAGCGGCGCAAGCAGCCTCCAATGGGCGTCCGTCAGTTCTTCGGCGCGGCGACGCGGTATTTTTGGCTTCTCAGACATGAAGCCATTTTACCGCAACCATTTATAAGATACACTCTAGGCACGCCCGAAGAAATCAACGGCGAACCGGCAGAGACCGTCGCCCTGCGCCAGCCGCTCGGCAGCGGCTCTAATTATTCTGTTCTGACGCTGGCGATCAGCCGCCGTGATCACCTGCTGCAGCGGGTGACGACCGAGACCCACCAGAGCGGCCAGCCCGTGGAGCAGGAGTTTGACACGTTTACCGAGGTGAAGAGCAACCCGGCCCTGCCGGCGTCCCTGTTCCTCTTCACCCCGCCGCCCGGCAGCCGGCCCGTGCCGGTTGCCTCCCAGCTCATGGGGTCGGCAGCAGTGCAGTCTAATCCTCCACAGGATGCAGAAGCAAGTAAATCAACAAAAAGCAGGAATTCCAGGTGAGCAGTGGGAAAATACCGCTATTATGCCTTTTCGTCTCATGCCTTCTCGCTGCTTCGCCGCTCTCATCACGGCTACACTTGCGGTGTCTCCCATTGCGCCTGCATGGACCCAGCCCTCCCTTCCCACGCACAAGTCAGTCCAGGCACGGAACGGCATGGTGGCTTCCGCCAGCGGACTTGCCTCCCAGGTGGGCGTGAACATCATGAAGCGCGGCGGCAACGCTGTGGACGCGGCAGTGGCCGTCGGGCTGGCTCTGGCCGTCGTCTATCCCGAGGCAGGCAACCTCGGCGGCGGGGGCTTCATGCTCATTCGCCTCGCGGGCGGCAGAAGCACGGCCATAGACTACCGAGAGGTAGCCCCGACGCTTGCTTCCCGTACCATGTACCTGGATAAGTCGGGCGATGTCCTCAAGGGGGCTTCGCTGGTCGGCTACCGTGCCGTGGGCGTACCCGGAACTGTGGCGGGTTTGGCCCTGGCCCAGCGCCGCTACGGGCGGCTTTCTTGGAGGCAAGTCATCGAGCCGGCCCGATGCCTGGCGGCAGACGGCTTTGTCGTCAGCCCTGCCCTGGCGCAGTCTTTGCAGAACGCAGCCCAGACACCGCTGGGCCGTTTCGCCGAGAGCCGCCGCGTCTTCCTGCGGAACGGCAAGCCTTTCCAGGCAGGCGAAGTTCTTCTCCAGCCCGATCTCGCCGCGACCCTGGGACGTTTGCAGCAGTACGGTCCGCGTGATTTCTACAGGGGGCGTACCGCCCATCTGCTGGCGCGAGACATGGCGGCGCACGGCGGCCTGGTGACGCTCGCTGACCTGCGGCGTTACCGGGCCGCAGAGCGCAAGCCGCTCGTGGGCGCCTACCGAGGCTGCGGCGTCCTGACGATGCCCCCGCCGTCCTCCGGGGGAGTCGCCCTGCTGGAAATGCTTAACATTTTGGAGCGGCACGACATCGGCAGGATGGGCTGCCAGACCGCCGCCACCGACCACCTGCTCCTTGAAACGATGCGCCGCGCCTTCGCTGACCGCTCTGCCTTCGGGGGCGACCCAGACTTCGTGCGTGTGCCAGTGCGTGGCCTCATTTCCAAAGCCTACGCGGCCCAGGTGGACAAAACGATCCGCTCGGCGGAAGCCACGCCGAGCGCAAAGCTGGGACACGGCCAGCCGCGGGCTTATGAGTCCCCACAAACGACACACTTCTCGGTCGTGGACGCCCAGGGCAATGCCGTGTCCAACACCTACACGCTCAACTTCCTCTACGGCAGCGGCGTCACTGCTGCGGGTACAGGCATCCTTCTCAACGATGAGATGGATGATTTTGCCAGCAAGCCGAACACGCCTAACGGCTTTGGCTTGATCCAGGGTGAGAACAACGCCATCGCCCCGCGCAAGCGTCCGCTGTCGTCCATGACGCCGACGATCCTGACGCGAAAAAACAAGCTGTTTCTGGTCGTAGGCAGCCCAGGCGGGCCGACGATTATCAACACAGTGCTCCAAGTAATCGTGGATGTCGTAGATCATCGCATGACAGTGGCGCAGGCCATCGCCGCCCCGCGCCTGCACCATCAGTGGCTCCCCGACCTGATCCGCTATGAACCGGGAGCTGTCTCGCCGAAAGTGCGGTCCGCTCTCGAAGCCGAAGGGCATTTGTTTGCTCCTAATGCGGGGGTGTTTCCAGGCAGTCCCACCTGGGGTGACGCGGAGGGCATTTTTGTTGATCCTGCAACGGGGGAACGGTATGGCGCGTCCGACCCCCGCTCGAAGGATGCACGAGTGGCGGGGTACTGAGGCCCTCGCGCATTCTGCTTCAGCTTTACAGCGGAGAGAAGTCGAAACAAAACAGCGAGAGGAAGAACTTTTATGAGCAACGACTTTACACTTGGCGTCGAAGAAGAATATCAAATCGTGGATGCCCATACACGCGCCCTGCGTCCCCGTGAACAGCAGGTCCTCGCGGGAGCGGAGGCGGCGCTGGGGGAACGTGTCCAGCCGGAATTTCATGCTTCGCAGATCGAGATCGCCACGCCGGTTTGCCAGACGTTAGAAGAAGTACGGACGCAGCTCATTCAGGCCCGCAGGGCGCTCCGCGAATCGGCGGCGCGTGATGGCGACAAGATTGCCGCCGCCGGAACCCACCCCTTCTCCCAAAGCCGCGAACAGCCGATTACCCCGAAAACGCGCTATCAGGACATGGCCCATGACTACGGGCAATTAGCCGAAGAGCTGGTCATCTTCGGCTGCCATGTCCATGTCGGAATAGCTGACCCGGAGGACGCCGTGCGCGTCCTCAGCCGCGCCCGCGCCTGGCTGTCTCCCCTGCTGGCCCTCAGCGCGAGTTCCCCCTTCTGGGCAGGAACAGACACAGGATATGCGTCGTTTCGCACCGAGCTGTGGGTGCGCTGGCCGATGGCAGGCCCGCCCCCGGCGTTTGCCTCGCGGGCCGAGTATGATCAGCTCCTTCAAGATTTAACGGCCACCGGCAGCATCAGCGATCCCACGAAAATCTACTGGGATATTCGCGTGCCGGCAAAGACACCGACTTTGGAGTTTCGAGTGGCCGATGTCTGCCTGACCGTGGACGAGGCCGTGCTGCTGGCGGCCCTGACGCGCGGCCTCACCCAAACGTGTCTGCGGCAGGCACAGACGGACGCGCCGTTTATTCCTGTTCGGGCGGAGCTGCTGCGGGCCGCTCACTGGCGTGCGGCCCGCTACGGCTTGGAAGACACGCTGATTGACCTCCATGCACTCCGCGCCGCCCCAGCCCCCGAAGTCATCCGGTCGTTGCTGGCATGGACGCGGGACGCGCTGGAGGAAACGAAAGACTGGGACTGGGTCTCGGCTCAGACGGAAGAAATTCTGGCACGCGGCAACGGGGCGCAGCGCCAGCGGGCGGTTTTTGAGAAAACAGGCCACTGGGAAGACGTCGTAGATTTCATTGTGTCCGAAACAGAACGGGGTACGTTTTGACAAGCACACAGAACGAAACAAGTTTTTGGGACAAAGCCGGTGCATTAGAGCAGGTCATTGTCCAAATGGAGCCGGAACTGACCGGGGTGCGGCAGGCTCTGCACCAGCGCCCGGAGCTGAGCGGCAAGGAAGAGAACACAGCGGCAATGGTCGCAGCCCGCCTCAAGGCGCTGGGCCTAGACGTGCAGACCCAGGTGGGAGGGCACGGCGTGGTGGCAGTCGTGCCGGGGAAATACTCCGGTCCGACCATCGCGCTTCGGGCCGACATGGACGCGCTTCCTATTCAGGAGGAAGGCACGCCCGCGTACCGATCCGAGAGCAACGGCGTGATGCATGCCTGCGGGCATGACGGGCATACCACGATGCTTCTGGGCGCGGCGTCCGCGCTTGTGCAGGCGCGTGACCGGATGGCCGGGAATGTGCGTCTTCTGTTTCAGCCGTCCGAGGAGATCGGCGCGGGAGCGGCTGCCCTGTGCGCCGCAGGCGTCATGGAAGGCGTCAGTTCCGTGTTTGCGCTCCATGCCTGGCCGGCTCTTCCTCTCGGCCAGGTGGGCCTCCGGGCAGGCGCGATGACGGCTTCCGCCGACACCTTTGAGATCACCGTGCAGGGAAAGGGGGCGCATGCCGCCTACCCGCATCTGTCGGTTGATCCAATCATCACCGGCGCCCAGATCCTCCTGGCCCTGCAAACCCTGGCGGCGCGGGAGATTGATCCGGTGCAGCCGGTGGTTGTCACCGTGGGGCAGTTCCAGGCGGGTACCGCGCCCAACATCATTCCCGACACGGCCCGGCTTGCAGGCACGGTGCGGACGCATTCGCATGAGGTGCGGGCGGCGATGCCGGACCGCCTGCGGCGCATTGCGGACGGAGCGTGTGCAATCATGCGGGCGACGTGCGAGGTGCAGTTCCGGGAAGGCGTGCCTCCGGTGATCAACGACCCGCAGGCGACTGGGCTGGCCGCCGAGGCTGCCGGCGCAGCGCTGGGACCTGAGAACGTCATCACGCTGCCGCAGGCTTCCATGGGAGCGGAAGATTTTGCCCATTACCTGCGGTATGCGCCGGGCGCCCTGCTGCGTGTCGGTTTGGGCAACTCGACGCCTCTGCACGCGCCGACCTTTGACTTCCCGGATGCGGCCCTGACGGTAGGCGTCCGCACGCTGGTCAGCATTGCACTGCACAGCCTGCGTCCCAATTGAGTGATTCTACAATGAGCAGGCACTGGTTTACGCGAACTTGACAGACCATGCGAGTCGCGTAGTAAATTGTGGTGTAGTGAATTGGTTCCGCTTCCTCTCCGGCTTTTCCAAAGATGCCGGGGAGGAAGACGATCTCGGCGCCGTCTTCTTCAAGACAAGCCTTCCCGTTTTGCCGCACAACTCCTGTTTTGACGGAAAAGCTCCGGTAAAGACAGAACTTGCCCCTCCAGCGTGTTTGCTGGATTTCGCCCTCATCCCTTGCATGATGAGCCGCCCGTCATCGGTGATGCGAGCATCAAGCGCCGGTCTTCGAGGAGCCGCCGGAACTCAGGCAAGTAAAATGAGAGCAGATAACTCAGGTTTATTTTCTCTGGAACTACTGGTTTCTTGCTCCGGTTTTCTCCCCCCGGCACTTTGGCATGGTTTTTGCTTTTGTTCTTGTAGAGCGGTCTGTTACAAGTTCATCTAAACTTTAGAGTAACGCGCTTTTGCCAAATACGACGTTTTATGATATGATAAAGCAGAGCAACGAAACAAACTAGAACAACGGAAAGCAAGGGGAAGAATGCCCGCCATGGAACCGGACACAGAACATTCCGCAGGCTTTTCACTGCAAGACTACCTCGCCATCCTGCGCCGCCGCCGCGCCATCATTATCCAGGCATTTATCTTAATCACAGTCATCGGCGTCGCCCAGGCACTTATCGCAAAAAATGTGTATCAAAGCAGCGCGAAGCTGCTTGTCGAAGGCCCTGCCTATAACTTAAACACGGTAGACAGCGCAAACCCGCTGTCATCGCTGTTCCAGATCAGCCAGCAGCAGACCGTGGACACCCAGGTCGAAGTCTTGCAGTCCCAGCCGCTTTTGGACCAAGTGGTCAAGCAGGTCGGACCCGCAACCCTTTCGGTCGCCACGGTCGGCCAGACCAACGTCATCACGGTCGCCGCCGAGTCGAACGACCCGAAAATCGCCGCCGCCGCGCCGAACACGCTGCTGAGCCTGTACATCACCCAGAACACGAACGCCGAGCTTGCCGAAATGGAGCGGGCAAGGCAGTTCGTGCTGACCCAGGGCAAACAAGCCCACGACCGGCTGAATGCGACCGAGAACGCGCTGAAAACGTTCAAGGAGAAGACGCACATCGCGGACCTAGCGAAGAACCGGGACGACCAGATCGCGGCCGTGTCCACGCTCTCCGGCAGCGAGCAGTCACTGAAAGCCAGCTTCGCGTCGCTGAACGCACAGATCGCCTCCGACCGGGCCGAAATGAACCGGGAGCCGGGCGTCGCCGCCGCGAAGACCCGAACGTCAAACCCGGAAGTGATCAGCCTCAGCGACTCCATCCGCAGTTTAGAAGTTCAGCGGGCCGGCATGGTCCAGCCCGGCGGCCTGACGCCGAAGGCCCCCCAGGTGCAGGCGCTGGACGCCCAGATCGCCGCGCTGAAGGCGCGTCTCGCTGCCCAGCCGACGCTGTCAACCACGATCACCCAGTCGCCAAATGCGTTTCGCCTGAGCTTGCAGCAGAAGATTTCCGATTTGCAGGCGCAGATCCCCGTTGTTCAGACCGAAATTGCAACTACCGGTACCAACCTCAAAGCGGCCCAGGCCCAGATCGGCTCTTATGCCGGGCTGGAGCTGACCTTGAACCGGCTGATCGCCGAGCATGACGCCGCCCAGAGCCAGGACAAGAACTTTTCCGACCAGCTCGCCGACCTGAACCTGCGCGAAAAAGCGCACCACAGCGCGGCCCGGATTATCGAGAGCGCCCAGGTCCCCGACGCTCCGGTCCGCCCGAAGCGGACGCAGAGCATGATCTTTGCCGCGCTCATCGGCCTCTTCGTCGGCCTGTGCCTTGCGCTTTTGCAGGAGTTTTTAGACGACCGCATCAACACGGTCGCCGACGCCGACCGGGTGCTTCAGCTTCCCTCGCTCGGCTATGTCCCGGCGCTGTCCGCCGCCGACGCCCACCTGCTGCCGCAGATGAAGGGCATGGACCCGGCCTCTGAAAGCTACCGGGTGCTGCGGACCAATATCCACTTTGCCACCGTAGACGCGCCGGCTCGGACGCTGCTGGTGACGTCGGCGAACCCCGGCGAGGGCAAGACCACCACCGCTGCGAACCTCGCGTTTGCGATGGCGATGGACGGCAAAAAAGTCATCCTGGTAGACACCGACCTGCGCCGGCCGTCCCTGCACACGCTGCTGGACATCCCCGCCGTGCCGGGGCTGACCGATGTCCTGCTCGGCCACGCGCCGCTTCTGCCGATTGAAGTCATGTCGGGCCTGTCGGTGCTGCCGTCCGGCTCGACCCCGCCGAACCCCGGCGAGCTGCTGAACTCGCGCAAGTTCCGCAATTTAGTTTTAGAATTGACCGAGCAGGCCGACATCGTCATCTTCGACAGTCCGCCGGTGCTGGTCGCCGCCGACGCCGCCATTCTCGCGTCGCAGATGGACGGCACGATCATCGTCGTCGAGACGGGTTCCACGAAAAAAGCCTCGGCCCGGCGAACGCTTTCCCTCTTGAAGCAGGCCCGCGCCGCCGTGCTGGGCGTCGCCTACAACAAGATGCGCTCGTCCGATGCGCCCGGCTACTATTTCTACAATTACCAGTACGGCAGCGCGCCGCTTTTGACCGCAAGCGCCGAGAAGGGGCTGCCGGAGCCTTCGGAGAAAGACCCCCAATGATACGACGATTTCGCGCGACGCGGCTGGGTGACGAGGACATAAACGTCCTCGCTGGAAGGCACTCAGAAGCGCCGCCTGTCCAGGGGACAGAAGACAAAGCAAAAAGTATCAGTATTTGCGTCCCCTGGACGCGCGGCGTTTCCGAACGCCTTCCAGCGGGGGAGTTCACTCCCTTGCTCCTAGCTGTCCTAGCCTCTGTGATGGTTCCATTCTCCGCAACGGTCCCAGCCTACGCCCAGACGCCTGCCGTCACTGCGCCTGCCCTGGCCCTGCCCGCGCCCGCCTATGTGCTGTCGCCGGACGACCAGATCGGGATCACGGTGCTGGGCCACCCGGAGTTCAACGCCGATGCGACCCTGCTGCCCGACGGCACGTTCAACTACCCGCTGCTCGGCAAAGTCCATGCCGCCGGGCTGACCGTGGACGGGCTGACGGCAAAGCTCATCTCCGGCCTCAGCGCTCAGCTTAACCAGCCGGATGTCACCGTGACGCTGAAGCAGGGCCGTCCGCGCCGCGTCACCGTCGTCGGCGACGGCGTCCATGCCGCCGGACAGTACGATTTCAAGACCGGAATGCATCTGCTGGACCTGCTTGCGCTGGCCGGCGGCCCTGCCGGGGAGCCGCAGCTTGTTGCGGCGACGCTGGAAACCGAAGGCGGCGCGACGGTCGCCGTAGACCTGTCGAAGCTCCTCACCAACGCCGATACGGCCCAGAATCTGCCGCTTGCGCCCGGCGACGTTTTGTTTCTCGTCGCCCGGAACCCCGAAGTCGGGCAGGTGCAGGTGGTCGGCGAGGTCGAGAAGCCCGGCGCGTATTCCATCATGCCGAGCGGCATTTCCGTCTTGTCCCTCTTGAACCAGGCCGGCGGGGCGCTTTCGACCGCCCGGCTCACCGAAGTCCAGATCATGCACGCCGGGCGTGTCCAGACCGTGGACCTGCGTCCGCTCCTGACCACCGATCTCCGGTCAGCCGCCAGCCGCATTCGGATTGTGCCGGGCGACGTGCTGCTCGTTCCCGCAAACAAAAACCGCATCCTCGCCCTCGGCGAAGTCCGCTCACCCGGCGTCCTGCCCATCCCGGAAGACCGCCCACTGCACCTGACTACTGCTTATGCGCTTGTCGGCGGGGCGACCCCGGACGGCGACAAGAAGTCTGTTGACATCATCCGCCGGGACCGGGCCGGCAACGCGACCCTGATTGCAGTCAACATGGAAGATTTACTGAAAGGCAAAGACGGTCAGCCCGACCCCATCTTGCAGCCCGACGACATCCTGTTCATCCAGACCCGCAACCACCCGCAGTCGCTCGGCTCCATTCTGGGCGGCATCGGCACCCTCGGCTACCTCGGCACCCTAACGCGCCTGTGACCTTGACCCATTTCCCGCGCCCCCCGGCGCGGGATCCCCTGTGCGGATATACACAGCAGACGTGCTGGTCCGCACACCGGCAGCGACCGTAGGACGGATTTGAAAGCGCTGCCGGTTAATTTTTCGCGATAATGCATCGATAACAAGTAAGAAAGAGCCAGACCTGACCACGCCGCCCACAACCGAAGACCCGCCCGCTCTGGAAGCATCCAGCGCCACCATCCCGGACACCGCGCACACCGTCAAGACCCGCGCCATTTCCGGCGTCAAAGTCCTGGCTGCCCGCACCCTGATTTCCGTCCTGCTCCGCATCGTCAGTTCCCTGGCCCTCGCGCATCTGCTGTTCCCGAGAGACTACGGCTTGTTCGGCGTTGCCGCCTACCTGACGGGCCTTGGCGCGTTTCTCGGCGACGTGGGCCTCGGCGGCGCTCTCATCCGGCAGGACAAGGAGCCGACTGCCGACGAGACCTTCACTGTTTTCTGGGCGCAGCAGGCCCTTACCGCCGTTCTTGTCGTGAGCGTGATTGCGGCCTCCCCCTGGCTAGTCCATGCGTATCACCTGTCCCATCCCGCCGCGCTGCTGTTGTCGGCGATGGCCGCCGGCCTGCTCTTGAATTCGCTGCGGCTGATCCCGATGATGGCCCTGGAGCGGAGCCTGCGCTATCCGGCCATCGCCCGCTGTGAGCTGATTGAAAACGTTGTCCAGACCGTCGGCACGATTGCCCTGGCGTACCTCGGCTGCGGAGCGTGGGCGCTGGCGGGCGGCGGCCTATTGCGCGGGGCGGTCGGCCTGGTCTGCATCTGGCTGGCTTCTCCCTGGCGTCCGTCCGGCACGTTCCGCTTCTCCATCGTGCGGCGTCTTGCGAAGTTCGGCATTCCCTTCCAGCTCAACGCCCTCGCCCCTGCCGTGCTGGGCGGCTGGATGCCGCTGGTCGTCAGCCGGGTGCTGGGCGTCGCGGCGGTAGGGCTGGTCGGCTGGGCTGTGAACGTTGCCTCCGTCCCGATGATGCTGAACATTGTCCTGAACCGCGTCGCCTTTCCCGCCTACAGCCGCTTGCAGTCGGACCCGGAAGCCCTGGCCGGCTACCTGCGGGCTTCGGTGCGCCGCCTCAATGCGCTGTTGTGCCTCGTGGTTCCGGTGTTTGTGATCGTCTGCCCCGCCGCCATCCCGCTTGTCTTCGGACACCGCTGGACGGCGGCAATCGTCCTGGTCCAGTGGTTCAGCTTGGAAATTATCCTGCTTTCCATCAACAGCCTGCTGTGCGCGACCCAAAACGCGACCGGCTATGCGGCGGACCGGCTGTGGGTCGCGGTGGGAACCGGGGCGCTGCGGGCGGGCCTCGGCTGGGCCGCGATTGTTTTCTTTGGGCTAATCGGGTTAGGCCCGACGGTCTGCCTTGCCAGCGCCGTTGAACTCGGCCTCTCCACCTACCTTGTCGTCTTTCGGCATCCGCACATTGCCTCGGTTTGGCCGGAAATTTTCCGCCCCCTGCTCCTCAGCGGCGGCATTTTGGCGATTGCGGCAGGCATCCCGCTCCTGCTGGCGGTTCATTCGGTCTGGACCGCCTGTTTTCTCTCGCTCGGCGTGTTCCTTGTATTGACCGCCGTGCAGGATACCCTAAGCCGGCACCGTGTCATCGCAACTGAGCTGCGTGGCCTCCTACGAATGCTGCGCCCGGCGCGGGGAGGGCAGGCATGACTTTGACTGTGCCGACGGAAACTCCGGCAGTCGCCTCTGCGTCTCTCCAAGTCTGCCTTGTCGGAGCCAACGGCCCGGAAACAATCGGCGGGCTAGCTTCGTACCTGCGCGGGCTGGCCGACGGCCTCAGCGCGGCAAACTCGGTGACGGTCGCCGCGCGTTTTAGTCAGAACGTGGACATAGCAGGGATGTACGCCGGGGCTGAGACGCCGCAGGTGATCGCGCACGAGGGCTACCAGACACAGATTATCGCGCCCGGCGCTCCCTGGCAGCCTGTCCTGCGCCGCTTGATCTCGCTGGTCGCACAGCCCCGGCTTCAGCCGCTCGCCCGGCGGCTGTACTGCCGGGCGTACCGGCCTGCTCTGGGTCCGGCGATCCCCGCATCAGTGGATGTCGTGCATTATGTCGGCACCGGCTGGGAGCTGCTGGGGTTTGCGGCGCTGGCGGAAGCCCGGAAGCGCGGCGCGGCCTTTACCGTGCTGCCTGCCGTGCATCCCGGCACCTGGGGCGACAGCCCCCTGGATGTCTCGCTGTATAACAAAGCCGATGCCGTGTTCGTGCTGTCCGACTCCGAGCGCACTCATCTTATCCGGTTGGGGGTTGAGCCGTCACGCCTGCGTCTCTGCGGCCTCGCCCCGGCGTCCCCGCCGGACGGGGACGGGGCGGCGTTTCGGCAGCGGCATGGGCTGGGAGACCGGCCCCTTATCTTGTTTGTCGGACGCAAGGACCGAGGCAAGGGGTATCATGCTCTCCGGGAAGCCATGCCGGCTATTCTGGCGGCTGTTCCCGACGCCTGCCTCGTCGCCATCGGCCCGGACCGGGAGCCGCCCTACCCGGAAGTCCCGGCTTCTGCCCTGCTTGATCTCGGCCGTGCGGAGGAAGACGAAAAGGCGGGAGCGCTGGCGGCCTGCGACGTGTTCTGCCTGCCGTCCGAGCAGGAGTCCTTCGGCATCGTGTATGTGGAAGCGTGGTCCTACGGCAAGCCTGTGGTCGGCGGGTCGGCCCCTGCTGTGCGCGATTTGATTACAAACGACGTGAACGGGTACTGCGTCGAGCAGAGCCAAGAAGCGATTGCAGCCGCCCTCATTCCCTTGCTTACCAACCCTGCACTGCGCCGTGAGATGGGCGAGAACGGGCGGCGGCTTCAGCAGGAGCGCTACATCTGGCCTGCCGTGACGGATGTTCACCAGCAGGTTTTTCGCGAATGTCTTGCCGCATCTGCCTGAGAACTTAAACGCCGAAGCCGCTATGAACGATTTGTCCTTGCCGAAAATCTCCGTCGTCATCCCGACCTGCCACCGCAACGATTTGCTGGCGCTTTGCCTGGATTGCCTGGCTCCCGGCGTCCAGACCCTGCCGCCGGAGCAGTACGAAGTCATCGTCACCGACGACGGCTCCCGCTCCACGGCGCAACAGATGGTTCAGGAGCGCTACTCCTGGGCGAAGTGGGTGGCCGGTCCCCGGCGCGGCCCGGCGGCGAACCGCAACCACGGGGCGTTTGAGGCAGTGGGAGAATGGCTGGCCTTCACCGATGACGACTGCCTGCCGCTGCCGGGCTGGCTGGAAGGATATGTTCAGGCGCTTGACGAGGAAGTGTCGGTTTATGAAGGCAAGACGACTTGTGAGGCCGGGATCACCTCCCCTCTTTACCAAGCGCCAGTGAATTTAACAGGTGGTTGCTTATGGTCATGCAATTTCATGGTGCGGCATTGTCTTTTTGACGAGATTAGTGGCTTCGATACGGAGTTCACAATGCCTGCCGGAGAGGATATTGATTTTCAGGAGCGGCTCACAAAACAAAACGAGCCAATAGTGTTTGTTGATAAGGCTCTGGTTGATCATCCGCCTCGGCGTGAGCCTTTCGGGCGGGATCTCGGAGAAAAGTATCAAGCAGTCGTGCAGCTTCGGTACAAGTCCGGCCACCAGGGGGTCTACTGGGTCTTTTTCTTGAAGCACATCAAGCACCGGCTATATCGCCTCACGCGCTTCCGTTTAAGCTGGGATTTTGTGATTGCTTTCTTGTCATTGACACTTGAAACGATTTACATTGCTAGGCACCTTTCTAAATGGCAAAAGCAGTTTCAAGCGTACTACGGCACTCAGGAATCTGTGGAGCCGCAGAGGGTTTCACCTTGAATATCTGCTATGACACTAACTCAGTCTCCCCCAAAACTGTTGTGACCAAGTCCGTTCCCACTTTCGAGATTTGGGCCGATGTCCCCGCCCGTAAAGTCGGGGCCCGCTCTGCCCGCAATAAACAGAACAAAAATATACACTCTTAGGAGTTTACCGCCGCATGAATGTTATTCCTGCCGCCGAAGATACTTTGGTCACGCCGAAAACGCACACTTACAAAACCCTGGATGCCTGGCGAGGAATTGCCTGTCTTTGGGTGGTCATGGTCCATGCCTGCCTGCCCGTGATTGCCACGCGATACCCGGACCTGCGGTTTCAGCCTCTTTACGCTTTCAGCTTGCTCGGCGGGTTAGGGGTACAACTATTTTTCGTCATCAGCGGGTACTGTATTGCAAACGCGGCTTCTTCCTCGCTTCGTAAAGGGAATAGCGTTGTCTACTTTCTGAAGGCAAGAATACGCCGTATTTATCCTCCATACTTCTTTGCATCTGCATTCGCCTTCTCGCTGTGTTATCTAGCACTAGCCCTTGTGCGAAAAGGCTACCTGCACAGCAGCACCCTCGCCTCCGCAGTCACGGGGCATCAAAGCCCGCTCTACTACTTTTCTGCTTTGACGCTCACTCAGGTTCCTTTGCATCAGCAGCCGATTTTAATTGTTTTTTGGACCCTGTGCTACGAAGTCGCTTTTTATGGCATCTCCGCTTTTTTACTGGCCATCGGAAGGCGGCAAATGTCCGAACAGTTCATGCTTAACTGTCTTCATGTATTGACCGCTCTTTCTCTGCTGTACTTGATCTTTGTGCCGGAACACCGGGCTTTTCCATTCGATTTTTGGCCTCAGTTTGGACTAGGAGTGTTGGTGTATGATGTGCTTGAACACAAGCGCAAAACAGCCCGGCTTTTTGGTTATTTCATTGCCTCTGAGACTGTCGTTTTTGCCCTGCTGCGTAATTACGGCGGGCATCTGGGGCAAGAAGGAAGCCGCACTCAGTTCCTGGTCAGCCTTGTGTTCGCGCTCGTACTTGTTGCGCTGGCAGGTTACGATGAAAAGCTACAACAGGCACGGATCGTTCGGTTACTTTCCTCCATTGGTCTGTTTTCTTACAGCCTGTACTTAACGCATCTGCTCACGCTGGGTTTAGTTCTGCAAGTCTTTTCGAAGGTAGGCAAGAGCCAATCGTTCTTTGTCGTGCCTTTCTTTGTTCAGATTATGCTGGCGATCATTGTTGCACGCGGCTTTTATATTCTCTTCGAGCGGCCCTTTCTGAACAAATACTCGCGCAAAATCAGTCAGCGAGACGAGCGCAAGGCAGCGGCAGCGAGCTTATGAAAATCCACATCATCGCCGCCGTGCTACCGCCGCAGATGGACGGGATTGGAGACTACACCGCCTGCTTGGCGGCAGAGCTGGCGCAGTCGGCACGGGTCACGGTGCTAACCGGAGCGCCGCAACCGAACCCGATTTTCGGCGTTTGCATCAGAACCGCGTTCTCGGCGGACGATCCGGCAAGCGTTAGGCAGATCACGCAGTACGTCGCAGAAGATAAGCCGGATTGGGTGTTGCTGCAATACAATCCATTTATGTATGGACGTTGGGGGCTGAACTTGTACCTGCCCGAAATAATGCGTGGCTTGTGCCGCGTTTCACCGGGGACACGGTTAGCGGTCATGGTCCATGAGCCGTTCGTGCCGCTCATCACGCCGCAGTTTGCTATTATGAGTACCTGGCAGCGCTGGCAGTTGTGGCGGCTAGGCCAGAGTGCCGACATTGTGTTCTTCTCGATTGACCCCTGGGCAAAGCGGTTTAGGGACTGGTTTCCCGGCAAGCCGTTGGTTCACTTGCCGGTTGGCTCCAACATTCCAGTTGTGCCAATTAGCCGTGAGGAAGCGCGGGCGCGTCTTGGGCTACCATACGATGCGTTAGTGCTGGGATTGTTTGGAACTGCAAGCGCCGCTCGGCTGCTGGACTGGGTGCGTGACGCGGCGCTTTCCCTGCGGCAGTCTCACTCCCTGCACCTGCTCTACGTCGGGCCTGACACCGAAAAGGTTCGCGCAGTGATGGGTGACGCTGAGTTGATTGCGGATGGCCCGGCATCACCCGAAGAAGTCTCAAAACGCTTTGCCGCAATGGATATTTACCTGGTGCCGTATTCGGACGGAATCTCAACTCGGCGCACAACATTGATGACCGCACTTCAGCATGGCATCGCCACCGTCGGCACATCCGGCCCATTGACAGACACGCTGCTGGAACAAAAATCTGGACAAGCCTTCTTGCTTGCCGATGTTTCTACCCCAAAAGCCTTCACCGCCGCTGTCCGTAGCCTTGCAGAGAATGCCGAACAGCGGCAGCAGCTAGGACAAGAAGCGCGGCAGTTTTACAACCGCGAGTTTACCTGGGAAACAACTGTTGCTCGCCTTTTGACAGCATTGAAACAATCGTGAAAATTGCGATCATCATGCCGCTGGCCGAACAGCGCGGCGGCGCGGAACTGGCGCTTCTGCACTTGATCCAGCAAGGACAAGGACTGGAGGTAGACTGGCTGGTGGTCTTTCTTCAGGACGGGCCGATGGTCAGCCGGGTGCGGGAACTCGGCGGCAACGCGCAAGTCGTGACTGCCGGACGATTGCGGGAGCCGCATCGCTTCGCTAAAGCCGTTAGAGAAATCGTGCGCCTCACGCGGGCCGAAAACGTAGACCTGCTGCTGGGCTGGATGGGGATCGCTCACCTTTATGGTGGTTTCGCCGCCCTCATCGCCGGCATTCCGTCTGCCTGGTTCCAGCACGGCATTCCCTGGGACAAGAACTGGATAGACCGACTGGCAACACGTCTGCCGGCACAGGGCATTCTTGTCTGCTCCCAAGCCGTCGCCGCGTCGCAGGCACAAATCGCGCCGCAGCGCCCTCTGCGCGTGGTGTATCCCGGCGTCGAGCTGGAGCGCTTCGACCCCGGAGCGCTGCCGACGCCCGCTGAGGCGAAGCGGCGGCTGGGCCTTCCCGAAGCCGGCCCGCTGATCGGCATTGTCGGACGCTTGCAGCGCTGGAAAGGAATGCACGTCCTGGTCGAAGCCATGCCGGAAGTGCTGCGGCGTTACCCGAACGCGCACTGCGTCATCGTCGGCGGCGATCATGCTTTCGAGCCGGAGTACCCGGCCTTCCTGCGGGATCGCATTGACGCGCTGAACCTAAAAGACGCGGTGATCCTGGCCGGACTGCAATCCAATGTCCCCGAATGGATGCAGGCGATGGACGTGATTGTCCACGCCTCCGACCATGAGCCGTTCGGCATCGTCGTCATTGAAGCCCTGGCGCTCGGCAAGCCCGTGATCGCCGGAAACGCCGCCGGGCCGACCGAGATCATCACCGACGGCGTCCATGGCCTGCTGACGCCCTACGGCGACGTTCCGGCGCTTGCGGCGGCGATCCTGCGCTACCTGGATGACCCGGCGTTCGCCCGGCAGACCGGCGCGGCGGCACGGCAGCGGGCGCAGGAGTTTTCCACCCGCCGCTACGCCGAAAACTGCGTCGCCGCCCTGCATTCTCTCGTGGGGAAAGATGGCACGGAACTTGCATAACCAAACACGATGAACACGCAGATTCTACAAAATGCGTCTGCCGGACCAAGCCGCGCGGCGGCCTCGGACCCGGACGCCCGGCGGCTCTGGTTTGTCCTGGCCCTGCCTGCCGTCCTCGGCTCCCTCGTGGCGCTGGTCCCTGTCGCGGGGACCGCCGCTGTCATCCCGCTCCTGCTCGTGCTCGTGCCGCTTGTTTTGTGGGCGGCGTTCTGCGACACCGAGCGCGGGCTTTATGTCTACTTCGCCTGGTGCTGGCTGGACGGGACCATTCGCGGCCTGCTGCACTCCGACCCGGTCTCGATTGTCGCCCGCGACCTTGTCCTCGCCGTCCTTGTCGCCGGGTGGGGGGCGCAGCGCCTGCAAAACCGGCACCTAGACCCCATCCGCGTCCCGCCGGGAACCCTGCTGGTCGCCCTGTTTGCCGTCAACTGCCTGCTGCAAGTGATGAACCCGTTTTCCCCCGGCCTGCTGCAAAGCATCGGCGGGCTGAAGACGCACTTGTCCGCGATCCCCTTGCTGTTTTTGGGCTACGATGTTATCCGCCGCCCCGCGCAGGTCCGCTCGCTGTTCCTTTTCTTGACATTGATCACGCTCATTATGGGGCTGGCTTCTTATGTGCAGTACGCGCACGGGCCGAGCTGGACCTACGCCCATTTTCCGGGGAGCCAAGACACGATTTCTCAAAATCTGGGGGCGTTCAAGTCGGGGGAAGTGCGCGGCATGACGGCGACCTTTAAGCCGCCGGGGACGACCACCGCCGGCGGCGGGTCCGGGTTCTACGCCGGGATTATTTTTCCGATAGCCTTTGTGCTGCCGCTGCTGTCCGGCTCCCTGCGCTTCTCGACAGGGGCGAGAGCGGCATTCGCCGCCGTGCTTCTCGCGTTTATTTTGGTTATCTTTGTCAATGAAGTCCGCTCCGCCCTCGTCATCGCCTTCTGCGGCGTCCTGGTCAGCAGCCTCTTGATCGGCGGGAAGCTGCGTGTGCGGATGCTGGCGGCCATCGCGGTCTGCCTGATACTAGGGGGGGCCGCTTATAGTTTTTCGCAGGCCGTTTCGGGCGGCGGCGTCACCGACAGGTTTGCCTCGACATTCGCCGACCCGGTGGATGCCCTGCATAAAGACCGGCGCACGTTCTTTGATGATGCGGTCTTCATCGTGACCCACTCCCCCCTCGGCGTCGGCTTAGGACGAGTCGGCGGGGCGGGAGGCCGCCTCGGCGGCGGCGGGACCGACCCCGGCTTTGCGGTGTTCAGCGAAGCGTATCTCGGCTCGATCATGTACGAAACTGGGATCATCGGCGGCCTGTTGATTACCGCCCTCACGCTGTTCTTTATCGAGCGCGGCATCTCAGCGCTCAGGCGCCTGGCGGACCCCGACAGCCGGCTTCTGGCGACCGCGATCATCACGACGCTTGTGCTTGTTTTCGCCAACTTCTTTGTGTCGCCGATTCTGCTCGGACCGCCGGGATCGGTTTTGTTCTGGCTGCTCAGCGGCGCGGCGCTTCGGGTCTTCGCGCCGAAACGGCGGAAAGAGGGGAAAATATGAGCCGGCTCCGAATCGCTCTGGCGGCAAACAACATCCACTTTCGGGGCGGCATGGAGCGCTACTGCGCGGAGCTTGCGGCCGCGCTGTCTCTCCATCACGACGTTCATTTGTTTGCGTCGGAAATTGACGACGTTCCCAAAGAGCGTCTGACGATCCATCCCGTTGCTACCATCAGGAAGCCCGTTGCAGCTTTGTTCGCCCAGTATTACTGGAAGTCCAGCCGGCAGATAAAAATGCGGGACTACGATGTCGTTCACAGCATCGGCGGCATCACCGCCCACCAGAACTTTGTCACGGCCCAGTACTGCCAGTACGCTTGGGGGGACGCCATCCGAAAAGAGCCGGGCGCGGCGGACGGCATCAGCGCCTACCACCAGTTCATGTGGCGGATGACGGGCTTTTTTGAGAAGCGTGCTTTGACTTCCCCGGAAACGCTCGGCATCAGCGCGAACTCACACCGAACTCGCCTGGACTTGGAACACTTCTACGGCTGTGACCCCGCCAAAATCTCAGTCGTGTACAATGCCGTTGACTCGGTGCGCTTCAGCCCCGCCAATACGCGCTTCCGCCTACCGGTCCGGCAGAAATACGGCATTTCCGACGATGCCATCGTCGTGCTGTTTGTCGGGGAATACCGCCGCAAAGGGCTGGCGACCGTAATTCAAGCGCTCGGAAAGCTAAACAAACCCGAAGTGCATCTTCTCGCCGTCGGCAAAGGCGATCTGGCCCAGTACAGCGCCCTAGCGGCGGAAGCCGGGATTACGGGGCAAGTCACCTTTGCAGGACCGGCCCGCGATATTGAACAAGTCTTCGGAGCCGCCGACATCTTCGCCTTCCCAACTTACTATGAAGCGTTCGGCATGGTCATCACCGAGGCAATGGCCTCCGGGCTGCCGGTCATCACCAGCCGCCGGGCCGGCGCCGCCGAGATGGTCCGGGACGGCGAAAGCGGACTTCTTCTGGACAAGCCGGGCGATACGGACGAGCTTGGCGGGAAGCTGGAGATTTTGCTGGCCGACAAAATGCTCCGGGCCGACATGGGCCTGAAAGCACGGCAGGCGGTGTCGGGCCATCGGTGGTCGGATGTTGCCGAGCAGACCCTGGCGCTCTATGACAAGGGCTTGCGCCGGGGACCAAGCTTTGCAGACATGCAGAAGTCGGGAGCGGCCTCGTGAAGATACTTTGTGTCAACCCGCGCGGCGCAGGCGACCTGCATGAGCTGCGGGCGAAGCGCCTGACGGCGGGCATGGACGCGGACCTCACCTTCTACAATGTAGACCGGGCGCAGTCTTACCCAGCGGCGATCCGGGCGCTCTGGAAAGTGGTCTGCGCCGAGCAGTGGGACCTCATCTACCAGGAAGGCACCGGGATCGTCGGCGGGCTGAACCTGATCCGCGCTGCCCGGACACGCGGGCAGAAGTTTTTGATCTCTTCGGGAGACCCGATTGCGGGTTTTTTTCAAGTGACGAAGGGCCGCGCAGCCGGCGCAGTTTTCGGGCAGTACGAGCGGGCGCTCTACGGAAGCTGTGCCGGCTTTGTCGGCTGGACCCCCTACCTCACCGGCGCGGCGCTCACGCTGGGCGCAAAGCGGGCGGCGACCGTGGAAGGCGCGGTGGACCTCAGCCTCTTTGTTTCCTATGCGGCGGCGGAGCGCCGGGCCGCGAGGCAGAGCTTCGGCCTGGACCCCAGCCACCTCGTCTGCGGCGTCGTCGGCAGCCTGCGCTGGACCCCGCGCCAGTCCTACTGCTACGGACTGGAGCTGGTGGAAACGCTGAAGCGGCTGAAGCGGCGCGATGTTTCCCTGCTGATCGTCGGCGACGGCACCGGCAGAGACATTCTGCAAAGCCGGCTGCCGGACCCTCTGCGCGGGCGCGTCGTCTTCACAGGCCGTCTGCCTGAAACCGAAGTGGTCCGCGCCTTGAACGCGATGGACATCGGGTTTATCACCCAGACGCTCGACCAGCTCGGAAATTATCGCCTGACCACCAAACTGCCGGAGTATCTCGCGTGCAGCCTGCCGGTCGCCATGAGTCCCGTCCCCGGCTTTTTCGACTATGCCGCCGATGCCGGCTGGGCCTTGCCCGCCCGGCATCCGGCGAGTCCGGAGTTCCATGCCCGGTGCGCCGACTGGCTGGACAGCCTCACTGCCGAGGAAGTGGCGGCAAAAGCGCAGCAGGCACGGCAAATTGCCTGCGACCGCTTTGACTACTCCGCGTTAAGCCGCCGTTTTCAGAACTTCGCGCTGTCTCTGCTTGAACCGGCGTAGGAAAAAGAGGCAAACAGGCGACTATGAATTCTGTCACGTTATGGGGATGGAGCCGCGCGGCGTATCGCCGGAAAATACCGCTCGTGCCGCGAGGGCTAAAAACGGTGATTTTTTTAGTGTACCATGCGATCCTGCCTTACGAGGCGAGGGTCGGACGAGATTTAATGCTGGACCACTACGGCCTCGGCGTGGTCATCCACCCGAATGTCACGATTGGGAACCGGGTGCGGATTTATCACGGCGTCACGCTGGCGGCGGAAACTTGGGTCGGGTCCGAGCATCGCATTGTCGTCGGGGATGACGTAATGATCGGCGCGGGGGCGATGGTCGTCGCCCGCATCAACACCAGCCTGCACATTGGAAACGGGGCGCGGATCGGGGCCGGGGCCGTTGTCACGAAAGATGTCGCGCCGGGCGTCACTGTCGCCGGCTCGCCGGCACGCCCCCTCAGCGCTCGGCCTAACGAAAACAAGGAGGAACGGCTATAACGCAAACAAGAGGCAGCGAAATCCATAGGAAGACCGACGGGAACACGATTATGCCCACCCCTGACTCCGGCAAGGCCATCGCCGGCTTGAAGCTTCTTCCCTCACCGAAACCGCCGGTCTCGTCCTCACGAACGCCCGCTGGACGCCGCTCTTGACAAATTCCCGGAACCGTGTGAAAATGATTTAGGCGAACTCCTGCCGAGCGCCGGACCCCGATCCTTCACCATCACGTGCCGGGGACAGCCCAAATAACCCGAACTGACGCCCATGAACGCTCTCTTATGAACATTCTCTTACGAAATAGTCTTTTATGAACATTCTGTTTTTCGCTGACTACGTTTTCGACGACCACCCCGGCGGCTCCCGCGTCGTCGCGCGGGAGCTGGCTCGCGGCCTTGCCGCACGCGGCCACGCCGTCACCTTCCTCGTCCGGGCCAAAGAAGGCCATCCGGACGGCGACACCACCTATGGCGGCGCGAGGATTGTCCGCTACGCTGTCCCGCCCGGCGGCCTCCGCGCCTACGTCCGCGCCGGCCGGGACGCCTGCGCCCGTCTGCTTCAAACCGAGCGGTTCGACATCGCCCATACCCACTTCGCCTACAGCGCCGTCGGGCCGCTCGTCGTCCTGCCCCCCGACCTGCCGCACGTCCGCTCGTTTTACGGACCGTGGCATGACGAAGGCTATGTTGAAGACAAACAAAACGGGCGCGGCCCCCGCGCCTACGCCGTCCGGCAGGCTCACTACCTCCTGCGTCGCCGTGTCGAGCAGCAAAATCTTCAGCGCAGCCGCGCCGTCATCGTCCTGAGCGAACACTCCCGCCGCGAAGCGCTGGACTTGAACCCCGCCGGACACCTCACCCTCATCCCCGGCGGCGCCGACACCCAGCGCTTCATTCCTGCCCCTAAAGCCGAAGCCCGCGCCGCTCTCGGACTGCCCCCAAATGGCCCCCTGCTCCTTTCCATCCGCCGCCTCGCTCCCCGCATGGGACTCGACAACCTCATCCGGGCCATGCCCGCCGTTCTGGCCGCCGCCCCGAACGCCCGGCTGCTGATCGGCGGCAAAGGACCCGAGCACGCCCGCTTGTCTCAGCTCATCGGGAGCCTCGGCCTCCAAAGCGCCGTCTGCCTCCTCGGCTTCCTCCCCGATGATCAGCTCGCCGCTCACTACCAGGCTGCCGACCTCTTCGTCCTGCCTACCCTCGCTTTGGAAGGATTCGGCCTCGTCACCACCGAGAGCCTGTCCTGCGGCACCCCCGTTCTCGGCACTCCCGTCGGCGCCACCCCCGAACTCCTGACCCCCCTTGACCCCCGCCTCATCGCCCGAGGTCCTGATCCCGCCGGTCTCGCCGCCGCCATCACCGGCTTTCTAAACAGCGAATGGCGGCACACGCTGACCCCCAGCCGCCTCCACACCTACGTCTGCGACCACTACACCTGGAACCGCCATACTGACCAAACCGAACAAGTCTACCAATCTCTTGCCTCGCTGGAATCGCCGCAGAGGCACCATCTGAATACTGTCTAGGGATAAACCTGCCCTGCACAGATGCTGAGACAAATGCATTCAAGCTGCGCGCCCTTCCCGGCAACGCGAGGGGCGGCACGAGATCTACCCACGCCTCGCGTACCTGCTGTGGAGCCTCTCTTGAAAGCATACAAAATTGCCGAGAATATACCAAAACTGCCCAAAATTTGTTTGCTTTTTGGGCTGTTCCTCAGCGCCAAGCGACCTTGACAGATCCAGGCTGTTTTCGTATAATGAGCGTTAAGCGCTGCCCCGGCTGCGCCGGGTTCTCCTGACTGGCTGCCCGTTTTTCGCGCCCTGCATAAGCTGTCGTAGATGGACTTCTCGTCTTGATCTTTGCACCTTGGGGGTATGATATGTCCATCCAAGCCGCTTGCTGCTGCTGTTCCCCGGACGCGGCGGCGAGCCGCCTCAAGCGCATCATTTAAAAGTGCACCACTCGAAAGCGCATCACTCAAGGCGGACCGCCCCTCGCGAGTGATCGAAAGGTTTTGCTGTGACTTTCCAACTCGAAATTACGGACGCTGAGGAGCTGACAGGCCGGCAATACATCACCGATGTCGTGATTGAGCGGACGCTGTATTCTCACACGGAAGCGCAAATTACGCTCCGCTGGCAGGACATGGACCGCTATGATACCCGCACCGCCGCGTTTCTCGCCGCGAAAGTCCTCAATCATCCCATCAGTGTCACCTGGAAAGACAATGATCTGACCGAGCATGTCCCCTGCTTCCAGGGCTATATCCAGCAGGCCGCAGCGGAGCGGGAAACGACCTTTTCGCTGCTGCGGCTGGGCTGCGTCTCTTATAGCAAGCGCACGGACCTCGTGCCGCGCTTTCGGGCGTTCCAGTCCACCACGCTGATTGACGTTGTCCATCAGGTCGCAAAGACCGAGCCGCTGATCAAGATCACGCAGGCGGCAGACCTTAACCTCCCGGTCACGCTCAGCGTGCAGCACGGCGAAACGGACTGGGCATATCTGCGCCGCCTGTGCCTGGCCTGGGGCATTCCCCTTGCGACGCAGGACCTGACCGGGCGCGTGTTTCTGGGCGCACGCGGGGTCGAGTCGAACGCGCCGTTCCCCGACAGCGACTGGGGCTGGCACCAGGTCACTTTCCACGGGTTCGCCCCGCCGCTTGCCCACCTCACCGGCAGTAGTGGAGGGGGCGGCAATGGAGCAAGCGGCGGCAGCGCGAACGGCAGCAATGGCACAAGCAGCGGCGCAAACGGCAGCAGCGCAGGCACAAGCAGCGGCGGCGGCGGGCCGACGGCAATCAGCCGAACCGGCATCGCCGAGCTGAACGGCCAGCTTTCCCTCACGGCGGCGAACTACCACACGACCGTGGACCGGCCTGCGATCCACAAGCACACCGGCGGCGCGGCGGCCCTTGCCGGAGCCAGCAGCTACTACCTGCGCGTGGACGGCGTCGTCCTGCCCTTCGCGCCGGGGGAGGTGGTGGACTTCGAGGGCCAGCAGCACCTGATCAAGCAGGTCAAGATCACCGGCTTCCCCCAGCAAACCACCGCCACCCAGGAGTTCTGGCTTCAGCCACTCACCCTGCCCCTGGAGCCGCACCACGTCCCCCCCCTCTGGCCCGCCCGCACCGTCTGGGCTTACGTCACCGCAAACGAACATGACCCCCAGCAGCAAGGACGTATCCAGGTCCAGTTCGACTGGGAACCCCTCGACCCCCAAGCCTCACGCGAACGCGCCTGGCTCCACACCCTCAGCCCCTACGGCGGCGGCAGCAAGCCCGACGCGCAGGGGCGGGCGCAGGAATACAACGGCTTCTACTCCCTGCCGGAGATCGGCGAGCGCGTTCTGGTCGAGTTTCTAGGCGAGTGGGACTCCGAGGCCGTGATCATCGGCGCTGTGCGCGAGCATCCGGTTTCGGTGCATCACAACCCGCATCATGCCAAGCGCTGGCGCACCCCCGCCGGCAACGAGATCAGCCTCGTCAGCCGGGGCGGCACCGAAGTCATCCA
>CAXSFV010000022.1:0-58904 GCA_964236795.1 uncultured Armatimonadales bacterium | reverse complement strand
GCTTTTTCCCCGCGAATTTTTTCTCTCTCCCCGCCGGGGGGGGGGGGGGGTTCCGTGGGGGGTTTTCCCCCCCCCCCCCCCCCCCGCCCCCAATGATGGGGGCGGGGGGAGTACGCAGGAAAACCGCTCTGCTTTCTCTAACTACGTCATGTGAACGAACTTCGCGACATTCTCCAGCGCGGCGCTAATAATACCTGGCACCTGGGACTGACGGACGCTCAAGTGGACCAGTTCGTCCGCTACGCTGAGATGCTGGTCGAGTGGAACGCGACCCGGATGAACTTGACCCGGCTGGTGTCGCCCCGCGACATCGCCGTCAAGCATTTTCTTGACTCCCTGGCCCTGCTGACCGTTCTAGCGGTTCCCCAAAACCTGCGGGTAATGGATATCGGCACGGGGGCGGGACTGCCGGGGCTGGCGCTCAAAATCGCTCGGCCCGACCTGCGCGTGACCCTGCTCGACTCGACCGCCAAGAAGCTGGGGTTCTGCCGCGCTGTCGCCGATGATTTAAGCTTAAAAGTGGAAACCGTTCACGCCCGCGCCGAAGACGCCGCCAAGCTGCCGCACTTGAAGGGCCAATTCGATCTCGTGGTCGCCCGCGCCGTCGCGCCGTTAGATAAACTGCTGCCCTGGCTCGTGCCGTTCGCCGCGCCGAGCGGGCGGATCGCCGCGCTGAAAGGCGCGTCCGTAGCGGAGGAGATGACCGCCCTGCCGGCGCCCCGGCGCCTGGGCCTGTCGCGGGTCCGCGCCGCCGCCGTCGCGCTGCCGGAAGCGGACGAGGAGACCGTGCGGCAGATCGTCCTCTGCGACGTGTCCAAACATTAAGACGCCCCCGCGAAAGGAACCCAAATGAGTATCCCGCCTCCAAATACGCCGCCCGCCGGCCCGCCGCCGCCCGCCCCGTTTTGCGCCCGCTGCGGAGCGCCGAATGAAGCCGGCTTAGCACAGTGTCCTCATTGCGGGCAGAGCCTCATGGCGACTGCCTGGCCGCCGCAGCCCGCCGGCTACGCTTCGCAGCAAGGCGGCTATGTGCCGCAGCAAGGCTATCCGCCGCAGCCGGCGGCGACCGGGCTGGAAGCGATGATCCCTACACGGAACCCTTCGGCGCTGACCGCGTACTATCTGGGCATCTTCTCGATTATTCCCTGCCTTGCAATTCCTATGGGCATCACCGCCGTCGTGCTGGGACTGCGCGGCTTGAATCTGTTCAAAGAACACCCGGAAGTGCGTGGGCGCACTCATGCCTGGGTCGGCATCATCGCCGGCGGCCTGTTCGCGCTGGTCAACATTGCCTTCATCGGATTTCTCGTGTTTGAGTCACAGGCTCGTTCCGGGAGCTAGGCTTTGTGAAGCGGGCGATCTCAGTCGCCCGCAATCCGCTTCGCCGCATTGGTTCCCGACAGGGCGCAGAGCGGGACGCCGCCGCCGGGGTGGGTGCTGCCGCCGACAAAGTACAATCCCTGCATGTCGGGGGAGACTTGCGGGGGACGCAGAAAGCCCTGCCGCCAGCCGTTCGACGATAAGCCGTAAATCGCGCCTCGGTAGGCGCCGTAGCGGCTTTCCAAATCCAGCGGCGTCCACATCTGCTCGACGATGATGCGCTCCCGCAAGTCTGTCAAGCCCATGCGCTCCAGCTTTGCCAGCACTAGGCCGCGGTAATGCGGGGCTTCAACGCGCCAGTTGAAATGGGACGACACTGCAGGCGGGTTGGTCATCACAAACAAATTGGAACAGCCCGGCGGGGCTTTGCTTGAATCGGTGACAGACTGGCAGGCGACCCCGATGGTCGGGTCTTCGGCGGGCGTCTGCCTGTCAAAAATCGCCGAGAACTCGGCCTCGCTGTCTGCCGCGAGAAACGAGTTGTGATGGGCAAGCTGGGGGTATTCGCCTTTGACACCCAGAAGCAGCAGAAATGCCGATGTGCTGGGTTCGATTTTTGCGACGCGGCTTTCCGTCCACCGCCGCCGGGCAGCCGGGGGAACCAGCGCCGTCATCGCGCTGAGCGCGTCGGCGTTGCAGACGACGGCATCGGCAAACAGTCTGTCGCCGCAGCAGGTTCCCACGCCCTGCGCCCGCCCGTTTTTGACGATGATCTCCGAGACTTCGGCGCACCGGAACTTGACGCCGAGGCTTTCGGCGCTCTCACACAGCGCTTCGGCTAATTGATAGAGGCCACCGCGCACATAGAACGTCCCTTCGCGCCACTGCACGTCGGCGACGGTCGCGAAGATGCCTGACGCCCGTGCGGGGTGCGAGCCGCTGTAAAGCGCGTACAGCTCAAAGACTTGGCGCAGGCGCGGGTCGGAGAACTGTTCCCGCACCACATCCCGCAGCGACTTCCACGGCTTCAGCGCGAGGAAGCCGGTCAACTGGCCCCACTGGGCGGGGGAAGGAACACCGCGCACGGACGCCCCGAAGTCCTGACGGAGAAACGGCTCGGTGGTCGCGTCGGAGACTTGCTTGGCGTAGTCTAAGAACCGCCGAAAGCCGGCTTCGTCACCCGGCGCAAAGTCTCGAATTGCCCGTGCGGCGTCTTCCGGATCGCCCGGCGCGTCCAGCGTTTCTCCATTTGGAAAGTGGTAGCGGCAGACGGTGTCCAGCCGCACCAAATCCAGCACGTCTTCCAGCCGCCGTCCGGCATTCGAAAAGACCTCTTCCAGCGCCCAGAGCATGGTCAGCACATGCGGCCCGGTATCAAACCGAAAGCCGCCGTCTTCCCACCTGTTCAGCTTGCCGCCGACATTCGGGTTTTTTTCCAGAACTGTCACGCGCACGCCGCGCGAGGCCAGCCCAATCGCCGCCGCCAGCCCGCCGACTCCTGCGCCGATAACAACAACTTCCATATGACAGAGTGTACCCGGTCGGGGAAAGAAGTTGCTGAGACATGGAACCTGGCACTTCCAGTGCCGGGTTCCATGTCTCTTGGCTCCTTACGGCACGCTCAAAACAACCTTGCCCTGCGTGTGGCCGCCTGCCGCCTGCTCCTGCGCCTGCTTCGCCTCAAACAAGGGCAGGACAGCGCCGACACGCGCCTTGACCTTGCCTGCATCCACCAGTCCGCCAATTTCGGCGAGATGAGCGCCCTCCGGGTGGGCGCTGAACGATTTGCCGACAATGCCCCGCGCTGCCGCGTCTGCGGGCGCGTCCGCACCCGGCAGGGTGCTGACGAGAACGCCGCCGTCGCGAAGAGTTGCCCATGACCGCGCCCGCGTGTCGCCGCTGAGGGTGTCCAGCACGGCATCTAGGCTCTGCGCTTTGTCCTCAAACTTCTCAGTCTTGTAGTCTATGACCGTGTCCGCGCCGAGACCCTGCACATACGCGACATCATCGCCTGTGGCGGTCGCAAAGACGGTCGCGCCCTTAGCTTTGGCGAACTGCACGGCGAACCCGCCGACTGCTCCGCCCGCGCCGTGAACAAGAATCGTCTGACCGCTTTGGAGGTTGGCCTGCTCAAATAGCGCCTCCCAGGCGGTTGTCCCGGCCAGCGGAATACTTCCTGCCTCCGCGAAATTGAGCGACTGCGGCTTTGGGCAGACAATCGCCGCCGGCAGGCTGATATACTCAGCATACGCGCCGTTGACCCGGATGTCGCCGTAGGCAAAGACAGCGTCGCCGGGCTTAAAGCTCGTAACGCCCGGCCCGACCGCTTCCACCGTCCCCGCCACATCCCAGCCCAAAATCAGCGGTAGGGCATGGGTAACCATGGCTTCCATCTTCCCTGCCTCAATCATGCTGTCCACGGGATTGATCCCCGCCGCCGCGATCTTGATCAAGACTTTACCGTCCTCCGCCTCCGGCTTTGGCGCATCTTCATAGACCAGCTTGTCCGGCCCGCCGAATTCGTGGATGCGTACTGCTTTCATGGTTGCCATTTGGGTTGTCTCCTGTGGAAGCGTTGTACCCAAAAGGTATCATAAGATAGCCGTGCGCGTTTAGCCAATCCCCCACCGTTCTGTGTTCGTCCCTCGCCTTCACTTTTGCGGCGTCAAAAGAAAAGCCCGGTAGTGATGTAAACTGTGGGTTCCGACGCCGACAATCTGTCCGCGACTGTTGATGCCGTAGGCGGCTTCCAGTACCCAGCCTGTTCGCCTGGAAATGCAGTGGTTCAGGTCCGTCATCTGACCGTTTTGCCAGCAGTACGCATGGGCATAGCCTCGGTGACGGATGCACTTTCCGACAACTTGCCCATAGTCATTGATCCCGTATGCCCGGCTTGATCTGTAGCCGTTGAGGTTTTTCAGTTTGTCGAGCCGTTTCCCATCCCATAAAAATGAAGTTTCGCGAACACTACCGGATGCCGAGGCAAAGGCGTCCATCCAGCCTGCAACCTGACCCAAGTTGTTGACGCTGGATGCTTGACCGGCTTCAGATCCTGGAAGCAGGCCGAGATCGGTGGCCTTCTCATTCTGCCACAGAAAAGGATGCGAACTTGCCTCGCCTTTCCCGGCGCCAGGTGTTCCGTTCGGGAAGGCAACCAGCTTTTCACAAGCGATCTGCCCTGCATCGTTGATGCTTATCACTCGCCCAGAGTCGTAGGCGGCTGTCGGGTGCAGATTAACTCTTGTAAGGGTTCCACTCGTTAATAAATTGCCGCTATCTCCCAAGACTTGTTCGCGATTGTTGATCGCGGTTGCTCCCATGTCTATGAGACTATTTTTGTTAGGGTTGCTGTAGTCAGTGCTGACACGGGGCAGCGACGTTCGCTTGCCGTTTTGCCAGACAAAGCTTTGTCCCCTCACATCATACAGTGGGTCGACCTCGTCCGTTTCGTCTTGACCGACAATTTGAGAGTGGTCATTGATGCCGAGCGCTTTGCAGTTGCGAAAGACCGGAACCGTGCCGAGGTCGTGCATCGCGCCGGCCCACAGAAAGCCGCGTGTCCGAACATGGGCTGATTTTACCCAGCCGACGACTTGGCCTTTGTTGTTGATGCCGGTCACATAGACATATTTGCCGCCGGGAAGCGTGCCTAAGTCGGTTACGCTGTAGCGCGGCGCGGCACAGGCAGGGGGAGCAAGAACTGTCAATGTGAGGCAAGCGAGCAAAAGGCGTGGTGACATATTGAGGGACCCTTCTTCTGCCTTCCGATTGTACCCGCCGCGTTGACTTTGCGACGCTCGCAGTGCTATAATTCGGCGTTCAAGCGCAGGGCTTACAATCAGAAGTTCAGAGATAAGTTCGGAACGGAACACGGGGAGCAGCAATGGCAAACACAGTGGTGGTGGGGGCGATGTGGGGCGATGAAAGCAAAGGCAAGCTGATTGACTTTCTCGCGCATGACAAAGATGTCGTCGTCCGCTGGGGCGGCGGCTCCAATGCCGGCCACACGGTGGTCGTGCCGAGCGACGGCGGCGGCGAGGAAGAGTATAAGCTGCACCTGGTCCCGTCAGGCATTCTCCACCCGAACACGCTCTGCGTCGTCGCCGACGGCGTCGTGCTGGACCCGGCCTCGTTTGTCGGGGAGCTGACCATGCTCAAAGCGCGGGGCGTCTCGTGCGAGAATTTGAAGATCAGCGGCAACGTGCATATCGTCCTGCCCTACCATGTACTGCTGGACGAGCTGGAAGAAAAGCGCAAAGGCAAGCGGGCTTTAGGGACCACCGGGCGCGGCATCGGCCCGGCCTACCAAGACAAGGCCGCGCGGGTCGGCATTCGGATGCGCGAGTTCGTGGACCCGGCCTTGTTCGCCGAGCGCCTCAGCGAAGTCTTGGACTTCAAGAACGAGCTTTTGACCAAAGTGTACGGCGCCCAGCCCCTGTCCGCCGAGCAGATCTTAAGCGACTTGCTGCCCCATGCCGAAGCCCTGCGGCCCTATGTGGACGACACGGCCCTTCGCGTTGCATATGCCGCGCGTTCGGGCAAGAAAGTCTTATTTGAGGGTGCCCAGGCCACGCTGCTTGACATTGATCTCGGCACTTATCCCTATGTCACATCGTCGCACCCGTCGGCGGGCGGCGCGTGCATCGGCACGGGATTAGGGCCGACCCAGATTGACCAGATTATCGCCGTCTCGAAATCGTACACCACGCGGGTCGGCGCGGGCGCGTTCCCGACCGAGCAGGTGAACGCCCTGGGAGATTTAATCCGGGAGCGCGGCGCGGAATACGGCACGACTACGGGCCGCCCCCGCCGCTGCGGCTGGCTCGACGGCGTTGCCCTCCGTTACTCGGCCTTGGTCAACGGCCTGACCGATTTGTATCTCGGTCATTTGGACGTTTTGACGGGTTTCGACGAAGTAAAAATGGCGGTCGCGTATAACCTCAATGGCGTCGAGATCACCGACTTCCCCAGCGACCAGGCCCGGCTGTGCCGCTGTGAGCCGGTCTACAAGACGTTCCCCGGCTGGTCCGAAGACGTGAGCGCCGTCCGTAAGTACGCCCATCTGCCAGGCAATGCCCGCCGCTTCGTCGAAGCCGTCGAAGAATATGTCGGCGTCCCCATCACCACCATTTCCGTAGGCCGCCGCCGTGACCAAACACTATTTCGGGAGGCATAACCGCCATGACCGTTCTCGCCGCTCCTTCCAGTGCAAGTCCGGCCTCGACCCTGCTTGCCGACCTCACGCCCGACTCCGGCCTGGCCCTGCGCCGCTGGACCCCGGATGAGTTTCGTCGTCTGGCGTCGTCAGCAGTTCTCGGCGACGCTGCTCAATTAGACTTAGCCGACGGCGAGATAGTCATGTGCGACACGGGAGACCTGTACCCCTTCAGCCGCGACGCTTATTATCATTTAGGCGATCTGAACATCCTTGGGCCGGAAGAGCGCACCGAACTCATCTACGGAAGGATAATCACGCGCATGAGTCCCATCGGCCAGTCGCACAATATCGCCGTCAGCAAAATGGCAGACGCCTTAGAAACGGCGTTTGGTGACGCTTTCTTCACAGCACAACAGATGTCCTTGCACGTCGCAAGCGGCCTGGAGCCGCAGCCGGACGTGATGGTCCTTGCAGGCGTCCCCGATGATTACCAAGATGTGCCACGCCCTGCCGATGTCCTGCTTTTAGTGGAAGTTTCCAACAGTACCCTGCGCTACGACCGCAACACGAAATCAGGACTTTATGCCGAGAACGGCATCGCCGAATACTGGATCATCAACCTGCGCTCGCGAAAACTGGAAGTCTTCCGTCAGCCGGAAGCCGATGCCTATATTGAACTGCGCTGGTACGACGAGACCGAAGCCGTCGCGCCGCTGTCCGCGCCGAACGCCTTGGTCCGCGTCGCCGACTTGCTGCCGATGGTGCCGCCTGCTTCATAAGGAAACCCGCTGTGAACACTCGCCTTGCTGCTCTTTGCGTTGCCCTTGCCTGCCTCGCCACCCCGGCCTGTATCGTGAGGGCAGATCAGAAGTCGTTGCCTGCCGCTGCCCCCCAAGCGGCATCGGAAAAAGATGTCCTCGGCGACTGGCAGACGCAGGGGGAGGGCTGGCGCATTAGGCTCAACGCGGACCATAGTGCCGCAGTCTATTTAGAGGGGTACGGTGAATCCAAGCCGGTATTCACGACTTGGAAGTTGGTCGGCAGCCACGTCATGCTCGGTCGTGCCTCTGTGTTCAAGGCAGAGGGCTTTGAAGAGCTTGGCCGCGATTTCGTGGTCATTCCTTCGCAGGGTAATCTCGTGATGCTGCCGAAGGACGAGCTGCCGATCGCAGAAAAACACGGCTTTGCGGCTTGCTCGTGTTTATGGCACGCCGCTCAAAAGAGCAAGCGATGAAAAGAGGGCTGGGGCAAGCCCTGCGCCCGGCCGATTCAGCGCCGATGGTGCGGGAAGAGCCGATGATGCCATCTTTTACGCTTTCCGAAGCGGTTGCCGTCTACTTTGAGGCAAAGAAGTTGTTGTTCCAGGATGCGCCTGAGTTTCGTCTTCTTGATGTCGGTCCGCTGAAGTGCATTCACAACCACCCCCGCTGGCCTGAAGTGGATGGGTTTTACACGCTGGATGTCACGCCTGCGGAAGTCATCAAGATTATTCAGCGCTACGGCCCGGATCCAAAGCATCTGGTGACAGCCATTGACTTCAGCCCGGACTCGCAGAAAGATGCCTATCTGGAACTCGGCTACCGCCTGCTTCCCTGGGCGCAGCCGTTTATGGTCAAGCCGCTGTCAGAGTTACCTGATCTTGATAAACCGAGCTTTGTTCAGATGCACCAAACTCCGACAACGGCGGATTATTGGGTTGAAGAAGACGGTCAGCCCGTTTGCTGGGGCAAAAGCATGATGACTTCGGCGAACGCGATCTATGTTTCTGGCATGGAAACTTTGCCGACGCACCGCCGTCGCGGCCTCGCTTCTGCACTTTTGCGCCGCATCCATGATGATGCTTTGGCAAGCGGTGCGAACCACAGCGTTCTTTGCAGTACCCCGCTGGGCTTGCCGCTTTACCTGGCAGCGGGCTACGATGTGTTGGCGTATATGCAGGCTTTTGTTCCGGTACACTGAAGAACTGGCAAATACCAGGTTGATAAAGGAAAACAGATGCGGAAAAAAATTATTGCGGGCAACTGGAAGATGAACAAGACGGTGGGGGAGGCCCAGGCGCTTTTGGAGGAGCTGAAGCCGCTGGTGGCGGAGCGTACGGGCGTGGATATTGTGATCTGCCCGCCGTATACGGCGCTGTATGCGGTGAACCAAATGCTGGCGGGAAGCAGTATTGGGCTGGGGGCGCAGGAGGCGTTTTGGAAGGCGTCGGGCGCGTACACGTCGCAGGTGTCCCTGCCGATGCTGGCGGACGTGGGCGTGACGTATGTGATACTCGGCCATTCGGAGACGCGGGGGCGGTTCGGCGTTCCTGAACCCGATTTGACGCCGGATTTGCTGCGGACGTTCGGCGAGACCGACGCCGGGGTCAACATCAAGGTGCAGGCGACGCTTGCCGCCGGGCTGACGCCAATTATCTGCGTCGGCGAGACGCTGTCGGAGCGGCAGCGCAATGAAACCGACGATGTGGTCCGGGTGCAGGTGCTGGGCGCTTTGGCAGGTGTGGCCGCGCATCAAGTCGCCGCGCATGTCGTGTTCGCTTATGAGCCGGTGTGGGCCATCGGCACCGGCGAAGTGTGCGCCCCCGAAGAGGCCGACCGGGTGTGCGGAGTCGTGCGGCATACGGTAGAAAGCGCTTACGGTCCCGAAGCGGCGGAGTCGGTGCGAATCCAGTACGGCGGCTCGATGAAGGCGGACAACGCAGCGGAGCTGCTGTCCCGGCCCAACATTGACGGCGGGCTGATCGGCGGCGCGAGCCTCAAGGCCAAAGATTTCGCGGCGGTTGTCGCGGCGGCAGCGTAGGAACCTCAGTAGAGAACCTCACCCAGCAGCTTGCTGCCGGGTGAGGTCGCTCTTGGCGCGTTTGCTTCGGAGGCGAATCGGGAAAAAGAGACTTGGAAGTTTCAATTTCACGAGGGACCCTCTGATGAATACTAGCAGAATACATACCGGCAGAATACTCAGCATCACGGCGGCTGTTCTGGCAGCGAGCGCAAGCCTCACCTTTCTGCTGCCGGCTCATGCAGACACTTTGACGTTCACCAACGCGCCGGCGAGCGAGGTCGCGGCGGCGATGAGCAAGCGTCTCGGCGTCGCGATCGTCTTTCAGGGCAGCGTGAGCAAAAGCCTGCCGGTGACATTTTCGGTGGATGACCCGGACTCGCCGGGCGGACGCTTGCAGGCGGTCAGCAACCTGGCAGCGGCACTGGACGCGGACTTCCAAAAAGTTTACGTTGTCTCGAAAGTGGGTTCCGGTGCGGCGATCCCCCCCGTGCCGCTTGACTCCAACGGCCCGGTCGTGTTCCGGGCCATTCATGTCCCCGCGCGCCAAGCGATCCAAACTGTCGCGGCGGTGGATAGCGCCGTGACCCAGATCAGCGGCGCGGTCACCGGCAGCGTCACATTTCCTTCAACCAATCTCAGTGCGTCCGACGCGGCGGCGTCTATCGCCAAGCAGACGGGGACCGAGTGGAAGGCATACTACGGCCTGTTCAAGCGCGGCGAAGCGCCGGACCGACTGAACGGCATTGTTGTGGACCGAACGGCGGACGGCCAGCCGATTACCGTTCAGCCGCTGCTGTCGTATCGCAGCTCCGCTCCCGTCACGGTCCCGCTTCACAGCGGGCAGGAGGCGGTCGTCGGGCCGTTCGCGTTGCCGGGCACTAACCCAGATGTCGGGTCCGTTGCGAACACCAATTTCGGGTTTGCCGATGGCTTCGGGTTCGGCGACCCTTACGGCTACGCTAGTCCCTACGGTCCTTACGGCTATGCGGGGCCTGATGGCTCGTTTGCCACCCCCGGCGCGGTTTATACGCCGGGCGTCGGCGTCAGCCCGGCGGTTCCCGGCGTCAACGCGCCGCCGACCAACGCGACTGCTGGCTCAAACGGTCAGGCGATCCTGCCCGGCTTCCCGTACACCGGAAGCGTAGGATCAACCCCTGTCGGTGGCTACTAACTCTGAGAGACCTATGAGCAAATTGCTGGCCGCTTCTTTGATACGCGACATCCCGGACTTTCCCAAGTCCGGGATTTTGTTTAAGGACATCACGCCCGTCTTGAGCAGTCCCGAAGCATTCGGGGAAGTCATCGCCAGCCTTGCCAAACACGCCGCTTTTCTTCGGCCTGATCTCATCGCCGGGATTGAATCACGCGGCTTTCTGCTCGGCGCTCCGCTCGCGCTGGCCCTCGGCGTTGGCTTTGTCCCCATCCGAAAAGCCGGCAAGCTGCCGTCGCGAACTGAGCGCGAAGAATACGTCCTGGAATACGGCACGGCGATTGTCGAGATCCACCGCGACGCCGTTCAGCCGGGCCGGCGCGTCCTCATTGTGGACGATCTGCTGGCAACCGGCGGCACGGCGGCGGCGGCAGTGCGGCTGGTGGAGAAGCTCGGCGGCACTGTCGCTGGGTTAAGCTTCTTGATTGAGCTCGGCTTCCTGCCAGGACGTGAAGTTCTCAGCGGCTATGAAATCCACTCGCTGCTGACCTATTAACGGGCGGCTCAAGCCGTAGGTGCAGACCGGCCAGCCCCAGTACGGCCAGAGCCGCCAGCGCGTAGCGCAGGGCTGGACGAGGAAACTCACCTGCCAGTGTCGGCAGCAGGCGGGACAGCCCGCCGCCGGCCAGTACGCACAGCAGCGGCATCAGGGGCAGCCGCATCCCCTCGGCAGTCGTCAGCGAGCAGACGGAAGCGACGCCCAGCGATAAAATGCTCCACATGACGGTCGGCAGCCAGCGGGTGCGGCGTCCTTGTTCTCCAAATTCCCCGCAGAACGGCACCAGCAGCCACGCCAGAAGCGCCGCCGCCGGGGTCCATAGCCAGCGCAAACTCCCTAAATGCAGCCCGAAGCGCGGCAGGGTCGGCAGGCCGAGGCCCAGCGTCCGGCGGCTCACTTCAAACGCCAGCAGCGGCACGAAAAAGATAAGTGCGCCGTACCCCGCCCGCTTCCGTCCTTGTCCGAACGATAGCCCCAGCAGCAGCAGACCCAGCAGCAGGCCGTCGGACCGGACCATTGCCGCGCCTGCCGCGAGCGCGAGCGCGGCCAGAGACGACCCGGCGACAAACGCGAACAGCGCGGCGACCGACAGCAAGCCGAACGCCGCACTTTGAGGCGAATACGCAGCCGAAAATATGAACTGCGGGCTGAGCGCCAGCAGCAGCCCCGCCCCAACCCCTGCGGCCCGGTCCCGCGCCTTCCAGCCCAGCGCGTACAGTGTGCCGACCGTTCCTGCCGCCGCCAGCGATCCCCATAACCGCCGTCCGGCCAGCTCGCCGAGCCAGGCCGAGACCGCCAGCGAGACGAGGCACAAGACGCCAATCCAGGCGGCATCTAAGGGCTGAAAGCGGGGCCGGTTGACACGCGGCGCAGGCCGCGCGGCTTGGTGGCGGGGCAGAGGACGCGGCGCGTCGGCGAGCGGATTGGGATTGGTCGGCGGGGGTTGAGCCATAATGCCGTATGGTAACACAGGGTTTCCGGGGTGTCAAGGGCGCATACGGGTTCGCGTGTGTCGAGGGCAGGGTGCAAACTGCCGCAGGAACCCAGCGTGGGAAGCCGCAGCGTGGGAAGGAGGGCCGGCGGAAGGACCCGGCGCGTTCAGGAACCCGGCCTTGAAAGGCCGGGTCTTCTTCCCGCAGCATCTTGGACAGGATCAATTGTCTCGTCTTTTTGCCGGGCTGACTTAAGGACGCTTTCAGGTATACTCTGCGGCATAGGGCATATTTGGTAGCAAAGGAGCATGAGTTCGAATGAAGGGCATTATACTCGCGGGCGGGTCGGGAACACGGCTGCACCCCTTGACGCTGGCAGTCTCAAAGCAGCTCATGCCGGTGTACGACAAGCCAATGATTTATTACCCGCTGTCCGTGCTGATGCTGGCGGGCATTCGGGAAGTTTTGATCATCTCGACGCCGCACGACCTGCCGCACTTCGAAAAGCTGCTTGGCGACGGCAGCCGTTTAGGATGCCGGTTCGAGTACGCAGTCCAGCCGGAGCCGAACGGCTTGGCGCAGGCGTTTGTGATCGGGGCGGACTTCATCGGCGGCGACAAAGTGGCTTTAATTTTAGGCGACAACATCTTTTACGGCTCCGGCATGGCTGAAATGCTTCAGCACAACGCCGACCCGGACGGCGGGGTAGTGTTCGCCTACCATGTCAAGGACCCGGAGCGCTACGGTGTGGTCGAGTTCGACGCTGACTGCCGGGCGATCTCCATTGAAGAAAAACCCGCCGTGCCGAAGTCGTATTATGCCGTGCCGGGGCTGTACTTTTACGACAACAGCGTCGTCGAGATTGCGCGAAAATTAACGCCCAGCCCGCGCGGCGAGTACGAGATCACGGATGTCAACAAAGAATATCTCGCCCAGGGTCGCCTCAAAGTCGGCATTCTGGACCGGGGCGCAGCCTGGCTCGATACCGGAACATTTGCCTCGCTGATGCAGGCGGGGACTTTCGTGCAGGTGATTGAAGAGCGGCAGGGGCTTAAGATCGGCTGCATTGAAGAAGTCGCCTTCCGCATGGGCTTTATTGACGCCGCCCAGCTTAAGGGCATTGCTTCCCCGCTGGTCAAAAGCGGCTACGGCGAATATCTGCTGAGTCTGCTGCGCCCGGAATTCCTGCGCTAGAAGAAATTAACACCTGATGTGATGTATGGGCTTTCGCCGGGCCGTAAACGGCTCGTCTGGCGTCACATCGGTGAACAAGAACAAAGCAGAAGGCAGGGCCGTCCAGGCTCACGTACCCTCAGCCCTGCCGCATCGAGACTAGGAGAGACTAGGTCGCAAGAGAAGTGACAGGACGTGCGAGATCACTTTGCGCGGTCAGTGCTCTCTGTGTTCCTGCGTCCTGGGTCAGCGCCTGGCTCAATGCCGTGCTGATCTGTGATTGCAGGCTGGTGGTCGCCCCGGCAGTCGTTGAGTCGGTCGTAGCCTGGTAAGCGGCGGCAGCGGACGCGGCGCTGCCGCCGCCGTGGTGATGCCCGCCGTGGTGGGAGTGAGCCGGTTTCAGCGAAGACAGATCGCCGGTCTGGGACGCCTGCTGAAACTTCGTCGCGAGGCTCGTCAGCGCTTGTCCCTGGCTGCCGCCTGCCTGGGTCGCGTCGGCTTGAAGCTGGGCGGCAATGTCCGCTGTCGCTTTCTTGAACGCGGCGGGATTGGAAAGCGACAACTGCTGAAGCTGGGCCAGCAGAGACGCGCCGCCCGAAATAGACGTGGACGACGCCGCGCCGGTAGCTTGCGCCGTGCCGGCCGTGCCCGGAGAAACAGCGGCGGACGCCGTGGTTGTGCTGGGCGCATACAGGGCGCTCAGCGGGTCGGTGGAATTCGCGGCACTCGAAAAGAGGCTGCTGACACTCATAGATGGTCTCCTGAAGTCGGGACAAAACGGCGCATGATGACGCCGTTTTCATCTTCGGTATAAATACGGGTAAACTAGAGGGCGAAAGCTCAAATTTCAGCGGCAGCAAAGGAAAACATGGACAATGGCAGACAAGATTAAAACAGCGTCGGGGCTGGAATATGTGGACGAAGTGGTCGGCGACGGCGCAAGCCCATCGGCGGGGAAAAAAGTGACGGTGCATTATACGGGGACGTTCCCGGACGGCCGCAAGTTTGATTCGTCGCGCGACCGTTCCCAGCCGTTTGTGTTCACCATCGGCAAAGGCCAGGTCATTCAAGGCTGGGACGAAGGCGTCCTGAGCATGAACGTCGGCGGGCGGCGCATTTTGACGGTTCCCGCGCACCTCGGCTACGGGGCGGCGGGCGCGGGCAATGTCATCCCGCCGAACGCAACTTTGCTGTTTGATGTCGAGCTGTTGGGGGTGGGGTAACACGCAATGCCGATGAAGCTGACGCCGGACGATTTCGGGCCGGAATTTGGAAGTGTTTTGACGACGCAGGAGTACGGCGGCGGAAAGCGCATTGACGGGGTCAAGCTGATGGACCTGCGCCTCTTGACTGACGACGGCGGCTCGTTCGCCGAGCTGGTGCGCTTTGATGAAGCGGGCAACTTAGAGGCCATCCCGGAATTCAAAGTTCGGCAGTCGTCGTACTCGCTGGTCCTGCCCGGCGCGATTAAAGCCTTTCATCTGCACTTCAACCAGGAAGATGTCTGGTTTGTCCCGCCGACCGACCGGCTCTTAATCGGCCTGGTGGATGCCCGCAAAGACTCGCCGACGCTCGGCGTCACCATGCGCTTCGTCATGGGCGGCGGCAAAGCGCAGCTTTTGTACATCCCGCGCGGCGTCGGCCACGGCGGGGCGAACATCTGGCAGCAGCCGGCGACGATTTTGTATTATGTCAGCCAGCAGTTTGACCTCAGCGACCCCGACGAGCGCCGCCTGCCGTGGGACATCGTCGGGGCGGACTTCTGGGAAATGACGATGGGGTAGGCAAGCACGGAGGCGAGGGAATAAATACCTCTCGCTTCATTATAGTCGTCCCTCGGACGAAAGAGTACCACACGTCCGGCCTCTTTTCGTCCGAAGGACGTAATTCTGTAGCGAGAGGAATTTATTCCCTCGCTCCTCAGCAAGTGGGTAATATGCCTGAGCCGTTTCCGACCGTCTACTGGAGCGAATGGGACTCCGACGCGACATTCGACGCCGGGGACACATTGCCGCCCGAAAGTGCGGGGCGGCTCTGGGCCGTGCTGCTGTTTGTCTTCTACGGCGACAAAGTGGCGCTGGCCGACATTGAAGGGCGCGGCCTGACCATCCCCTCCGGGCGCATCGAGCCGGGCGAAACGCTGGATGAAGCCGGGGTGCGGGAAGCCTGGGAAGAAACCGGCGCAAATCTCGACTCCGCCCGTCGGCGGCTCATCGGCTGCTACCGGCTGATGCCGCGCACCGGCCCTCACGCCGGAGAAACCCGCTACTGCCCCGTCTTCGCCGCCGAAGCGTTCGGCTTCGCCCCGATCCCCGACGGCTCCGAATCGCGCGGCCTCGTGTTGGCTGCCTGGGAAGATGTCGCCGATCTTTACTTCACCTGGGACCCGCTGATGGCCGCCGTCTTTGACTACGCCCGCGAGCGCCGCGAAGCTCTGTTCCCCGTCGGCATCTCCGTTTCCTGGCTCACTAGCTCGAACCCCTGAGAAAGTTTTGTTCTTATGAAGACCCGCGAGGCAGCCGATCCAACCACTGCCAATTCCACGGCGCTGTTTGATCACCGGGCGAACAACTTTGACTTCCTGCGGTTTATGTTCGCCTCACTGGTGCTGTTTTACCACTGCTTTCCGCTGCTTCTCGGCGTGGGCCAGAAGCCGGCGTGTTTGGGGGAGAAAGTTGCTACGTTAGCCGGCGGTGCCAGTGTCAGCTTTTTCTTTATCATTAGTGGGTTTCTTGTCACGACGAGCTGGACGCTGGACCCGATTTTTCGCTAATACTTCGCAAAACGTGTGCTGAGGATTTACCCGGCGTTCATTCTGGCAATGCTGTTTTGCGCCTTTGTTGCCGGCCCACTGGGTGCAGATAATGCTTTTCTTTACTGGCACCACTTCAAGATCGTCAAAGCGCTAGTGTATCTGTTCTTGCTTCCCGCCGATGTTGTCGGGCCGGACATGACGTTAGTGTTCCAGCATCAAGCTTTCACGAGCGTTATAGATGGCTCCTGCTGGACCCTGCGCTGTGAGTTCACGATGTACCTGTTGGTGGTCGTTCTCGGAGCCGCCGGCTTGTACCGTTTCCGGCAAGGCTTGGGGGTGCTGATCCTCTTCGGCCTGTTCTTTTGCTTCTACACCGTGTCGCAGGTAAGCAGCCATCCTTTGCTTCCGTCTCGGCAGTTACCCTGGATCACCAATCCCAACGTATGGATGGGGCTGATGACCTTTTTTCTGTCAGGAATGACGTATTGCTTTTATCGAGACCGCATCCCGTTCTCCCGAAGTTTGCTGATAATCTCTTCGGCAGTCTTGTTGATCACAGCGTTCAGGCCGCACTGGTTCAACATCGCGGTACCGATCTTCGGCTCTTACATTTTGTTCTTTATCGCCTTTGACCCCCGTATCAAGCTTCAACGCTTCGCCCGCTACGGTGACTTCTCTTACGGGATGTACCTGTTCGCCTTCCCAATTCAGCAGCTCTTGGTCCGATATTTCGGATCGGAACTTACCCCGTACCGATTGTTCTTTATCGCCTTTCCGCTGAGCCTGATTTGTGCTGTCTTGAGCTGGCATTTTGTTGAGAAGCCCTGTCTGAGGCTGAAGCCCAGGAAGCCAGAAACAGCACAAACGGCTTTGCAGAAAGACTAAGCTGCTGGTTGTTATGTTCATTTCAGCGACGCCAGCACGGCATCCAATTCTGCATTCCCTAAGTTCCCGACGATGACCACTTTCAGGCCGTTCTCTCGGCCAAACAGCACGCCTCGACGGGGGTGCTGGGGCTTGGTTGAGGCGTTCGGCTGATTGTCGGGGGTCTCGAAGACCGACAGGCCGCCGGCGCCGCTGGAAAAGCGCAGCTCGACGACACTGGTGTTGCGGCGGGCGGAAACCGAGCCGCCCTGGTAACGGAAGCCGTCCGGCAGCGCCGTCGGCACTTGGACTGGGAACCCGGCCTGGGCGCGAACCTGATCCAGTGTGAGCGTCGGCGCGGGAAAGCCGGTCGCGACGACGCTGCCGCTGCTGGGGATGCGAAACGTGGCTTTGGCAAACACCGGATTGTAGGTGATCTGCGTGTAATACGATGCCGACCGGAGGCGGCCTGCGCTGTCGTACTGCTCGTTGCGAAGCTGGGCGCCGTTGATCGGGTCTACCCAGAACTTTTGCGACGGCATCGGAACGGGGCTTTGCGCCATGACTTGCAGGACGGCGCAGGCATGGCCGGCGACCGTGTCGGTGCCGACCTGCTGAACGACGAGCCGCCCGGACTTGACCTGCTGGATCACCTGCGGCACGCGCACCCGGAGGGTTTGAATGCGCGACGGGCTGAGTTCCAGTGTGTTTTTCGCCGGGATCAGGTGGCAGCAGAACCGGCCGTTGTCAATGATCTCCTCCCCTGCCAGTCGGTCCGGGCGAATGTAATCCAAGCGCAGGGCACGGGCGCCGTCTCGCTGAACCTGCTGCTCAGACGACACATCCAGGCCGTTCCGCACAACAATCGTGACCTGATCCCCAGCCAGCGGCAGCGTGTTCTCCGCTTGCAGCATGAGGCGCAGCAGGTTGGACGCTGCGGGGGCTGCGGTGCGGGGCTGCGGCATGAAAACGCCCCGCCCCGGCGCGGCCTGCGCCGGCACAACTAAGAAAAGCGCCAAGCCGAGCAGCAAAGACTGCTGGATGAAGATGGTTTGCATCACAGCAGGCTCGAGTCAGCGGGCGCGTTCGGATCGGCGGATGAGTCCGCTGGGGCGCTGTCCAGGTTGCCGGCCAGGGTCTGGGCGGACAAGTCCGCCAGCGGCTCGGCGGCGGCGTCCCGGTGGTGCTGGGCAACGCAGTCGGCAACAAACGCCGGGTCGGCGGCATGAACCGCAGGCAGGGCCGGCGGCTCCGGCGTGTGTCCGTGACCAAAGGCCGCAAACGTTCCGGCGGCAATCACCAGCGAGAGCGCCAGCGCCGGGCGCAGTCGCCGAGACGTCAGTTTCGTGCGGAACGAGGGCGGCGGCAGGGCGGCAGGGCGGCGGGTCAGGGCGAGGCGCTGGGCCAGCATGGCGTCGAACCCGGCGGACGGGGCGGCGGGGGGCAGCGTGTGCAGCAACTTTTGCACCGAAGACAGCTCCTGATGCAGCTTCCCGCAGGCGTCGCAGTCCGAGAGATGCGTCTGCACCTGCCAGGCGGTTCCGGCATCGAGCGTGTCATCGGCAAACTCCATCAGCAGTGAGTAAACGCGGTTGCAGTTCATGGTATTCTTGTACTCAAGTCCGTAAAAATCTCAAGAGTTCAGATAGCTGGCAAGGTGCTGACGAAGCTGCATCCGGGCATTGAACAGACGCGATTTGACGGTTCCCAGCGGACAGCCGGCAATCTGGGAGATCTCTTCATACGGCAGCCCTTCAATGTCATGCAGCAGCAGGGTCGCCCGCAGCTTTTCCGGCAGCTTCGACAGCGCGGCTTGAATCTGCTCGGCCATTTCAACGTTTTCCAGCAGGCGGTGCGGCGCGTAGGTCTCATCGGCGATTTCACAAGTCTGGGCGTCATCGCCGAGCGGCTCATCCAGAGAATACGCTGGGGTTCGGTTTTTGGAACGGCGAAAGCGGTCAATGCACAGGTTGCCGGCAATCCGAAACAGCCAGGTATTAAGGCTGGACTGGCCGCGAAACGAGTCAATGGAGGTGTACATACGAATAAAGACTTCCTGGGTCAAATCTTCGGCGTCATCCGCGCTGCCGGTCATACGGTACACATAATTATAGATCTTCGCCTTGTACCGCGCCACCACCTCGCTGAAGGCCGCATCATCGTTCGCGCGGCAGCGCTCTACCAGTGAGAGGTCCGAGAGCGGCATACGAAGGGCCTGCGCGTGTCGTAAAACATATTCCATGCAGCGTCGCTCCCAAACTTCCGAGAATCAAAAAACCGACAAAGACGTTGTTATGTACGAAAAGACGAAGAAGACTAAAAAAAGTTCACATGGGAGCAGCCTATTTTTCACGCCCGGCAGGAATTGGCGACAGATGGGGACAATAATACCGTATAATGCTATGTGCGCGTTCTCGCGGAAGCTTTTTGCTATGCTTGGTAATTCTTGTTACGGTCAGCAACGGAGGATCATATGACTCAGACTTTTTTGCATAAAATCGGGGCGAGCATCTTTGCCGCTGCCGCGCTTACAGCCTGTGCGGCTGTTCCTGTGCAGGCCGCCGGGGCGGAGCGGTCGCTGGCTGGAATTGCAATTTTTGCGCCCGGCTCGTCAGTCACAAAGAAGTTCGGCAACCCAAACCAGATTTTAGTCGGCGGGGTCGCCCCGCCACCCTTTTCTCCGGCGGGCGCATCGGGCGGCCCCGGCGGCGCTGGCGGCGGCTATCCCGGTGCTCAGAGCAGTGGTCAGGGTGGCTTTCCCGGTGCTTCCAGCTCCTCCGGCGGCTTTCCCGGCGGCGGCGGTTTCCCCGGCGGCGGAGGCGGCTTTCCGGGGGGCAGAGGAGAAGGAACCGGCTCTCTGCCCGGCTTCGGCAGCGGTTCATCCAGCATGTCGGGCGGCTTTCCCGGCGGCGGTGGTTTTCCCGGCGGGGGCGGCGGCTTTCCGGGCGGCGCGAGCGGTTTCCCCGGCGGCGGGGCGGCGGCTGTCGCTCCGGCCAAGCCGCCGGTGACGCTGGTCTACAACCGGGCCAACGGCGGCTCGCTGGAGTTCACAATCTCGCCGGACAAGCGCGTCGTGCAGATCCGCGAAACCGGCTACCAGGGCGCTTACGGCACGACACGCGGCATCAAGCTCGGCACGTCCTATTCGGCCGTTGTCGCCCGCTACGGCTACCCGGAGAACACGGACATTGCCGGCCCAATCATCAACATTGACTACCGCAGCACGCTCCACTGCGGCTTCCAATTCTTAGACCAGCGCCTCGTTGGGATTGTCGTCTCGTCGCCGGATTAGTGAATAAGAAATGTCAATTTCCAGGCCAATGCGAAGAGTATGTCTTTATCTGCTGCTGATTCTCGTTACCGCGGTAACACTTCGTCTTGTCAATCATGCCTGGCCTCCGACGTCTCTTCTTGGCATTGTCGGGTGCGGCTCTTACTACCTCTGGCACAAGGAACAGGCGCTGGTGGAGAGAATGAGAAAGGCTGATCAAGATGATCCGCACCGTTGAAGCTGTGATTGATGAACGAGGTGCTGTGCTGCTTCAGGAAGCCGTGACGCTCTCCGCGCCGCACCGTGCGCTTGTGACAATTTTGGAAGAAGAGCCGAGCAGTCGTGAAACATCCCTGTTAAGCGAAGCGGCATTAGCCGAGGATTGGGACCGACCGGAGGAGAAAGCCGCATGGTCCCATCTTCAGCCAGCTCTGTCTTCGGTGCGGGTTTAAGGAGTATTTGTCACATGACTGCATGGCAGTGTTTCGGCGTCATCCTCCGAACCTTCGGTCTGATACTGCTGCTGGGCGGCGTGTACTATCTTTTCACTGCCGCCTACACCGCGATTGTTTCTGAATTCGCGTCCGCATTCCGCGCCGGCAACATACGCAGTTTACGGAGTTGCATACTGTTTTGTGTCGTTGTATTTCCTGCGCGGCGCTCCGGGCCTCGCGGGCTTTTGTTATCCGCAGCTTTCTGAAAGAGACTGAGCGGCGGCTTCGTAGATGAGCAAGCCAAGTTAAGACCTATGGCGGACCGCAGCGACATTGATGAGGTGCGGACCCGGATTGACCTCGTTTCCGTGATCGAGCGCTATGTGACGCTGAAGCGTACCGGAGGCAAGCTTAAGGGCCTCTGCCCGTTCCACCAGGAAAAAACGCCGTCGTTTACGGTCAGCCCGGACATCGGACGCTGGTACTGCTTCGGCTCCTGCGCCGAGGGCGGGGACGTGTTCAAGTTCGTTCAGAAGATCGAGAACTTGTCGTTCCCGGAAGCGCTGGAACGGCTGGCCTTGCAGGCGAACGTCACGCTGACAAGCCGCAATCCGCGCGGCGGCGAGGGTATCACGGGAGATGGCAGTGGCGGCGTCCGGTCGGAAGCGGGCGAAAAAGACCGGATTTACAAAATTAATGCGCTTGCCCTGCGCTTTTACCGGGAAGTCTTGGGACGCTCTGCCGTCGCCCGTGACTATTTGCAAGAACGCGGGCTGGTGCATGAGGCTCAGGAGAACTTCGCGCTCGGCTTTGCCGCCGACGAATGGGACGGGCTGTGCCGATTTTTGACGGGGAAAGGCGTCGCGCTGGCCGATGCCGAAAAAGCGGGTTTGGTGACAATCGGCGAGCGCGGAACCTTTGACAAGCTGCGCGGGCGGCTGATTTTCCCGATTTTCGACGTGCAGGAGCGGCCTATCGCGTTCGGCGGGCGGCTCATCGCCGAAGCGCGGCCTGGACAGCCGAAATACTGGAACTCGCCGGAAACGCCGGTGTTCTCGAAATCGCGCACCCTGTACGGCCTGTGGCGGGCGCGAAAAGCAATTGCCGCGCGGGAGCAGGCGATTGTGGTGGAAGGCTATACGGACGTCATCGCCTGCCATCAGGCCGGGTTTGAGAACGTCGTCGCGACGCTGGGAACATCGCTGACCGAAGAACACGTCCAGACCCTGGCGCGTCTTGCCTCGGTCGTGCTGCTGGCGTTTGACGCCGACTCGGCGGGCCTGAAAGCGGCAAGCCGGGCGGCGCAGATTTTTGAGGCGCAGGAAGTGGAAGTGCGTGTTCTGGACCTGCCGGAAGGCGAAGACCCAGACAGTCTGCTTCGCTCCGGCAAGCGTTTAGTCTTTGAAGACGCCATCCAGAACGCGCTTCCCTTGACGGAGTACCGGATCAAGCGGCTGATCCGCAAAGGCCCGGCGGAGACCGACCGGGACCGGGTGGCCCTGTTCCGCAAAGCCCTGCCGATTTTGGCCGCCGTACCGTCCATGCTGGAACGCGAGCAGTATGTCAAGATGCTCGCGCCGTACCATCCGCACTACGGCGCGGGCGCGGCGTTCGCTGAAGAACATATCCGGCAGGATGTCGCCGGACATCTCGCCGGGCAGGCGAGTATGCAAAACAGCGGGCAAAGTGCTTATGGTAGGGACAATCGGCGTCCTGCGCCTCTGCCTCAGCCGCCGCCCGGCGGTGGGGCGACCGAGCAGGCCGAGCGGCATCTCTTAAGAGCAATGGTCAGCGACGATCCGGCGCTGGCCGGGCCGGCATTGGAGCTGGCGACGCCGGAAGATTTTGTCTCCGAAAAAGCGCGAACACTGGCAGAAGTGCTGCAAGGCCGGTGGCGCGGCGGGCAGTCTTTAGAACCCAGAGCTGTCCTGGCGGCGCTGGGCCAGGACGACCCCCGTGCGGACATGCTGGCGGATCTGCTGATGAACAGCGGCGACGAGCCGCTGCTGCCGGAAGCGCTGTCCGGTGAGATCGAACATCTGAAAGACCGGGCCAAAGGGCAGACGCTGGCGACGCTGAAACAGCGCATTGCGGACGGCACGGCGGATACGGAGACGCTGCGGCAGTTTGCCCGGCTTCAAAGCGAGCTGCGCGGGACACCGAAGTCCCCGGCAGGCTCCGAAGGAAAATAATCGTGCTGACACCTGTACGAACGGAGGACGCCCGCGCCGAAGCGGGCGTAGACTCAAGCGATACTTTAGGGGCGGAAGCGCTGGGGAACACGCTCGATGACGGGCTGGACTTTCCCGACGAAGACTCGCCGGCGGTCCGAAAAGCGTCTGAGATGGCCTCGGCGGCGTTTGCCGAAGACGGTTACGGAGCGCCCCATGCCCCCGATGTTGCGCCCGAAGACTTGTCGGGCCTGGGCGAAACGCCGCTCGACGACTCCGTGCGGATGTGGCTGCGCGAAGTCGGACGAACCCACCTGCTGACGGTGTCCGAAGAAGTGCGTCTCGCCAAGCGCATCGAGCGCGGCGACCAGACGGCGAAAGCCATCCTCACGGAAGCTAACCTAAGGCTTGTCGTCTCTATCGCCAAGCGCTACACCCTGCGCGGGATGTCGTTCCCCGATCTCATTCAGGAAGGCAACATCGGCCTCATCCGGGCGGTCGAAAAGTTCGACTACCGTAAAGGCTACAAGTTCAGCACCTACGCGACCTGGTGGATTCGCCAGGCGATTACCCGCGCGATTGCCGATCAGGGCCGGACCATCCGCATTCCCGTCCACATGGTCGAGACCATCAACCGTCTGGTCAAAACCAGCAGCCACTTACTGCAAGTGCTGGGCCGGGAAGCGACTTTGGAAGAAATCGCCGCCGAGATGCAGGTCACGGTCGAGCGCGTTTCCGAGATCATGCGGATCGCCCCGGAGCCGCTGTCGCTGGAAACCCCCATCGGCGAGGAGGAAGACAGCCGCTTGTCCGATTTCCTGCCCGACGATGTTTCCGACACCCCCAGCGACTCGGCGACATTTCAGCTTCTGCGCGAGAAGATAGACGAAGCCTTGACCTCTCTGACCCCACGCGAGCGCGACGTTCTCAAAATGCGCTTCGGCCTGGATGACGGCTACCCGCACACATTGGAAGAAGTCGGGCGGCATTTTGAAGTCACCCGCGAGCGCATAAGACAAATTGAAGCCAAAGCCCTCAAGAAGCTCCGTCACCCCAGCAAATGCCGCCTCAGCGATTATATGGAGTAGAACTCGTTTAAGGAAAACCGCCGCGAATTCTGTTGTCCCGCCCACTTTGACGGTCAACAGATCGTGCTGGACGAGCCGGAATACACGCTGGACATGATCAAGGAATGATTTTCGAGCCATGCCATGAATGGCACGGCTAGACGGCGCGGACGCCACAAAACACCGCTTCTGCACTGGCAGCACTGGCTACCCGGAGGGCAGACCTGGAAGGCGCGGGGTTAAGATAAGGATCCAAGATAAGTCCGTCCCCAGCGCCGCGAAGCGGTACTCTGTGGCGTCTTCGCCGTCTAGGCGTGTGTTTCAACACATGGTTTTGACTTGCAAAATTATTTGTTTTTTTGCTTCCTCTCCCCGTCAAATTTCAACAAAAGTACGATAGAATAGTTAGGATGATTTCTTGAACATTGATTCGGGGCGGCAGCGACGGCGCTGCGTTTCTATGTGGCCTGCGCGGGCCGCTTCTTGTGAAGGGAACTGTAGTTTAATGTCTTCTCGCTTTCTTTTTTCTTCGGCAATGAATGCGGCCAAGCTCGGCCTGGCGTTTCTTGGTTTGGCGGCGATTTCCGCGCCGGCGCTTGTTTCTGCGGCTCCGTCGCCGGGCTTCCGCCTACTGCCGGGACATATCCCGGCGGCGGTCGCTTTAGCGCAGCCGGTCGCGGCGGTAGACAGCGCGCAGACGGTTTCACTGGCGCTGGCCCTGCCGCTCCACCATCAGGCCGAGCTGCAAGACCTGCTGCACGGGCTGTCTGACCCCAGCGACCCCCGCTTCGAGCAGTTTTTGACCCCGGAAGAGTTTGCGGCCCGGTACAGCCCGACCCCGGAAGAATACAGCCGGGTGATCTCCTACGCCCAGGCGATGGGACTGACCGTGAGGGCGACCCATGCGAACCGGACACTGCTGGAAGTGGCCGCGCCCGCCGGGCAGGTGGGCCGGGCGTTCGGCCTGCATCTGCTGACGTATCAGTCGCAGGTAGACGGGCATACGTTCTTTGCGCCCGATGCCGAGCCGCAAATCCCAGCGGCGCTGGGCGGCTTGATCTCCGGCGTCATCGGCCTGTCTAATGCTTCCGTGCGGACGCCGCACCTGCGCGAGAAGACCTGGTCGGCGATCACGCCGGCGCTGGACCCCTATGCCGTAGGCCATGAGACCGGCTCCGGGCCGGGTGGGGGCCTGACGCCGTCGGACATCAAGACCGCCTACAATCTCGGCGGCGTCTCGCAGAACGGCGCCGGGCAGACGCTCGCGCTGTTTGAGCTGGACGGCTACACGGCCTCCGACATTTCGGCTTATGAAAGTCACTTCGGCCTGCCGGCGGTCCCGCTGCAAAATGTCCTGCTGGACGGCTACAACGGCGCGGCGGGCAGCGGCGCGGCGGAAGTGACGCTGGACATTGAGCTGATGACGGCGCTAGCCCCCGGCGCATCTAAAATTCTCGTCTACGAAGCGCCGAACTCCGACGCCGGGGTCGTAGCCGCCTACAACCAGATCGCGACGGACAACACGGCGAAAGCCGTCAGCACGTCCTGGGGCGAAGCGGAGAATTCGGCGGCGGCCAGCACCCGGAACAGCGAAAACACGGCGTTCCAGCAGATGGCCGCCCAGGGCCAGTCCATCTACGCAGCGTCGGGCGACAGCGGCGCAAACGACAACGGCTCATCACTCAGCGTGGACGATCCCGCGTCTCAGCCGTACATGGTCGGGGTCGGCGGCACGTCGCTCACCACCAATGGCGCAGGCGGTGCATACAAATCGGAAAAAACCTGGAACAACGGCGCGGGGAACGGCGCGGGCGGCGGCGGCATCAGCACAGTTTGGACCATCCCGTCGTACCAGACGGCCCTCGCCGGGTCTGCGGCTTCGAAGGGCTCGACGACGCACCGGAACGTTCCCGATGTGTCTTTGGACGCCGACCCTAACGCCAGCGGCTACTCGGTTTATTTCCAGGGCGCCTGGACCATCTACGGCGGCACAAGCTGCGCCGCGCCGTTGTGGGCGGGATTTACCGCTCTGGTGAACCAGAAGCGCGTCGCGGCGGGCAGCGGCACACTCGGCTTCGCGAACACACCGCTGTACAATCTGGCGGCGACAAGCGCCTATGCCAATGACTTCCACGACATCGCCGACGGCAGCACGAACCTCTACTACCCGGCAGTGACGGGCTACGACGACGCCACCGGCCTCGGCACGTTCAACGGCGCGAATCTGCTTGCCGCCCTCAGCGGCGGCACCTCCACACCGACTGTCCCCGCTGCGCCAACGAACCTCTCGGCCACGGCGGGCAGCGCTCAGATTGCACTGTCCTGGACCGGCAGCACGGGCGCGGCGAGTTACAACCTGTACCGCAGCACGTCCACCGGCGCGGAAGCGCTGTACAAGAGCGGCCTCACGGCGACCTCCTACACCGATACCGGGCTGACCAACGGCACGGCCTACTTCTACCAGGTCGCGGCGGTCAACAGCGCCGGCACCAGCGGGAAATCCGGCGAAGCGACCGCGACCCCTCATGCCGTCACGGTTGTCCAGATCAACGCCGGGGGCGGCGCGTCCGGCAGCTTCGCCGCCGATACCGATGTCACGGGCGGCAGCACCTACGGCACGAGCACCGCGATTAACACCAGCGGCGTCGTAAATCCCGCTCCGCAGGCGGTGTACCAGACCGAGCGCTACGGCAATTTCACCTACACGCTGCCGAACCTGACGCCCGGCGCGTCCTATACCCTGCGCCTGCACTTCGCCGAGATCTACTGGTCGTCAACCGGCCAGCGCGTGTTCAACGTGTCCGTCAACGGAACCCAGGCGCTGACGAACTTCGACATCGTCGCGGCGGCGGGCGGGGCGAACAAGGCGGTTATTGAGAGCATTCCCGTCACGGCGGACGCAAACGGCAAGGTCACGGTCGTGTTCACCACCGTCAAGGACAACGCCAAGCTCAGCGGCCTGGAGCTGCTGCACTAGCAGGCATTTCACCGCCCCGGCAGAATGTTCTGCCGGGGCGGGGGATGGGTCAGCTTCGCTGCCGACGACTTTGCCCTGAACGTCCAGTAAACAGTATAAAGATACGGCCCGCGCGAGACTGTTCTCGCGCGGGCTTTTTTATGTTCGTCCTATGAGGCAAGCGGAAACCAGGCAGATCAAAGCGGCAAGCAGCAAAACCACACGGGCGTGATGCCGCGTGTCCCAAGTCTGCCGCGCCTGCATCCAGCCTTCGGGCCGCGTGTCCCAGGTCCACTTGGCAATACGGCTGTTGATCGGTACGAGAAATAAGATCGTGCCGAGGATGGACAGTAGCCAGAGCGCTGCCGAAACATCCGCAAGCGCTGCCGCCGCGCCCCTTCCGCGCAGATCGTAGGCGACGACGGCGGAAAGCAGCAGGGTCGCAGCGTACCACAGCGGCATGAGCTTCCCGAATACTGACGCCGATTTTTGCCCTAGGTCAAACTGCGCCCGCTCGTCCAGTGTGCGAAGCTGCGCGTGAAATATGCCGACGCACAGCTCATTTCCCGTCATCATCCCCGCTGAAACAACCGCAAGCGCTTCTAAAATCGCTACTTCCATTAAAATCGCTACTTCCATTTCCACCGCTCCTGTGTCGGTCAGCATTGCTTTGGAGTATAATGAGTGGGGTACGAAAATGCAAGTACCGACAAAAAAGTGCGTAGGGATTTACAGTGGAAAAAACTTTTTACGAATGTCCTGTCGAGGCGACAATCGCAGCGGTCGGCGGCAAATGGAAGATTTTGATTTTGTGGCGACTGGGAGACCGGACGCGGCGCTACGGAGAGCTGAAGCGCCTGCTGCCGGAAATCACGGAAAAGATGCTGATTTCCCAGATGCGCGAACTGGAAAGAGACGGCATCCTTCAGCGCAAAAGCTACGGCGAGGTCCCGCCGCGCGTCGAGTATGCGCTGACCCCGCACGGCCAAAACCTGCGGCCCGTGCTGGAAGCCATGTGCAGCTGGGGACAGCAGCATATTCGGCTAAATCACCTGGAAGCGCCCAACCCGATGTATGTTTGGCCTGATCCGGCTTCGGCTGCTCTCTTAAGATGAAAACTCTTCGCGGGCGGCGCGGGTCATCAGCTCTTCGACGGCGACCGAGGGGGACAAATTGTCGTGCAGGACGGCGTTGATGGCGGCCAGCACCGGCGTCTGCACGTCGTAGCGGCGGCTTAACACCTGGGCGGCGCGGGCGGTTGGGATGCCCTCGGCAGCCTGATGCAGCTCGGTGAGAACATCGGCCAAAGACTTTCCGGCGGCGAGGCCCAGCCCGACCCGGTAGTTGCGGGACAACTTGGACGACGCGGTGGCGATGAGGTCGCCGACGCCGGACAGGCCCAAAAACGTCAGGGCTTTGCCGCCGGCGGCGACTCCAAGCTCGGTCATTTCTAAAAGGCCGCGTGTCATCAGCGCGGCTTTCGTATTGTCCCCGAAGCCGAGGCCATCCGACAGCCCGGCGCCGATGGCAAGCACGTTCTTCAAAGCCCCGCCCAGCTCAACCCCTTTGATATCGGTGTGGGTGTAGACGCGAAACGAGCGCTCGGTCATCAAAAGCGACTGAGCAAAACGAGCTTGGCGCGGGTCTAAACTCGCGACCACGGCGGCAGTCGGGACGCCGCGCGTCAGCTCGCGGGCGAGATTAGGACCAGACAGCACGACCAGCCCAGCATACGCAGCATCGGCCAGCAGCGCCATCAGGACTTCCGAGTTTGTGAGGCCCGTCTCGGCTTCCAGCCCTTTAGACGCGCTCAGGACGCTGGTACTCGCCGTCAAAAACGGTGCGGCTTCGGCGGCGACACGGCGAATGCCGCCCGACGAGACGGCCATGATCGCCCAGTCGGCATCTTCCAAAGCGTCCCGCATCGCCGCCGTCGCGGTCACCGTCTCCGGTAGGCTAACTTCCGGCAGGTACTTCGGGTTCAGGCTGCACTCTTGGATGGCTTCCATGAGTTCTGTGTCCCGGTCCCACAGCCGGACTGCATGGCCTTTAGTGCCTAACAAGTAGGCGAGGGCACTGCCCCAGCTTCCCGCCCCCAAAATCGCGACAGTTCGTGGATCCATAGCAAAGATTATAGCCGATGAGGCGTAGGATTGGAAAGGCGAACAAGGTTCGCACCTACTTTTCGTTTCCGGTGTTACTCCTAACCCCCGTAGGGGCGAACCTTGTGTTCGCCCTTATCTTGCCCTTGTCATCTTCTTCGGGAACCTTTACTATAAATTACCCGTTATTCTACTTGTACAGCGTTTGTTCCTCTGAAAAGTTGAAATGGAACAGGCGCTTCTTTTGTCGTCAGCCGAAAATAGTTCTTGACAACACAGCACAAACCGTGCTACACTGTGCGTTCGTGTGTTCCCCCAGGAGGTTATATTTGAAAGAGATTCAGCATACCGCAAAGCAGACTGCACATGTGGTAGATGTCCCCAACCTCGTCGAACTCCAACTTGATTCTTACCGCTGGTTTCTTCAGGAGGGCCTGAATGAACTGTTCGACAGCTTCTCTCCCATTACCGATTTTACAGGCAACCATTCCATCTCGCTCGTAGACTTTACTCTCGGCGAGCCGAAATACGATATCAGCGAATGCCGCGCCCGCGACGTGACTCTGGAGTCGCCGATCAAGGCCAAAGTGCGGCTGCAATCGGGCGCGAATGAAGTCATTGAAAGCGAAGTGTATCTCGGCGACTTGCCGCTGATGACCGATAAAGGCACGTTTGTGATCAACGGCGCCGAGCGCGTCGTCGTGTCCCAGCTTGCCCGCTCGCCCGGCGTCTACTTCAAGGACACGCTGGACTTTTCCGGCCGTCAGCTTTATTACGCGACAATCATTCCCAGCGAAGGCGCCTGGGTGGATGTTGAGACCGATGCGACCGACGCAATTACCGTGCGGATCGGGCAGACTCGTAAGTTCCCGATCACAACACTCTTGCGTGCCTTAAACCTGTTCCCGGTGGCGTCGCCGAGCGGAGTCCAGTCGGTGTCCTGGGGTGAGCTCGCCGGCAAGCTGCTGGCGTCGCCGGTGGTAGACAAGTCTACGGGCGAAGTGCTAGTGGAAGCCGGCACGATCATGGACACGACTCAGCTTCGACGCATTGAAAAGACTGTGAACCAGGAAGAAGACACGTTCGAAGTCGAGCTGCCGTCCACGCCCTGTAACACGACTGCCGAGATTGTTCAGCTTTTTGCCGAGCCGGAGACCATCACGTCGCCGAGCCGCGCGACCTTGTTTGATCCGACCCGCGTGGAAGTGGAAGTTTTGGACTTCAACGACGACGGGACGCCCGCGCTGAACGCCGAAGGCGGCTACCGCTCGGCCAATCCGCGCAAGCGGGTGCCTTATGCGTCTGCCGACATGAAGGATGCGGCGGGGAAAATCATCGTCAAGGTATACGAAAAGATTGACCGGGAAACCGCCCGCAAGATCGAAGCACTGGCTTTGGACACGCTGGACGTGATTTACCTGAACAATTATATTGTCGCGACGCTGGATCAGGAAGGCTCGGCGGTGTTCTCGAAAGAGACCGCGCTGCTCGACATCTACCGCAAAATCCGGCCCGGCGACCCGGCGACCCCGGAGTCGGCCCGCTCGCTTCTGAACTCGATCTTCTTTGACACCCGCCGCTATGATTTAGCTAAAGTCGGGCGTCACAAGATGAACAAGAAGCTGGGCCTGTCCCTGCCGCTGTCTTATCGCACGATCACGAAAGAAGACGTGATCGCCATCGCACGGTACGTCGTCAAGCTGGCATCCGGCGCGGGCAACGTGGACGACATTGACCACCTGGAAAACAAGCGGGTTCGGTCGGTCGGCGAATTGCTTTACTCGCAGCTTCGCTTAGGCTTCCTGCGGATGGAAAAAGTTGCCAAAGAGCGGATGACTTCGCTTGACACCGAGAACATTCTGCCGCAGGTCATTCTCAGCGTTAAGCCGATTTCGGCAAGCATCAAGTCGTTCTTCGGGTCGTCGCAGTTGTCCCAGTTTATGGACCAGACGAACCCATTAGCCGAACTGACCCACAAGCGGCGCTTGTCCGCGCTGGGACCGGGCGGCTTGTCGCGGCAGTCGGCGAAGCTGGAAGTGCGGGACGTTCACCACTCGCATTACGGGCGCATCTGCCCGATTGAGACCCCGGAAGGCCCGAACATCGGCCTGATCGGCTCGCTCGCCGTCCATGCCCGCGTAGACCAGTTCGGCTTTATTGAGACGCCGTACCGGCGCGTGATCAGCGGCAAAGTCACGACTGACCTAGACTGGCTGCCTGCCGACGGCGAGCATCATTACCGGATTGCGCCCGCCAACACGCTCTTGAAGCCGGACAACACGTTCGTAGATAAGAGCGTTCAGGTGCGGCACAACAACCAGTACCCGGTGGTAACGCTGGACAAAGTGGATTATATGGACGTGTCCCCGCAGCAGATTGTGTCTGTTGCGACGGCCATGATCCCGTTCCTCGAAAACGATGACGCAAACCGTGCCTTGATGGGCGCGAACATGCAGCGTCAGGCCGTGCCGACCCTGCGCCCCGATGCGCCGCTGTGCAAGACCGGCATGGAGAAGCGGGCCGCAATCGACTCCGGCGCGGTAATTATCGCCCTGCGGGCCGGAACCGTCAAGCGGGTCACGGCGGAAGAGATCGTCGTCGTGGCCGATGAAGACGGTGGCGAGGATACTTACCGGCTGCTGAATATGCTGCGCTCAAACCAAGCCACCTGCGTTACCCAGCGCCCTGTCGTCAACAACGGCCAGCGTGTTCGGGAAGCGCAGCTTCTGGCGGACGGACCCTGCACCGACGGCGGCGAATTAGCACTTGGTCAGAACGTGCTGGTCGCGTTTACGCCCTGGAACGGCTACAACTTTGAGGACGCCATTCTGCTTTCGCAGCGGCTGGTGCGGGACGACGTGTTCACGTCGGTCCATATCGAGAAGTATGAAGTGGAAGCCCGCGACACCAAGCTCGGACCGGAAGAGATCACGCGAGACATCCCGAATGTCGGCGAAGATGCCTTGAAGGACCTCGACGACCGGGGCATTATCCGCATCGGCGCCGAGGTTCGGCCCGATGATATTCTGGTGGGCCGCGTCGCGCCGAAGGGCCAGGGCGAATTGACCGCCGAAGAGCGGCTGATTATCGCCATCTTCGGTAAGAAAGCGGAAGAAACCCGCGACGTTTCGCTCCGGGTTCCGCACGGCGAGAAGGGGAAGATTGTTGACGTCAAGGTCTTCTCCCGCTTCAAGTACAAGGACAAGACGGGCCGCGTGTTCGACTTCTCCAAGCGTCCCGACTCGATGTTCTCCGACGAGTGGGAAGGCGAGCTTGACCGAATGTCCGGCGATGAGCTGTCGGCGGGCGTGAATATGCTCGTGCGCGTTTATATCGCCCAGAAGCGCAAAGTCATGGAAGGCGACAAGATGGCCGGACGCCACGGCAACAAGGGTGTCATTTCGCGCATTCTGCCGCAGGAAGATATGCCGTTCCTGCCGGACGGGACGCCGGTGGACATCGTTCTCAATCCATTGGGCGTTCCGGGCCGTATGAACATCGGCCAGATATTGGAAACGCACCTCGCGTATGTCGGCAAAGCCCTCGGCTGCTCGTTCGTCAACCCGATCTTTGAGGGCGCGACCGAGGCTGAGATTCTCACCGACATCGGCAAGTTCGCCGAGTTCACGCGCTACGACGCGCTCCGCACCTACGTCGAGAAAGAGCTGAAGATTGACCTGGAAGCAGGCAAGAAGGACGGCGTTGCCGAGCTTCTGGCGAAACTTGAAGTCAAGCTCGGCGAGCTGACCCCGGCGCGGCTGGAACAGGTTGCGGCGACGGTCGGCGCCCCTCCGGCGGTTGACCTGCCGGACGACTACGACGGAACGCCGATGGACGAGGAAGCGGTTCTGAAAACTGTAGACGGCTACGACATTCATGCGATTGTCGAGCGGGTCCAGCAGAGCGTTTGGCGGCGCAGCGGCATTGATGAGAAATCGGCGAAGTCGTGGATTCGGGACGGGCTATCGGGCGACTGGTTCACCCAGCCGGTGACCATCGGCACGATCTATATGCTGAAGCTCGCTCACCTGGTGGACGACAAGATCCATGCCCGCTCGACCGGCCCATACTCGCTGGTCACGCAGCAGCCATTGGGCGGCAAGGCCCAGTTCGGCGGCCAGCGCTTCGGCGAGATGGAAGTCTGGGCATTGGAAGCCTACGGCGCGGCGTACACGCTGCAAGAGATCCTGACGATCAAGTCCGACGACGTTCTGGGGCGCGTCAAGACGTATGAGTCCATTGTCAAGGGCGATGCGATGCTGGAACCGGGCGTTCCGGAGTCGTTCAAGATCCTTGTCAATGAATTGCAGTCGCTGGGCTTGAAAGTGGCCGTGGAAGACGAAGACGAGAAAGAGATTGATCTGAAGGACAAAGAAGAAGATTACGGCGACAGCGAGGGAAGGGGACGCGGCCTGCGTCCGCGCCTGCCCCGCGCCGAATCCGAGGCTGAGGCTTTGTTCGGAGTTTAGACAATGAGCGCGTGAGGAGCGAGGGAATGAATTCCTCTCGCTGAATGGCATCCTTCGGATGGGAAGAAACGCCATCGCGTCCTAATCCTTCGTCCGAAGGACGTTATTCAGCGAGAGGAATTCATTCCCTCGCTTCGCCTTCGCTCCCACTCCTGCGTTATTAGGGGAAACAAGCAAACATGACAGATGCAAGCGCATTCGATAAAATCCGCATCGGGATTGCCTCGCCGGGCGAAGTCCGCAACTGGTCCTACGGCGAAGTCAAGAAGCCGGAGACCATCAACTACCGAACGTTTAAGCCGGAGCGGGACGGCCTGTTCTGCGAGCGCATTTTCGGGCCGGTCAAGGACTGGGAGTGCCACTGCGGACGCTACAAGAAAGTCAAGTTTAAAGGCATCATCTGCGACCGGTGCGGCGTTGAAGTGACCCGCTCCAAAGTGCGGCGCGAGCGCATGGGCCATATCGAGCTGGCCGCGCCCGTCTGCCATATCTGGTATCTCAAGGGCGTCCCGTCGCCATTGTCTCTGCTGCTTGACATCTCGCCGCGCCCGCTGGAGAAAGTCCTCTACTTCGCGTCGTATATCGTGACGTATGTGGACCGGGGCCGGATCAACAACGAGATGGAGTCTTTCAAGATCGCGCTCGAAGAGCGGGTCCAGGAGCTGGAAGATCAGCGGGACGAAGACATTGAAACCGCGCGGGTCGAAGCCGGGGCGGAGATCAAAGCCCGTCAGACTCCGCCGGAGCCGGTCGAGCCGTCCGAAGACGATGCTGAGCTGATGGAAGGCATGGAAGCCGAAGCCGTTGAAGAATGGCAGCCCTGGGACGAAGCGCGGATCGTGGACCGCAACAAGCACATGGAGGAAGAGATCAAGGACATCGAGAAGGACTCTTTGGAGCAGATCCAGTCCCTGCGCGATGCCCTGACGCTGCTCGACGAAAAAGTCGAAAAGCGGATGCTGCTGATTGAAGACGAGTACCGGAAACTCGAGTCGCTCATGGACGTGCTTTCCGACAAGCTCGACCGGAACCTGCGCCTCAACGATCCCGAAGGCGAGATTGTCCGGGCGGGCCTCGGCGGCGCGGCGGTCAAAGAGCTGCTCGAAGAAATTGATCTCGAAAAGCTGGCCGGTGAGCTGCGCCATGAGATTTCGCTGACCCAGGGGCCGCGCCGGGCGCGGGCTATCAAGCGGCTGGAAGTCGCCGAAGCGTTTATTTCGTCGAAGTCCCGCCCCGAATGGATGATTCTGGACGCCGTCCCGGTGATCTCGCCGGAGCTGCGCCCGATGGTCCAGCTTGACGGCGGCCGCTTCGCCACGTCCGACCTGAACGACCTGTACCGGCGTATTATCAACCGGAACAACCGCTTGAAGAAGATCACGGAGATCCGCGCCCCGGAGTCCATCGTCAACCACGAAAAGCGGCTGCTGCAAGAAGCCGTGGACGCGCTTATTGACAACGGACGCCGCACCCGGCCCGTCGTCGGCTCGAACAACCGGCCCTTGAAGTCGCTGTCGGATATGCTCAAAGGCAAAGAAGGCCGCTTCCGCAAGAACCTCTTGGGCAAGCGCGTGGACTATTCGGGCCGCTCGGTCATTGTTGTCGGCCCGCGCCTCCTGCTGCACCAGTGCGGCTTGCCGAAAGAAATGGCGATTGAGCTGTTCAAGCCGTTCGTCATGAAGGCGCTGGTCGAGCGCGGCTATACGACTAACATCAAGACCGCCAAGCGCATGATTGATAAGCTGAAGCCGGAAGTGTGGGACGCGCTCGAAGAAGTAATCCGGGAGCATCCCGTGCTGCTGAACCGGGCGCCGACCCTGCACCGCCTCGGCATTCAGGCGTTCGAGCCGGTGCTGGTCGAAGGCAAGGCGATTCAGGTCCATCCGCTCGTGTGTACGGCGTTCAACGCCGACTTCGACGGCGACCAGATGGCGGTCCACGTGCCGCTGTCGGCCTCGGCGCAGGCGGAAGCCCGTATCTTGATGCTGTCCACGCACAACCTGTTCTCGCCCGCCGACGGTCGCCCGATTGTGGCCCCGGCGCAGGACATGGTGCTGGGCGCGTACTTTATGACCGTGATGAAGGAAGGCGAGCCGCGCTTTGACACGTTCGGCTCCCGCGCCGACGCCGAGCTTGCGTATGCAACGGCGCAGGTCGGTCTTCAAGACGCGATTGACGTGGCCCTGCCGAATGTTGACGGGCCGGGCAAGACAGTCAAGCGCACGACTGTCGGGCGTTTGCTGTTCACCGACATCATGCCGGACAACATGCACCCGTTCATCTTCAAGATGCTGGATGACATGTTTGCGAAGAAAGCGTTCAAGGGCAATGGCTTCGGCAAGAAAGATTTGGGCGCGATTATCGCCGAGTGCCACCGCAAAAATGGTGACACCCGGACGATCCAGCTCTTGGATGAGCTGAAAGCATTGGGCTTCCAGGAAGCGACCAAAGCGGGCATGACCGTAGCGATCACCGACATGGAAGTGCCGGAAAAGCGCAATCAGATCATTGTGGATGCCGAAAAGAACGTCAGCGCCCTCAACAAGAACTACCAGCGCGGCCTCATTACGGGTGGCGAGCGCAAAGAGCGGGTGCTGGAAGAATGGCAGAAGGCGGCGAAAGATGTCGGCGAAGCGATCTTCGAGACAATCAAGCCGACGAATCCGATCTTCATGTTCACCGACTCGAACGCTCGCGGCACGCGCGGCCAGATCACCCAGCTTTCGGGGATGCGCGGGGTCATGTCCGACCCGTTCGGCAACATGATTGAAGACCTGCCGGTGAAGTCGAACTTCCATGAGGGCCTCAGCGTTCTGGAATACTTCGTTTCCACCCACGGCGCCCGGAAGGGCCTGGCCGATACCGCCCTGCGGACGGCTGATGCAGGCTACTTGACCCGGCGGCTGGTCGACGTTTCCCAGGAAGTCATTGTCCGGGCCGACGACTGCGGCACGGAGCTTGGCGTCTACCAGGAGGAGATTAAAGACGGCAACGAGGTCATTGAAAAGCTGGATCAGCGCATCTATGGCCGGTTCTCTTTGGAAGACATCGCGTATCCGGCAGGCCATGCCAAAGCGGGCGAGATGATTGTCGCCAAAGGCGACATGATCACCCAAGACCTCGCAAAAGTGGTCATGGACAGCGGCCTGAAGCGGATCGGTGTCCGCAGCCCGTTCACCTGCGAGCTTCGCATGGGCATCTGCGCCCGGTGCTACGGCCTCGACCTCGCAAACTCCAAGCTGATTGAGCCGGGGGTCGCGGTCGGCGTCATCGCCGCCCAGTCCATTGGCGAGCCGGGAACACAGCTCACGATGCGGACGTTCCACTCCGGCGGCATCGCGCAGAAGCAGCTCACGGGAGTTGCGAACGTGCGGGCGCGGAAGCAGGAAGCGCTGAAAGAGCTGCACAACGACATCTCTCGCGGCCTGGTGTCTCTGGACTCGCAGGCGGAAGAGCCGACGGCGGCAACAACGACTGCGACCGGCGTTGACCGGGAGCGCGTGCGGGCGGTGCAGGCGGTCCTGAAAGTGCTGGAAGACCAAGTCGGCGGCCTCTTGCGGGTCGTGGAACTCTTCGAGGCCCGCAAGCCGAAGGGCCAGGCGATTGTCACCGAGTTTTCGGGGACCATCGCCGAGATCGAGCAGAAGGGTCTGCGGCGCGTCATTGTCCACACGCCGATCACGATTGACGAGAATACCGGGTCGGCGGTCTCCGGCGAGACACTGGCCGAGGACTTGGAGCTTGGCTCTCACCCGGACGCGGAAGCGCTGGAAAAGATGACCCCGACCCAGGCCAAACGCGCGACGGAAATCCCGGAAACGCTGACGGCGGGAACGGAGCTGACCGACAAGCACATCAAGAAAATCAAAGACGTGTTCCTGACGGACGGCGTGACGGAAACGCAGATCAAGGTCCGCAAGGCCATCCTGGTCCCGTATCGCGGCCAGCTTCAGGTGAAGCAGGGCGACGTGGTGGAAGCGGGCGACCGCCTCACCGAAGGCCCGCTGGACCCGCAGAAGGTCTTGGACCTCCAGGGCATTCGCGGCGTCTCCAATTACGTTGTCCGCGAGATCCAGGCGGTCTACAAGTCGCAGGGCGTGGACATCAACGACAAGCACATCGAAGTCATCGCGCGGCAGATGCTCCGCAAGCGGCGCATCAAGAATGCCGGCGACTCCGACTTCCTGCCGGGCCAGATGGTGGACAAGTTCGAGTTCATTGATGCGAACAAGCGGGTCAACGAGCGCGACGAGCCGGGGACCGAGGCGACCGCCGACTGGCTGCTGCTGGGGATCACCGAAGCGAGCCTTGCCACCGACTCGTTCCTGTCGGCGGCGTCGTTCCAGAAGACGACCCGTGTTCTGACCGAAGCGGCGGTGCGCGGCAAGAAGGACTCGCTGATCGGCCTCAAAGAGAACGTCATTATCGGACGCCTCATTCCCGCCGGGACGGGCCTGCCGCAGTACCGCAACATCGAGCCGCGCTTGGAAGGTCTCGACGACGCCCGCCGCTACCCGGCGGTCGGCGCGGGCCGCACCAACGGCAACGGCCACGGGGCGGGGAGCCGCGAGCTGGACGAGGACGACCTGGCGGTTGTCCGCGAGATGACCGGCACAACGGGCGGGGATAACCTGTCCCTGATGGCCGAGCGCGAAAGCTTCGGCGAAGTGAGCGAGCCGACCGTCAGCACCGACTCCGAGTCGGCGATCTAACAACTGCTGAGAGACAACAAAAGAGCGCCGGAGACTTAGTCTCCGGCGCTCTTTTTATGCTGTCAACGGTCCACCAATTTGTAGTAATTCCATAGTGGCTCCGGCAAAACAGCAGAGCCAAAGCGGGAGACGTCTGAATGTTCAAGCACGAAAACGACCTCTTCGGAGCGGCCTTAACGCAGCAGCAACCTGAGTCCAAAAGTATCGTAAGTGCTTCCATAAACGCTGAACGCGATTGGCTTGACCCGCTGCAATGCGCGTATGATTTGTGCGATCTTCTCAGGGTCGGTGACTTTGGGTGTCGCAAAATCCACCTCGCGCACTTGACCGTCAAGCGTCTGCATTTTACGATGCAGTTGTGCGGCAAGGTAAGCCGGCACTTCGTTCAGGATGCTTTGGAGCTCTGGCCCCAAGTAAGAAAAATTAATCTTAAGCGAGCCTTGCTGAAAGCGATCACTTTTCCTGAAGGTAATCTCAAGCGAGGGTGTGTCCATTGCCGGCATAAACCCTTCTGGCTTGTAAGCATAACGCAAAGCTCGCAGAAAGTGGGCGATGAGGCGGCGATCAGTGACAGTCGGTTGAAAGTAAGGATGCACTGCGACTTGATTCGGGTCCTTTGTAGGCATAGATATCGGTTGTGGACCGTGAAGCAAGTCAGTGAACTGGATGGAAGCGATTTGACTGGCGTGAATGTGTCGCGCCACGGCGCGAGTGTGGTAGTCGGCAACCATCCCGTCTATAGTTCTTTTTCGTGCGGCGTTTGTGCCTTTACTGTGGCTTCACGAGTATGTGAGGGGAAAGTTTCAGCTTTGGCCTCGCATGGTTGAGCTTGAGCCGACAAGACAAACCAGAACATCAAGATAAACACAGGCAACATTTTCTTCATGTTATTTCTCCTTACTGTCCACTCAAGCCGGCAACGTAAAACTGGAAATCGGTCACTGGCCTAATGATAACACGCCTGTTAATCCACTTCTTCTAACGAAGCCGTCACATCAACCTTGCTTCGTGCGGCATACGGCCACAGACTCGCTGCCGGAACAAAGGGCATTCACCAGATCAGCGAAACGGGGTAGCTTGCGAAAACATGATCCGCGCTTACCAGTGTTATCCCTTCCACCTGCGCCTGGGCGATGAGCAGCCGGTCAAAGGGGTCTTTGTGAGCCGGCGGCAGGGCATCCAGCGCGAGCAAGTGGTCAAGAGATACCGGCAGCAGACGCAGGCCGTTTTTCCCCTGATGATCGGCCACCAAGTCCCGCAGCGGCAGTCGCAGGGACAACTTGCCAAGCCCACTCTTGATTTGAATTTCCCACAGGCTGACTAGACTCAGAAACAAAGTTACCGCTGGGTCATGGCACAGCGCAAGAACGCGAGGGGAGAGATTGGCCGAGCCGTTGTCCCACCACAGGAACGCATGAGTATCCAGCAAAAGGCTGACGCCCGGAGGCTGCTGTGGATCGCTCATTCTTCCCCCAGCCAAAAACTATCGGGCAGGGGGGCGTCAAAATCCTCGCTGACCCAAGTTTGTCCGGCGTGAAGATCCGCGATGCGTGGGGAAGGGATAGATTGCGGGGGAACTGACGGCACAAGGTTCGACAGCGCCGCGTCCACGACTTCCCGCAAAAGGCGGTCCGTATCCAGGCCGCGCATCATCGCGGCCTGCCGCAGCTTTTCTTCTTGTTCAGTGGTCAAATCTAAAACGACCGTCATGGCAAGCCTCCGTAAATCATTCTTATTATAACACGTCCGGCGATGCACGGGGTATACTAGCGCTGTTTTGTGATTTTACGATTGTGATTTTATTCTGGGAGAGAGATACAAATGAGCTTCAACAAAAAGACGGTGGAGGATGTGGATGTGGCGGGGAAGCGCGTTCTGGTGCGCGTGGACTTCAACGTGCCGCAGGACGAGACTGGGGCAATTACCGATGACCGGCGCATCCGGGCCGCGCTGCCGACGATTGAGTATCTTCTCGCGCATAGTGCACGGGTGATTTTGGCGTCCCACTTAGGCCGCCCGAAAGGCGGGCCGACGCCGAAGTATTCGCTCGCGCCGGTCGCGGCGCGTTTGAGTGAGCTTTTAGGGAAACCCGTGCCGCTCGCGCCGGACTCGGTCGGGCCGGACGTGGAAGCGCTGGTCGGCGGCCTCAAGGACGGCGACGTGTTGCTGCTGGAAAACGTGCGCTTTTACCCGGAAGAAGAGGGGAACGATCCCGCGTATGCCGAGAAGCTGGCGGGGCTGGCGGAGGTTTATGTCAACGATGCGTTCGGCACGGCCCACCGCGCCCATGCGTCCACCGAAGGCGTCGCGCACCATCTGCCCGGCGTCGCGGGCTATCTGATGAAGCGCGAATTGGATTATCTTGGCTCCAATGTAGACAACCCGGCGCGGCCTTTTGTGGCCATTCTCGGCGGCGCGAAAGTCAAAGACAAGATCTCAGTGATTGAAGCCCTGCTGCCGAAAGTGGACACACTGATCATTGTCGGCGGCATGGCCTACACGTTCTTTAAGGCCCAGGGGATGGAAATCGGGAAGTCGCTGCTGGACGTAAGCAATCTGGACTTCGCCAAGCGCCTCTTAGATGAACACGGCGACAAAATCATGCTGCCGGTGGACGTGACCGTCGCCGACGGCAACCCGTTCGCTACCGACGCCTCTACCCTCAGCACGAAAGTCGTTCCCGTTACCGAGATCCCCGCCGCCTGGGAAGGCGTGGACGCCGGGCCGGTCACGGTGAAGGCCATTGCGGCTGTGCTTCAGGGCGCGAAAACCGTCATCTGGAACGGCCCCGCCGGCATTTTCGAGTTCGACCAGTTTGCGAATGGCACCAAAGGCATCGCGCAGGCGATGGCGGACAGTGCGGCCACGACGATTGTCGGCGGCGGCGATTCGGCGGCGGCGGTCGAAAAACTGGGCTTCGCCGATCAAATGACCCATATTTCCACCGGCGGCGGCGCGTCTTTAGAGTTCTTAGAAGGCAAAGAGCTTCCCGGCGTCGCTGCGCTTCAGGACAAGTAGTTTGCCCCCACCCCCGGCCCCTCCCCCGCGACGGGAGAGGGGAGTCAGAAAAGATTGTCTTGCTTCCCTCTCTCTTCCGCTCTCCGAGTCGCCAGTGCGGATGGGGGAGGGGCCCGGGGTGGGTGCCTCTCTTCACCAGATAGGACCCCATTTTGCTTTTCCCACGCGCTTCCTCCTTCTCCCGCTGCTGGCCCGCTGCCGTCTGCGCCGGCCTTCTCGCCGCTGTGCCCGTACACGCCGAGTCGCCGGCCCGCAAAGCCTCGGATTTTGCCTCCGGCTCCGGCAACATCATTTATCTTGCGGCGGCGGTCGGCCTGCCGCTTCTGTCCGACGGCGACCATGCTAAAAACCATGCGCTGCGGGCGGCGGATGCCATCGGCACGGCGACCCTGCTCTCGGAAGGGTTTAAAAACTTATTTCACGAAAAGCGCCCCGACTCCAATGCCCATGACAGCTTCCCCAGCGGCCATGCCACGGCGGCCTTTGCAGCAGCGACGGTTGAAAGCGATCTGCACCCGCATGAAGCGCCGCTCTGGTACACAGGCGCGACGCTGATTTCCCTCTCGCGCATCCGCCTGCACCGGCATTACGGGCGGGATGTGATTGCCGGGGCGCTGCTCGGCTACGGCACGGCCCGGCTGGAACTGTCCGCTCCGCGCGGCCTCATTTTGTCGCCGTTTATTCAGCCGGAAGACCACTCGGTCGGAATGCAGATGACCTTTCCCCTGCGCTAAGAACTGCCGGGAAGACTCCCCCCGGCCTCCAATAATGGGGGAGTTAGAAGCAGGGATGCTGCTTGCTATCTTTTTCGTATTGCTCCCCCATTGTTGGGGGTCGGGGGGCGCTTCCCGGCGCGAAGCAGCAGCCCGATATTCCTGCGGTATTTGCTGAGATTTTCCAGAGCGGACAAGCATGATTGCCTGTTTTTTTGGCGGGATGCCGCCGATACTTTGGTTAACACTGACTTGCCGCAGGATTTTATGAATACCGGACACAATTTTTATCCCCTGGACGCTTCCCAATTTTTCGCGGCGGCCCCGGATGTGCAGGCCCGCTCGCGCCGCCGGCACCGCGCTTTGGTCTGGCTGCTGGCCGTGGCCGGTGCGGTTTCGGTGGCCCTGCTGCTAGTGGCCCTGCTGGCTGCGGGACGCTCGACCCGTGCGTTTCAGGACGTCAATCTTAGCGGCTCCCTGCGCTACCGCAGCTTGTGGATGTACGGTGCGACTCGGCCTAACGCGGCACTGCTGCCGGAAGACCCGCACTGGCCCGCACAGCTCGCCGCAATGCAGGACATTCGCCGCCGTCTTCATGTGTCCTATCCAGAAGCCGTAGACAGGACCGACCCGGCCTGGAAGTCTTTTGGAGGCTCGCTCGCGCGGACCGGACAAGTCAACTGGCAGACGGCGAACGCCATGCGGACCGCCGCCGACACGCTGACGGGGCGGATCGCCGCCGAAGCGTCGGCGCAGAATGCCGCGTCGGCGCTTCTTATGCGCCTTGGTCTTGCCGGCCTCCTCTGCGCCCTGGCCGTGTCCGGGTTTCTTTTGTCGGGACTGCGCTCGGCGGAACGAGAGATGGGGCAGGCGCTGGCGGACCATCAGGAAAGCCGCGACTTGTTCCTGCGCTCCATCAACGCCTTGCAGGAAGGCTACTTGGTGCAGGACCGGGACGGCAAAGTGATTCTGTGCAACAGCGGCGCCGAGCGGCTGCTGGGTGTCCCGGCGGCAGACCTTTTGGGCCGGGAAGCTCTGCGGCCGGATTGGGACTGCTTGAAGGAAAACGGCGAGATTTTCCCGGAAGCAGAGCTTCCCGGCGTCCGGGCGATCAGCACCGCGCTGCCGCAGGAAAGCGTTGTGCTAGGCATTGAGCGCCCCGGCAAGGCGCGGATTTGGTTCTCGGTCCGCGCCGCGCCGGTCTTCCATGCCGGAGAAACGCTGCCTTACGCTGCCGTGCTGACCTTCACCGACATCACGGCGGAGAAACAAACACAGGAAGACCTGCAAAAAGAACGCGAGTTCCAGGCGGCCATGCTGGAGAGCCTGCAATCGGGGGTCGTTGCCTGTGACGCCGATGGGGTTCTGGCGCTGTTCAACCAGGCGGCCCGCGAGTTTCACGGAATGCCTGAAGAGCCGCTCCCGGCGGAAGAATGGGCCGAGCATTTTGATTTGTTCTGCGCGGACGGCATGACGCCCCTGCCGACAGCGGAAATTCCCTTGTTTCGCGCCTACAGCGGCGAGAGCGTGCGCGACGCCGAAATGGTCATTGCCCCGATAGGGGGATCACACCGGATCGTGCTGGCCAGCGGCCAGCCAATTTACGGCAAGGAGGGCCGAAAGCTCGGTGCGGTCGTTGTCATGCACGACATCACGGCCCGGCGGCGAGCTGAGCAGGAACTGGCCCGCCTCGCCGCGATTGTCGCGTCATCGGAAGAAGCGATGATCGCAATCACCCTGGACGGCACTCTTGTGAGCTGGAACACTGGAGCAGAGCGCCTTTACGGCTATCGGGAATCGGAAGTCATCGGCCGGCATACGTCACTGCTCCTGCCGGAAGGGACCGAAGGCAATGTTGAGAAGGTCATCCCACGCCTGCTCAGCGGGGAGCCGGTTGTCCGTCTGGACGCCGTGCGCCGCCGGCGGGATGGCAGCTTTGTCACGGTCGGCCTCACGTTCTCACCGATTCACGATGCGGGCAGCCAAATCATCGGCGCTTCCTGTATTGCGCGGGACATCACGGTGCAGCGGCAGGCGGAAAACGCTTTGCGCGAAAGCGAAGCGCGTTTGCGGTACTTGTCGGATGCTGCGTTTGAAGGCATTTGCGTCAGCCAAAACGGCGTCGTACTGGATGCCAACCTCGCTTTCGTTTCTTTGTTCGGGTATGAGGCAAAAGATCAGATGCTCGGCATGACGGCCGGCAGCGTCGTCCTGCCTGAGTTCCTGCCTTTGATCGCTGAAAAGGTTGCGGCAGGCAGCGAAGACAGCTATGAAGTCGCCTGCCGGCGCCGAGACGGAACTTCCTTTTGGGCTGAGCTGCGCGGACGAAATATCCTCTGGGACGGTCTTCCGGCGCGTGTCGCCGCCGTCCGCGACATTTCCGGGCGCAAACACATGGAAGAAGCGCTTCAAGAAAGCCGGCAGTTCGCCCAAAGCATTGCCGATAATTCAGCCAGTATTATTTACGTTTACGATTTGCAGACACATAAAAACGTGTATGCCAATCGTAATGTAACCGAGCTGCTGGGGTACACGTCGGAACAACTCGCGGCACTCGGAGCGGGTTTTCTGGCGGCCGTGATTCATCCCGACGACCTGCCGCGTATGCAGGCCCATCTCAAACGCTTCCAGACTCTGAAAGACGGCGCCGTCGCCGAGTTCGAGTACCGGGCAAAAAACGCCTGCGGCGAGTACCGCTGGCTGTGGAAACGGGAAGTGGTTTTCAAGCGCCGGCCGGATGGGACTGCCTGGCAGGTCCTCAGCAACGCTCAGGACATCACCGAGCGCAAAGCCCTGGAAGAAGCGCTGCGGCGCGGCGAGGAGGCCATGCGGGCGGTTCTGAGCAGCGCCCCGGTCATCCTCTACGCCGCAGACACCGACGGCCTCCTCACGCTGTCGGAAGGCGCCGGCCTCGCGGCGCTGGGCCTCGCGCCGGGCGAAGCCGTGGGCCGGTCGGTGGATGAGTTCAGCGGCAACGATCCCGCAGTGATGGAAAGCATCCGCCGCGCCCTGGCGGGCGAGACGGTCTCGTATGATACCCAGTTTGGGGCGCTTTGCCTGCATGTCGATCTGAAGCCGCAGCGGGATCAAAGCGGTGCGGTCTGTGGGATTATTGGCGTCTCGTTTGACATCACTGAACGCGCTCAGTCGGAAGAGCGGTTCCGAGTGCTGTTCGAGCAGTCCTCAAACGCGCACCTGCTGTTTGACGATAGCGGCATCATTGACTGCAATGCGGCAGCGGTGACCATGATGCGCTGCACCGACCAAAAGGAGCTGATCGGCGTTCATCCGGCCCGGCTGTCGCCGGAGCGTCAGCCTGACGGTCGTTTGTCGGCGGAGAAGGGCGCGGAAATGGTTGCCCTGGCCCGGCAGAACGGCTCCCATCGCTTTGAATGGACCCGGCGGGCGGCGGACGGCACCGAGTTCCCAGTGGAAGTCATGCTGACCGAGGTAAGACTCAGCGACCGGTCGGTCCTGATGTCCGTCTGGCACGACCTCTCCGAGCAGAAAAAGGCCGAGCAGCAGATCAAAGACTATATGGTAATTTTGGAATTCCAAAAAAGCCAATTGGAGGAGACAAACAAAGAACTTGAAACGCTGGCGACCACTGATGGCCTGACGGGCCTCAAGAACCGCCGGACGTTCGGGGCGAAGCTGGCGGAAGAACACGCCCGCGCTGTCCGCTACCATCAGCCGCTGTCCCTGCTGCTGCTGGACGTAGACCACTTCAAGCAGTACAACGATACCTTCGGCCATCCCGCCGGCGATGCCGTGCTGAGGAGCGTCGCCGAGGCGCTGGGGCGCACCGCCCGCGATACGGATATGGCGGCGCGGTACGGCGGTGAGGAGTTCGCGGTCATTCTGCCGTTCACCGACGAAGCCGGGTCGCTGGTAATTGCCGAGCGGGTTCGTGCGGCGATTGCCGGCGGCGACTGGGAAAAGCGCTCCATTACGGTCAGCGTCGGGGTCGGCACCCTGTCGCTGAACACGCCGACACCTGACTCGCTGACTGGCTGCGCCGACGCCGCGCTGTATCAGTCAAAAGAAGCAGGCCGCAACCGCGTGACTCACGGCAACCCGTCCGCCCCGCCGATTGTTCGCCCGCCGCGAGCATCCCGCGCCAAGCGCCCTGCCGTTTCTTAACGTCAGCCGCCCAACCCGCAGCGCCCTTCTCTTTCTTGGAGAAGGGCGCTGTTGCGTTATCCCAAGACTTCTGATAGAATACAAACGAAAAGGCAGCCTGGCCGGGCTGCCTTTTCAATCTTGCTGAAAGGAGGTGATGCTTCTTGAAGCAAGGAATCCACCGAATCGCTCTGAAAATCAGAGTGATTGCACAGATTATCGCGGCAATCGCGTCAACAATTGCTGCGATCCATCAGCTACTAGAAAAGTAGCCTGACGGCGGGCAGGGGCCGGGCGCAACCGGCCTCTGTCCGTTCTGTTGGTGTTATTATACCACAGTGCTTGATAAATCACGCAGGGAACAAAACTATGGAAACACGCACGCCGCTCCGAATGGCCCGGAACGCAATGGCCGCCTCGGCAAACCCGAATGCCTCGCTGATCGGCATTGAAATCCTGCGGGCCGGGGGCAACGCCGCCGACGCCGCCGTGGCAATGGGCGCGGCCCTGGCTGTGATGGAGCCGCAGTCTTCCCAGGTCGGCGGCGATGCGTTCGCCCAAATCTGGGATGCGCCCGCCGGGAAGCTGTCCGCGCTGAACGGCAGCGGCGTCGCCCCGGCCCTTGCCACAACGGGCGCAATGAGCGGCGCGATCCCGGAGCGCGGCATCCGGTCGGCGGCAGTTCCCGGCGCGGTAGACGCCTGGATGACGCTTTTGGGACGCTGGGGGACGATGACGGCGACGGAAGTTCTTGCCCCGGCGATTAGGCTGGCGGAAGACGGCTACGCGACTCCGGCGCGTCAGACCGAGACGTTGCGGGCGCACCGAATGCTTTGGGAGGCGTTCCCGGAGTCAGGGGCGGCGCTTGTGCCGGATACGCTGCGTCCCGGCGCGACCCTGTACCAGCCGGCGCTGGCTGAGACCCTGCGGCAAATCGCAAGCGGCGGACGCGCGGCATTCTACGAGGGTGCGTTTGCCGAAAAGCTGCTGGCCTATTCGGGCGAGCAGGGCGGCTTCTTCACGGCGGCGGATCTCGCCGCGCACCGGACACTCATCACCGACCCGATCCAGACCACTTACCGGGGCGTTACGGTGACGGAGCAGCCACCGGTCTCGCAGGGCTGCCTGCTGCTGCAAATGCTGAACATTTTGGAAGGATACGACCTGGCCGCGCTGGACCCCGAAGGCCCGGACACCGTGCATCTGATGGCCGAAGCAAAGAAGCTAGCCTTCGCCGACCGTTATGCCTATCTCGGCGATGTTCCAGAAATGCCGCTGGCTGCGCTGCTTTCGAAAGATCACGCGGCGAACCAGCGCAAGCGGATCAATCCCGTTGCAGCCTCGCAGTACGCGCCGGGCCGTCTGCCGACCATTGACGGCGGCTCGGACACGACCTCGTTCTGCGTCATGGACCGCCACGGCAACGCGGTCACCTGGATTCAAAGCGTTTTCCACCGTTACGGTTCCGGGGTCATCGTTCCCGGCACCGGCGTTCTTTTGAACAACCGCATGACCGGCTTTAGCCTAGACCCGAAAAGCCCGAACGTCCTCGCGCCCGGCAAAAAGACGATCCATACGCTCAACACCTGGATGCTGTTTCGGGACGGCGAGTTCTGGACGGCGGGCGGAACGCCGGGGGCAGACGTGCAGGTGCAGACCAACTTGCAGACCGTGACGCAGATGATAGACCACGGGCGCAGCCCGCAGGAAGCGATTGAAAGCCCAAAATGGCACGACCTGCCCGGCGGCGGCCTCCAGCTCGCGGTCGAAGACCGCCTGCCGCTCGACACCTGTTACGAGCTGCGGCGGCGCGGCCATGCACTAGCCGTCGGCGGGGCCTGGTCGGGGTCCTGTGCGTCCCAGATCATTGCCCGCGACCCCGACGGCGTTCTGCTCGGCGGCTCCGACCCACGCACCGACGGCCTCGCGCTCGGTTTCTGAACTCACCGCTTGACAAAGCTTTTCTTCTTATGCTAGACTATCCCTAACATCATGTTTACTCGCGCCAAAAACCAGCATCAACCCGCCTCGTATCGCCGGCAGTCCCTGCTCCAGCAGCCTGCCGCCGCGTTGCCGCTTGTGCTTGTTTTTGTTCGCGCTGAAAGATGTCCCTGACACTTCTTCTACCCCTCAAGAACACCGCAACCGGCTCCAGGCACCCCGCCTGGGGCCGTTTTTGTCTTTAAAGGACAACTCTGAGAGACCGAGACCGATTCCGGGCGCACATTCCGAAAGCGGAAAAAGATACAATTATGAACATCGAAGACATCAAGATTTTTGGCGACCACGATGAAGCAACGCTGGCGCAGATTAAACGCTCCGCCGCGCATGAGGCGGTCGTAGGCGCGGTGCTGGCTGCCGACGGCCACAAGGGCTACGGCGTCCCCATCGGCGGCGTCCTGGCGTATGACGGCCATATCAGCCCGTCGGCGGTCGGCTTCGACATCGGCTGCGGAAACAAAGCCTGTTTGCTTGACATCCCGGCATCAGAAGTGCGCGGCAACCTCAAAGCCATTATGGACGATGTCTGGCGCACACTGGACTTCGGCGTCGGCCGGAAAAACAGCAATGACGGCCCAACCGATCACCCCCTCTTTGACAGCGACCTCTGGCGCGGCCCCCTGCTGAAGCCGCTCAAGCAGATGGCGCAGGGGCAGCTCGGCACGATCGGCTCCGGGAACCATTATGTAGACCTATTCAGCGACGAGCAGGACCGGGCCTGGGTTGGGGTCCACTTCGGCTCGCGCGGGCTGGGCCACAAGACCGCCACGCACTTCTTGAAAGCCGGCGGCGCGTCGGACAGCATGGACGCCGAGCCGCTGGTGCTGGCGATGGACTTGGATTTAGGTCGGGACTACTACGACCACATGGTCTTGGCGGGCCGGTATGCTTACGCAGGCCGGGACTGGGTCTGCGACAAAATCGCGTCCATGCTCGGTGCGTCGGTCGTCGAGTCGGTCCACAACCATCACAATTTCGGCTGGGTGGAATCCCACGGTGGCCGCGAGCTGATTGTTGTCCGCAAAGGAGCGACCCCGGCCTTTCCCGGTCAGCGCGGCTTTGTCGGCGGCAGCATGGGGGACCATTCGATCATCTTGGAAGGCGTGGCGTCGCAGGAAGCCGACGACGCCCTGCACTCGACGGTGCATGGCGCGGGCCGCGCGATGAGCCGGACGCAGGCACGCGGCAAGATCAACTACAAGACCAAGCAGGTCATCGCGCCCGGCCTGGTCTCCCGCGAGATGATGATGGACTGGATCGGCAAGCTGGGTGTCGAGCTGCGGGGTGCCGGCACGGACGAAAGCCCGCAGGCATACAAGCGCCTGCCGGAAGTGCTGGCCTACCACCGCAATTCAGTTCGCATCCTGCACACGCTGACCCCGCTTGGGGTCGCAATGGCCGGCGAAAACGAACATGATCCGTTCAAAGACTGACAAAGGCAAGTAAAAAGGCGGAGGCAGGAATTTTGCCTCCGCCGTTCCTCGCCTAGCCGGGCCGAGTGATTTGGTTGGTTGCAATCAGCCGCCAGTCGGCGAGGGCGGCTTTGCGATGGGGTAGGGCGTCCGTTGCATACTTCGCACTTTCGGTGACGGCGCGGAAGGCGGCGAAGCTGGGATACTGCACCAGCACGATGTTGTCCCAATGTTCGCCGTCCGGGGCGGCGAGTGCGGCGGCGACGCTTCCTAGATACAAAACTTGGATGCCGGTGACGCCTTCCGCCGCCGCGACTGCGTTGAACGCGGGCGCGTACCGCTGTAAATACGCTTCCTGCCCGGAACACGCTGGGAGGTCAGTGCGGCCGCCGTAGTCGGCGCGTTCGTTGTAGCGCACTAAATTGAGCATGACGACCGGACTGGCTTCGGGAATGGCTTCGGCGGCTTCGAGAACCGCTTCGATGTTGATTTCAGTAGTTTGCATTGTTTTGTTCTCCCAAGTTATTGCGTCCAATGTGCCCGCAATGCCTGCGCGACTTCGCCCGGCTTCTGAAGCGGGGTCCAGTGGCCGCAGTCGAGCCTCACGACCCGCGCTTTTGTGTCCGTGCCGAGGCGGTCAGCGAACTCGACCGGGCAGGCGGGGTCGGAAATGCCCCAAAAGACGAGGCCCGGCGCGGTGACATTAGCAAGGTCCGGTTCCCACTCGCGCCCGACATGGACGGCGGAGCGGTACAAGCGCAGAATGCAGTCTTTCATCAGCGGGTCTATCCGGCCCGCCGTCTCAGACGCGGTCTGAGCAGGAATGCCGTAGTCTTCCAACTGGCGGCTGAAGCCGTCGGGGTCAAGAGTAGCCATCCATGCCTCGCCGACCACCGGCGTCTGCCAGATCTTTGCCAGCGGGTGCCATTGATAAGCGGCGGAAACCGGGCCGCTTCCCGCCGCCCATGTCCGCACGAGGTCAGGCCGGAGCGAGGCGACCCGTGCTGTCAACAGGCAGCCCCAGTCGTGGCCGACTAAATGGACCGGCTCTGCAAAGTGTTCAAGCTGGGCGATGATCCAGTCGGCGTATTCTTCTTTGGTAGCCGCGAAGCCATCGGGAACCGGACAGCCGAAGCCCGGCAGGGCTAGGGCGACGCTGTCCGTCCGGGGCAGACGCTCACGGACGGCGTCCCACACATGAAACATATCCGGCACGCCATGAACAAAAACAACAGGCATCTTTTTCTCCCTCTGCGGACGACTTTGGACATTATGACATTTTGTTATTAAAGTGTCAAGAGCTCAAGGGAGACGTGAACATCGGGTATCATTTTCTTCGGCCGACGCCGCAACAAGTAGGAAAGCAACAAGCAAGTGAGCAAAGAAGCCCGGATCATCGAGGCCGCAACAGATGTTTTTCTTCGGTATGGTTATGCCCGGACCACCATGCGGGATGTCGCCGAACGCGCCGGGATTTCCCGGCCTGCGCTTTACCTTGTTTTCCCGCGCAAAGACGACATCTTCGCGGCGGTGCTGAAGCATCTGAGCGAGGAGGCGCTGCAAGAGTACCGCTGGACGCTGCCGCAGTTCCCCACTTTGGAGGAGAAGCTGCACTTCTGCTGCGAGAAGTGGGGGGCGCACGGCTTCGACTTGGCCGAAGTCCACCCGGACTCCAAAGACCTGTTCGACCCGTCGTTTGCGCCGGTTCGGGAGATGTACGCCAGCTTCGCGGCGTTTCTTGCGGAGCTGCTGACGGAGCCGGTCGCCGCGTCCGCCCTTCAGAGCACGCCGGAAGAGCTGGCTCATGTTCTGGTGTCCGCGATGCGGGGGTTTGAAGAGTTTGCCGAAGATGGGGCGCATGTGCGGCGGATGATCGCGCTGCAAGTCACTGTTGTCTGCGCCGCCGTGAGAGAAAGAGAATAAAGAGGAAAAGTAAAATGGAACCGATGACGCCGCCGATCCTGCGTGACCTGCCCGATGAGTTGATTGGCGAGCGTATTCTGATCCGCCCGCCGCGCCCCGGCGACGGCGCGGCGATCTTTGAGGCCGTGGAAGAGTCCCGCGCCGAGATCAGCCCGTGGCTGCCCTGGGCAGCAAAGACACTTGCACCGAGCGACAGCGAACAAGCGGCCCGGCGGGGCGCGGCCCGCTGGCTGCTGCGGGAAGATTTGATGGTCGGAATTTGGGACCGCGAGACAGGCCGGTATCTCGGCGGCAGCGGCCTGCACCGGATTGACTGGACTGTGCCGTCGTTTGAGATCGGCTACTGGCTGCGCGTTTCCGCGTGGGGGCAGGGCTATGTGACCGAAGCCGTCCAAGTGCTGTGCCGGTTCGCGTTTGAGACGCTCGGCGCAAACCGCGTCGAAATTCGGTGCGATCCTGAAAACACGCGCAGCAGCGCAGTCCCAAAGCGTCTCGGCTTCAGACAGGAAGCGCATCTCCGAAATGATGTCCGCGATGGGGCAGGGGCCTTGCGAGGCACACTAATTTTTGCCCTGACGCCGGACGATTACGCAAACGCAGTGGTGGCCTGGCAGCAAGGGGGCAGCCAGCAATGATGAACAGCCCATACCCGATACTGGAATTTGACCCGGCCCAGGAAGCCCTGATTGAGCCGAAGCGTATCCATGCGGCAAGAGATGTTCCGGCGCACGCGGTCGTGTGCTTTTTTCAAGACGTGATCGAGCGGCTTCAGCAGGAAGAAGGGGCGACGCTTCTGCATACCCTGCGGAGCGAGATCGGGCCGCATCCCATTTACGAGATGGCATTTGAAGGGCAGCGGCTGGCGGTGTTCCATCCCGGCCTCGGCGCACCGCTGGCGGCGGGGCTGCTAGAAGAAGTCATTGCGCTCGGCTGCACCAAGTTTATCGCCTGCGGCGGCTGCGGGGTGCTTGACAGTGCGGTCACGCTGGGCCAGATTCTTGTGCCGTATGCGGCGGTCCGTGACGAGGGGACCTCCTACCACTACCTGCCGCCGAGCCGCGAAGCCCACGCTTCTCCCAGCGCGGTTGCGGCCATTGAAGCCGTGCTGGTTTCGGAGGGCGTCAACTACCGGCGTGTCAAGACTTGGACGACAGACGCGCTTTACCGTGAGACGCCCGGCAAAATCCAGCGCCGCAAGGCTGAAGGCTGCCTATGCGTCGAGATGGAAGCCGCCGCCTTCTTTGCCGTGGCCCAGTTTCGCGGAGTCGAGTTCGGCCAGCTTCTCTACGGCGGCGACGATCTCGGCGGGGCAGTCTGGAACGACCGGGGCTGGAACAGTCACCGTTCCGCGCGGGAAAGCTTGTTTCGACTGGCCGCCGAGTCATGCCTCAAACTTTAAGCGGCGTCATTTTCGACATGGACGGCCTGATGCTGGATACCGAGCCAATTTATTGGGCTTCCATGCAGCAGGCCGCGCTGGAACTCGGCTACCGCTTCAGCAATGAGATGCATGCCGCTTTTATCGGCCGCAGCATTCCCGCTTGGCGCGATGCTCTGATGGAAACCTTTGGGGCGGATTACCCTCAGTTCAGAAGCCGCTGTCGTCAGCTTTGGGAGCGGCACGTCCGGGACATTGGCGTCCCGCAGAAGGCGGGCCTAGACGAGCTGCTGAATCAGTTGGAGGAAGACGGGCTGCTCAAAGCCATCGCGACTTCTTCTTCGAGACCCGATGCCGTGCTTTGTTTAGGAGATTTAGCCGGCCGATTTGACGCCATCGTCACGGGGGACGAGGTGGCACGGGGCAAGCCGGCGCCCGACATCTTTCTGTTAGCCGCGCAGCGTCTCGCGCTTCCTTCCGTAAATTGCCTGGCTCTGGAGGATTCTGAGCCCGGCGCTCTCGCGGCTCTCGCCGCCGGCATGCGCGTTATTGTTGTCCCTGACTTAAACCCCCCGTCCGGTGCCTCATCGGCACGGGTTGACCGAGTGTGTTCTTCTTTACACGAGGTCCGGGAGTGGTGCTTCCGAGAACAAGAGCTTTTCAGCGCACATGGACACGGAAGCGGATAAAGCCGTAGGAGTTTGCCGGGGCGCCGGAGCCGGTAGCGGCGGGCAGGCTGGCAAAAACCACAGTGACTTTGGTGTTGGCTGTATCATATACCCCCCGGTCGGCATCGGCGACGTTGGACAGGTAGTTGGTCGGTGCGGTCGGCAGGGCGGACGCGCTGAGGGCGAGGGCGATCCCGGAGTCCGCGCCGGCCGTGCCGCCGTCGGTCGGGGTCAAACCGTTGTAGGTGGTCGTCTCAAAAATCGTGTTCGCCGGCAGGACATCGGCGAGCGTGATGTTCGACGCCGGGCCGTTGGTGTCCACAAAGTAAATTGTATACTCTAGTTCGTCGCCGGGCTTGACGTTTGCGACCGAGCGAACGCCGCGCAGGTAGGTCGCGCTGGGGGCGGGCCAGTATGGGCTGTTGTCGTCGGTCGTGTTCGGGTCATCGTCAAATCCGGTCTGGTTGACGCCGTTGACGGCGGTAATCCGCTTGACCAGCAGCAGCGTCGGCGGCCCCTGAATATTGAGCGTGGACGACTGGGCAGGGCTGGGGAAATAGGTCCACAAATCCAGACCTTTGGTATCGCCGAACGAGCCTTGATCGGTGGTGTTTGCGTTGCCGTTGTTGCCGGTCTGCCCGTAAGCCCGCTGGCTGCCTGCCATGTCGAAGCCGCTCACCGGGTCGGCGTTGATGACTGAAGGTGGGTCAATGCCGCCGAGCTTGACGCCGACGCCCGCCGTGCCGGGCGTCGCGCTGTTTGTGACATCTGTGCCGTTGAGAGTGATGTAGCCCCGGTCGTCGTAGAAGCCGGCTGTGTAGGAGCTGCCGTTTGCATTGGCGTGGTTGAGCAGGGAAACGTTTGGCCCGCCCTGCGTGCTGTTCTCGGCATCGAGCAGGGGGAAGTGGTACTCCCCGGCATGGATGGACGCCTTGATCCCGTAGCCGGTGCCGACGGGGAAGTTTGCGCCGCTGTTGTCTTTGCCGTCCCAGGTGACGGTGTTTGCGCCGGAGGGCCGGACCCCGCGCAGGCGGCGATTTCCGGGCAGGGTCGGGTCGAAGTTTGCGTTGTCGCGGCTGATAATGATGTCGTACACCGCGCTCATGTTGCTGGAAAAGTGGAATGTCCCGCCGGTTCCGATCCGGCTGTTGTTGCTGCCCGCCGTGCCGGAAAAGCTGAGGGCGCTGAGGACCGGATCGGTCGGTGCGGTCGCGACTCCTGCCGCCAGGAGGGTTTCGTTTGCGGGCGGGCGGAAGAATAACGGGTATGACGGCAGTGCCAGGCTGCATCCGCCCTTGATGGGGTATACCTGGCCGCTGCCATTGACATTGCTGACGACATCATGGTACAGCGGCGAAGCGCCGTCGCTGTCGTAGAACCCGACCTGGTTGCCGTAAATGATGAACCCAGCCGGGTCCACCCCGTTGAGCGAAACTTGGTACTGGTAGCCGTCGGTCGTCGCCGCGTAAAAATTGCCGTACAAAGAGCGGCCGTTGCCGCCGGCGAACAGCGCCAAATAGTACGCAAACACGCGGCCGGTCACGTCCGTGGTCGAAGCCGCTGAGTCGCGGACGGTGACATCCCACGCCGCGACGCTGCTGCCCTGGCCGGTGCTGAAGTCACCGGCGTTTGTCAGCGGGATGTCGCTCTGAACGCTGCCGTCGCTGCTGGAGTTGCCGCCGGCCGGCCCATAAAACACCACCGAGTAAATGCCGGTCTGCGGAGCAATAAAGGAAGCAGGTGCGTACCCGGACGTGTTGCCGGTGCCGTCGGCGCTCCGCGGCCCGGCCAGCTCCAGAGCGCGGCTCGTAATCTGGCCCGTGCCGGACTGGGATGACGCCTGAAAGTCCGCCGTCGCCGGGACTGTCTCGTTGCCGATGGGACCTGTGACGCGGCCCGGATTGTAGATCAGCACATCGCCGCTGCCGACCCCGACTGCCGAAGAGCCGACAAGAATGTACTCGCCGGCGGTCGCGTAGACATGGAGCAAAGTGCGCCGCAGCAGCAGGTTACCGTAGGTGTTCGTGCGCCATTCCAAGTTGGCGCGGGCCGCCTGGAACTTGCCTTCATCGCTCTGCGGGTACAGGTCACGGCTGCCGGAAGCGAACGCAGACGGTGCGGCACACAGAGCCGCCGTCAGGCAGAATAAAAGAAACCAAAAATGTCTCAGTGTCATAGTTTTATACTGGCAATGTTGCGGGGTTTCTGTAGTCATCGTGGAAGCACCTCACCCGGCAGCAAGCTGCCGGGTGAGGTCTCTAATCCCCCCGCTCCGCCGGCGGCAGAGACAGCGGGGCGGACGCATTGCCGGTCGGCGCAGGCTTGTAGGGCGGTACCGGGGCGCCGGCATCGCTTAAAGCGTTCCGCTCGGCGCCGAAGCCGCCGCCGATCTGGTTCAGTTTTGCCGTCAGCCGCAGGAACAGGCCGCCCGACGATGAGGAGCCGGTAAAGTCCCGGTCACCGACACGTCCAAAGCTGTAGCCGAGGCCGAGCCGTAGGTCAGGGGTCGCGTAGTAGCCCGTTTCCAGCACCAGCCCGTGACTGGAATAGCCTGCCTCCGACTCTCCGATCCAGCGCAGGTCGGCCACAAAGTCCATGTTCTCTCGAAACCGATAGGTCACGCGCGTCTGCGCTAGGTCAATCCGGCTTGCAGCGGAATAGTCGGACGCTAGAAACGAAGCTGAGTCGCGCCGGGCCAGCTTCCCGTAAAACTCCCACTGCCACTCCGGGGCGTAGATGCCTTCGGCGGCGAACAACTGCTCCCGCGAGCCGGTGCCGCTGCCGAGCAGAATGGTGTCGGGAATGGTGGACGGGTTGCGCCGGGACTCAAAGTGCAGCAGGCCGTTGAACTGGTCGCGGTACGGATCGCGGTAGGCTAGTCCCAAGCGCAGCGTGCTGGTGCGCCCCAGGCTGCTGAGCAGTTGGTTGGACGACGACGCTTCCTGGTACGCGAGAAGCGCGGAGAGCGCGTCGGTCATTTTGCCCGCCGCCCCGCCGGTAATGACGGTGTTGCTGCCGCCGAGCGAGGAGCGCGTTTCATACCGGGCGCTGGCCTTGAACATGCCGGGGCGCGTATATTCTAGGCCCGCCGCGCCGCTGCCGCCCGAAGCGACGCCGAGCGACGACACGCTCTGCCCGGCCGCATACGGCTGGGCGTAGCGATTGCCCGCCCCGGTGCGCCCGAAGAATGCCCCGCTGACATGCTCGTAATCGAGGTTGACGGCCAGCCCCGGCGCAAGCGCCCAGCGTTTGCCGAGGCCGAGCGACTGCTGCAAGTTGATGCCGCCCGCGCCGCCTGTGAGCGTCATCCGCTCGGACATTTGGGTCCCGTCGCGGCCTTTGTGTTCGGCGCCGGCTTCCAAAGCCGTCACGGAATGGCCTGAGTATTGGCCGCGTCCGAAGAACTGCTGCGATAAACGAACGTCCACGCCGGGCTTTGCCTTCCACGCCACGCCGACCAGCGTTCGGTCGGTATAGACCGCGTCGGTGCCAGACGACAGAGACGTTTCGTTCTGCGCCTGCAGCGACACGTCTTTTTGGAGCGGGACATTCAGCCGCGTTTCAAGCTGGCTGGAATTGCCTGCCAAGCTGGAACCCGCAATCGCATCCGTGCGCCGGCGGCTGGTCAGGCCGACCGAAAGCTGCGCTTTTCGGATCTGCTGGTCTATGCCGACCGAGACCGTCTGCAAAGTATTGTTGACCGGCGTTCCCGCCGCTGGTGCGTCGCCGGGGTCTAGGACGCCAAGCAGCGTGCCTACGGGCTGGGGCGCAAGCCCCTTGTTATTCTCGACATCCGCCGACACACGCAGCCGTGTCGTCGGCGAAAGCGGCGCGGAAAGGTCGCCGCCGTAGCGGGTCTGGCCCGGCGTGAAGCTTTCGGCGGCGTCATTCGAAAAGCCCGTGTCCGTGCGCCGCCCGTAAGCCGTGACCGCGATGCCTCGGCCTAAAGCGAGATTGGCATTGAGGCGATAGGCCGAGCCGCTGACCGCGCCGAGCAAGTCGGAGTTGCTGGACGAATGCCCATATTCCGCTGTCAGCGAGCCGAGTCTGCCGAGCGGCAGGGCCGTGTCAATGCCGGACAAATCAAACTGCCGCAGGCCCTGGTTCTGGTGCAGGTAGGTTATGCCGAGCAGATCATTCTGCGCCGTGCCGCTGCCGTCGAAATGGTAGGCAAAGCGTCCGCCGTAGACGCTGGCCCCGCCCCCGCCGGTCTCGTACTGGTACGTCACGATGATGTGCCGCACCAGCGCCTGACCGTCCGGCCCGACTTCGGTCCGCAGCACCGGCTGATGGAACAAAAGCGTCCCCCGGTCGTAATCAATCTCGTAATCTGCGCTTCGCGCCTGCGCCGTGCGCTCCAAAACCGTGCCGGGCCGGTTGATGTCTTCCAGCTCAAAGAAGACGGCTTCCGAGCCGTAGACTAAAGGCCGGTGGGACAGGAAATACAGGCCGCCGGTGCCGTCAGGGGCGATGCCGTCGCGCTGGAAGCCCTGGACGTTGTCGCCGTAGAAGCCCGTAGACTGCAAGGCTCCCGACCGGAAGTTTGCTTTCAAGGCATGGAACGCCCGCGAGACCGCTGTGAGCTGCTGGGACGGCCCGGCGAACTCTTCTGTGCCGTAATCGCCCCACAGAAAATAGTTCTGGTTCTTTTCAAAGCGCAGGGCCAGATTGTCCCGCGACTGGGCCAGTGCATACGAAGTCGAGCTGTCGCCGTAGATTGGGTACGGGTTGTCGGCAGTCTGCGTGTCCCGGCCCAGGCTGCTCGGCCCGTTCGCAGTCTGGTTCAGCGCATGGTTGGTGTTGTACGCGCCGAGAAACAGATAGTCGCCGATTTTGCCTGTGGCGAAGACCGATGACCGCAGGTGCGCCTGCGTCCCATTGCCGATGTCGGGGCTGCCGTAGTCTTGGATCGGCTGGTCAAAGTCCGAGCGGCGGCTGCCGACGCGCAGGTCCACAATGCCGGTGGCGATGGACGGGCGCAGGTCGGTCGTGAACTCCACCTGCGTCCACGCTTCCAGTCCCGCCGCCGTGGCGGCCCGAAGGGGAACCGTCTGGGCCTGAACTGCCGACCGCAGCGTCGCCGTGAACCGTCCATTGACGGCTTTCACCTGAAAGCCGGGCTGGTCCAAATCGGCATCCGTGCCGACGAAGTCGCCCGCTTTCGCCGTCAGTGTCACTTTCTCGGTCTTTTGAGACAAGCGGCCTTTGTCGTCCAAAAGCGTGCCTTCGAGCGTTAGCGTCGCCCGGCCATTGGCGGGCAGATGCGACCCCAATGCCCGCAGGGTGATCTTGGCGGGCGCGGACTGGACTTCCACCTGCCGCGTGTCCCGAACTTCTCCCGCCGTCTCCGCCGTCAGCGTGTTCAAGCCGTTCTTTAAGACGACGCCGTACCAGGTCTGCGTCGTCAGGCCCGAAGCGCCGCTGGTTTCGGTGCGCCCAATCAGCTTTGGGTCGGCTTTGACGCCGTTGACTGTCAGCGTGACATTCTGCCCGGCAGGAAACCGCAGGACAACCGTGGTCACGCCGCTTTCCAGCAGGGCGTTCTGCGCCGGCGCGACAATCGTAACACCCGGCGCCGGCGCTGTCTGCGCGAAGACGGGCAGGGTCAGCAGGAGCAGGAAGAGAATGGTCAGACTCTTCATCGGCCACCGCCTTGCCGGGCCGTAGCCGGAAGAAGGAAAGCCCCCCCGCCCCAATTCTGGGGAGCCGGAGAAGACCCCGTAGGGGCGCTGCTTGCTGCGCCCTCTGTCCTTGCTGCGCCCTCTGTCCTTGCTGCGCCCTCTGTCCTTGCTGCG
>CAXSFV010000021.1:0-61377 GCA_964236795.1 uncultured Armatimonadales bacterium | reverse complement strand
TGTTGACGACCACCACGACTTTATGCCCGGCTTGAAGCGCTTTGGACAGCACGAACCGGGTCTGGGGCATGGGACCTTCGACCGCGTCAATCAGCAGCAGAACACCGTCTACCAGCGTCATCACGCGCTCGACTTCGCCGCCGAAGTCGGCGTGTCCGGGCGTGTCTACGATGTTGATCTTAGTGTCGCCGTAGGTAATGGCCGTGTGCTTCGAGACAATGGTGATGCCGCGCTCGCGCTCCAGGTCCATCTTGTCCATGACGCGCTCGGCGACGACTTGATTGGTCCGAAAAACGCCGCCTTGCTTGAGCATTCCGTCCACCAGCGTCGTCTTGCCGTGGTCAACGTGCGCGATAATCGCGATATTTCGCAGGTGATCCTGTGTGATAGTTTGAGACATAGACCCTTAGTATACCTGAAAAGCCGTCAAAATCGGTTCACTTTGTTCCTGCCCACTCAACATCGTTATCGTCTCCAGGCAGGCTAAACGTCTTCGGCTCGTCACCGCGCAGCTTGTTGTCCGACCCGGTCACCGTCACGGACCGCGCCTTTCCATGCAGTACGATTACATCATCGTTACCTGAGATGACAACATCTTTGCCCTGCACCTGAAACGGCCCGGTTACCCCATCGCCACTCATGGTAAGCGTTTGACCCGAAATCTTGACACCCCCTGACGTATTCGTAGAACTGTTCATCATCTCGCTCCCGCCGAAGACGAGGCAAGCAACGGCAGCTAAAGCGACCAGCCAGCGGACCTGGCGACGTGAGCGGGCAATCATCGGCGGCACAGCAGTTTGAACAGACGAGGCTTGAGTTTGAACAGACGAAGCTTGGGCCGTTGCTGCCTGCGTCCGCTGCCTTTGTACCTGCTCCCAAATCTGTTCGGGCGTGGCATTGAGACGCAGCTCATCCACGACGGAGCCGATGGCGACGGTATTGCTTTGCTGGTCTTCCAGCGCTTTGAGAGCCGCGTTCAGCTCATCGGGGGTGACGCGGGCGTCGGCAGCCGTAACCGGCAGCGGAATGGTCGGCGAAACGGCAGGCGGGTCGGTTTGTTCGTGCTGAAGCATGGCGGGCGGCTCCTTTCTTGTATTATAGCGTAAATTGAGGGTTTTAAGAAACGAGGGCGTAAGCACGAGGGCGTGAACGCCCTCGCTGAGGGGCGAAGCGCCAAGCCGCCACCTGCGTGGCGGAAGAGGCGGATAATCCGTTCTTGTCCCGCGCAGGTGGGGCCTTAGCGTCTGCGCTCTCCAGCGAGGGCATTCATGCCCTCGTGCTTACGCCCTCGTCCCATATATCCTGCACTTCCGTATCCTGCACTTCCGTTACCTCTTCTTTCCCTGCCCCGCCGTTGACACGCTCCCGCCTGTATGTTACAATGCAAGGGCTTATGAAACTTTCCCCGCGCCTTGCTCTGCCCCTCGCCGCCCTCGGCCTCGCCCTGTGCGGCGCAGCCTGTCGCCCGGCGCTTGCCGCTGCAACCGACATTGTGCCGGAAGGAAGCACGCTGCGGGACTCGTTTGCCGCGCTTGCCCAGGCCCAAGCGTTCGGCGCTGACGAGACGCCGGAAGATTTTCTCGGCGACACGCTCTACACGCGCGGTCAGTTAGCCCGCCTTCTGACCCATCTCGTGCAGGACGACCCCGCACATCTGGCAGCCGTGCAAAAAGACGGCACGGCGGCAGCGGCCCTGCACGCGGCAGTGGAAAGCTTGCAGCCGGAGCTTCAAAGTGCGGGCGTTGATTTAAACGACGCCGAGCCGGAGCCGCCGTCCCATGCCGTAGCGGTCGGCGGCTACGTCCAGCCGGAAGTCAGGCTCAAGACGGGCGGCGACCGACAGCCGAACACGGGAGCCATCGGGGTGTACCGGGTGACGGCGCTCGGCAATCTCAAGTCCAATCTGCGCTACGCGCTGTCGGCGTCGAACTGGCCCGAAGACAGCCGCCGCGTGTTCGACAACGACAAAGGGCCGCATGACTTCTCGGCGATCAACGAAGCGTACCTGACGCTCGACGGCGGGCGGGGCTTGGAAGTCAATCTCGGACGCCTCCTCAACCGCTGGGGGCCGGGAACACGCGGGGCGACGATGGTGTCGGACAATGCGCCTGCTTTGGACCAGCTCCAGATCGCGTTTCCATTTAATTTGGGGACGCGGTTTGGGCATGACTACCGCTTCACGCAGTTTTTGTCTACGTTCCGGCAGAACTCCGTGCAGAAGTATTTCGCCGGGCGGCGCATCGAGTACTCGTTTAATCCGAAGTTCACCGTAGACTTTCAGGAAGCGTACATTTCCACGTCGTCGCAGTCGCTGTATGTCTCGCTCCTGCCGGACTTTTATTCGGGCCAAAGCGCGAACCTCAAAATCGGCGGTCTGCGGCTTCAAGGCTTGGACCAGACTTATAACAGCTTCCTGAACTTGGGAGCGTCGTATGAAGCCGGCGAAAGCCTGCGGGTCTACGGCCAGCTTGGCATTGACGATATTCAGACCCCCGGACATCGCACTTATCGAACCCCGCGCAAGATCGCCCAGCTTGCGGGTGTGGCGTTCCAGCCCGCGCCGGGAACAGGGATTGTCGCCGAATACACATTCGCCGACCCGACCACCTACAGCTCGCGCAACACGGGTACGCAGTGGCAGGAGGGGCAGTACGACGAGCTGGGCCTGCCGAGCGGGCCAAACTCGCGGGAGTTTTTTCTGCGCCTTTCCCGGCGTCTGCGCCCCGGCCTTTCCGTCGCTCTGCAAGGGCGCGACCGCAAGCGGGTGGACGAGACCTTCCCCGCGCCGAACGCCCACGACTACGCCGCGTCGGTGGAGTTTGCGCCGAGCCGTAAAAGCAGCATTGCCTTGACCTACCACGACTACCGCCAGGAAGCGTTCCCGATCCCGTCCAGCGTTCTCAGCCCCGGCGACGGGTTTACGCCCGCCAACGCCGAGGGTAATTACGGGCAGAACGAGCGCATCAAGCAGCTAGACGTTGCGTACCGATTTTTCTTTTGAGCGAGGGCAGGCCACCAAGGAATGAGCGGGGAAATGGGCGAACGCAAGGTTCGCGCCCTACTATCCGCTCCGAAATCCTGACCCTATAGGCGCGAATCTTGTGTTCGCCCTCCTCTGCAAACATCTTCTTCCTTTTTGGAGATCACCATGCGCCTCACAGACAAACTTTTCGGCCAGCCCCTCGCGTCTTCGGAAGAAGGCGAGCAGAAAATCGGCGTCTTTGCCGGCGTTCCTTCCCTCGGCCTCGACGGCCTCTCGTCGGCGGCTTACGGGCCGGAAGCCGCATTGACCATTCTGCTGCCGCTCGGTATCCTGGGCCTGAACTACATCGGTCCGATCACACTGGTCATTCTCGCGCTGCTGACGATCCTGTACTTTTCCTACAAGCAGACCATCACGGCCTACCCGAACGGCGGCGGGTCATACACGGTTGCCAAAGAAAATCTGGGGATCAGATGGGGACTGCTGGCCGCCGCCGCGCTCATGCTGGACTACACGCTGACCGTCGCCGTCGGCATCTCGGCGGGCGTTGAGGCACTCATTTCGGCATTCCCCAATCTGCACAAGTACACGCTGGAGTTGTGCATTGGGTTCCTTGCCTTGATTACCGTCGTTAACCTGCGCGGAGCGAGAGAAGCCGGGGCGATTTTTGCCCTGCCGACTTACTTATTCGTGCTGAGTCTCGGCGGCGTCTTGGTCTACGGCATTTACCAGTCCCTCAGCCACGGCGGACATCCGCACTCGTTTATTGCCCCGCCGACCGTCCCCAAAGCCGCTGAGGGCGTCAGCCTTTGGCTGCTGCTGCGGGCATTTGCTAGTGGCTGTACGGCGATGACCGGCGTGGAAGCGGTCTCAAACGGCGTCACGATTTTTGCGAGACCCGTCGTGAACAACGCCCAAAAGACACTGACGGCGATTGTGGTCATTTTGCTGGCTCTCTTAGCGGGCATCGCGTATCTGTGCCGGGCTTACGGGATCGCAGCGATGGATGAGAATGACCCGAATTATCAAAGCGTCATTTCCCAGATGCTGAACGCGATTGTCGGCCACGGCGGCCTCTACTATATCACCCTGGCAAGTGTTCTCGCCGTGCTGATTTTGTCGGCAAACACATCCTATGCCGGCTTCCCGCGCCTCTGCCGGCTGGTCGCTTTGGACGGCTACCTGCCCCACGTTTTCGCGCTGCTCGGACGGCGGCTGGTTTACACCGTCGGCATTCTCTTTCTCACCGGCCTCTGCGCCATTCTGCTGGTCGGCTTTAAGGGCATCACCGACGCCCTCATTCCTCTTTATGCCGTCGGCGCGTTTCTCGCGTTCACGCTGTCCCAGTCGGGCATGGTCATGCACTGGCGGCGGCTGGCAAAAGAGGGGGAAAACAAACAAAAAGCCGGAGCGGGCGGGGCGCTGTTCATCAACGCCCTCGGCGCGGTTTGCACCGCGCTTGCTTTGGGCGTGATTTTAGTCGCGAAATTCACGGCGGGCGCCTGGATTACGGTCATCCTGCTGCCGGCCTTGATGGTCCTGTTCTTCGGCGTCCGGCGGCAGTACGACGCCGTCACGCAGCAAATCGGCAAGCCGGTGCCGCTGAACTTGACCCACAACGACCCGCCGGTCGCGGTCGTGCCGGTTGGCGACTGGAACATTGTCTCGGAACGCGCTCTGCGGTTCGGAATGCGCCTGTCGCCGGACGTGTTCGGCGTCTACGTCAAGCTCCCCGACGCGAACGGCAACGACGAGGACGGCGACCGCCTGGCGGAAGAACTCAAGTCGTGCTGGACGGAGCAGGTAGAAAAACCCGCCGCCGAGGCCGGCCTGCCCCTGCCCCATCTGGAAATCCTGTCGTCGCCCTACCGCAAAGTCACCCGGCCTTTGACGGGGTATCTGAACCAGCTTAAAGCCCAGTACCCCGACCGCCTCATTGCCGTCATCATCCCAGAGCTTGTCGAGATGCGGTGGTGGGCCTGGCTGCTGCACAACCACCGGGCGACCGCCCTCAAAGCCAATCTGCTGCTCCTGCGCGACCCCCGCATCGTCGTCATCAACGTCCCCTGGTACGTCCAGCACGGCGAGCCGAAGCCGGCAGCAGACACCAACACGGAAAAGGTGCCGGCGTAGGGAGACCTCACCCGGCCGCTCCGCGTCCACCCTCTCCTTCCGAAAGGAGAGGGTTAAAACCCAGCCGTAAGGGCGGGAGTTGTCCCTGTCGTTACTTCCCTTCTATTTCCCCTTGTTTTTCTTCGGCAGGTAAAGGCGCAGACCCTTACCAACGCGCAGATCGTTCATATTGATGACGTTTGCACCGGGCGGCGGCGACCAGTCAAACACGCCGGGCGGGGGCGCTTGGTTGTAGCGAAAGTTATCCGAGACCACAACCTGACGCTGATTGAATTGGCCGCTCATTTTATCGCCCCAGTTCCGAGACTCGGTACGGGTGACTAGGTGTGACACAGGATCAACCCAAGTGTTGTGCTGCTGGAAGTAGTGCATTTCTGGAACGTGTTTGTTGATGCGGACTACAATCTCTTCGTTGTGGGTGAACAAAATCTGCCGCTGCCCATCTTGCACGACTGACTGCTGCCGTGGGTTCGCCACAATGGTGTAAACACTGAGGTGCGGGTCGGAAGTGGAAGGAGATGTCATTGACGCTTGTGTCAAGCTTTCGATCTGTTCCTCTACCCCTCTTGAAAAGTCCTTTTCCCGTTGCTTGTTGTTCGGCTTCCAGAGATAGTTGCCTTGTGCCGTGCGATCCATATCCCCATGCTTATCTTCCAGCGATTGGAAGCCATGCGGCTGTCCGATTGTTGCAACCGTAGGCGGGTTACGGCGCACCCAAGTGGTGAAATCAGGCCCCGGCATTTGCTTTTGGGCCAGGGTTCGCCAATTCGCGTCCGTGACGATGTAGTGCGTCTTCCAGGAGGCAATCTGCACCTGCTGCATAGCCTTCTGAACGTCGGCAAAAGCAATCATCGGCTGACCGGGCTGGCCAGGCAAGAACCAGAAGATAGCAGCGAGGCCAGCGGCAAGGCCTGCCAGTCCCACGGCGGCGGGGCGCAGGGGGAACGCGCGGCGACGGGTCTGGAATGCAGCGGACGGCGGCAGGGCGGCGGCGATGCGCGGGCCGAGTGTGGACGGCGCAGGCACGTTGCGCCAGGCTTGGACGGAAGCGTCGAGGCGCTGGATTTCGGCAAACTCGGCGGCGCAGGCCGGGCAGGCGGCGAGGTGACGCCGGACGTGCGAGGCCTGCCAGGGGTTCAGCGCATGGTCGGCGAGAGCGTTCAGTTGGAGTTCGGCGTGTCGGCAAGTCATGGTGTGGGGTTCCTTGTGGGAAAGTTCCGCAGGAGCCACGGAATGAATTCCGAGGCTCGAACAAAACACCGTCGAGGCGACGGAAGATTTTCCGTTCGGGTCATCTCCGGTGTCGCTTCGACACTGTTTTGTCCGAGCCTCGGAATTCATTCCGTGGCTTCGACTCCGTGGCTGTTATTGCGTTCTTTCTTCATCTTCCGTCAATAAAGCCCGCAGACGGCGGGACGCGGCGTGTACGCGCCACTGGACGGTTCCCTGCGGGACGGCAAGAACTTGGGCGGCTTCGCGGTAGGTTAATCCTTCGGCTTTGACCAAGAGAAACGCTTCGTGCAGGTCCGGCGGCAGGGCGGACAGGGCGCAGGACAGCGCGACGCTCTCAGTCACGGACTGCTCCAGCCCCGGCCCGGCTTGGGCGGCGTCTTCCGCAACCGACTCCGGGGCCGAAACCATGACGGGGCGCGGTGTGCGGACGGAATGCCGCCGGCAGTTCAGCGCGATTTTGGTAAGCCAGGTCAGCGCCGACGACCGGCCTTCAAACCGCGCCTGGCCCAAGAACGCGGCGAGGAAAACGTCTTGGGTCAGGTCTTCGGCGTCCGAGGCGCTGCCGCAGAGCCGCAGGCAGAAGCGGTAAACACGCGGGCCGTGCCGGGCGTAGAGCGCTTGAAAATCGTCGGCGGGGCGGGGTCTCAAACTTAGGTCCTCACCTGTATAGTGACAGAATGAAGGCGTTTTGTTGGCGAGAAGCAAAAGTTTTTGCAGGAGTTCGGCAGACGTCCCCGGAACAAGGCGGCTATGAGGACAATCACAGGGGAGATCGTGACGCCGGACGGCGTTGTTTCGGGCGGCGCATTGACGATTGACGACAGCGGGACGATTGCCGAAGTCGCGCCGACACGCACGGCGGCGGCCCGCAGCGCCGACATAGACGCGCCCGGCTTCTTGGTGCTGCCGGGCTTTGTGGATGTCCATGTGCATGGCGGGGGCGGCGCGGACTTCATGCACGGGACACCGGACGCGGTGCGCCGGGTCGCCCGCACCCACGCCCGGTTCGGCACGACGGGCCTGCTGGCGACGACGCTCACGGCGTCGCGAGAGGCCACCGACCGAGCAATCTCCGCCGCGCGGGCCGTGATGGAAACGGGACCGGGGGACGGCGAGGCACGGGTCTTGGGTATTCATCTGGAAGGTCCCTACATCTGCCATGCGCGGCGCGGCGCACAGCCTGCCGCGTTTGTCCGCCCGCCGGACACCGAAGAGTTTGCCTATTGGAATGCGCTGTCCGGCGGCTGCATCCGCAAGATCACGCTGGCTCCTGAAATCGCCGGGGCGGAAGCCGTTGTTCGACTGGCTCAATCGCATCGCATCACGGCATCGCTCGGCCACACCAACGCGGCTGCCGCCGAAATCGAGGCGGCGATTGGTTGGGGCGCGACATCGGCCACCCACATCTTTAACGCCATGACCGGCCTGCATCACCGGGAGCCGGGCGCGGTCGGGGCGGCGCTCGCCCGGCCGGAAATCGTCTGCGAAGTCATTGCCGACGGCGTTCATCTCGCCCCGCTTATCGTGCGGCTGACTGCCGCCGCGAAAGGCACGCACGGGGTCGTGCTGATTACCGATGCGATTGAAGGCGCGGCGATGCCGGATGGCCGGTACACGCTGGGCGGCGTTCCCGTCTTTGTCCACAGCGGCACAGCGGCCTTTGCTGACGGCACGCTTGCAGGCAGTGTTCTGACTATGAACACGGCCTTCACCAATCTGCGCCGCTTCGCCCCGGCCATCTCGCTTTCCGATGCCGCGCTGATGTCCAGCGGCAATGCGCTTCGGCAGATGGGCCTCGGCGGCGAGCGCGGCGCGATTACGCCGGGCATGGCCGCCGATCTGGTGGTTCTGGACCCGGAGACGGGCGAAGTCGAAGCGACGCTGGTGGGCGGGAACGTGGCTTATAGAAGATAGGAAGTCCCACCCCCGGCGTTTCCCGCCGGGGGTGAGGCTTCCTTCTGGGAACCCTCCCCTACCGCTCTGTGTTCCCCCACAAGAGGCCAAGATCTGCTTCTAAACTTAGCCACCCAACGGAGAATTCCATGACACACATTCTGCACGTCAACGCCAGTCCGCGCGGCGACGCTTCCCAGTCCCGCACTCTCTCAAACGAGCTGGTCGAAGCCATGAGCGCCCACCCCGATGTCACCGTGACCGACCGCGACCTCGGCCATCAAGTGATTCCGTTTGTCACCGAGCCGTTCATCTACGCCATGTACACGCCCGAAGAGGCCCGCACCCCGGAGCAGAAAGAGCTGCTGTCCCTTTCGGATGAGCTGGTAGACGAGCTGTTCGCCGCCGACGTGTATGTGTTCGGCGTTCCGATGTACAACTTCGGCGTTCCCGCCATCTTCAAAGCCTACATTGACTACGTCGCCCGTGCCAACCGCACATTTAATCCAGCGACTTACGAAGGTCTCTTGAAGAACAAGAAAGCGATTGTCGTTTCCGCTCACGGCGGTGCGGGCTACGGCCCCGGCCAGGAGCGCGAGTCCTACAATCAGATTGTCCCGACCCTGCGCGGCGTGCTGGGCTTCCTGGGCGTCACCGATGTCGAGTTCATCAGCGTTGAAGGCACCTCGGCCCCTGAAGAAGTCAAAGCGCCCACTCTCGCCAAAGCCCGCGCGAAGATCGCCGAACTGGCGAAGTAGCCGGCGCTAGGAGCGAGGGAGTGAACTCCTCTCGCTACGAAAACACGTCCTTTGGACGAAAGAGCAGGATAGCCAGCATCAGCAATCCTTTCGTCCGAAGGACGACCCTAATGCAGCGAGAGGAGTTTACTCCCTCGCACTCTTCGCTTACTGTCCGTTAAACCACTATGGCAACAAACAAAGTCGCTCTTATCACCGGCGCGAACAAAGGCATCGGCCTGGAAATCGCCCGCCAGCTCGGCACACAGGGCATCACCGTCGTCCTCGGCTCGCGGGATACCCAGAAGGGACAGGCCGCCGCCGACACTCTGAAAAGCGAAGGCATTGACGCCCACACCGTGAGGCTCGAAGTCACCGACGCCGCTGACCGCGACGCCCTGCCGGAGTTCTTGCACTCGCAGTTCGGTCGTCTGGACATTCTCATTAACAATGCCGGCATTCTTAAAGATGCCGAAGGCGTCACGCCGGACCTGCTGGCCCGGACGTTTGACGCGAACGCCATCGCGCCGTATTTCCTAACCGAAACTCTGCTGCCCTTGCTGAAGGCCGCGCCGGCAGGCCGGATCGTTCACCAGTCCAGCATTCTCGGCTCGATTGCCACCACGGCGGCGGGGATGTTCTCACCGGACTACCTGCTTCCGGCCTATGCGTCGTCGAAAGCCGCTCTCAACATGCTGGGCGTCATCCAGTCCGAAGCGCTGAAAGACACAAACATCAAAGTCAACATCGCCCATCCCGGCTCGGTCAAGACCGACATGAACCCCGGCGGCGATTTGACGCTGGAAGAAGGCGCAAAAACCGCTGTCAGCCTGGCCCTGCTGCCCGATGACGGCCCGACCGGCGGCTACTTCCACCTCGGCGAGACCTTACCCTGGTAGACGCCTCAGCCCCCCGCCCTCAACAATGGGTGCCGGGGGCTTCTTTGTTCTGGCAAAAAAGCATTTTATGAAAGCCTACCAAATCCAAAACTACGGCGGCCTGGACGGGCTGATCCGCACCGATCTCCCGGAGCCGCCGGCGCCGGGGCCGGGGCAGATTGTTGTCCGTGTCCGGGCGGTCTCCCTCAACTACCGCGACTTGATGATCCTGACGGGTCGTTACGGCGGGGGCAATCCGCCTGCCGGGCTGATCCCACTGTCCGACGGGGCTGGGGAAGTGGCCGCTGTCGGCGACGGCGTTTCGCGGGTCAAAACCGGCGACCGAGTCGCCGGCATCTTCTTTCAGGACTGGCTCGACGGCGGCATTGAAGCCGCGTACCACAAGTCCGCGCTCGGCGGGGCAATTAACGGCATGTTCGCCGAGTATGTCACGCTGTCTGCAAACGGCGTCGTCCCGCTGCCCGATTACTTAAATTATGAAGAAGGTGCAAGCCTGCCCTGCGCCGCCGTGACAGCCTGGAACGGGCTTGTCGAGCAGGGGCATCTTACGGCAGGCGAGACCGTTCTGCTGCTCGGCACCGGCGGCGTTTCCATGTTCGCCCTGCAAATCGCGAAGATGTTCGGCGCACGGGCCATCATCACCTCGTCGTCCGATGAGAAGCTGGCGCGGGCGAAGTCGCTGGGAGCCGACGAGGCAGTCAACTACAAGACCTCGCCCGACTGGGAAAAAGTCGTCTGGGAGATAACGGGGAAGCGCGGCGCGGACCAGATTGTCGAAGTCGGCGGGCCGGGAACACTGGAAAAGTCGCTGCAAGCGGCAAAGCACGGCGGAAAGATCGCCCAAATCGGCGTTCTGGCCGACCCAAGCGCGAAGATCTCGCCGCTGCCGATTCTCGGAAAAAGCCTGCACCTCAACGGCATTTATGTCGGCTCTCGGTCCATGTTCGAGCGGATGCTGACGGCGTTCACCGTCAACCAAATCCATACCGTAATTGACCGCATATTCCCGTTCGCCGAGGCCCAGGCCGCGTATGCCCACCTGCAAAGCGGCGCCCACTTCGGCAAGATCGTCATCACAGTGGATTAAGCAGCGGATGAGCAGTGACGGTGCGCGACGACATAAACGGGCGCTCAAAGGCCAAATGGAACCCATACGCCGCGCCGACGGAGAGCGGCAGTCCCAGCGCAAAAAAGGCGGCGGTGAAGAGCGCGGGCGAAAGATGCAGGAAGTTCAGCCCGTATTGAACCAGCCCCAGCACAATGGAATGGATCAAGTACAGCGAATACGAAAATGCGCCAAGCGTCATCGCGGCACGTGATTGAAGCAGACGCAGCCCCCAGAACGAATTCTGTGACTTCGTGCAGTGGATTAAAAAGCACACCGTTGTCAAGCCAATTAAAATGTCACTGGACGGGCTGAGTTCCCAGGGCTGCATGTCGTAGTGCCGGTGAAGCAGCCACAGATGCACGGCGGCGACAAGCAGCGCCAAGCAACCCGCCGCCCTGCCCCACGGAACCCGAAGCGTGAGTCGTCGAACGACTGCGTCCTGCCTGCCCGGAAAACCGTCCGACACGCTGACGACCGCGCCCGCCATGCCGAGCGCAAACAAGCCCAAGAACCACGGCGCGGCCAGGTCAAAGCGCGCAGTCGCGAAGTGGAGACCCAGCCCAAACGCAAACCCGCCGGCCACAGCCGCCGCGATGCCGAAGCGCCGGAACAGCGGCAGCAGAAGCAGCGGAAAGAAAAAGTAAATCTGCCATTCGGTGGCCACGCTCCACAGCGGCAGATCAATCGCATAAATCCAGTGATCATTCCAGTTATGCACCAAAAATAGGTGAGACAGAAGAACGTTGGGAGTGACCGGACGGCAATAATCCAGCCAGAGGACAGGTCTCGCGCTGTGGTCCGGCACGAGCGCGAGCGCCGCCAGAGAAACGAAAACCGCCGCGTAGTACGGCGGCAGAATACGCCGCGCCCGGCGCTTAAAGTAGTCTCTCCATCCGCCGCGCAGCCGGCCGCCGGCAGCCCGCAGCACTGGCAGCATCAGCACATACCCGGACAGCACAATGAAAATGGCTACGGCAGGGCGGCCGAGAGCGAACACGCTCAGCAGCGGGAAGAACTTTGGGTGGGGCTGAACGAAGTTGCGAACAATGTACCAGAGGTGGAAGAAAACGACGTACAGGGCCGTGCAGCCCCGCAGACCTTCCAAGTAATCCAGGCGAAGTCGCGGCAGCGTGCCTTCTAAAATGCGCTCCGCCGGCGGTTCTTTATTCAATCACACTCTCCGCTTTAGGGTGAATTTCTCGAAACGGTTTTCGGAAACGGTTTTTCGCGCCGCTCGGCTCCCGTTTGAGTTTCATTGTACCGCACAGCGGGAACACAAAGACACAGCAAAGCAAGAAGTAATTTGAGGAGTAATTCACTAATGGCGGAAGAAATCGGCAAGCAAACGCGGCAGACCCCCAGCGACGACGCCCAGCGGGCGGCAAATGACGGTCATCAGGAACGGCGCGTAGACGCCGCCAGCACGAGCGATGTCATCACAAAGCCGCACCCGATGCCGGGCGCTCAGGGCAACGATGTGACCGGCGACGCGCTGCGAAATGACCAGCGGCAGGACGGAACATCGGTGGAGATGTCCGGCACAAAAACGGACCGCAGCCACGACAATCTGGGGACGCCGGTGGACGCGCCGGTTCCCTTTGAAGAGCGCGACAAGTAGGCATTGTTAGACAGAAAACGGCGGATGCAAACAGTGTTTGCATCCGCCGTTTTTGTGTGTGGTCACCGGAAAGAAGCGTGGAAGTAAAGTTCCACGCCCTCCCTGCACCACGCCCTCCTACATCGGCGGGGTCAGGCCATCTTTGCCGACCAGCACCCGGCCCGCCGTCAGCGACCCGTTTGCGCCGCGCGTCGCCATCACAACCACATGAGCGCCTGGCACAAGCTGCGATGCCTGCCCCGGCGCAAATGTCACGACGGGGATATTCGGCGGCAGAGTGATCGCCTGCGATCCCATCCCCGCGCCGTTCTTATATTGAAGGGTAATCGCCGAGCCGCCCGCCGACCGCTTAACTGTGCCGTTGGTCATGCGCGAGTGTGACACTGTGCCGTTCGTCATGTGTGACACTGTGCCATTGGTCATTTTGCTGCGGCCATGGGCCGCCACGGGCAGATCCCAGTCATAGCTGCCTTCGCCGGTCCCCCGCGCGGCTTCCGGGAACACGACCACTTCGGCGGCCCGCTGCGTATTGTTCGGCCCGGCCACCGACGCAATGCCGAGAAAGGCGCCGGGCCTAATCTGCGCCCGGCTCGACGGCACCACCGAGACGACTGACGGCGGCCCAGCCAGCAGGACCCGCACCGGACCCGATGCCGAAGAAACAGTCAGGACCTTCGCCGTCATGCTCTGGATTGTGCCGCGAACCCGGACGGAGTCAGCCGGCGGCGGCGCGGCAACCGTTGCGATGCTGAAGGCAGCCAGCGTACCTAGCCCGGCGAAGAATGTGTGTGAATTGTTCAAGTGTATCCCCTAAGTTTGATCTATCTGAGTGCGTTGCTTTAATGCTTGTGTGCTTCGCGAAGTTCCCGGCGCATTTTTGGCGCAAACCGAGTAAAATAGAGCTATGGCAACAGACAGCGGCGTGATACTTGTCGTGGACGATGAGCCGGAAATCCGAAAGGCGGTCGCGGCCAGCCTTCAAGCACAGGGGTACACGGTCCACACGGCGGCGAATGGCGAGGAAGCTCTGCGCCAGGCAGCGCTGGTCCTGCCCGATTTCGTGATTTTAGACCTGATGATGCCGGTGCTGGACGGCCTCGAAACCTGCCGCCGCCTGCGAAGCTGGACAGAAGTGCCGATTTTGGTGTTGTCCGCTCGTTCGGAAGAAGTCCAAAAAGTGCGGGCGCTGGATCTCGGTGCCGACGACTACTTGACTAAGCCATTCGGCATGGACGAGCTGACCGCCCGCATCCGGGCCGCGCTGCGCCGCCGGTCGGGTCGCCCCGCCGATGCGCCGGTCTTTAGGGCCGGAGACTTAGTCGTAGATTACGCCAAGCGCCTGGCCTACAAAGGCGAGCGGGAGCTGAAGCTGACGCCACACGAGTACGAAATCCTGCGCTTTCTCACCCAGAACGCTGAGCGTGTTCTGACCCACCGCCAGGTACTTGCGGCGGTTTGGGGCCCCGAAGATGTCGAAGAAACCCAGTACCTGCGGGTGCATGTCAGCCACCTGCGCCAGAAAATCGAAGATAATCCGGCCCGCCCTCGGTTCATCGTCACCGAGCCGGGCGTCGGGTATCGGTTCCGGGCGGGAGAGAAATGACCTACCGCCTTGCTTCGCAGGGTCTTTCCCAAAGGAAGAATACCGACAAGCGTATAAAGCTTCCTGCCTCTACTCTTGATTCTTTGTTTAGGAAGGACCCTGCGAAGCAAGGCGGTAGGTCAATCTTAACAAAAACTTTACGCTGCACCAGCAAAATCTTTACGTTTTCTTGACGTGCTTTTCGCTACAATAACCGCATGAGACCGCAATTCAGTGTTTCCAGTCCCGACATATTAGAAAATCCTGCACCGGGCCAGTCAGCGATAGATGTCTGGTACAAAGCGGCCGAGGCAGATTACGCGCTCTGCCGCCGCTTTGCCGATGGATTCAACGCCCGGCTCAAACGCTCCCTGCGGGCACAGCGAGTCGGGTGGGAGCGCGAAGGGAAGCCGGTTTATGGTATTCTTATCCCGGACCCGCTGCTGCCGCCCGCCGGTACGACCGGCGAGTGGTACTTGTACTATGTTTGGGGCGAGACCTTGTTCCGGCGCACCGAAAAAGAGCGGGCCGAGCGCAAAATGCTGGTGCTGCCGGACGCCGCCGAAGACTGGGCCGAGCTTTTGCGGCAGGCCCACGCGGCGGAAGTCTTTGACGTGCGGTTCGCCGTCGCCCCCCACCATGTCAACGCGCTGGGCGATTACGAGCATACGCCTACCGGCTATGAGTTCACGCTTTCGGCGCATGGCCCGCAGTCGGCGGTAACGTCCACGCTTTCAATATCCGGCACCGGCCCGACCCCGGAAGCCGCCGCCCGTGACGCCGCCCGCCGCTGGCTGGAACAAACTTAGACCTGCAAACCAAGATCTGCAAACCAATCTACTGAACTGACGGGTATCACTGACTTATGGCTTCCGACAATTCTGCCCTGCGACGACCGACGCCCGAAGAAATGCTGGCCCGCATCCAGAAAGAAGAACGCGCGGCAGGCCGGGGCCGCCTCAAGCTCTTTCTCGGCTTTGCGGCGGGCGTCGGCAAAACCTATGAAATGCTGTCTGAAGCCAACCGCCGCCGGCTCGGCGGCCAGGACATCGTCATCGGCTATGTCGAGACCCACAAGCGCAAAGAAACCGAAGGGCAGATCGGGGCGCTGGAAGTCGTCCCGCGCAAAGAAATTGAATACAAAGGCGCGATCTTTGAGGAGATGGATACCGACGCGATTATCGCCCGGCGCCCGAAATGGGTGCTGGTGGATGAGCTGGCGCACACGAATGTCCCCGGCTCCAAACACGAGAAGCGCTACGAAGATGTGATTGACATCTTAAACGCCGGGATCAACGTTGAAAGCACCTTGAACGTCCAGCATCTGGAGAGCCTGAACGACACGGTCTACCAAATCACCAGCGTCAAAGTCCGCGAGACCGTTCCCGACTGGGTGCTGGGCGAAGCCGATGAAGTCGTCACCGTAGACATCACGCCCCGCGCCCTGATCAACCGCTTGCAGCGCGGCGACGTGTACCCGGTCGAAAAAGTCCCGCAGGCGCTGCAAAACTTCTTTACCGAAGGCAACTTGTCGGCCCTGCGCGAGATCGCGCTCCGCGAAGTGGCCTCCGAAGTGGACCGCTCGGTGCAGTCCTACCGGGAAGAACACGACGTTTCCAAGCCCTGGCAGACCCAGGAGCGGGTCATGGTTTGCATCTCCCCAGACAAGCCTTCCGACCGGCTGCTCCGCCGGGGCTGGCGCATTTCCCGCCGCCTCCACGCCGACATTGTCGCGGTCTATGTCCCGCTCGGCAAGACGACTTTGGAGCAGCAGAAGATACTCGAAAGCGACTTCGCCCTGGCAAACCGCCTCGGCATTCGGATTGAGCGGACGGTCGGGACGAAAGTGGCCCAGGCACTCGCAGAGTACGCGAAGACCAATCAAGTCAGCCAGATTGTCATCGGCCACTCTAAGCGCACCCGTGTCCAGGAGTTCGTCCAGGGGTCACTCATCAACGACTTGATCCATCTGGCACGCGGCATTGACATTCTGCTCGTCGCCGAGACGGCGGAAGAGTAGCACGACTTATTTTTTCGCCGCCAGCTCGCGCCGGAGCGCATCTACCGTGAGGCCCGCCTGAAACAGCACGAACGCCGCCGGGCCGGTCCCAACCAGCAGCAGGCCCAGCAGCAGATGCTCCGTGCCGACAAAGGTTTTGCCGAACCGGCGGGCCTCAATCTCGGCCATTGCCAGCACCTGCCCGGCACGCGGGGTCAGCCCCGGCGCCGTCTCTTCCCCGTGTTCTCCTACGGTCTGTTCTCCTGTAGCTGGTTCTTCCGCTTCCAGCGCCGCCGCCGAGACCCCGTGCCGTTCCAGCAGGCGGGAGGCCGCCGTCTGCGGCGTATCCAGCAGGCCGCGCAGCAGGTGGTCGGTGTCTACCCGCGCCTTCCCTGCGTGCAGGGCTTCCTCCTGCGCGGCGCACAGCGCTTCTCTCGCCCGCGAGTTTAGGCCCGCATAGAGGGCGCGGTAATGCGGCGGCAGGGCCGACCCGAACTCCGGCCCGTCGTCTTTTTCCTGAGCCGCCGTCTGCGCTGCTGTGCTGAACTGCTCCCGCCGCCGCGCCCAGTAGCCGGTCCAGGCGAGGGCGAGAAAGACAATGCCGGCAAGCCGAAACAGCACTCCCAGCACCGAATACAGGCTGCCCGGCGCTCCGCCTTGCAGGTGCAGCCCATACGCACAGGCCGAAAAGCTCAGCCCCAGCTTGACCAGGTTCAGCCCATGCGCCTCGCGCGTGCTTCCCCGCCGCGACAAAGTAATCTGCACGGCCAGCACGCCGATAAGACACAAAATGCACAAACCAAAGGCTGTTTCCGTGAGGAACATAAGCCAATGGTAGCCGATTTCCTGTAAAGAACCTGTAAAGAAACATGGCGCGGCTGTTAAGATTAGGTAAAGATTTAGTGGGCCATGAGCTGCTCCACCAGCGGCCCCAGCGCAAGGGCCGGAAAGAAGCCCAAACCGACGACAATCACGGCAGTCGCGACGACTAGCCCGGCAAACTGGAACGAGTCAGTCGGCAGCGTTCCCGTCGTCACCGGGCGACGGCCCTGACGCGCAAACCGGCCCGCCAGCGCAAGCGCCGGGATCGCCAGACCAAACCGGCCTGCCATCATTGCAAATGCTGTCGTCAGGTTATAGAACGGGGAGTTCGCGCTGAGGCCGCCGAAGCTCTGGCCGTTGTTCGCAAAGCAGCTTGCGTAGGCATAAAAAATCTCAGTCAGCCCGTGCGGCCCGGTATTGGTTGTCAGCCCCGCCAGCCCGGCGGGCAGCATCAACGCTAAGGCAGCGGGCAGCAGGACGGCCACCGGCGACGCCAGTGTGTAGAGCATGATCAGCTTCAGCTCCGGCGGGCCAAGCTGCTTGCCGAGATACTCCGGCGTCCGCCCGACCATCAGCCCGGCAATGAACAGGCCGACCAGCGCCACCACGATGATTGAGTACAGCCCCGTGCCGAGGCCGCCGAAAACGCTCTCGCCGAGCAGCATATTGACCAGCGGCACCATGCCGCCGAGCGGCGTGTACGAGTCCGGCATGGAGTTCGTGGACCCGGTCGCGCCGTTGGACGTAGTAATGGTCGTCAGCACCGACGCCCCCACCCCAAACCGCGTTTCTTTGCCCTCCATGTTGCCGCCCTGAACACCCATCGCCGCAAGCTGAGGATTTGCGGCCTGCTCAAACTGCCCGCAGAAGCCGAGGCCGGCCGTGAACAGGAACGCCATCACCCAGAACAGCGTCCAGCCCTGGCGCAGCTTGCCGACCATCGCGCCGAACGTGTACGTCAGCCCGGCGGGCAGGGCGGCAATCGCCAGCATCTCCACGAAGTTCGTCAGCGGCGTCGGGTTCTCAAAGGGATGCGCTCCGTTGACCCCGAAGAACCCGCCGCCGTTGGTCCCTAAGTTCTTAATCAGCTCCAAAGCCGCCACCGGCCCCTGCACGAGTGTCTGCGCTCCGCCTTCCAGCCCCGTCACATGGGCCGCCGGCAGGAAGTTCATCGGGACGCCCTGCCAGACCAAGATTAAGCTGCCGACCAGCGAAAACGGCAGCAGCACCCACAGCACCGAGCGCGTCACATCCACCCAGAAATTACCCAAGCGGTCCGTCTGCTGCCGGGCCAGGCCGCGAATAAATGCGATGCCGAGCGCAAGGCCTATTGCGCCCGCGAGGAAGTTCTGCCCGGCCAGCCCAGCGAGCTGCGTAAACGAGGTCATTGTGTTTTCGCCGGAATACGCCTGCCAGGTGGAAGTCGTGACAAAGCTGATCGCCGTGTTCATCGCGAGATCCGGCGTCATCGGCGTCGTCTGAATCGTTTTGTCGTACCAGGGCAAAAACGCTTGCAGCCGCAGCAGCAGATAGAGAATGACGGTTCCGGCCAGCGAAAACCAGACAAAGCTGAGGCTGTACTGCTTCCAGTTCATCTCCTCGGCGGCATTGACCCCGCCGAGCTTGTAGATCACGCGCTCCACAGGCCGGAGCAGCGGATCAAGAAGCGTTCTGCCGCCGTCGAACACCCGCGCCAGATAGCTGCCGAGCGGCTTGACCAGCAGCACGATGACAATTAGAAACGCGGCATACTGGACTAAGTTAGGAAGGCTCATAAAGAAAGCATAGCCGATTGCTTATAAAGAAGGTGTAAAGGAAGCGGCTCCTGCTGTTAAGAATGTGTAGAGATTTTGAGCTACGCATCTTCCGACCATGTGCTGAAGCACGTAGGCCGATAACGCTCAGCAACAAAAAGACCGCCCCTCTCGTTCGGGGCGGCCTCTTTGATCACATCCTGCGGTAAAGGCAGGCTACTTTTTGCCTTTTTTCTTGTCTTTTTTCTTGTCTTTTTTCTTGCCGGCCATGTTGAAGCTCCTTTCTTGAGTTGATGCGTCTTTGAGTTTGCGTGCCGTTATTTCTTCACCGGGGCGGGCGGCATCGGGGCGGCTTTGTCCAGTGCCAGATTGAGCGTCAAGACGTTCACGGCAGGCTCGCCCAAGAACCCCAGCCCTCGGCCCTGCGTGTTGTCTTTGATCAGCCCTGTGACGACATCGGCGCTGACGCTCCGCGCTTTGGCGACGCGGGCCGCCTGCAAGGCGGCGTTCTCCGGGCTGATCTGCGGGTCGAGGCCCGACGCCGACCGAGTGACGGCGTCTACGGGAACCTGCGCGTCGGCAGCCAGGCCGTTGTCTTTGCGGTACGCCGCCGCCAGGTCTTTGACGCCGTCGAAGTCGGACGGGTCAGGCTTGCCGGGGGCAAGGTCCTTCTTGTGGACGCCGTTGATCAGCTTGTCGGAAGTCGGCCCTAAGTTCGTGCCGCTGCTTGCAGTCGGGTCGTAGCCGCTGCCCGCCGCCGACTGACGCGGGTGGAAGTATTCAGGCTTCGTGAAACTCTGCGCGAGAAGCGCCGAGCCGATGGTCTGCCCGGCGGCATTCGTGACCAGGCTGCCGTCGGCCTGGTGCTTGAACGCGGCCTGGGACAGCCCCCAGACCACCAGGGGATAGATGCCGCTGACGATCAGCAGCAGGACAATCGTAATGCGTATCGAAATTAGCAGTTGTTTTGCCATAGTAGTTTAGTCTCCAAGAACCCACCCCGGTTCGTTCCTCACTGACCCTCCCGAAACGGGAAGGTCAAGAGTTTTGGGCAGGTTTATAATTTTTAACCTCTTTGTCCTCCCCTTTGGGGAGGACCCCTGCGAAGCAAGGAGGTGGGTTAGTTCCCCGGCGCACAGTGCAGCAGGACCACGATCTGATCCAAGAGCCAGATGAACGGGAACGGCAGGAGTATTCCGCCGAGGCCCCACACCGCGAGGTTGCGCCGCAGCAGAGCCGCCGCGCCCATCGGGCGGTACGGGACACCTCGGAGAGCGACCGGGATCAGCGCAATGATGATCAAGGCGTTGAAGATAATCGCCGCCAGCGTCGCCGAGTACGGCGAATGCAGGTGCATGATGTTCAAGGCCCAGAGCGGCCCATGCTGAGTTCCGGCAACGAGGTACAGCGTCGAGAACATCGCCGGGATGATCGCGAAGTACTTCGCGACATCGTTTGCGATGGAGAACGTCGTCAAAGCGCCGCGCGTCATCAGGAGCTGCTTGCCGATCTCGACAATCTCAATCAGCTTGGTGGGGTTCGAGTCGAGATCCACCATGTTGCCCGCTTCTTTGGCGGCCTGGGTGCCGGAGTTCATCGCGACGCCGACATCGGCCTGGGCCAGCGCGGGCGCGTCGTTGGTGCCGTCGCCGGTCATCGCGACCAGCCGACCCTCGCCCTGCTCTTTCTTGATCAGCGCCATCTTGTCTTCGGGCTTCGCCTGGGCCAAAAAGTCGTCCACGCCGGCTTCCTGAGCGATTGCAGCGGCGGTCAGCGGGTTGTCGCCCGTGATCATGACTGTCTTGATGCCCATGGCCCGCAGGTGGTCAAACCGCTCCCGCATCCCGCCTTTAACGATGTCTTTGAGGTAGATCACCCCCAGGGGCTTGCCGTTCAGGACCACGGCAAGCGGTGTGCCGCCTTTGTTCGAGATCTCATCGGCAATCGCTTGAAGCTCGGCAGGGGTAGTGCCGCCTTCGGCTTTAACGTAATCAATGACCGCCTGGACCGCGCCTTTGCGGACGCGGGTGCCGTTCATGTTGACCCCGGACATGCGTGTCTGGGCCGTGAACGGGATAAACTCGGCGTCTTTTTCCGACATCTCCCGCCCGCGCAGGTTGTACTTTTCTTTTGCCAGCACGACAATGGAGCGGCCTTCCGGCGTCTCGTCGGCGAGGCTGGAGAGCTGGGCGGCGTCGGCCAATTCGCTGATGTCTACACCCGGCAGGGGCAGGAACTCGGCGGCCTGCCGGTTTCCCAGCGTGATCGTGCCGGTCTTGTCCAAGAGCAGAACATCTACGTCGCCCGCCGCTTCGACGGCTTTGCCGGACATCGCCAGGACGTTATACTGCATGACCCGGTCCATGCCCGCGATGCCGATGGCGGACAAGAGGCCGCCGATGGTGGTCGGAATCAGACACACCAGCAAAGCAATCAAGATAGTGATGCTCGGCGCAACACCCGACATGCCCGCCCCCTGCGCCTGCCCGACATTGTACTGGGCAAACGGCAGCAAGGTGACGGTCGCGAGCAAGAAAATGATCGTCAGGCCCGCGATCAGGATGTTCAGCGCAATCTCGTTCGGCGTCTTCTGCCGGGACGCGCCTTCGACCAAGCTAATCATGCGGTCAATAAAAGTTTCGCCGGGGTTGGCCGTGATCTCAATCTTGATGCCGTCTGAGATAACTTTCGTGCCGCCGGTGACGGCCGAGCGGTCACCGCCTGCTTCCCGGATGACCGGGGCGCTTTCGCCGGTAATCGCCGACTCGTCAACGCTGGCAATGCCCTCGATAATCGTGCCGTCGCTGGGGATCACGTCGCCGACCTCGCAGACGACAACATCGCCTTTGCGGAGATCCGGCGCGGCAGTCATCTCAACCTGCCCATTTTTGCCGAGCCGCTTGGCTTTCGTCGTCGTGCGGGTCTTGCGAAGCTCATCCGCCTGCGCCTTGCCCCGGCCTTCCGCAATCGCCTCGGCGAAGTTTGCAAACAGCACCGTGAACCAAAGCCAGAGGGCGATTTGTCCGGTAAAGGCCCGCTCCCAGTGGCCCATGTGGACGCCGAGGGCCGGGATGAAGCTCGCGAGAAAGATAAACGTCGTGACGACGCTGCCGACCCAGACCACGAACATGACGGGATTTTTCGCCATCAGAACGGGGTTCAGCTTGGCGAAGGCATCGCCGATGGCCCGGCGGACAATCGGCGGGTCGAAAAGGGGACGCGCCCGTTTGCCGGGCGGCGGCACCGAAGGCGCGGTTCCAGTTGGCCCGGTTCCGTTGGCTATCGGCGCTTGTGTGTTTTGCTGTACTGTTGCCATAGTTTGATTTTCCAGAACCCACCTCCTTGCTTCGCAGGGGTCCTCCCCAAAGGGGAGGACGAAGAGGCAAAAGGCTTGTCTTGAGCTCCTAGTCTTCCCCTTTGGGGAGGACCCCTGCGAAGCAAGGAGGTGGGTTAAAACGTCTTTCCCCCACCCATCAAGAAGTGTTCCACGACCGGCCCCAGCGAGACGCCGGGGAAGTAGGTCAGTGCGCCGACAATGATTACGACGCCGACCAGCAGCCCCGCAAACAGCGGCGTATCGGTCGGGAATGTCCCCGCGCTGGCTTCAACCCGCTTTTTGCGGACCATGCTGCCCGCAATTGCCAGCAGCGGCACGATCATCAGGAAGCGTCCGATCAGCATGGACAGGCCCAGCGTCCCGTTCCAGTACGGCGTGTTCGCCGACAAACCCGCAAACGCGCTGCCGTTGTTGCCGGTGGAGGAGTCGAACGCATACAAGATCTCCGAGAAGCCGTGCGGCCCGCTGTTATTGACGTTCGCCGACGCCAGGGCGTTTGCGACCGCCGGGGTCCCACTCGTATTCCAGTAGGCCATCGGGTGCGGCACATGCGAGACGCTGGAAACCGCCGTGAACAAAAGCACGTCTGCGGCCAGCAGCAGCGCCGCCAGCATTGCCATTTTGATCTCGAACGCTTCCACTTTCTTGCCAAGATACTCCGGCGTGCGTCCGACCATCAGCCCCGCGATGAAGACCGCGAGAATGGCATACATCAGCATCCCGTACAGCCCCGCCCCGACCCCGCCGAAGATAACCTCGCCGGTCATAATGTTCGCCATCGGGACCAGCCCGCCGAGCGGCGTAAACGAATCGTGCATGGAGTTGACCGCGCCGCACGACGCATCGGTCGTGACGGTCGCGAATAGCGCTGAGCGGGCGATCCCAAAGCGGACTTCCTTGCCCTCCATGTTGCCGCCGGAATCGCCCAGCACGGACGCCCGCGTTTCCACCCCCTGCGCGGCGATCAGCGGGTTGCCTTTGGCTTCCTGGGTGTAGGCCACCGAAACGCCGACGGCAAAGAGAAAGCCCATCGCGCCCCAGAGCGCCCAGCCCTGCTTGACGTTGCCGACGTACAGGCCGAACGTGTAGACGATGCCGCCGCCGATCAAAAAGATGGACAGCACCTGCAAAAAGTCAGTCAGCGCGGTCGGGTTCTCAAACGGGTGCGCGGAGTTCACGTTCAGCGGCCCGCCGCCGTTCGTGCCGAGCATCTTGATCGCTTCCTGCGACGCATACGGCCCGCCGGGGATAATCTGTGAACCGCCTTCGACGCCGGTCACGGTCTTGTACGCATGGAAGTTTTCAATCACGCCCTGCTGGCACAGCACGAGCGCGTAGACAAGGCAGAGCGGCAGCAGGACATACACTGTGGCGCGAGTAAGGTCCACCCAGAAGTTACCGATGCTCGCCGCCGAGCGGCGTCCTAAGCCCCGAACTAGGGCAATCGCAATCGCGATGCCGGTGGCTGCCGAAAAGAAGTTGTGCGAAACCAGCGCGACCATCTGCGAGAAGTACGACATCGTGTTCTCGCCCGAATACGACTGCCAGTTCGTGTTGGTCGTAAACGAGATCGCCGTGTTGAACGCAAGGTCCGGCGTCATTGCGGTCGCATAGGACGGCGCGTTTTTCGCATCTCCGAAGTGCATCGGGTTCAGCGGCAAAAATGCCTGCCAGCGCAGGACTGCGTAGGTCACAAACAGCGTCACGGCGCTGAACAGCAGCATCGCCAGCGTGTAAGTCGTCCAGGGCATTTCCTCGTCTTCGCGCACCCCACCGACCTTGTAAATCAGCGCCTCTAAGGGGCGGAACACCGGCGAGATCAGCGTCTTTTTGCCCTCAAAGACGTTAAACATAAACGTCCCGAACGGCTTGGTGAGCGCGAGGATCAGCCCGATGAAGAGGATGATCTGAAACCATCCGATAAGTGTCATAACGAAAATCTCCTAGAACGCTTGGAACCGGCACTGGCCCAGCCGGTCTACTGATGCATGAAAAGCACGGCGACTGAAAGATTGCCTCTCATAGCCTTTTCGTAGTCGCTTCGATACGCAAGTAATCGGAACGATGTACGCAGTAATGCCGTGGGCATACTTTCACTACACAGTAAACCGGCACTTCGAGTGCCGGTTGCTTTTCCAAATCCGCGTTAAAACTGCTCCGGGCGGAGCAGCGCAAACATTAAATAGACCGTCAGGCCCAGGGCCGAAATGCCCGCCAGCCAAATTTCCATCACACGCTCCTTACAAGCAATCATTTACAAGCGGTCGCACCCGTAGGTGTAGCCGACCGCAATTGCGAAAAACACCAGCACTGTTCCGAGAAACAAAAAGTCCTGCATGAGTGCCTCCTTCGCTTATTTTTTTGTACACCGCTATCTTATCCAATTTGCTATAAAGAACGTGTAAAGAAGCGGACAGGCCATATAAAGATTTCGTAAAGATTTTGAGGAAGAAGGGCAACATTGGAGGCAGCACGGAAGGGATTGGGAGACTTGTTCTTTTTAGCATCGCCACCCCTATCCTGCCGCAAGCAAGACCAACGGGTCGGTAATCTCCCCAGCCGTTTCCATTTCCCGCTCATGCTGCCGGCCCCACTCAATCATCGCTTCTACCACCGGCCGCAGGCTTTCCCCCAGCGGGGTCAGAGAATACTCCACTTTCGGCGGCACTTGAGCATAGACTTTTCGGCTCACAAGGCCATCGCCTTCCATCTGCCGCAGCTCCTGGGTCAGCATTTTCGGCGTGACACTGCTGGACGTGATCTCGTTGACCCGCCGCTGCAAGTCCGAAAACCGAAGCGTCCCGCCAAACAGGCGGTTCAAAATAAAGATCTTCCAGCGGCCTTTGATGACTTGCAGAGTCCGTTCGGACGGGCAGCCTGTGATCATGTCCTTCATATAGCTCCCCTGCTTACGCTATGCTTTTAGAGAGTATAGCACCAAAAAGTGCATACTAGACAAGCTGGTACGCGGGTGTCATACTCTCCTCAAACCGCCGCAAGACAGTATCCGGCGACAGCCTGGAGGAGAACAGCATGAGCAGTCAAGAATTTCGCGTCGGCGACACGCGCATCGCCAAAGTCCACGAAATGGACTTGAACGGCTTCACGGCAGAACAACTCCTGCCGGACTTCGACCCTGCGATGCTGGCAGACCACCCCGACTGGATTGACCCGGCGACCTATGATACCGAAACGGGGAAGGTACAGATGGACATTCATACCTGGGTCGTGCGGCACGTGGGGAGAGTCATTTTAGTAGATACCGGGGCCGGCAACGGCAAAGACCGCCCGGCGATGCCGGTTTTAGACCACCTGCATCACCCGTATCTTGCCCGCCTCGCGGCTGCCGGTGTTCAGCCCGGCGACGTAGATTACATACTTCTCACGCATACTCACGCCGATCATGTCGGGTGGAACACGCACTGGGACAGCAGGCAGTGGATGCCGACGTTCCCCAACGCCGTGCTGATCTGCTCCGATTTAGAGTGGCGCTACAGCGCAGCGCTTGACAGCCGTGATGACGCGGCAGTGACGGCCATCCGTGCCGAGGCAGGACTCGGCCTGCCGATACGGACACCCGTTCCCGGCGTTTTTCAGGACAGCCTTGCCCCGCTCGAAGCGGCGGGGCGGCTCCGGCGCGTTCAAACCAATGGCGGTGAAGTTTTGCCCGGCCTCCGCTTCCTACCGGCAGCAGGCCACAGCATTGACCACGCCGCGATCGCGCTTGAGTCACAGGGAAAGTACGCCGTCTTCGGCGGCGACCTGCTCCATCACCCGTTCGAGCTGCACGATATGAGCTTAGTGTCTACGTTCTGCGAGTTCCCCGACGCCGCCCGCGCTTCACGTCAAAAAATCGTTCAGCATGTTCTGGATACCGACGCCCTCTACTTCAGCAGCCATTTCCCCAGTACCTCCGTCGGCAAGATTACGCAAACCGGCGAGAGCTTTGGGTGGGAATTCTTGGAAAGCTAAATGCCGGGTAACACGTCCTACGAAAGAGATTTACTCAGACACCGACAAAAATCTCACGCAGGAACTGCAAGACTTCCTGCACCGGTTTTTCTTGGTGCCGTTCTGCGAACCAGGGCAGCACAGTAATTTTGTGCGCCCAAAAAAGCGTCCTCGTTTCGACGCGAAAGGTTTCGGGGGGAACTTGAGCGCCGCCGAACCGAGCGTACTCCTCCAAATAGTGCCGTGTCAGCGCTTCGCGGCGTGTGCCTGTTTTATGCTCCGAGTTGTCCAAAAACGCCTTGCGCCCGGACCAATTCGGCAGACCCAAGTAGGGAGCGGCATCGGCAAACCGAGGACCCAGGCTGTTTTTGTGCAGGTCGAAGACGACTATATCTTCCCGCATCCCGTGCCAGCCGAAGTTGTCCGGGTGGAAGTCCTGATGGAGCAGCCCGCGCGGCTGCGCTTCAATGGCGGCGAATACATGGCGAGCCGCCTGTGTCAAACTCGGCAGCTCACTTTCGCTCACGCCGCCTGCCCGCAGCCCGGCTTCAACTTGACCCTCGCTGGGGTGGGCGTTCAAGCCCGTGACCCAGAAGTTTGCGTCAATCTGGCCAACCTGCTCATAGGAGTGGAGGTGCGGCGCGTACTCCGGCGTGACCGGGCAAGCGTTGAAGCGGGCCAGCAGGGACAGCATTTCGCGCCACTCGGTTTCGCTTTGTTCGTCAAAACCAATCGCGGTCACGGGTTCCAGAAAGATGACTTCTTCCCCGGCGGCATTCTGAACCGCTCCATACAACCGAGGCGTCGGAACACCGTTTGCCGCGAGATAACGGTAATGAACAGACTCCGATTTGCCTTTCCAAACGCATTTTTTCACAAACACGGTCTTATCAATCGTTTCGCCATTCGTCAGGAGACAGCGGAAATCAACCAGTTTCTTGTCGTCCCCCTGCGTGGCCTTTGGGTCAGGCAAGGACACGGTAAAACCAACAAGCGGGCTGCCGGCTATACCTTCGAGCAGTGCCAGCACTTGAGGCTTGCCCAAAGCAAACTCGGTCAGAAAAGCTTCCATAACAGTCACTCCCCTAAGTTCGAGTCTCCCATTCCAAGCACTTGGCGGAAGAACTTCAGCGTGTCCTAAATATGAGCGTCCCCATAATCCCAGCCTCACAAGTTAGGTACTTTTCACAGGATTTGAACTGAATGTTTACCGTCTCGAACACGTCCATCAAAAGGCCCATCAAGCAGAAACGTCACAACAGGCGAGGCGACCGCCGTTCCGCCGGGGAGGCTGCGGATGATCTGGACGGTATAGTTTCCGGCTACGGTCAGATCCGCCAGCCGGGTGAGAACAAACCGATACTGCCGCTGACCGCCCGGCGGCAAAACGACCGGCACAGCGGATGAACCAGGTGTCTCTAAAAGATCGTGACCGGCAGCGAGAAGCGGCGCTGCCGCCGCCAGTGGTTCGCCGCCGCCCCGGAGAACACCCGGAGACTCACGCTGCGGCCCGATCACAGCCAGCCGGAACGAAGACATATCTTCGCCTGTCGCGCCCAGCCGTATCGGGTGCTTTGTGACATTCTTCAAAGTTACCTTCAGAACGACCGGTGCGTCGGCAGGGAGTACGTCGGCAGGCAGACGAGCCGACACAGATATTCCGCCCGCCACTGGACCCCACTTCAGGGGCGTGGGTGCAACTGCCGATGCCGTGCTGGCATCAAACGGAACATCGTTCGTCACCTTCAGACCGGAAGGAATTAGGCCGTGCTGGCCGTCGAGCCGAAATGCTGTCAGGCAAGAAGGGTTGCGATTGAGGGCGTAGACCAGGTGGCCCACCGGCCCGAAAAAGACGGAAGTAAGATCGCCCTTTTGAAGCGTCATGCTGAGAAAAGCAAGGGACCCATCCGGCTTGATACGGTAGCAGTCAAGAAAGCCTGGATTGACGACGATTAAAAAATTCCCGGTCGGATCAACTGCAAGGGCAGCGCAGAGGAAGGGCTGAAAACCCGACCACGGGAGAGGCGGTGCAGAAGGTATTTGTGCCGCACTCGGAATGGGTGTGAGTGTTCCGTCCGCTTCGACGCGCATTGGCGCTACCAAGTCGAAGAAGGCGCTCGACAAGGTTGTCGAGACACCGAGAAAGGCAAACTTACCCGGCGGCGAGAGAGCGACGGCATTGACATTTCCACCGATAGACCCGAATGACCCGGAAGCCGGCGGCAGTGCCGTTACTTCACCGTTAGGAGCAAGACGGCATACTCCACCACCAACATACAAGCAGGTTCCGGCAGAGTTGATTGCGCCAAAATAGGCTTGAACGACGCGCGTGCTTTCTGGGCGATTGTTTCCGTCAGGTGGATTATTCGCAGCGGACACCGTGACCGTCAGCCGTCCATCGGGACCAATCGCATAGACCGTTCCAGAGAGGTTGTAAAGAAAGCGGCCTTTCGGGTCCATCAGCAGCCGTCCGGGGAACGAGTGAGTTGGGACAGTGGGCGGGGACAAAGGAAATAGTACCCCATCGTCTCCAATACGAAATTGAGAGACAGTGTGGGTGCTGCTGTTCCCCGCGTAAAGAAAATGCCCATCAGGAGTGGCCGCGAGTGAGTCTGTCCCTTTTGGCACACCCGGAGAACTGCGCGGGGAGTGGGTCATCGAGAACGCTAGACTACCGTCTTCTCGGATAAGATAATGAGAGATGCCGTCATCATACCGCCCGACAATATACAAAAAGGGCCGATGGCTTGGCGGGGGCGTGTAGACAGTAGGCCCGCTGATTGCGGCGGCATCTTCCGTCATCTGAACCTTGAGCGGCCCGGCGGAAAGCGAGATTTCCTGCACCGGCGTGTCTACGGCGGGGCGCGGCAGAACCCAGGGCCGGAAGCGGCGGCTGACAGTCACGGTGTAGACCCCGGCGCGGGACAAATCAAACAGCCGGGCCAGGTTGAAGCGATAAGAAAGTGTTTGCCCCGGAGAAAATGGACCAATCGAGTTAGCGCTTACTGCCATCGGCGGCGTCAGAACACGTTCTCCGACAGCAGTACGCGGCACCGCCTGGCCGGCCTCATCCATAACGGCAATCTGAAAGGCGGATGCCTCAAAAGCGCTGGCAGTGTAGAAATTCTTCGCCGCATTGTTATGAAGCGTCAAAGCCAGCATCACCGGCTGGCCTTCCCGGTACGCCGGCTGCTCCATGCTCGCGTCAAGAGTGACCGGCGGCGTCGCCGGGGCCGCAAATGCAGATAAAGGCCAAAGAGCCAGTAAGGTCAGAAGCGCAATCTCGATCTTCAACATCTCTGCCCTTCCTAACTTCTACATACCGAAGCCATCGGGACGAACATGCTGCTCCGGTCGGAATTCATAGCCGAGTACGCTGCCAAAAAACTTCAGGGTATCAAGTATATGAAAGTTCCAGTACACCCAGTCGTGGCCGCCGGCATGTTCCTCGTATTCGTGCGGAATGCCGAGCGTCGTCAGGTGCGCGTCCAAAGCCCGGTTTTCTTCAATGAGAAAGTCGTCTACGCCGCAGTCAATCCGCAGGGCAGGCAGGTCGGCAGGGGGCAGGGTCTCGGCCAGCGCGAAGATGTCGTTCGGGCCACCCAGTGCGTTTGGTCCCATAATGGCGGCCCATTCGGTGCCGGCCTCGAAGGTGCGGCGGCCAAAGCCGACCGCGCCGGAGTGGGAAACAGCGGCGCAGAACAAGTCAGGATGCTTCAGCGCGAGCTTGACTGCGCCGTAGCCGCCCATCGAAAGTCCGGCAAGGACGCGGCCTTCGCGGGTGGGGATGGTGCGGAATGTCCGGTCTACAAAGCCCAGCAGATCGCGGGTGAGAAACGTCTCGAACGCCGCCTTTGGATTGCTCTGGGAGTCGGTATAAAAGGAGCGCTCGCCGTTCGGCATGACGACAATCAAGGGCAGGCCGTCTACATAGCGCTCGACGTTGCTGCGCCGGGTCCAGGCCGTGTGGTCATCGGACAGGCCGTGCAGCAGGTACAGCACGGGGAACGGGCCGGGCTTATCGTCCGGCACAATCGCCACAAAAGATGTCATCTTCTCCAGCACGTTGTTTTGGTTCAAGTGAAACTCACAGATTGCCATTGGTTACTCTCCTACTCGCCGAGCAGCGTCAAAGTCAATTCGCGGCGGCGGGCGTAGCGCTCGTCGGAAATCGCCGGAACCGCGCCCACGGTGGAAATCGGCGCGTCCAGCTCAATCCACGACCGGCAGCCGCCGTAGGCGCGGGTGACGGGAACGATTTGGGGTGACGCCAGCGCATACGCCCGGAGCAGCAGCACAAACACGGGCTTGTACGGCTCCCAGTCATAACGCCCGTTGACGAACTGCGGACTCCAAATGTGCTGGGGGGCTAAATTGAGCAGCTTTTCGCGGTCGTCTACCCGCACCACGTCGGAGACTTCCGCCGCCGCCTCAATCCGTATCTCGCCCGGCGGCAGCTTGCGGGCCTCTTCTTCCCGCAGCCACTGCCCGAAGCACGGCTGCAAGTCCCCTGCCCGCTCAGTCTCGTGTTCGTAGGTCGGGTAGATCAAGAACTGCCGCGCTTTCAGGTCAAAGTCGCCGGTGTCTTCAATTAGCCCGCCTTTACGAAGCAGCACAATCTGATGCCCTTCCAGCAGCGACCGCTGCGTTACCGCCCATTCTTTGAGAGCCGTTGTGAGTTCAGGTTGCAGCATGATTGCCTTCTCCTATCAGTGCGATGATCTGTCGCGCCGTTTCGTCCAGCGTTTGAGGCGCGTTGTCAATAATGATGCCGAACGCCGGGCTGGGAATGCCTTCGGCGTAAAGCTGCGGAATGCGGTTTAGTTCCCAATCGGTCAGCTCCCGCGTACCGCGGTTGGTCAGCGCAACGGCCATGCTGGGACCAAGCGTGACGCAGTGAATGGGGATGCCGAGCGGCGTTAGCTCGTACACAAGATAGTCATAGTCTTCTTGCCGCAGCGGGCAACTAATAATTACATTCAGGCCGAACGCGACGAAATTGCGTGTGACGGCGGCAGCGTTCGCCAGGTTTAGCGGAATGGATTCCAGGAGCGGCATCCAATCTATGAAGTTGTCCAAGTCGTCCACTTCCACATGCGCCGTGCGCGGCAGAAGCCGGACGAGCAGCTTGGACACGGTTGTTTTGCCCGCGTTGATCGAGCCATTCAGCAATAGGATCATGCTTTAAGTATACCCTTGCTCCGTCGGACGCAGAACAAAAGCCCCGGCTTCAAGAAGCTGGGGCAGGAAGAACGCAAAAAGGCGGCGCGGGCTAAGGCGTCGGCAGCGGGATTGGGTTGTAATAATCCTGCGGGTCCGGTCCTTGACCGTTCATCTTGCGGGCGAAGTTGTGCATGTTCCGTGCGCCGTTGAGCAGCATGTACCCCTGCATACGGATGCGGAACCGGGCCATCCGGGCGTCCGATGCCCGCTTGTACGCCGCGAGTCTTGGGTCCAGGGCGTAAGGGTACTCGCCGTACTGGTCGGTGGCAAGCACCAGCGCTGCGACGGCCAGGCCCGTTCTTTCCCGCCCTCGCGCCGTGGCCTGACGAACCGAAGGCACAACCCGGCCCAGCTTCTGCGCCTGGTACGACGCCGGCTCCTTCGGCCAGGTGAGCTGGAAGGCCGCCCAGTCGCACTCCATGCCGGTCATGTCGGCGCTTACCTTTGGGCCGAGCTGAACGGGATTACGGGCTAGCTTCGTCAGATCGGCCCGGAGGCCGGCATCCTGGACAGGGACCCCGGACTTCACAGCGAGCAGATGGGAAGCCGCCACCACCGCGTCCACATCCCGCCTAGTAATGACCGTGCCGGACGCCGCATCGACACCGATGACGGGAACATAATGCGCGATGGCCGCCTGCATTCCAGCGGCTTCAGCGGCAGTCATGTGGAGCGCCCGCGGATTGCAATAGATGTCTATAAGATTGACCTGGCGCAGATTTGCCTTGACCGCAGCGTCTCCGCCTTGCAGGCGCGGCAGAACTTTGCGTGTCTGCTTGATATTGTCCAGCAGCCACGCCGGGTCATGCCGGAACAGCGAGATGTCTACGGATTGGATCGCCTGACGGTCAGCGGGCGCGAGCGGTCTTCCGGCGATAATCTGCCAGACGGCAAGTACAGTGTTTTCTTCCGACTGCGTGAGTGCATACGATCCTGAAGTCGCAAGTGCCGTGTCCGCGTGCGTCGGCGGCAGAAAAAGAAGAGGCGCGGCGGTGAGACAAAAGGCGGCGAGAGCCGCACGAAGCCGGAAAAACTGCGTCATAGTCGTACCTCCTAGGCTCAGAGCTGATGAGTTTGACGTATTATATCACACATCGGCCCTCAGCGCGATATACGCCCCGCCGGGTATACTAACGTCAGATCAGGAGGAACACCGCATGGCGATAGCAGAAGCCGAAGTTCAAGCAGAAGTCGAAGAACGCGCGATCTACCCTGGAATGCTGATTACGGAAGAGGAGCTGATGCGCCTGCCGCGCGACGGACGCAAGTGGGAGATGGAAGATGGGAGGCTCACGGAAGTGCCGACAAGTATGCGCCACAAAGCCATTGGCTATAATTTGATTGTTCTGCTCAGTCCCTTTGTTCGTGGACACGGTTTTGTCTCGCTGGGGCAAGGCGGGTTTCGCATGAAAGACGGAAACGTCCGCGCCCCGGATGTTTCGTTTACGCGCAAAGAACGGTTCCCCGGCGGCCAGGCGCCGGACGGGTTTGGCGACCTCGCGCCTGACCTCTGCGTGGAGATTATCTCGCCATCGGAGCGGCGAGGGCAAATGACGCGCAAAGTGCAGGAGTATTTTGACGGCGGCGCAGTGCAAGTGTGGCACGTCTTCCCGGAGCGGCAGGAAGTAGTCGTGTTCATGTCGCCCACCGAGACGCAGACATTCGGCGCAGATAGTGTTTTAGACGCCGGCGGTCTCCTGCCGGGTTTTTCGTGCCGCATGGGTGACTTGTTTGAGACTGAGTGACATCTTAGACTGAGTGAGTTATGTTATATCGTAATTTTGGAACAACAGATTTAATTGCGTCAGTCGTTGGCTTCGGCGTTTGGACCGTCTCGACCCGCATGTGGGGCGTCACCGATGAAGTCGTCCGCCTGCGCCTGCTGCGCCGGGCGTTTGAGCTGGGCGTCACCTTCTACGACACCGCCGATGTCTACGGCGACGGCCTCGGCGAAACTATCCTTCACGAAGCGCTCGGCAGTCACCGAAGCGAAATGACCATCGCCACCAAGTTCGGCTACGACTGGTACACCGCCCCCGGCGAGCAGCCCGGCCAGCGCGAGCGTCCCCATGACTGGTCCCCGGCGTTTGTCAAACGCGCCTGCGAGGAAAGCTTGAAGCGCCTGAACACCGACTACATTGACTTGTACCAGCTTCACAACTGCCGCGAAGACGCCCTCCGAAGTGACGGCCTCTTCGAGGCTCTTGAAGACCTCAAAGCCGAGGGCAAGATCCGCCACTACGGCGCCGCGCTCGGCCCGGCCATTGACATCCGCCAGGCCGAAGAAGGCGCGACCGCCTTCCGCACCCGCCAGATGACCTCCGTGCAAATCATCTTTAACCTGCTGGAACAGATGCTCGGTGAAGACGTTTTCGCCGCCGCACGAGAAACCGGCGGCGGGGTCATGTGCCGCGTTCCCCATGCGTCGGGCCTCCTGGAAGGCTCCTACACCGCCGACACCGAGTTTGCCCCCGGCGACCACCGCAACTTCCGCGTCTCCACCAATGAAAAGCGCAAAGCCTGGCTCGACGACGGGCTCAAAAAGATCGAGCAGCTCGATTTCCTTGTGCGCGGAACAGGCCGCACCCTCGGCCAAGCCGCCCTGCAATGGCTCTGGTCCGAGCCGCTTCTCGCGACCGCCCTGCCGAACATCTACGACGAGCGCCAATTAGAAGAACTCTGCGCCGCTCCCGACACGCCCCCGCTCACGCCGGACGAAGCCGCCAAAGTGCAGGACCTCTACGCGCGTAACTTTGGACTTTGAGGAAACCGAATGGCAATCACAACAGAAGCGCCCGCCGCGCCCGCAACCTACGAACTCACTTATGATGCCTACATGACGGAGCCGATAGTCTACGGACGGTACGATATTGTCAACGGAGTGAGGATTTTTATGCCGGGAGCAACGTGGGACCATCAGGCGATTGCCGGGAACGTGTACGATTTGTTGCGCGACTATGCCCGCAGCAGCGGGAGCGGCAAAGCGCTCTTTGCGCCGTTTGACGTCCTGATCCGGCGGTTCCCGAAGATGCAGGTACGGCAGCCGGATGTATTGTTCATCAGCGTTGCCCGGCTGGCGCAGGCTGGCGGTCGGCCCGTGAAAGGGCCATTAGAGGCCGCGCCGGAGTTAGTTGTCGAGATTATTTCGGACAGCGAGACGCAGAAGATTTTGGGCGACAAGCTGGCGGATTACATCTCCATTGGCGTGGACGAATGCTGGGTGGTACGGCCTGACACCGAAACAGTGGAGGTGCTGGCGCTGACGCCGGGCGGGGCGTCCAGCATGGCGATTTATGGGAAAGGACAGGCCGTGGCGTCGGTCGTCTTCGCCGGGCTGGCGGTTTTAGTCGCGGACGTGTTTGCGGATTAGAGGTGCCGGCGGATTGACGGAGACGGCTTCTTAGGGTACACTAGGGAGAACAAATGTTTTCCGGGTAATGGATTGGAAACGGGCGCACTCTTGCCGCCCGTTTTCTTTTGTCTGTTTTCTCTTGTCCAATTTCTCTTTTAGGGGCAGTAGTCTATGGCTGATTTTATTCGCATTCAGGGCGCACGGCAGAACAATCTCAAAGACATTTCGCTGGACATTCCACGCGATAAGCTGGTGGTCATTACGGGCCTGTCAGGTTCGGGCAAGTCGTCGCTGGCGTTTGATACCATCTACGCTGAGGGGCAGCGGCGGTATGTGGAGTCACTGTCGGCGTATGCCCGGCAGTTCTTGGGGCAGATGGATAAACCCGATGTAGATCATATTGAAGGACTGTCCCCGGCCGTGTCTATTGACCAGAAATCCACGTCCCGGAACCCGCGCTCGACCGTCGGCACCGTCACCGAGATTTACGACTATTTGCGCCTCTTATTCGCCCGCGTCGGCGTCCCCCATGACCCCATCACCGGGCTGCCATTAACAAAACAGACGATTGAGCAGATGGTGGACCGGACTCTGGAGCTGCCGGAAGGCACGCGCATTCAAATCATGGCCCCCATCGTGCGCGGGCGCAAAGGCGAGTACAAAAAAGAGATTGACGAGATCAAGGCCGAAGGCTTTGCACGGGCGCGGATTGACGGCACGGTCTATGATTTCGCCTCCGATACTATCCCCGAACTGGGCCGCTACAAGATGCACTCGATTGAGATTGTGGTGGACCGGGTTGTCGTCAAGCACCCGGCCCCGGATAGCACCGCGTCGTCCACGCTGGCGAAGCGGCTGGCCGATTCGTTTGAAGTGGCCGTCAAGCACGGCAAAGGGTCGGTGATTGTTGACGTTGCGGGCGGCGAACAACTAGAGTTCACCGAAAGCTTTGCGGCGACAGATTCGGCGTTCAATTTTGAGGAGATCGAGCCGCGTTTGTTCTCGTTCAACTCGCCGTATGGAGCCTGCCCGGAGTGTCACGGGCTGGGCATCAAGACCGAGTTCGACCCCGAATTAATTATCCCCGACCGGGCATTGAGCATTGAAGGCGGGGCGATTGCGCCGTATGTGGCGGCGACTTCGGGCAACACCAACGAGTGGGCGTTAGGGCTGTTCCGGGGCGTTGCCGAGCGGTTCAAGTTCGACCCGGAAGCTCCGTTAGACACGCTCACCGACGAGCAGTATAACGCGCTTATGTTCGGCGTTAAGGGCAACGTGACGGTGACGTTCCGCAACAAGTGGGGCCGGAACCGGCAGTTTACGTCCGACTATTCAGGCATCATTGGGATGCTGCAAAAGAAGCTGAGCGAGACCGAGTCGGAGAGTGTGAAAGAATGGATGGGCCAGTTCCAGTCGGAAAAGCCGTGTCCCGTCTGCTCCGGCAAGCGGCTGAAGCCCGAAGCGCTGTCGGTGCTGCTCGGCGGCCTGAACATCAGCGATTTGTGCGCCCTTAGCATCGCGAAGTCGCATGACTGGTTCGAGACGCTGCACCTCACGTCCCGGCAGCAAATGATCGGACGGCAGATTGTCCGCGAGATCCGCACCCGCTTGGGCTTCCTGCTGAACGTCGGCCTTGGTTATCTCACGCTGGACCGGGGCGCACGGACGCTTGCGGGCGGCGAAGCCCAGCGCATCCGGCTGGCGTCGCAGATCGGCTCCGGCCTGACCGGCGTTCTGTACATCTTGGATGAACCGTCCATCGGCCTGCATCAGCGGGACAACACCAAGCTGATTGACACGCTGTTCCACCTGCGGGGTCTGGGAAACACGATCATTGTGGTCGAGCATGACGAGGAAACCATGGCCGCCGCCGATTGGATCATTGACATCGGTCCCGGCGCAGGCGAGCATGGCGGCCACGTCATCGCCCAGGGGACGCCCGCCGAGATCATGGCGAACCCCAAAAGCGTCACCGGCGGCTTCCTGTCGGGCCGGGACAAGATTGCAATCCCCGAAGAGCGGCGTCCGCCCGGCGACAAGTTTTTAGAGATTGTCGGCGCGTGCGGGCATAATTTAAAGAATGTCACGGTGAAAATCCCGCTCGGCTGCTTTGTCTGCGTCACGGGCGTGTCGGGTTCCGGCAAAAGCACGCTCATTCAGGAAACGCTCTTTCCGAAGCTGCAAAGCCAGATCAACCGCACCCGCCATGTTTGGGAGCCGCACGAGACCATTCGGGGCATCGGCAATTTAGATAAGATTGTGGACATTGACCAGTCCCCCATCGGCAGAACGCCCCGCTCGAACCCTGCCACCTACACCGGCGTCTTCGATATGATCCGCGACCTCTTCTCCAAAACCGCCGATGCCCGGATGCGCGGCTACAAGGCCGGACGCTTCTCGTTCAACGTCAAAGGCGGCCGCTGCGAAGCGTGCAAGGGCGACGGCATCATCAAGATCGAGATGCAGTTCCTGCCCGACGTGTATGTCCCTTGCGAAGTCTGCCACGGCAAGCGTTACAACCGGGAGACGCTGGAAGTCAAGTTCAAGAACAAGTCCATCTCAGACGTGCTGGAAATGACCGTCGGCCAGGCCGTCGCGTTTTTCGAGGCCGTCCCCGCCATCACGCGCAAGCTCAAAACTATCCACGACGTCGGCCTCGACTACATAAGAATGGGCCAGCCCGCCACCCAGTTGTCCGGCGGCGAAGCCCAGCGGGTGAAGCTTGCGACCGAGCTGGCAAAACGCGCGACAGGCCGCACCCTCTATATCTTAGACGAACCCACCACCGGCCTGCACTTCGCCGACATTCAGAAGCTTCTAGGGGTCTTGCAGCGCCTCGCCGACACCGGCAACACGGTCTTGGTGATTGAGCATAACCTCGACGTCATCAAAACCGCCGACTGGGTGATCGACATGGGTCCCGAAGGCGGCGACGGCGGCGGCACGCTGGTGGCCGAAGGCACCCCCGAACAAGTCGCCCTCGTCCAAGCCTCGCACACCGGCCGCTACCTGGCAAAAGTCCTCAAGGGCGAAAGCCTGATTGCAGGGAAGTAGAAACTATTCAAGGAGCAGAACATCATGGAAACATTGCTGAAGTGGCCCGGCGGCAAAGGCCGCGAGTTTGAGCAGGTCAAGCCATATATCCCGCCGTTCCGAACCTATGTGGAGCCGTTCTTCGGCGGAGGCGCGTTCTTCTTCAATTTGATGCCGAAACGGTCTTTGCTGAACGACGTAAACGGTAAGCTCATTGGCCTTTATCACCATGTTAAGCAGGGCAATGTGGCGTTTGAGGAAACGATACTCAATTATGTCCGCTGGTGGGAGAACCTGCAAGGGCTGATTGATCAGATTCAGCCTCCGATCTTAGTGATATACGAGGACATGCGCGGCGGCTCTAAGCGCGAAATGGACGAATGCGTCGCCGATTGCCTTGCCGGTTACGAAAAAGACTTTGTCTACGACTTCACCAATTTCTTTGGGGACACAAGCTGTTTATGGGAAGCGATTGCCGCTTCGGTCAAGTCTAAATTGGGGCGATTGCCGAAGCTGGAAAAAGACAACGATGTGCGCTTTGTCGAAGCATTGATGCGGGATCACGTCGCCACCGCAGTCCGTGCCGGCTTCTACACTTACATTCGAGATTTCTACACGCCAAGAACAGAAATCGAAGATGTCGCGGCGTTTTACTTTCTGCGCGAGTTCTGCTACGGCTCCATGTTCCGGTTCAACAAGGCCGGAAAGTTTAACATTCCCTATGGCGGCATCGGCTATAATGGTAAAGACTTTCGAGGCAAAGCCGCCCGTCTTTTCTCCGCCCGCACCCGCACCTTGTTTGCCGACAGCCAGCTTTTTAATTTAGACTTTCGGCATTTTTTTGACTTGAACCATGACCAGCTTACTGCTGACGTTTTCTGCTTTCTTGATCCTCCTTATGACACCGAGTTCAGCGCTTACGACAACTTTGCCTTCACGCTGAAAGATCAACTGGCGCTCGCACAGATTTTCGCTCATCTTCGCTGTCAGGCAATGATTATCATTAAAGACACGGATTACATCAAAAGCATCTACCACGACGCGCAAAAGATCAATCCGCGCATTGAGATCGCCCAGTACAACAAGACGTACACCTACAACAACCGTGGCCGCAATGAGCGCGACACGCAGCATTTGATTATCTGCAACTACCCTTTGCGGGCTTCGACACTCCTGCCTGAGTATAACCAATTGGAACTTGTTTAGGGGGAAGTCATGCCGGATTACTCAAAAGCAATTCTGGATTTGCTCACGGCAGAGATGCAGACAATGCTGGTTGCTCTCAAGAAAGACACCCCCGACAACTTCCGCCGGAAAGCAAACAACTTTCTGCTTTCGCAGTTCGACCCGGACGTGCTTTTCTATGCGGTCTTTACAAGCAGCTTTGAATCTAAGAGCGGTAATGCCCTGGAAAACTGTGCCAAAGCAATTGCACGTCTAAGATACGGCCCAGACTCGGTGCCTGCCGTCATTCAAGGTTTAGGCGCAACTGAAGAGGATGTCCGCCGATACACGGCCCTAACAACAGACAAGCAAATCATTCTGACGCGGAAGAAAATCAGCGAAGTCACCAGCAAGGCTGGCAGCGCCTTGTCCCGGCACCGAAAGAGCGGACGCAGGAAAACCCAAGCGGTGACAGCGGGTATTAGCCAAAGCATTCTGCGTGATGAAATCGTAAATGTTGCTTACGAAGACAGCGACAAGCTGGAAGAAAAGCCGGTTGACCTCTTTATCCGCGTGTCTGACGCGGAGAGTTTGTGCATGGAGATCAAGCTTGGCGGCGATCTCGACAGCTCCAATGCGCCCGCACAGCTTGCCAAGTTTCTGACACTCTGCGCGATTGCGAACACCCCTGATGTTGAAGGATACTTTGCCACGATCTACAACAAAGACGGCGAAGGCAAAAGATTTACCGGAACTGTCCGCTCCTATCTCGCCGATGACATGATTTTGGCTGGAAGCGAGTTTTGGGCCAAAATCCTGCCGGGCGAAATCTCGTTTGGGCGGTTTGTTGATTTGTACCATCAGTCATTAGAAGCCGTCGGCATGAACGCCGCGATTCGGGAAATGGTTAATACCCTGGCTCCGGTTTCGGAAGCGAAGAAGGCTGAAATCATCGAGGAACTTACGCTCTAACAGTCGCCGACTGGGTCATTGACATGGGCCGCCGAAGGCGGCGACGGCGGCGGCACGCTGGTGGCCGAAGGCACCCCCGAACAAGTCGCCCTCGTCCAAGCGTCCCACACCGGGCGCTACCTGGCGAAAGTCTTAAAGGGCGAAAGCTTAATTGCAGGAAGGTGAATTGGGCGCCAACACAGGTACAATTAGGGGGAGCAAACAATGGCGACTTGGCGCGAGTTGAGTTTGGAATGCCAAAGAGCCGCGAAAATTTGCTCCAAGATGGTTACTTTCGGAGCAGCATTAACCGCCCTTACTATGCGGCTTACGCGGCGCTGTCCGGCAACCTGGACGCCACTACGCGCGAGACACGCTTTGATCTGGCAAAAGCCATTGGGCGTCTTTGGAAGGCGCGGGTCAACGCAGATTATGTTCCTGCCGCCTATGTAGACCAAAACATCGCGCTGGATGCGCTTCGAGACGCAAATGCGATTTTGCTGGCTTTGGAGATTAGCAATGAGTAAAAAAGACGTTGTTCAGCGGGTGAACCACTACCTAAAGTCGCATCAGTTCAACGGCCTGACCGTGGAGAGTGTGGAAGGTGCCGTCCGCGAAGGTGACGACTGGTGGTATGTCCCGGTCCGCCCGTCGTCTCAAGGGGCGATCACTTACCAATACTACGGCGTCTTGACCGACATTGAAGGCGACCTAAAGCAGAACGATCACTTGGATGTTTTGCTGGTTCCGAGCGCGTAATGAAGGGAGCAATTTTCAGGGTTGCCAGCGCAAGACGCCGGCCTCGCCAGGGTGCGAGGCTTGTTCCTTATCCTGCCAGCGGAACGTAGCTTCAATAGAACATCCCAGCTTTTGAGCCAGCTTCAAGGCGTTTTGCCACGACTCGTCAGCGGTCATGCCTTGCAAAGACAGGGTTGTTCCCGCAACAGGCACGTATCCTCTTTCTGTGACAGTTCCCTCCTGGATGTTTATGCTGGTTGTTCGGCGGATGTCTTGCAGGGTTCGTCCTGAGCTGAACGTATTTCTGATGGCGGCACGAAGCAGATCATTCCAATTTGAAGCAGTGTCATTGCCAAAGCTAGCCGCCACAAGTGAAGTGAATTTCAGAGTCGGCGGATGAAGCGCGTCATATTCTGTGACTGAATCGAGTGGTTGACCAGGCCGCTTGGCAGCAGCGGGCGGTGAAGCCTTCATGCTGCTTTCGGCCTTTGACAAAATTGCTTGATGCTGCGGAGGTGCCGCTGTTTCTGATAAAGCATCTAATTTTGGGTTTCCGCCCGGCATCAACAGCAATGCCTTGACGGTGGAAATAAAAAAGCTGCGAAGATATTCTTGCGTGTCTTCACTTCTTTCCTGTAAGCCTTCCTCCACGATGTCCAGATATTGAAATACACCTGCTTGAAGTGAGCCGGAGAGACTTACAGGATTAAACGCATTAAGCATCGCGGCGATGTCCGCTGTTTCCTCCGGTGAAGATGCTTCCTGAATCGAAATGGCACCAATTTGACCGACATAGTAGAGTATCCAGCGGACGCCATCTGTGAGGAAAGCCAGCTTTGGACTAGGGCGCAACAGACGGCAGTAACGGTTCACCTGATGATCTGCATCACGCAGATGTCCGTGCTTCTTGACTTCAACAAGGATCATCGGCGCTCCGTCAAGCCTCAGAACAATATCGGCTTTATCAGCGCCCTTATCTGAAATTGGAACGTCCTGCTTGATGTCAGAACGCGGCCAGCCAATCTGCTTGAAAAGGTGTACAACTTCGGTTTCGATCTCACGCTCAGTCGCGCGTTTTGACATCTCCGCCAGTTCTTCTAATTGTGCCTTCATGCACAGCTAATTAGGCACAAAGTTGCTAACTCCTTCTTCTTGCCGCAACAGCTTGACGGAGATGAGGATTTCAACCGAATGAGCATACTGTAACTTCCGGTACTGCATTTTCTGCGGGAACCCGCTATACTGTTTTTATGATTATTTTTTTCTTGGGCGCTGTTCTCGGTGCGGGGTCTGCGCCCCCACCCTCGCTGTGCTACCACTGGACGCGCGGGCAAACAATGCAGTTTTTGATCCAGCGGGACCCGTATTTTGAGGAGCCGAAGGCGGCGATTGCGATGGTGACTTCCGACGGCGATTACAAGCCGCCCATTGTCGAGCGGCTGACGGAAAAGGCGCTGGCAGTGTCGGCGGATGGAACGGCGACACTTCTGGTCACGCTTACACCGGAGCCGGGGTTTGAGGACACCGAGCATCCGCAAGCTGCGATTTCGCGCCAGGTGACGGTTTCAGCATCGGGGCGGGTGCTGTCGGTATCGGGTCCGGCGCTCGGCGGCAGCCCGGCGGAGCGGGACCTCTTGCGGGGCTTAGTTTCAATCTCGCCGAATCTGCGTAGAAGAGAAGACGGCCTGGCTATGGAAGACCGGGAAGAACCGCCCAAAACCAAGCAAAGCACGTCACCGGACCATGACGGGACGCTGCTGCAAACAACCACTACGGCGGAGAATGATCACACAATTTTTGACTGCCGCCGGGGGCAGCTTGTGCGGGCCATTTACACCCGGACGATCACGCTGTCACTGACCATGACGAACCGGGGACGGCGCGGGTCGGATGATTTCGGCCATGTGGTGCCGAACTCCCAGGTCGTTCAGACGCTTTCCGTGGAGCGCCAGGAAGATTAGGGTTAGAAAGAAGTAAGACCCGCGATTGCCCCACTTTTTGCACTCCCTCGGCAGCTATCCGCTGCTGTTTACTTTGTTCGCCCAATTCTTTGGGCTGGCCCAGGCCCATAAAAGCGGCGACAAGCTGATGGCCTCCCAGGCGCTTTGCCTGATCGGCGCAAACAGCGTTGCGTCAGTCGCGCTGGCCCTGCGCCCGCATTCGCCGCCTCAGATTTTGCCGGATGCGCTCGGCTGCCTGGCCGCCGTGTTTCTGCTGGCTCCGGCGGCGGTTGCACTCCAAAAGATGCAGTCCCCGAAAGAGCAGAAGCAGGCCCTAGAGAAGGAACCCGCCCCGCATGTCTGATGTTCTGCATACGACCGGCTCGTTTTCGCTCTTGATCGGCTTCTGCTCGCAGGGCGTCGTGCTGTACGGCGCGGTGAAAGCCGGCGAAAAGCCCGCCATTGTGCAGGCGCTTCTTCTGCTGCTGGCGCTCGGCTCGGCCTCGCTTGCGCTGGCCCTGCGCCCGCGCTCGCCGCCTCAGCTTATTCCCGATCTGCTCGGCTGCTTTGCAGCCCTGCTGCTGTTTGCTCCTGCCGTGGAAGCCGTGCGGAAGATGCGGGCGAAAAAAGCAAAAGACGCAGAGAAATGAAGACGAGCGCGGGCATGACGACCAGCACCGGGAACCAGACCGGGCCGTACCAGGCGATGGGTACTAAAAAGTAGATGTCGGTGGAGGCAAGCGATTGGGGAAAGCCCGTCCAGAGCTTCAGCCACAGGTAGAATGTCTCGTCCCAAACGGCAAACGTGAACAAGTACAACCCTAAACGCTCGCGCCCTATCCGCCCCGCCGCCATCGCCGGACCGAGCAGCAGTAGCAACGTCGCAATCTCCCGCCCGTATTCGGTGCCGTAGACCCCCAAGCGGCGCATCTCCCCAATAATCGCTGCGCCGTTCCACGCCAGCCCCCGGCTTGCCCAAATCGCCGGATAATCCAGCCCCGCCGGCATCCCGCCGAGCCGCCGGATGTAGACGACCACCAGCGCCTCCACATAGCCGAACGCAGCGGCATACAGCATCCACCACAGCATCTTAGTCCAAAGTTTTTGCTCCGTCATAAACCCGCCTTTCGTACTTCCTGTATTTGTACCCCTTGCATCGGCATCAGGCGTGATTGTACCGCACGCCATGCCGAGAAGCGGCCCCAGTTCCAGGAGCGCCAGTCGGCGTCGTCTTTGGACCACAGCGGCAGCAGGCGGGCGGTGACTTCAGCCTGGGTGGCTGGCGGCAGCAACGGCAGGGTGGAGACGAGCGCCGGGACGGCGTCGGCGCTGAGCGAGGCGGCATAAGCAGCATCAAATTGGTGTGTCTGCGCGACGCGGGCAGCGTTTGCGCGGACAATCTGGGCGTCGGGATTGAGAAGATGCAGACCGGCGATCAGCACAAACGCCGCCGACGCCGCGCCGAACGCGAAATGCTCACGGCAGCCGCGCAGGACCGTGAGGATAAACCAGGCGAAGACCACGGCCAGCCAGCCCATAAACGCCATCGTATACAGCCGCAGCTCGGTCAGGCCGCAGACCTCTTGATACAGCTTCATTCGCAGCATCGCCGACGCCAAAATCACAAACAGCAGCGCGACCTGGATCGCCGCTTGGGCCGAGAACAGACGCAGTGCGCGGGCGTTTCGCGCGTCTTGCAGCTTATGCAGACTCAGCAGCAGCGGCAGAACCAGCGCCGCGACCCAGACCAGCTCAAAGAAGCCGGAGCGGGCATACTGCGTGTAAGTCAGCCCGGCAGTCGCCGCGATTGTCGCCGCACCGCCGAAGAAGTAGCGAATTTGCACTAAAACGAAGCTCAGAAACAGCAGATTGAGAAGCCCCAAAATCGTGCCGGTCTCCACCGTGCCCAGGATCGGCAGCTTGGAAGGCTGCTCCGGGTCGGTCGCTCTATACGGCGCAAGGAACAGCCGCCGTCCGAAGCCTGCTGTTGTTGACGCCAGCAGCAGAACAAAAGCAAAGTGGTTCAAGAACACGCCGGGGTCGAAGTGGAACACCGACAGCACCAGTTTTTGATACACGGCATCGGCGGCTGTTAAGAGCGCGCCGAAGAGCAGCAGAAGCGGCAGGACCAGCAGCAGGCCGCGCCCAGCCGCCAGCGCCCTCGGCAGCCAGCCGCCGCGCGGCACCGTCTCCCAGCCGATGTCCCGTCCCAGCAGCGGAAAGACGCCGAAGATCGACCCGAATACGCCCCGCACAATCTCGCCGCCGTATTCCCATAGGCCCGAAAGCCGGATTTGCCCAGCCTGTGTCCGCGCCACCCCTACCCCCAGGCAGCACAGCAAACCGCACCCATCCAGCGCCCGCAGCGTTGAAGAGTCCCGCCAGGCAAAGCCGGCGGCGAAGACCAAAGCCGGAATCGCCAGCCACTTTCCTTCCCCGGCAAAAGTCCAGTTTAACTGCCGAGCCAAGCCGTACAGCAAACCCAGCAGCAGGCTCACCCAAAGCAGGACATTCAGCCCCCAGGGCGTCGCCCGCAGCAAAGCGTCTCCAACAAGTCCCAGCAAAAGCGCCGCCGGCAGCAGCGTCAGACCCAAGCGTGTTGTGTGTGTCATAGAACCTCCTGACGCTTACTATACCATAAAGTACTTTGTAATTAAAAGTATATTGCAGGTATTCTGGTTTTTTGCGTTTCGTGATACAATAGAACCATGATCGCCCAGGAAGTCCCAACAGAAGTTCCAACAGAAGTCCCAAGTATTAAAGCGCCGCAGACGGGCCGCACCGAGGACGAGCGGCGGCGGGTGAAGCAGCGGCGAGTGAACCGGCTGGAAAAGCGCTGGTGGCTGCGCCGGGCCGTCAACCTCTTCATCGTCTGGCACCTGTTCGCGCTCTTTATCTGGCTTGTCCCCAGCCAAAGCGCGATTGTGCAGGCGTGCGTCGGCACGGTCCGGCCCTACATGATCATGACGGCCTTTGCCCAGAGCTGGAGCATGTTCTCGCCGAACCCGGACCACTTGGACGTTTTTCTGGAAGCCAAAATCACCTACGCAAACGGCCAGGTCAAATCGTGGGAGTTCCCGCGCATGGCGCACATGAACTACGCCAAAAAATACGAGGAAGAGCGCTGGCGCAAGATGACCGAAGTGGTCACGCACGGCAGCAACCATGAATTATGGCCGTCCATGGCTCGCTACGCCGCCCGCGTCAACAACCCCAATCCGCAAAACCCGCCGGTGAAAGTGGAGCTGATCCAGCACTCGCGGATCATTCCGCCGCCCGGCCAATCCATTCCGTCCTACACGGTCGCGCCGCTGCAAGGCGGCACGGGGCCATCCGTCACGCTGATCAGCCGAAACGACTTATGACAGAAAACTTGACTGAAGAACTATCCGCTCGCCTGCGGGAACGCGCCCAGGCGGAGAAAACGCCCCGGCAGACGCTCACGCCCGCGCAGATCACCGCCGCCGAAGAGCGCTTGAAGCTGCGCTTGCCGACGCTTCTTTTGCAGATTTATTCGGAGATCGGCCCCGGCTTCGGGCCGGGCGACGGCGGCCTGCTTCCGCCGCCTTCCGCACTTCTGCCAGGCCGGCTGTACCCCCTGTGCGACTGGGGCAGCGGCATTCAGTCGGCTTGGGACGCGGTGAGTCCAAATGCTCAGATTGTTCGGCTTGACCCGAACATGCCCAAAGCCGATGTTCCGGCGCGTGTGCCGCCCGCGCTGCATTTCGACCGGGCGGACGCTGTCAAAGCCGCCTGCTGGACCGAGTCGCCGTCTTTGACGCAGTGGCTGACGGACTGGCTCGACGGCCAGCCGCTCTTTTACGCCGCTTACCGAGGCGCGGACACGGAAGACGAAGAAGACGAATACGAGGATGAAGACGAGGAGTAAACCTCACCGGAGTACAATCACGCGATGGCAGACCCAAACGCACAAGCAGAGTTTTCCGGGTTCGGCAGCAGCCCCAGTCTGAAGGACGGCGATGACGGTGCGGTCTTTCTGCTGGTCATTTCCCACGAAGGCAGCCTGACCGCCGCCGCCTATGCCACCGAAGCGGGGGCGATGAACGCCGCGTTTGAGTATCTGGAAGGCGAATGGGACCCCGGCGACGAGCGGGGCGCCCCCGAAGACCGCTTTTTCCAGGCGCAGGAGTTTCTCGCGAACGAAGGCGGCACGATGGAAATCATCCCTAGCCCGGTTCATGGGAGTTAGCAGACATGGCAATAGACGCCGGTGTCCGCATAGGACACACGCACCTGAAAGTCGCCGATTTGGAACGCTCGCTGCTGTTTTATCACAGTGTTCTCGGCTTCGACATCACCCAGCGGGCCGGGAACAGCGCGGCGTTTTTGTCGGCGGGCGGTTACCATCACCACATCGCCTTGAACACCTGGCAAAGCCTCGGCGGCACCCCTCCGCCGCCCGGTTCCACCGGCCTTTTTCACCTGGCGATTGTCTATCCCACCCGCGCCGCGCTGGCCGACGCCCTGCGGCGGCTCCTCACTGCTGGGATCACGCTGGACGGCGCGAGCGACCACGGGGTCAGCGAGGCATTGTACCTGCGCGACCCGGACGACAACGGAGTCGAGCTGTACTGGGACCGCCCGCGCGAAGAGTGGCCGGTCAACCCCGACGGCTCGCTGGCAATGTTCAACCGGCACCTCGATTTGCCGGGGCTGCTGGCGGAGCAGAGCCGCCCTGGCCCGGAGTAACTGTTCACACCGCTACTGCACTGGCAGACCTGGAAGGCGGAGGAACGATTGGAACAAATCGGAACGATACTAGGTGCACTCGCCCCAACAAAACCCAACAATGGGAGAGTATGATTCAGTTATCCGGCGTCTTCTCGCCGAGAAGATGTCGCGCCGAATAGATTTGTCCCGTATGGTAGGCGACGTGGAACGCTAGATACCGCAGGAGCTCGCCGTAGCTGGAACCGGGCGGCCAGCCGGACGGGCAGCTTGCCAGATCGGGATCACGCGCCGTGAAGTCTGCCGCCGCCTCTTCATGCACCCGCACCAGTTCGCGGCAAACCTGTTCCGCCGTCATCGCAAGGTGCTGCTCCGAGGGCGGAGTGCCGCGCGTCGTGGTGTGATACTCGAACCTGTTGTCAATCAAGGGACTGCGGACGCGGCACTTTTCGAGATCAGCCTGAGGCACCCCGAAAAGCGGCTCCCCGCTCTCACCCGCCAGCCTCACTGCCTCCCAATAAGCAATGTGCCCTGCCAGTTCCCCGACGGAAAGAAGTCCCTCCGCAGGCCGTTTCCAGACGTTCTCGTCCGCCAGCCCTATGAACGCTTCCTTCACCTCGGAATACCCCAGATCCAAGACCTTAAGATAGGCTTCAGCCTCATTCACATCATGCATCTTCCACTCCTTTTCTCTCACACGGCCTGCGCCGTGGGCATGGTGCCTGTCCCGGTCACACCGACCTTGAATCGAGTTATACCCGGAGAGAATGAGTATTTCATCGTGGCACAGGTGCGGGACGACCCTCAAACCGAAAATTCTCAGCAGATAAGAGTTTTCGGCGCTGAGCGGAAGCGTGTCGCCTGCTTGTGACAGACGGACTGTAAACTTTCTCCCGATTTCACGCACAGGGTTGACAAACCTTCAAGCCAGCGGCTATACTCTTGCCGTTCCCGCCTCAGCGGCGGCAAAATTTTAACTTTCAGGAAAGGAGACAGGTTCAGATGAAGACAGATACGAAAACCATGACCGTTGCACACGTTACCCTGCGTGTGTCTGGACTGGCCTGCTCCGATCCGGCAGCCGTCCACCCGCGCCCGCAGCCTCCTGGGAGGGACCGCCGCTTCTAATACCCTTTAGAACCGCCGCATTTCCTTTTCAACACCAGGCTTCGGGCTTCCCGCGCATCTCCACTTTGGACACAGCGCTTGATAGCCCGAAGCCTTTTTTAGTTTTGCTTGATGGCTGAGAAGCCCCTAAGATTTGTTCTGCTCTTGCGCCCCGCCCCGTTTAAACAGTGGTGGGGGCTGGGGGGCAGCCAGGAGAACACATGGCGACACTTGAAACGCAGCATTCCGCACCGCACGAACACCCTGACGCCGAAGAACTCATTCGCCTGACCGCAGACATCGGGCCGGACGGCGGCTTCGGCAGCCGCGAGCTTGTCGTCACACGCGAATATGTCCAGGTCTTCGAGGCAGGCGGGGCGCTCGCATTCCAGATGCCGGTTGCGGACATTCAGACCGCCCGCAACGAGCCGCTGGTCGGCGGCGGGCGGCTCGAGATCACGGCCAAAAACGGCGACATCCTGCCGGTCGTCTCGTACTCCCAGACCGTCGCCGCCCGGTTCAGCGAGGCCGCGCGGGGCATCGAGCAGCTTGCGAAAGCCGAGCCGTTTTCCATTAATTTGAAAGCCGAGCGGACGCACTGCCCAAAATGCAGACGCATTCTGCCCGAAAAAGACGGCATCTGCCCAGCGTGCGTCAACCGCACCAAGACCATGTGGCGCATCGGTCAATTCTTGACTCCCTACAAGAAGCAGGCGGCGCTCTTGGCCGCGCTTTCGCTGCTCACGACCGGCCTGAGCATTGCGCCGTCGCTGATCCAGCGCAACCTGATCAACCGGGTTCTCGCCCCGCCGCCGGGCCATCACGCGCATCCTGAACTGCTGCTGCCGCTGATGGGCGCGTGGCTGGCGATTTTAGTGTTCGGGGCCGGCGTCCAAATCGTCAATGGCCGCATTGTCGCGTTTCTCGGCGGCAGCATCGCGGCGGATCTCCGCGCTCAGTTGTACCGCTCCATTGAGTTCTTGCAGCTCAATTATTTTGACAAAAAGCAGGTCGGGGCGATCACGAGCCGGGTCACGCAGGATACCGACCGGGTTTGGGGCTTTCTGACCGAAGGCGTCCCCTACTTTTTGATCAACGGCCTGCTGCTCCTGACGATCGCCGGGTTCTTGATCACGGTCAACTGGAAGCTGACTTTATGTATTCTTGCGCCGATCCCCGTGGTCGTCGCGATCGGCGGCATCTTTTGGAAGTCGGTCGCCCAGCTTTTTACGCGGGTCGGCCAGAAATGGGCGCGGTTTCACATTCACCTGAACGAGTCTCTCACCGGCATTCGGGTCGTCAAAGCGTTCGCCCAGGAGGACTACGAGAACGCCAAATTCACGGTCCGCAACGCCGAGCTGCGGGACGCCGGGATTGCCGGGGACACGCGCTGGAACACGATCTTCGGCGTCATGTCCCTGTTTGTCGGCATGGGAATGCTGATCAACTGGACTGTCGGCGGCTGGATGGTTTACAAAGGCCAGATGAATTTGGGCAATTTTTGGCTGTTCACCGCGCTCATCGCCCAGATTTACGGACCGCTGGCCTGGTTTGCCCAGGTCAACAACTGGTTCTCGCGAGCGATGGCCGGCGCCGAGCGCATCTTTGAGGTTATGGACACCGAGCAGGAAAACTATGCGCTGGCCGATGTCCCGCACCATGCGATTGCGGGCGAAGTCGCATTTGAAAATGTGCGCTTCGGCTACGACAAGTCGAACCCGGTCATCAAGGGCCTCACGTTTACGGCAAAGCCGGGCGAGATGATCGGCCTCGTCGGCAAAAGCGGCGCGGGCAAGTCTACGACGATTAACCTGCTCTGCCGCTTCTATGAGCCGGACGCCGGAACGCTGAAAATTGACGGCATTGACTACACGCAGATGAGCCTCCAGAATATGCGCCGCCAAATCGGGATTGTCCTTCAAGAGCCGTTCTTGTTCAACGGCACGGTTTCGGAGAACATCGCCTACGGCAAGCCGAGCGCAAGCTTTGAAGAAATTATGGAAGCCGCGAAAGCCGCCAACGCCCATTCTTTTATCCTTGCCAAGCCCGACGGCTACGACACGATGGTCGGTGAGCGCGGCGCGAAGCTTTCCGGCGGCGAGCGCCAGCGCGTCTCCATAGCCCGCGCCATCCTGCATGACCCGCGCATTTTGATTTTAGACGAAGCGACCTCGGCGGTAGACGTAGAAACCGAGAAGCAAATCCAGGAAGCCATAGGGCGCTTGATCAAAGGCCGGACGACGTTTGCCATCGCCCACCGCCTGTCCACGCTCCGAAACGCCGACCGCCTGATCGTTTTAGACGGCGGCAAGATCTCCGAAATGGGCACCCACGCCGAACTGATGGACAAAAAAGGCGACTTCTTCAAGCTCGTCGAGACCCAAAGCCAGGTCACACAGATTTTGGGCGCGGTATAGCTAATGCAGGTTTTTTGCATGAGCAGGTCGTTCATTTGTGGTAAACTGCCTTTATCACAGCGCTCGTGCAGATTTTTTGCATAGCTTGTAGACACTCCAGGGAGTCAAAATGATTATCCAAATCAAAGTCGCCAATTATCGATCCATTGGCGCAGAACAAACTCTAAGTTTTGTGGCGGAAAACACGCGACGCCACCCGAACAACCTCATTCCACGCAAGGGCTATAAGCTGCTGAAAACCGCCGCACTGTTCGGCGCGAATGCTTCCGGCAAAAGCAACTTCGTTAAAGCAATTAGCATCATGCGTGACTTTGTACGGAACTCAGCGACACGCATGAATGATGGGGATACGATTGACGCCGCAGAGCCGTATCGCTTAGACCCCGTATTGAAAACCGCGCCTTCGCGCTTTGAGATTACGTTCGCTACGGACGGCATTGTCTACGTTTACGGCTTTGCCGTCAGGCGAGAGCGGGTGGAAGAGGAATGGCTGACCGCCAAGAAAGAAGCGAGTGAAGCGAAAGTCTATGAGTTCCGGCGCTGGTATGATACCACATCTGGTAAGGACGACTGGAGTTTTGACGGTTTCAGCGAAGCTGACGAGGCTCAAATTAAGAAGCGAACGCTGGAAAATATGCTTGCGCTTTCCGTTGGAACAAAAGAAAAAGTAGAATTGCTTCAGCCTGCGTATCGTTATCTGCGTGGATGCATTTGGACGTTTGATATGTCCAGCGAAATGGGTGGCGTAGGGATGCAAACGGCGCACTGGTGTCAAGAATCGGAAGATGTACGGCATGAGTTGTCCGCTCTTCTTTATGGCGCGGACACAGGCGTTGAAGACATCCAAGTCTCAATCGTAACGCAAGAGATACCGGATGCGCCGTCACATATGCCGGAACCATTTCAGGATGTGATCAAGGCAATGAAGAAGTTAGTAGCTACTAACCCTGTTCCGCATATTGTGACATCACGGCGCGACCGAGATGGGAACGTAGTGGAATTTGATTTTCAAGATAGCGAGTCGCAAGGGACGCAGCGCTTCTTTGCTGTTGCAGGACCAATCCTGAAATCGTTGCAAGAGGGAGCATTCATCGTCATTGATGAGTTGGATGCTAGTATGCACCCGCTGCTAACGCGGCGGCTCTTGGAACTGTTCCAAAGCGCGGAGGCTAACAAAAACGGTGCCCAAATGTTGTTCACAACCCATGACTCGTCGCTACTGGATCAGGATTTGTTCCGGCGTGACCAAATCTGGCTGGCAGAGAAGTGCGACGGCGCTTCCACATTTTTCTCGCTGGCGGACATTCAGCCGCCTATTCGCAATACGGAGTCGTTCCTACGCAATTACCTGACTGGGCGTTATGGCGGCACGCCACATCTCGGACTGGCTTTTGATGATGTCGTGGCGAGGATCACAGCATGAATGTGAAGCGCAATACTGCCCCACAGCCTCGTAAACGCAGCCTTCTCATTCAATGCGAGGGACAGGAAACGGAGCCAAATTACTTAGACGAGCTTTGCAAAGCGTGTAGTGTGCGGCAGCGGCAGCAAGTCAAGATAAAGCGCGGTAAAGGCGGGAACATTACGACGGTTGAAGCGGCGATTGCCGAAGGCGAAAGCAGGTTGCTTGGCGAGAATAAATATGACACTGTCTGGTGCGTGCTGGATGTGGAATACCAACCCCATGAAGCCACGTTGACGAAAGCGATTGACTTGGCAAAAAAGCACGGCATCCGACTGTTTTTGTCTAATCCCTCATTTGAGGTGTGGCTGATTGCTCATTTCGGGCGCACGACACGCGATTTCACTGACAGCGGGGCGGCAGAAGCGCATTTGAATACCCACTGGCGGAAGCGGTTCGGGTGTGACTACGACAAAGGCGATCCAAATCTGTATGCCAAACTCGAAGACCGTGTGAGCGATGCTTTGGAAAATGCTCAGTGGATGCTTGAAGTGTTTCACGAGAATGCGCCCTGCCGAAACGCTAACGCAACGACCGAAGTTTATCAACTAGTGCAGGAATTACTGAACACCTAATGCGCTTTGTCAGCCAATGCCAAAATCCGCGATGGAGCGGACAACTTAATGTCACTTGTCGAAGAAAAACAAACACACCTATCAGCCCAAGCAGCGCCGCTTGATGCTCAGCCGCCTCAGACTGTCCCAGTCTGGCGCAACGCGGACTATCTGCGCCTCTGGGCAGGGCAGGTGGCGTCGGCGGTTGGGTCGCAGGTATCGGGGCTGGCTGTACCGCTGTTGATCCTTGCACTGACCCATTCGCCGGCGAAAGCCGGGGGACTGGCGGCCCTGCGCGGGCTGCCGTACTTCCTGCTGTGCCTGCCCGCCGGGGCATTGGTGGATCGCTGGGACCCGCGCCGGACCATGCTGGCCTGCGATACGGGCCGGGCTTTGGCCCTGGCCTCGGTTCCGCTCGCGCTGGTCTTCGGACATTTGGGCTTGCTTCAGCTTTGCGTGGTGACCGTCACCGAAGGCACGCTGTTTGTGTTCTTTAACCAGGCGGAGTCGAACTGCCTCGTGCGGGTCGTCACGAAAGAGCAGCTTGGGGCGGCGGTCGCGCAGAACCAGGCCGGCGACGGCATTTCCGCGCTGATCGGGCCGTCGCTCGGCGGCCTCTTGTACGGTCTGGGCCAGGGAGTGCCGTTTTTGACCAACGCCGTCACCTATGCACTGTCGGTGATCGCGCTCTTGACGCTGAAAACCGATGTTCGGCCTGCGGTCCGCGCGGACAGCCCTGCGCCGCATTTGGGTCGGGAGATCGCCGAAGGTCTGCGCTGGCTGTACGCGCACCGGGTCATCCGCTTTATCGCGGTGCTGACCGGCGGGCTGATGTGCTGCTGCGCGGGCTGGACGCTTATCTTGATTGTTTTAGCCCAGAAGTTTGGGGCGACGCCGCTGACCATCGGCCTGTTGACTGCAACCGGCGGGGCGGGCGGGATTGCCGGCTCTTTGCTTGTCGTACCGCTGCAAAAACGCTTTCGGTTCGGCCCGCTTATGATCGGGGCGGCCTGGGTCTGGGCCGTGACCTGGCTTTTGTATGCGTTTGCGCCCAATTTGATCACACTGGGCATTGTCAACGCTTTGAGCATAGTCGTTGTGCCGATCTATTTCGGCACCCAGTACGCCTACCGATTGAAGCAGATTCCCGACCATTTGCAGGGCCGGGTCAATAGCGTCTTTCGCCTCATCGCGTTCGGCAGCGGCCCACTGGGCCTGGCTGTCACCGGCGTTTTGCTGCAACGTCTCGGCCCGTTTTGGACAGTCTTAATCACGTTCGCGCCGCAGCTTGTGCTGAGCATTGCGGCCACTTGTTACCGGCCTCTGCGGCGGGAGTAGGAAGAAGAGTAGGAACACGGGGCTGAACCCCCGTGCTTCAAAGGGGCAAGCTCCCGCCTTCGCGGGCGAATAAGCCAGAGTATATCCGTTGCCCGCGAAGGCGGGGAGTTGCACCTTAAAGCCGCGCCGTTCAGGGCGCGGCACTGGAGACCACACCATGACCATTGACATTCGCCCGTTCCAGGACAGTGACCGGGCGGCCATTACCGAGGGAAGCAACAAAAGCCGTCCCGCACATCATCAAAGCCAGCTTGCCGAGTGGGAGCGCAACGATGCCCTGCGCTCTGCAGGCGTCGTGCTGCTGCGCCTCTGCGTGGGCGAACCCGCATGGGCCTATCTGTATGCCGAAGACCGCAGCACGACACCCCGGCGAAAGCCCGGCGTTTGCAGCGTCCATCTCTGGATTGACCCGGAGCGGTGGGGCGACGCGCTTGCCGACGCGCTGTTTGACAAAGCCGTGGAATTTGCCCGGTCACGCGGCGCGAAGCGGCTGACTGCCTACCTGACGCTCTTCAGCACAGACGACCCGATGGTCCCGTTTCTGGCGCGGCACGGCTTCGCTGAAGTGGACCGCATCACGCCGGTCATGCTGGACCTCACGACGTTTGACCCGGCGCGGTTCACACCGCCCGCGCCGGACGGCATCACGTTCTTCTCGTATGCTGAGGCCGGCGACACGGACGAACACCGGCACAGATTGTACGCGCTGAATGGAACACTGGACCGGGATGTGCCGACAAATGATGAGCATTCGGAGCCGGCGCCGTTTGAGGAGTTCGTCAAATACTTCAATCGGCCTGAATGGGATGGAAACACGCTGCTTCTCGCGGCAAACGAAGCCGGGGACTGGGTCGGCATCAGTCAGCTCGGCTTTCAGGAAGGAACCAATATCGGGTGGACGTTTTTAACGGGAGTTCTGCGGGAGTACCGGGGCCTCGGCATTGCCTACGCCCTTAAGCTCCAGGCCATTGACGCCGCCATCGCTCGCGGCTGTCCGCTGATTTTGACCGAGAACCACGAAGACAACGCCCCGATGCGGGCGATTAACCGAAAGCTCGGCTTCGTTCCCGATGCCCCCGGCATCAGCTACAGCAAAAATCTTTGACCCTACAGGAGACACACGCACGCCATGACGACCCACTACCGCCCGTTTGAAGACAGTGACCGGGAAGCGATTGTTGAAATCCGCAACCGAGACATGCCCCATCATCGCCAAAACACCGCCGCGTCGTGGAAGCGGCGCGACTCCCTCCGCAAGCCGGAACTGGTAGACATCCGCATTTGCGCGGTCGAGGCTGAGACAGATCAGGTCGTCGGATACCTCAACGCCGCCGACTCGAACACAACGACCTGGAAAATGGAGGATGTCTGCGACTTCGGCATCACCGTTGCCCATGAGTATCGCCGGCAAGGCATCGGGACCGCGCTGTACGACCGGGCGCTGGCATTTGCTGAGGAGCGCGGGGCAAAGCGCCTGATGACGGGCTTCCACGAATGGACCCCCGATGAGCCGGGCATCGCCTTCCTCACCCAGCGCGGCTTCACCGAGCAGGAGCGCGAAACGCCCTCTTACCTAGATTTAACCAAGTGGGACGAGTCGCCGTTTTTGGGGTCGCTGGGCCAGGCGGCGGCTTACGGCGCCCGGCTGTTCCCCTACGACAGCATAGAAGACACGGAAGACAGCCGGCGGCGGCTGTATGAACTGGACAAAGCGCTCATCTACGACATCCCGCGCCGGGACACTCAGCCGTTTGAAATGGAGCCGTTTGAGGACTTTGTCCAGTCCGTCATCGAGCGCCCCGAATGGCGGCCCGACTTGCAGGTCATCGCCGAAAAGGGCGGCGAATGGATCGGCAAGTGCCACGTCGTCCCGAAACTGGAGTTCCCTGACGTTGGGATGCAGTGGCTCACGGGCGTCCTGAAAGCCCACCGCGGCCACGGCGTCGCCACCGCCCTCAAAGTCCGCGCCTACGAACGCGCCCGCGCCGCCGGGATCACGGTGATGACCACGGAGAACCACGAAGACAACGCCCCGATGCTCGCCATCAACAAAAAGTTCGGCTTCATCCCCGAACCCAGCGTCGTCGTCTATAACAAAGCGCTGCGTGAGGAAGTCTGATGACTAAAAGAGCCACGGAACAAGACGCCACGGAATAAATTCCGAGGCTCCGAAAAACAGTGTCGAGGCGACACAAGACGAAGAATTGCCCGCGCGTTTATCTTCCGTCGCTTCGGCGGTGTTTTCTTTGAGCCTCGGAATTTATTCCGTGGCGTCCTGCTACGGCAATCACAAACGATACAATCATGCCAAATGAGTACATCAATCCAGACAGTCTTTTTTCGAGCGTCCCCTATGGCTTCTCGCAGGTGGTCGTGACGACGGGCGCGAAAACGATCTATGTTTCCGGGCAGACAGCGCGGGATACTCAGCAAAACAGCGTCAGCGGTCTCAGCGGGCAAACGGTACAGGCGCTCCGCAATTTGGAAACGGCTCTGTCGGCTGCCGGCGCGTCGCTCACGGACGTGGCCGCACTGCGGATTTACATTGTCAACTACCAGATTGAGCAGGCAAGCACGATTAGTAGCGCATTGAAACAGTTCTTTCCCGCCGACCGCCTGCCGTGTTCTACCTGGATTGGGGTTGCCGCGCTTGCCTCGCCGGAGTTCTTGATTGAGATCGAGGCAACCGCCGTTTTAGAGTAGAAAATAAGGCAGCAGATGAACCGCACATCAATCAACCGCAAGTCCGCGCCGGGCGTTTCCGGCGGGCGAGTGCAGAAAAAGAACAACCCGGAATGGACGGCGAATTACTACACGACCGCCCCGCCGTCGCTGGTCATTGACCGGCAGCGGCCCGGACAAGGTTACCGGCACGTTTTAATGCAGCGCGATGTTGAAAAGTTCATCCGGCTGCTGCCGGACTGGGCCGAGTTGTCGCGCGGCCTGAACGCGATTGTGCTGGCTCCCGGCGGAGGCCGGTTCGACGGCTATTACAGACGTGGGGTGGTTCATGTCTGCGCGTGGGAGGCAGATTTGTGGGTGGATTACGACCTCAGCCATTACGAAGACCACCAGACGATCTTTGAGAGATTATGCATTACCAGCCACGCAACCCCACACGGCGTCATGTGCGAGTTTACCGAAAGTCAGGCGCGGGCGTATCAGCTTCTGCACATTCTGCTGCATGAGCTGGGGCATCATCACGACCGGCTTACGACAAAACTGCCAGGGATACCAAATCGGGGCGAGCCGTATGCCGAAGCCTACGCGCTGGCTTATGAGGCGCGGATCTGGGAACAGTATCAAGAGGAGTTCGGATGGTGAGCATCTGCGGCGCTGTCCGGCAGCGATCCGCACGAAGTGCCGGCGCAGATGCAGGCGTATCAGCCGCCGGCGGCTTTAAAGTGGCCGGATCAAGAGGGAGTGCGAGGGAGTGAACTTTTCTGCGCCTTCGGCATTACTGCGTATCTGCTAAACAGGGTCGCCTTTCGGACGAAGGACTCCCATACGTTCGGTTTCTTGTCGTCCGAAGGACGTTTATCTGCAGCGAGAGGAGTTCACTCCCTCGCACGACCACGGGAGCAACTCCTTTAGAATTGACAGACGATGAAGACGGCTTTGATGTGGTTTCGGCGGGATTTACGGATCACAGATAATACGGCGCTCCACGCGGCGCTGCGGGAGAACGACACCGTAATTGGTGTGTTCGTGCTGGACGACGCTGTTCTGAAATCGCGGGACATCGGCGCGGCCCGGACGGCGTTCTTGTTCGGGTCTCTGCAAACCCTCAGCACCGAGTTTGAGCAGCACGGCGGGCGGCTGATTTTGCGGCGCGGCGGGCCGCCGGACCGTGAGTTGCGAACACTCGCAGCGGAGACCGGCGCGACGGCGCTGTATTTCAACCGTGATTACACACCCTACAGCACGGAGCGGGATGAAAAAGTCACGGTGGCGCTGGACGCGGCAGGAGTGGATGTCATCAGCTACGATGACGCGCTGATCGCCCCGCCGCAAAACATTGTGGACCCGCGCGACGGCCGGCCTTTTGTGACATTTACGCCGTTTAAGCGGGTTTGGGAAACGCGCGTCCGGGTCGGGCCGCGCCTGAAGGTTGCACCGCTGCTGCCGAAACTTAAGCTGGGACCGACGCCGGTATCCGCGCCTCTGCCGGCCCTCGGCGACTACGGCCTGCGGCTGACCCAGGCTATTCCCGACTCCGGCGAGATGGCGGCGCAGGCCAGTTTGAAGGCGTTTGTTGAGCGCAGCCTGCATCAGTACGCCGACAACCGGGACAACACCGGCGACGAGGAAAGCACGTCGGCCCTCTCGGTGCATCTGAAGTACGGGACGCTGTCGGTGCGCGACTGCTGGCGGGACGCCGAAAAACTGGGCGGGCGCGGGGCGATCAAGTGGCAGGACGAGCTGGCCTGGCGGGACTTTTTTAATGCGCTTTTGTACCACAATCCGACCATGCTTCAAAAAGCCATTCAGCCGGCGCTGGCCGCTATGCGGTTCGACCAAAACGACGACTATTTAGCCCGCTGGAAGGCCGGCATGACCGGGTATCCCTATGTGGACGCCGGCATTCGTCAGATGCTCGCGACGGGCTGGATGCACAACCGAACCCGGCAGATCGCGGCGTCGTTTCTGTGCAAAGACCTTTTGATTGACTGGCGCATCGGGGCCGAGTATTATATGCAGGAGCTGGTAGACGGCGACTGGGCTTCGAATTACGGCGGCTGGCAGTGGGTCGCCGGGACTGCGCCGGACCCCAACGGCAACTTCCGGGTCTTCAACCCGGTCGCCCAGCAGCGGCGTTACGACCCGAACCTGACTTACTGCCGCCGGTGGATACCTGAGCTTGATACGGCGGCGTATCCCAAGCCGATGGTAGACCATGCCCGTGCCAGCGAAGAGTTTATTCGCCGCTTCCAGAAAGCGTATGGCCCGCGCCAGGGCGGACGAAGATAACCAGCCCCCCCCAGGTAATGGGGGAGCAGAAGAGGGCAAGATAAGACCAGAGGGCGCTGCTTGCTGCGCCCCTACGGGTTCCTCTCATGCTCCCCCATTACCTGGGGGCTGGGGGACTCTTCAGAGGAAACAAGTATGCCTGACCCACTTTCACCCGATCCGCAAACGTTTCGGCTCTTTTATCAGCCCAAAGACCGGCTGCGGCTGACCATTGACGGCGACCGCTCTTACCACACGGTCAAGCCCGCGTGGGCCGCGCCGTTGTCCCGCCCCGGTCAATACCTGGCGCTTCTCGACGGCAAAGGGAACGCGATTATCACCCTGCCCGACCCGAACGTCCTGCCGCCGGAGTCGCTTGCCGCCGCGACTGAAGAGCTGCGACGCCGGTATCTGACCGCCGCCGTCCGGGCGATTACCCACGCCAAGCAGGAGTTCGGCGCGACCTATTGGAGCGTCCAGACCGACCGAGGCGACCGGGATTTTGTGACCCAGAACCTCCAAGAAAACGCCGTCTGGCTGTCGCCGACCCATCTGCTACTGCTCGATGTAGACGGCAACCGCTTTGAGATCACGGACACCGAGGCGCTGGACTCCGTTTCGCGCCATTATGTGGCGACGATTTTGTAGGAACGAGCAGGGGTAGGTTTCTTGACCTCCTCCCTCTTTGCCGGGTACACTGAACCCACTTTCAACGAAGAAACCGAGAAACTTACCTATGAGCCATCGCATCTACAATTTCAGCGCCGGGCCGGCCATCCTGCCGGAGTCCGTTCTTGAAGAAGCCGCACAGGGCGTTCGCGAGATCAACGGTTCCGGGATGTCTCTCCTAGAGGTCAGCCACCGGGGCAAAGACTACGAAGCCATTCATGCCGACGCCGAAGCGCGGCTGCTGCGCGTTTTGGGACTGAACCCGGAAGACTACGTGACGCTCTTTATGCAGGGCGGCGCGAGCCAGCAGTTTGCAATGGTCCCGCAGAACTTCCTGAAGCCGGGCCTCACCGCCGATTACATTGTCAGCGGCGACTGGGGCGCAAAAGCCCTGGGCGAAGCCAAACACTACGGCGACGCCCGCGAAGCCGCCACGTCGAAAGGCGAAAAGTATTCGGAGATCCCGAAAAGCTTCACCCAGACCCCCGGCGCCCGCTACGTCCATATCACGACCAACAACACGATTGAAGGCACCGAATACGCGGGCCTCCCCGACACCGGCGACACCCCGCTCGTCGCCGATACGTCGTCGGACTTTCTGGCCTTGCAGCGCGACTACACGAAGTTTTCGCTGCTGTACGGCGGCGCCCAAAAGAACGTCGGCCCAGCGGGCGTCGTGCTGGCAGTCGCCAAAAAGTCGTTCCTCGCCACAGCGAACACGGACATCCCCAAAATTTACTCGTACAGCACTTTTTTAGAGAACCGCTCGCTGTACAACACGCCCCCAACGTTCGCCATCTACGTCGTCGGCCTTGTCCTGAAGTGGATCGAAGCTGAAGGCGGCCTGGCCGCGATTGAAGCCCGCAACAAGCGCAAAGCTGCCGTTCTTTATAACACTTTGGACGAGTTGACACCATTCTACCAGCCGACCGTCACTAATAAAGGGGATCGGTCGCTGATGAACGTCACCTGGCGCTTGCGCGACGAAGTGTTAGAAGCGGAGCTTCTGCTTGAAGCCAAAAAAGCCGACATGGACGGCCTCAAAGGCCACCGCAGCGTCGGCGGCTTCCGCGCCTCCATCTACAATGCGTTTCCCGAAAAAGGCGTCCAGGCTCTTGCCGACCTGCTCCGCGATTTCGCCCAGCGCAAAGGATAAAGAAGAAGACTCCCCCCAGTCCCCATTATTGGGGGCTAGGGGGAGTCTTCTCATCATCGAAAGGAAACACTATTCAATGCCGAAAGTATTGGTCTCAGACCCGATTGCGCCGGAAGGCATCGAGATTTTAAAGCAGGTCGCCGATGTGGATGTCAAAACCGGGCTGTCGAAAGACGAGCTTGCCGCGATTATTGGCGAGTATGACGCGCTGGCGGTGCGCTCGGAAACGAAAGTGACCGGGGAGATGATCGCCCGTGCGGGGAAGCTGAAGATTATCGGACGCGCCGGGGTCGGCGTGGATAATATAGACGTGGAGGCAGCGACCAATCGCGGGATTTTAGTGGTCAACAGTCCGGAAGGCAACACGCTGGCCGCCGCTGAGCTGACCGTGGCGATGCTGCTGGCGCTGGCCCGGAATATCCCGCAGGCCGACGAAGCGATGCGGGCGGGGCGCTGGGACCGCAAGATTTACATGGGTTCAGAAGTCTACGGCAAGACGCTGGGCGTCGTCGGGCTGGGAAAGATCGGCCGCGAGGTGGTCAGCCGGATGCAGGCGTTCGGCATGAGCGTGTTAGGCTATGATCC
>CAXSFV010000020.1:0-62370 GCA_964236795.1 uncultured Armatimonadales bacterium | reverse complement strand
TCAAAGAACAAGCACGCGACCAAGCACTTTGGGCAGACCCAGCACGCGATTATGAAGTCATTCGAGCCGGGCGAGAACTGGCGCTGGTGTTATGTAGACGAGATGGAGGTATAGCAGCTTGAAGGCAATCCGCGTCAGTGAGTTCGGTGGGCCGGACGTTTTGCACTTGAAGGACATCACCGAATTAGTTCCGGGGCCGGGCCAGGTTCTCGTGAAGCTGGAAGCGGCCGGCGTTAATCCCGTGGATGTCTACATCGCCACGGGCAGCTACGGCCAGCGCCCGCTGCCGTACACGCCGGGGTCCGACGCCGCTGGGGTCATTGAAGCAATCGGTAACGACGTTTCCGGGCTTGCACTCGGCCAGCGCGTCTACGCCGCCGGCACACTGACCGGCGCGTATGCCGAGAAGGCGCTCTGCCGTCCCGCCCAGGTGCATCCCCTGCCGGAGCGTCTGACGTTCGCGCAGGGCGCGGCCATTCATGTCCCCTACTACACTGCCTACTACGGCCTGCACCTCAAGGCCCAGGCGAAGCCGGGTGAAACAGTGCTGGTGCATGGCGCAAGCGGCGGGGTTGGCCTCGCCGCCGTGCAGATCGCCCGCGCGTCAGGCTTAACGGTCGTTGGTACGGCAGGCAGCGGCAAAGGAAAAGCAGCAGTTTCGGCGTCCGGTGCCGACTATGTTCTTGACCATACCCAAGAAGGCTACTTGGACGAGGTAAAAACACTCACAGGCGGCAAAGGGCCGGACGTCATTTTGGAGATGCTGGCGAATGTCAATCTTGTCAAAGACTTGGGCGTGTTGGCGCAGAATGGCCGTGTCGTCGTTATCGGCAGCCGGGGACCGATTGAGATTGACCCGCGCCAAACCATGCAGCGCAATTCCAGCATTCTGGGCATGAGCTTGATGAACGCGACCGAAGCCGATCTAGCCCAGCTTCACGCCGCGCTCGGTGCGGGCTTTTCAAATGGTACGCTAAATCCAGTCGTTGCCCGCGAATTTCCACTGGCTGAGGCTTCGGCAGCACACAAGACACTCATGGAGCCGGGTGCTTACGGCAAAATTGTGCTAATCCCCTAAGAAGCCAGACGCGCAAACTCTGCCAGCGTCAGGGTTTCGCCCCGACGCCCACCGTCAATTCCCGCTGACTGAAGCGCCGCCGCCGCCTGCTCTCGGTCCCAGCCGAGAGACGGGTCGCCGCTGAGAGCGTTCAAGAGCGCCTTGCGCCGCTGCCCGAACGCCGCCCGGACGATGGCGAAGAGCTGCGCCTCGCTCGGCACATCTACCGGCGGTTTGTCGTGAGGAGTCAGCCGCACAATCGCGCTGTCCACATCGGGGGGCGGGAAAAAGACGCGCCGCGAGACAATTCCAATGGTTTCCACGTCGGCATGATACTGCACAAAGACGCTGAGCGACCCGTAATCCGGCGTTCCTGCCTTTGCCCCTAGCCGTGCCGCAACTTCCTTTTGGACCAGCAGAACAATCCGCGCAAACCGTCCGTGCTGCTCCAGCAGTGTCGTCAAAAGCGGCGACGTGATGTTGTAGGGGATGTTCGCAACCACTGACGGCTTCACGCCGCCGGCAAAATGTGCGTCTAAAAACACCGGCCAGTTTAAACCCATCGCATCCGCTGTGACCACCGACACCTGCGGCTTTTCGCCGACGGTCTCCGCCAGCGCGGGCAGCAGGTCCGTATCCACTTCCACCGTCACCACCCGCCCGGTTTCCGTGACGGCGTCCGCCAGCGCCGACGTCAGAACTCCTAATCCCGCGCCGATTTCAAGCGCCGCCCCGCCCGGCGAAAGCTCCCCGGCGGCGACAATTTTCGCCAGAGTGTTGCCATCCACGAGGAAGTTCTGCCCGAACCGCTTGCGTGGGTGCAGGCTGTGGCGTTTGAGGAGGGCCGAGACAGCGGCGGGGCTTGAGAGGTTCATAAAGGTTTCGATGAAAAAGAGCCGGAGCATCCCGCCATGAATGGCAGGTCTAGAGGCGAAGCGCCAACCGCACGGTGTGCGGAGGAGGCCGAGCAAGAGTAGTATCTGCGGGCGCAGCCCGGTTGGCGTCTGCGCCCTCAGACCTGTCATTCATGGCGGGGCTTTATGGCGAATCTACTTCCCTACCCCCACGTCTTCGGCAGGTGCAAAGTCTCGCCGTTCAGCGACAAGTAATCTTCCGCCCCGACACTCGCCAGTAGATCCGCCGCCATCGGGTCGAAGCCGCCGCTTTCGGTCACAAACTCATCGCGCAGATAAACGCCGGTGATCTGGGCCGCGACAAACTCACACTTGCTCGGCGGCAAGGCAAAGATGCTCGTAACGCGGCATTCAATGCTCGCCGGACACTCGCCGATGCGCGAACAATTTACCGTCTCGGCCTGAACCGGCGTCAGCCCCAGACGCGCGAAATCGTCTTCAATCGTCGTGCCTTCCGCCGACTGGTTCATGGTCTCGGCGAGATAACGCGGGACCAAGTTGATTACAAACACCTGCGTCGCCTTGATGTTTTGGAGCGTGTGCTTGTCTGCGCCCTCCCGCTGAGAGAACGAAACCCCCAGCATCGGCGGGTAGGTTGCCAGCCCCGCATACGAGTTATACGGAGCGATGTTGGGGACATTGGCGGCGCTTTGGGTCGAAATCAGCGCGAGGGGCCGAGGCGCGATGAGCGCCGCCCAGATTTTCCCATTGACCTCGCGCGGAATGTTTTCAGCGATATAGTGCATAAGTTGTTGTTTCTAAAGTAGTGCAAGAGCGTGGGAGTGAACTCCTGCACTATGGGGCGAAGCGCCTAGTGGCCGCCTTCGCGGGCAAAGGATAGGACAACAATTACGATCTTCTCCTTCTCCACACAGGTGGAGATTAGGCGTCTGCGCCCCACAGCGCAGGGGTTCACTCCCACGCTTCTTAATGCTTACGTTCATTGCTTCGCCGCAAGCTGTTCCAAATCCACAGACAGCGGCGTCGGCCCACGCTTCAAGAAACTGGGGTCGCCGGCAACACATTCCCCGTCACTGTTAATCCGCGTCCACTCGTGTTTGACTACCGGCCCGTAAAGCTCTGTTTGGGTCAGAATAATGCCGAGGCTTGTGAGCTCAGCAGCGTCGAAACACCAAACTTCGCCGCGCTGAATTGTAACCCCATAGCTCCAACCCTCTTTGTCAAATGCGAAGCCACTGATAACCCCTCGCTTGCCAATCAGTTCTACAACTTCTGGCTCAGTCTCAAAGTCGAGAGGATGGATCTCGACAACCTCATGATAGCGAAAGGGCGATCCTTTCAGAAAGCCGTCTTCATCGTAGTCATCCGGGTTGTAGTCATCTTCTTCCATCTATTCTTCTACCCGTATCCAGTTTTCAATCGCGGAGACGATGTGCAGGCGGTTGATAACGTCGAGTGCCGAACGCAGGTTGGCTTCGAGCGTTTGGTGCGTAATCCAGACAATCTCGGCGTCGCCGCCGGGCAAAGCACGCTGGACAACGCTTTCAATGGAGACGTTGAAGTCGCCGAAGACGGAGGCGAGGCTTGCCAAAACTTTGGGGCGGTCGTGGGCGGTCAGGCGGATGTAGTATTTGGTGCGAAGTCTGTCAATGGGAAGGGCCGGCTTCTGGTCGTAGCAGGTGCAGCCTAAACGCCCCGTCGCGCTGCGCTGGATATTGCGGGCGATCTCGATGATGTCTCCGACCACCGCGCTTCCCGTCGGCAGGCTGCCCGCGCCGCGCCCGTAGAACATGACATCGCCTACAGCATTGCCCTTTAAGTAAATGCCGTTGTACACGTCGTTGACTGACGCCAGCGGGTGGGTTGTCGGGAGCAGGACGGGGTGGACGCGGATTTGGAGGGCGTCGCCTAAATCCTGGCCGATGCCGACAATTTTGACGACGTAGCCGAGTTCTTTGGCGACGGCGATGTCGCGCTTGGAGATGTTCGTGATGCCCTCAACGTAGATGTCTTCAGGCAGGACGCGGGAGGTGAAGGCGATGGACGACAAAATAGCGGTCTTGTACTGGGCGTCGTAGCCTTCCACGTCGTTGGTCGGGTCGGCCTCGGCATAGCCTTTAAGCTGGGCTTCGGCCAGCACGTCCGCAAAGTCGGCGTCTTCGGCGGTCATTTTGGACAGAATATAGTTCGTCGTGCCGTTGACGATGCCCATGATCCCGGAAACCTTGTTGGCGGCGAGAGCCTGCTTCAGTGGCTGGATAATGGGGATGCCGCCGCCGACGCTGCCTTCAAAGCTGAAGTCCAAATCACGGTTCTCAGCTTCGTGCAGCAGGTCGTGGCCTGCTTTCGCCATCATTTCTTTGTTGGCCGTGACGATATTCTTGCCGTGCCGAATAGCCCGCAGCACCAAATCGTGTGCGGGGTTAATGCCGCCGATCAGCTCGCAGACGATGTCTATTTCCGGGTCATCGGTCACGTCTTCGGACCGCTCCGTCAGAAGCGCCGGGTCAACGTCCACATCGCGGGCTTTGGACTTGTCCCGAACAGCGATGCGTGTCACGACTACGGGAACACCGACTTTGCGGGCAATGTCTTCGGCGTTCTCGGTCAAGACGCGCACCGTGCCGCTGCCGACGACGCCGAGGCCGAGGATGCCGACATTGATTTGTTTCCGGTCGCTCAAAGTTTACTGCGGCTCCACAAAAATTAAAGGCTGCCCCTGCTGGACCAGCTTGCCGCTCTCGACCGGCATTTCGGTGACGCGGCCGGACACTTCCGACGGCACTTCGCTGTAGACTTTCATCGCTTCAATCAGGCCGATGGGCTGGCCGACTTTGACAAAGTCGCCAACTGACACAAACGGCGGGTCATCGGGCGAAGGTGACTGGTAAAAGACACCGACCATCGGCGACTCTAACGCAATCGCCGTGGATTTGGCCGCCGTCTGGGTCAGAACCGGCGTTTCCGAGTACGCCGGAGACTGCGCGGCAGGCAATAAATGCGGATGGGCCGGAACCGCCATCGCCGCCGACGGGGCGGACACGAGCGGCGCAGAGACGGCGGCCTTCACCGTCAGCATCACACCGCCTTCTTCCACCGTCAGCTCCGCCAAGCCATAATCTGTGACAAGCTGCGCCAGCGTCCGCACCGACGCCGTGATTGTCTCATTCTTGATTGTCTCATTCTCTAATTCTTCGGCCACGCAATGCTCCTGCGACATTGTAGCACAGGCGCGGCAGGAATTCCTACGCCGCCTGCCGAATAGAGCGGCATTATGAGCCTTCAAGACCTTCGGGTGAAGATTGACGGGATTGATGCCGAGATTGTCCGGCTGCTGAACGACCGGGCGACCCTCTCGCTGGAAGTGGGCCGGCAGAAGTCTGAAGACAAGAGCGCCCGGTTTTTCGCCCCGGAGCGCGAGCGGGACATGATCGGGCGGCTCTTGGAACTGCATGGGTCGGGGGCGCTGCCGAAAGAGTCGCTGCTGGCGATTTACCGGGAGATCATTTCGGCGTCCATCGCCCTGCAAAAGCCGATGACGGTGGCATATTGGGGGCCGTCGGGGACGTTTACCGAAATGGCGGCGATGTCCCGGTTCGGCTCGTCGGCGTCGTACTACGACTGCGCGGGAATCGCGGACGTGTTCGGGGAAGTGGAGCGCGGGCGGGCGGATTACGGGGTTGTTCCTGTGGAGAACTCGACCGAAGGCGTGGTCAATTACACGCTGGATATGTTCCACGAGACATCGCTCAAGATCTGCGCCGAGATTTTCGTGACGATCATCCAAAACCTGCTGACCCACGCCAAGTCTCTCGGCGAAATCCAGCGGCTTTACACCGGCCCGCAGCCGCTCGCCCAGTGCCGCCGGTGGCTGGACCAGCACCTGCCGTCGGTGGAAGTCATTGAAATCATGCCGACCTCTAAATCCGCTGAACGCGCCGCCGCCGACCCGCTCGGCGCAGCGATTGCCCCTAAGCGCTCGTCCGAAGTTTACGGCGTCCCCATGCTCTTTGAGTCCATCGAAGACAGCCCGCACAACCGCACCCGTTTTCTGGTCATTGGCCGCAACGAGCCGCCGCCGACCGGGCGGGACAAGACCTCGGCCCTGTTCGCCGTCAAGAATGAGCCGGGTTCGCTGGGCCGCGCCCTCCGCGCATTTGAAACGCACAACGTCAACCTGACGATGGTCGCGACACGCCCCGCCCGGAACACGGCCTGGGAGTATGTCCAGTTCGCCGACTTCCAGGGTCACGAGAACGACGAGCCGGTCAAGCTGGCATTGGAAGACCTGCGGCAGCAGTCTATCTACGTCAACGTGCTGGGGTCGTACCCGGAGGGTTAGATGTCTCAGAGCGCTTTATTTGTTATTGAGCTAAACCATGTTACGCTGTATGTGCGGGATTTGGAAGCCTCAGTCGCCTTTTATGGTGAAGTGTTGGGCTTGCCGCGTTTGCCGCGCCCAGATTTCGGGTTTACCGGGGCGTGGTTTGCACTCGGCTCCCAGCAATTGCATCTGAATATAGACACGCAGAACCGGGACAAAGAGCGGCACTCACTGCATATCGCGTTTCTAGTCCAAGATGCCGCAGCGGCGGCGCAGGCATTGCAGGAGCGCGGGGTAGCGCTTCAGCGCGGCCCTTCTCTGCGGCCCGACGGCGCAGTTCAAGTGTTCTTTCACGACCCGGACGGCTATCTTTTGGAGCTTACTTCTCGATGAGTAAAACTGAGTTTGTTGAGCGCGAAATGTCCGATGCGGAGTTTGCCCGGATGAATGCTGGGTTCAATGAGCATACACTGGAGCACGGCAACCCGGTTCAAACCTCCGACCGCTACGGCTTTGTCCTGATGGACGGCAGCACGTTTATCGGCTGTTCCAGCGGCTTGGTTACCAAGAATGGGAATGTCTGCAACGGTTGGTTTTATTTGACGGACCTCTTTGTCGAGAAGCCGTACCGGACGCAGGGCTTCGGGGCGGCTCTGCTGCGGAAGCTGGAAGAGCGCGTCGCGCCGCTCGAAGTCATCCACTTTCTGGTGATCACGGCAGGGTACGAAGCGCCGGGGTTTTACCAAAAGCAGGGCTACCAAATTGTGTTCGAGCAGGAAGATTTCTACGCCACGGGCCACAGCCGGGTCATGCTGAAGAAGACGCAGCGGAGGTCGGAGACGGCTTGAAGCGATGACCAGAGAAAGAATAGTTGATGAAGCTTGGCGGTCCTGTTTTCGGTGACACTTCCACGCCTGAGGCATGGATTTCCGCCCTGCGGGCGGAAGAATATCACGCGGCCACCTGCCCGCTGGATAGCAGGGCCGAGGCCGGGACAATCCGGGCTTATGCCGGAGCGGCAGCGGACGCTGGCATCGTCATTGCCGAAGTGGGGGCCTGGAGCAACCCGCTGTCGCCCGACAAATCCGAGCGGGCGGCTGCGCTGGAACACTGCAAAAAGCAGCTCGCCCTGGCGGATGCGATCGGCGCCCGCTGCTGCGTCAACATCGCCGGCTCGCGCAGCGCGGCGCAGTGGGACGGCCCGCACCCCGACAACCTGACGCCGGAGACGTTTGACTTGATTGTCGAGACTGTTCAAAGCATCCTTGATGCGGTGCAGCCGGACCGGACGTTCTACGCCCTGGAAAGCATGCCGTTTATGTACCCGGACTCGCCGGACAGCTACTTGGAACTTATGAAAGCAATCGATCGGCCCCGCTTTGCGGTACATCTTGATCCCGTGAACATGATCAGCAGCCCGCAGCGGTTTTACCGCAGCGCGGCGTTCCTGCGGGAATGCTTTGCGAAGCTTGGCCCGCATATCAAGACCTGCCATGCCAAAGACATCACGCTAGGCAATCGTCTCACCGTGCATCTGGAGGAAGCGAGGCCCGGTCAGGGCGCTCTGGATTATGCGGCGTTTCTCAGTGAGCTGGACAGACTGGACCCGGACACGCCTCTGATGCTGGAACACCTCTCGACAGCCGAAGAATACAAGCAGGCGGCAGACTACGTCCGCAGCGTGGCTCGGAAGATCGGCGTGCGGCTGTGACGGCGTGGGAACTCCCCGCTTTTTCCGGGCATTCGTCATAATATGCGATTTACGAAGATGCAGGGTGTCGGCAATGATTTCGTCGTCGTAGACGCGGCGATTCTGCCCGCGAACATCTCTTTGCCTGATTTGGCGCTGAGAACGTGCGACCGGAAGTTCGGCATTGGGGCCGACGGCCTGCTCGTCGTCTCGCGGGAGCCGGGCGAAAATACGGCGTTTCGGATGCGGATGTTCAACCCCGACGGCACGGAAGACATGTGCGGGAACGGCCTGCGCTGCGTCAGCCTATGGGCGTACCGCGCCGGATGGCTGGGCGGGCAAACACAGTTCACCGTGGCGGCTTTGGACGGCGCGCGGCGCGTCGAGCTGCTGTCGGTCAGCGGCGATGAGCGCACGGCGGAATTCGGCGTGGACATGGGCGTTCCCCTCTTTGCCCCGAATCTCCTGCCGTTCTGCGGCGCGGGCGAAACGGCGATTGCGGGTTATCCGCTGGCCGTCGGCGGCGGGGAGTTTTTGATTACAGTCGTCAATACGGGCAGCACGCACACAGTGACTTTCGGGCCGCCGCCGGACGAAGAAGTCTTCCAGCGCGTCTCGCCGCTGATTGAGAACCATCCACTGTTCCCGGAGCGGACCAGCGTTCTTTGGGCTACGCCGCGAAAGCCCGACACTCATGACATCCGTATTTTCGACATCCGTATTTGGGAGCGGGGGGCGGGTGAGACACTTGGGTGCGGCACGGGAGCCTGCGCGGTGGGAGTAGCGGCTGTTCTTAGCCAATACAGCGAACCGAATATGCCCCTTGACATCGTTTCCAAAGGCGGAACACTGCGGATCACCTGGCCGGGCGAAGGCACTTCGGTGTTCATGGCAGGACCCGCACAATTCGTGTATGAAGGAGACATCGCCCTTGACCGTGCCGCCTAAGAAAAATGTGCCGCCTAAGATAGTTCCAGAGAAACCGAGCTTTGACAAGCGTTTTGATTTGCGCTCGTTCGGCGAGCCGTTGAAGGCCCTGCGGGCCGTCCCCATCCGGGACGCCGGAGAGCCGCTGGTAGACCTGCGCGAGTTCTGTCCCGGCGTCATTCTGCGCCCCGGCTGCCTGCCGTTTTTGCGCGAGACGGTTGCGGGTCAAGTCAACCAGATCCAGGAGCGTCTGCCCGAGGGCCATATCCTGACCATCGGAACCTGTCTGCGGACACTCTCCATGCAGCGGGGCATCCGCGAGAACGTCACCAAAGACATGGCGGAAAAGCACCCGGAATGGCCGGCGGCGACGCTTGCCCGAATGCTGAACCGCATGGTCGCCCCGCCCGATGATCCATCCCCACCGCCGCACACGACCGGCGGTGCTCTGGACGTCGGCATTCGGGGTCCTAACGGCGAAGCGCTGGATTTCGGCTCCGGCGACAGTTTTTGGGCGACCGCGCCGACTTATTCCGGCAAGCTGTCCGAGATTGCCCGCTCGAACCGCCTGCTGCTGATTGAAACGATGGAGTCCACGGGCCTGACCAACTATGTCGGCGAGTGGTGGCACTGGAGCTACGGCGACCAGGGCTGGGCGCTCCGTGTCGGCAGCCCCGTGGCGTACTACGGCGCGGTGGAAGTGGAAGACGCGGAAAACCAGCGCATCCCGCAGCCCCCGGAAGAGCCGAAGGCGGAGGAAGCGAAGGCAGGAGAAGTCGCGGCGGAAGAAGAGGCAAAAATTGAAGAAGCAGAAGCTGCCACAGATTGACACGAAAAAGCGGCCTCCAAAATCTCGGAGGCCGCCTATTTTTTGCTTTGTTTAGTTTTTACGATATTCGGTTGTGCGGCAGTATTCGGTTGTCTTTATTTGATTGTGGGGCAGTATGCAGTTGTCTAACACAAGCGTTATGCCCGTCAAAAGCGCGGCTTAAACACCTAAACTACTTGCCGATGCAAAAACGCGAAAAAATTTCTGTGATTATATCTTCCGTCGCCGTCTCGCCGGTGATCGTGCCGAGCGTGTTCAGCGCCCCGCGCAGGTCAATGGACGCGAAATCCGCCGGCAGGTCGGCGGCGAGTGACTGCCGGGCCGCCTCAATCTGAAGCGACGCCGCCGACAAGGCTTGTTTGTGCCGGGCATGGGCGACAAGCGCACTTTCAGGAAGGCTTGCCGCGCCGCCGAGGGCGTACTGAAGGATGGCGGCTTCAAGCGCGTCTAGGTTCCGGCCTGTCAATGCCGACACGGCGACGCCGTCCGGCGGAGGTACGGGCTGTGCAGACAAGTCCCACTTGTTCCAGACAACAAAGTGCGGGCGCCCCGCGATCAATTGGCGCAAGTCGGCGTCATCCGGCGTTTCGCCGGCTTCGGCGTCCAGAACCAGCAGGATCAAATCGGCGGCGTCTATGCGGCCGCGTGTGCGGGCGACACCAAGTTGTTCGACTTCATCCATTGTCTCGCGCAGACCCGCCGTGTCCGACAAGCGCACGGGGACGCCGCTGAGGTTGACGGTTTCTTCTAAAACGTCGCGGGTTGTGCCGGGAATTGACGTGATAATCGCCCGGTTGGTCCGCAGCAGGGCGTTGAGCAGGGAAGATTTGCCGACATTGGGACGGCCTGCCAGCACGACGGACAGACCTTCACGAACTAAAATGCCGCTGTCGGCGGTCGCCAGCAGATCGGCGATCTGCCGGTCTGCGTCCGCCAGCGCGGCTTCGCAGGCGGCAGAGTCCAGCTCGCCGACTTCTTCCGGGAAGTCTATTGTGGCTTCAATCTGGGCCAGCACGCCCAAAACGCCGCCCCGAACGGCCTGCACGGCCCGGCTCAGGCGGCCTTCGCTTTGACGCCGGGCCAATTTCTGCGCCTGGGCAGTTTGGGCGGCGATGAGGTCGCCGACGGCTTCGGCTTGGGCCAGGTCCATCTTGCCATTTAAAAAGGCCCTCTCGGTGAACTCGCCGGGCCGAGCCAGCCGCGTGCCGCAGTCCAGCAGACGCGCCAGGATTTGGCCTAAGATCAAGGGGCTGCCGTGGCCGGAAATCTCGGCGACATCTTCGCCGGTGTACGACCGGGGGGCGCGAAAGACCGAGACCAGCACATCATCAATCACCCCGCCGTCCGCGTCCAAAATGCGGCTGCGGTGCAGGGTGTGGCCAGCAAACGAGGCACACGGCCTGCCGCTGCGCGTGGCGGCGTCGACCACCGCAAACGCCGATGGGCCGCTGACCCGGATGACGCCGAGGCCGCCGGTTCCCGGCGGGGTCGCAAGCGCACAAATTGTCTCGTCATCAGGCACGGCTCTATTGTACCCGGACGGCAGCATCCGCGCAGAACTTTCGGACAGTGATGCAAAAGCGCGGCTTGTCGGATATAATAGACCCGGCAAAGAAATTTGCGACTTTTTTCGCGTTCGCGTGTCATAAACAGTAGAAGTTCCGGCAAGAAGTTTTTATTCGAAGGGAAGATAGTCCATGCTCAGTCGAATTATGCGCTACATGAAAGGTCTGCTGGGGTTCAAGCTGGATCAGCTCGAAGACCCGGAGATTTTGCTTCAGCAGGCCCAGCAGGAGATGCGCGAGGCCCAGGCCAAGAACCGCGAGCGGGCCGTGCAGGCCATCACGCAGAAGAACAACTTGCAGGCGCTGGTGGACCAGACCCAGAAGATGGTGGACAATCTCGGCGCGAAGGCCGAGTTTGCACTCAAGAACGGCGACCGCGATTTGGCCCGTCAGCTTCTGGTCGAAAAAGGCCAGTACGATAACACGCTGACATCTACGAAAGCGTCGCTGGCCCAGGCTTTGGAAACGACCGAAGCCGTCAAGCAGGCCATGCGGCGCGAGGAAGAGCGAATCCGCGCAAAGACCGCCCAGGCGCTTTCGATGAAGGCCCAGTGGAAACAGGCCCAAATCGAGAACTCGATGAACAAGGCGCTGGAAGGCATGTCCGCCGACGGCACCGATCAGGCATTCGAGCGGGCCGCCTCGAAAATCTCCAATGCCCGCTCGGAAGGCCAGGCCCGAACGGAGCTTGCCCGCGAAAGCCTGAGCGGCAAGCTGGCCGGGCTTGACGACATCCAAGCGTCGAACGCCGCCGACGATGAGCTGACCCAAATGGAGCAGCGCCTCGGCCTCGCGCCGAAACCGTCCGTCAGTACTGCCGCGCCGCACACAACGGCAACGAGTGCATCCGACATTGACCGCCAGCTTCAGGAGCTGGAAGCGCGGGTCGGCGGCGGGGGCGGCACGGCGGCATAAGCGCAGCAAAGGAAGAAGCGAGGGAGTAAACTCCTCTATGCCTTCGGCATTACTTCGTATCTGCTACAGAATGTCGTCCTTTGGACGGAGGAATGGCCGTCATTCAGCTTCTTTTCGTCCGAAGGACGTGCTTATTCAGCGAGAGGAGTTTACTCCCTCGCGCATCGGCGTAACCTCAAAAGCACCATGAGCAATCTACTGGGGCGGTCACTCCGTCTTGCCAAAACTTATTTAGACGAAGCCAAAGGCCGCGTGAGTGACATCAGCGACAGTGCACAGGAAGAACTCACCCGCGCCTTGAACCGCGATGATATTCAGTCCGGCCTGTCAAGCTCCGACGACCCGATGACCCGCGCTCAGGCGAAAATCGCCGCCGCACGGGGCGAGACTGCTGCCCGGATCGAGGCGCGTCCTGCCGGCCAGACCGTCACCGATCCTATTCAGACCGCGTACAAGATCATCGGCGTCCCGGCAGGCTCTGACTACCTCACAGTCCAAACAGCCGTCAACAAGCTGCGGGAGCGCTGTGCCCCGTCGCGCTTCCCGAACGGCTCCGTGGAGCAGTCCGAGTCGCAGATGATCCTGCAAAAAGTCGAGGAAGCCTACCAAGTCCTGCAAAAAGAGCTTGACCCCGGCGCGGGCCGCTTCGACAAGCTGGAACTGTGAACACGGACGCCGCCGGGGTGCAGGAAGCGCTGTTCGCCGCGCTTGTCGGCGATGCTCAGGCGTGCCGGGCCTGCCCGCGCATGGAAGGCCGGAGGCGGGTTTTGACGGCAGCGAACGGGCCGCTCTCGGCGCGGGTGCTGTTCATCGCCGAAGCGCCGGGGCGTCTCGGCGGCGACAAAGGGGGAGTGCCGCTGACCGGCGATGCGTCGGGCCGGAACTTTCTGCGCTTCTTGATGGCGGCGGGACTGCGGCGCGAGGATGTATTCGTCACGAACGCCGCTTTATGCAACCCGCGCACCGAGCGCGGCACGAACGCCCCGCCGTCGGCGTCCGAGCTTCGCGCCTGCTCCTCGTTTTTGGCCCGGACGCTGGATGTGGTTCAGCCCCAAATAATCGCCACGCTCGGCAGCAAAGCGCTGGCGGCGCTGCACCTGATTTCGCCGCACTCCTATACTCTTCGGAACCACGCCGCAGCAGCGAGGGCTTGGAACGGTCACCTGCTGTTTCCGCTCTACCACCCCTCGCCGCAGGTAGTCGTCAGCCCAACCGGGCGCAGCCATGCCGCGCAGGAGGCCGATTACGCCGCGCTGAAACGCCTCTTAGAAGAACACGCTTCATGGCAGCCGACTTAAACGAAGTGCCGGGGGCTGGGGAGCGGCCCGGCGGTTGCCCAATCCAAGTTGTTACAGATGGCGACACCGTGACTGTCACCCTGCCGCCGCGCGGCGTTTCTCCGATTGTTCTTTTCTTCGCGGCTGTGCTGCTCGGCAATCTTTTGGTCGCTCTGTATACCGGCCTGATGCTGCTGCTGGCGAATAAGAGCGTGCTGGGCATGGCGCAGATCGCGCCGAGCGGCCTGCCGGTCTCGCTGAGGCATCAAGTCGGTTTTCTGATGTGTGCGCTGGGTCTGGCGGAAGCGCTCGGCGTATGGACGCTGGCGGTCATTCTCCGGCCTATCTTCTTCCATGAGACGCTTGTCTTAGATGCCGACTGGATCAAAGTTATCCGCTCAGAGTGGGGGCGAGCGAAGACGTGGGCGCTGGCACGGGCCGATGTGCGCGGCTTTACCCTGCGCCGCGTTCCACCGGGCCTCGATGCCGGAACCCTGGTCATTGAAGGCCGGGGCGAGGAACTGGAAATCGGCGAAGGTCTGCGCGAAGCCGACCGCGAGTGGCTGGCGTCGGTCGGCAATGCTTTATTGAAGCAGGCTTGAAAGCTGGGCAAGCTGTGTTGGGGAGCCGAGGGCGATGAGAACGTCGCCGGCGACGATCCGCCGCTCATAGGGCGGGTTGGGGAAAAAGCCGCTTGTCTGGGACGCCGGGCGCATGGCGACGACCTGCGCCCCAGTTTTTCGCTTGAACTGGGCGTCCCCGAACGTCTGCCCGGCATAAGCCGACGCCGCCGAGACCATCACTTCGCGCACCGCGAACGCCGCCGGGTCGGCTTGGGTGATCGCGGCGATGAAGTCGGTGAGGGCCGGGTTAATCGCGGTCGCGGCCATCCACCGGCCGCCGAGAGTGTACGGCGAGATGACCTTGCTGGCCCCCGCCCGAAGTAGCTTCGCCTCATTCTGCGGGGCGTCGGCACGGGCGACAATGAACAGGTCCGCACGAACACCCCGCGCTGACAGCACGATGAACGTGTTGGAAGCGTCGGTCGGCGTCACCGAGATCAGCGCTGCGGCCCGGTGGATGCCTGCCGATACCAGCACCGCGTCGTCCGCCGCATCGCCCTCGACGCAGGGGATGCCTGCGTCGCGCAGCTCGCCGATCCGGTCCGAGTCCCGCTCGATGACTAGGAACGGGATTTTGTTTTGAGTGTATCCGTCCGAAATCTGGCGGCCGATGCGCCCGTGGCCGCAGACGATGTAGTGGTTACTGAGGGAATTGATCACGCGGTCCATCCGTTTCTGTGCCAGCACACGCCGGGTCTGCTCGCTCGTCAGGGTTTCCAGCACGGTTGTAAGAAGCCAGGCGGCAGTGCCGAGGCCGACTAATATGAGGGCAATGGTAAAGATCTCGCCAGCGATGTCCAGCGGCTTGACTTCGCCGTAGCCGACCGAGCCGAGCGTGATGACGGTCATAAAAAGCGCGTCGAGGAACGACATACGCTCAATCGCCATGTAGCCCAGCGTACCGCCCGACAACAGCAGAAAGCCGACCAGCAGCGCCAGCCGCAGGCGCAGCAGGGGGTCCCGGAAGTAGTCGAACTTGGGCGGGGACCTCATGGAGCGGCCCCCGTGACTTGATTGCCGGGCTTCACCGTGACCGTGTAAGATTTGCCGTGGAACTGCACGCCGTGGACAGTCAACCCGCCCCACCCCGGCGGCAGGTGTGGGTCGGCGTAGAGCGTTGCCGTCGCATCGCCCGCGATCTTCGTCCCCGCCGCTGTCTGCCCGGCTTCCGCCAATTGCAGGCCCGCGAAGCCGTACAGAACGCTTTGCAGGCAGCCGCCCATGCCTGTGCAGAAGTAGACACGGTTGGAGGTTCGCTTTTCGGCGAACGCATCCCACGGCCCGCGCATGAAGGGCCGGTAGCTGGCATGGAACTGGTCTAAAGCGTCCTGCCCGCGTCCGAGTCTCGCCGCGACAATCGCCTGCATGCTGGCCGTCATCGCCGGGCCGTTCTTGATGGTGTGCGCCGAATAAAAGTCCAGCATCTTGCCTGCTGTTTGTGCGTCAAACGGCTTACGGAGCGGATAAATGAGCAGCAGAGTGTCGGCCTGCTTTGCGGAGAAACGGTCGGTCAGCGGCGCATTGTTCTCAGCGGGAATGCCCCGCATGTTATCGTAGGGGAAATACAGGCCGCCGGCAATCGCCGCCCAGCGCGGATCGGTGGGCTGTCCCACCACTTTCGCTGCCGAGACTGCCGCACGTAAATTGGCCTGCACGACGGCGTTGGTGTAAGCATCGTCGCTGACCACGCCCGCTGTCTCGTCCGGCGACAGCACTTTCAATATGTGATACTTGCCGTCCGCGCCGTGGCTGACCCGCGAAACCCAGTACGCCGCCGTCGCTTGCAGCACCAGCCAGCCTTCTTGGACCAAATACTTTTTGTCGCCTGTCCACAGATAATACTGCCAGGCGGCCCAGCCGACATCCGCTGTGATATGCCGCTCCTGCGCGAACTCTGCCGGAGCCATCTCCGCCCCGGTATCCGCGCTCTCCCACGGGTATTCGGCTCCCAAGAACCCGTGCTGTTTCGCGTTCTTCTTCGCCTGCCCCAGCGTCTTGAACCGATAGTCAATGATGGACCTCGCGTAGTCCGGGTGCTGGACGAGGAGCGCGGGCATCATCCAGACTTCGGCGTCCCAGAAGATATGCCCGCCATAAATGTCCGACGACAGGCCCATCGGCGGGATGGAGTGGTCCGAGCCGGGATAAGTGGACGACAGCAGATAGAACAAGTTGGCATGAGTCACCTGCTGCGCCTCCGGGTCGCCGGTGATGACAATATCCGAAGTCTGCCAAAGATGCGGCCAATGGTTCCTGATAATGTTTTGCCAGTACCTGTCGGTGGATTGGAAAGAACCAACACTACGGGATGGCGCGAAACTTCCACTATGCATATCGAGCTGCTGAGGGATTGTTGGGCTTGATGCCGTTCCATCAGGGTTTGTGCCGTCTAGATCCTCTTGGCTAAGAGGCTCAATCTGCCCATCAATGTAGAACCCCGCACGGTAACCGCTCAATTTGCCCTCGGACGGTACGAGGTAGCTGATTTTTCCATTGCTGGCGTAGAAGGGTATCGGGTTATTTAGGTTTGAGCTTGTCAGTATCCACGGGTCAAAAGTTTTTTGATTGAGAAAAAGTTGATTTGCGGCGACGGCTTCGTCGTGCGGCGATTGTGCGGTGTTTGTCTGCGGAGTTGTGTTTTCGTGGCATCCGGCAAGCAGCACACAGGCGGCAGCGAGCAGGGGTATAAAGCGGGCGTTCATGCGGGTATGATACGCGCAGGGACGGGAGAAATCCTGCATGAAAGAACCCCTCCCGCTCGTTCCTCGCTCCCTTCCCTGTTAGGGAAGGGCAATGCAAGCACTTTCTGACAGAAGCCTCTGCCTTCTGCCCAGAGGCAAAAGCCAATTTGTTACTTCTGGCCCTTCCCTAACAGGGGAGGGAGCGAGGAACGAGCGGGAGGGGTTCTTACGGGCTTTGAGAGGGAATGATCATGGAAGAGAAATTTGTCCGGGCGTACCGAACGTCCGAAAAGCAGGCATTGGCCGTGCAGATGCGGAAGGCGATGACACCGAGCGAGGCACGGCTTTGGGAGCGATTGCGGGCAAACCGCTTGAACGGGTTGTCATTTCGGCGGCAGCAGGTCATCGGCGGCTTCATTGCGGACTTCTACTGCCGCTCGGCCCGTTTGGTCATCAAGTGTGATGGGCGAATACACGAACGCCAAGTAGAATACGACCGGGAACGGGACAAAATCATCGCTGCCTACAACTTACGCATCCTGCGCTTCAGCAACGACGCCATCGCGCACAACCTACCGGCAGTTCTCGCCGACATACTACAAGCAGCAAAATAAAAGCAGCAAACCCAGCATCAACATCCGATGCCCTTCCCTAACAGGGGAGGGAGCGAGGAACAAGCGGGAGGGGTTCTTAAAGGGATTATCTATGGCGGACACACAGAAAATACGATGGGGCGTCGTCGGCGCGACCGCACAGATCGCGCAGAAGGGAGTCATTCCGGCAATCCTGGACAGCCCATACGCCGAGCTGACCGCCGTGGCGTCGCGCAACCGGGACAGCGCCAAAGAGATCGCGGCGGCTTACGGGCCGGACGTTGCAGCTTACGGCGACTATGACTCGCTGATTGCCGACGACGCGGTAGACGTGGTTTACCTGCCCCTGCCGAACAAGATGCATCTCGGCTGGGCGGTAGAAGCGATGAACAACGGCAAGCATGTCCTGGTCGAAAAGCCGCTGGCATTGAACGCGGTTGAAGCCGAAGAAATGCTGGAAACGGCGGACGCGAACGGGGTCGTGCTGTCGGAAGCGTTTATGTACCGCTACCACCCGTTGCAGCAGGAGATCCACGACATCGTGCGCGGCGGCGGCCTCGGCGCGGTGCATCTGGTGCGGGCGTCGTATTCATTTGTCCAGACAGATCTCGCTGACTACCGGCGCGATCCCGGCGCGGGCGGCGGGGCTTTGTTCGATGTCGGCTGCTACTGCGTCAACATTGCCCGAATGGCGTTCGGCGCAGAGCCGACAGCAGTGACGGCCAAGTCCTTGTACGACCCGAACACGGGGATTGACACGACCACGACTGCGCTCCTAGAGTTCGGCACGACCGGCATGGCCTTGATTGACTGCTCGTTCTCGCTGTCGTTCCGGGCGTCGTATGAGATCGTGGGCAGCGATGCATCGTTGAGCATCCCCCGCTTCCTGCTCGGCGGCCTGCGATCCGGGGGCAAGCCCGAAGCGGGCGAATACCGGCTGTCTTACGCGGGGGAAACGGAAGAGCGGGTCTCAAAGCCCGGCAACATGTACGCGGGCGAAGTCGAAGCAATGTCCTGCCGGCTGCTGGGCCAGGAGAACTTCCTGCTGCCGCCCACCGATTCGCTGCACAACATGAATGCGCTTGATGCGATTGCCGCCTCCGCCCGCTCCGGCCAGAAGATGCTTTTGTAGTCCTCTACTGCGCGGTCACTGACAGCGGCCCGACGGTCGAGGTTCCTGACGGGGCAGCGGGGGGTGTGACGGCGCCAAACTCGAAATCAGCGCTTGCCGTATAAGTCCCGGCGGCTGAATAGCCCTGGGAAACAGTTGCAGCGGGGTCATGCTGGGTGCTGACGGCGAGATTTCCTGAGTTTGACTGTCCTGGGGCAAGTGTGACGCTTGCGCCAACGCCGACAAATGCTGCAATCGGGCCGACAGGATAAACGACTTGGCCGGAGGGGTCCTTAACGACAAGCGATGCAGGAACGCTAAAAGAGTTCGTGCCGCTGAGGACAGGCTGATAGGCAATTGGCTGGGCCGTATTATTGGTCAGCGTCGCCGTGTAGGTCACCGTGCCGCCGACGGAAACAGTGGAACGGTCTTCCGTCAATGTTGCCGTCAAGCCGTTGGACAAAGTTGAGGAGACGGAGCGTGGCACGAGAAGGATTGGGCTGCTTGTGTTTGCGGAAGAGCTGCTTCCGCCGCACCCGGCGAGACCCGGCACAAGAAGCGCGGCGGCGCAGAGCCAGATAGTTGTTTTCATCTCGTTCCCTTCATTTCCCTCTCTGTGTGACTGGAAACCAGCCCTCGGCGCGGAGTGTTTTCGTGATCTTGACGGCGGATGCGGCGCGGTTGAACGTGTACAAATGGATGCCGGGAACGCCGTTTTGCAGGAGGTCGCGGCACTGCTGAGTCGCGTACTCGATGCCGCGCTCTTGGATGTCTTTGTCCGGGCCGTCTCCCAGCGCGTTTAGGAGCTTTTGCGGGATCTCCTGGCCGCTCAGCTCGCCGATGCGGGCAAGCTGAGACAGCGACGTGACCGGCAGGATACCGGCAATCAGCGGCATGGTAATCTCGGCTTTGACGGCATGGTCGCGGAACTCGTAGTAGAAGGCGTTGTCGAAAAAAAGCTGGGAGGTCGCAAACTCCGCGCCGCAGTCCTGCTTGTGTTTCAGCCATTTGATGTCGTCGTCTAGATGCGCGGCGTCGGGGTGCTTTTCGGGGTAGAACGCACAGCCGACATGGAAGTCGAAGTTTGCTTCGGCGTACTCGATCAGGTCGCTGGCGTGGGTAAATCCATCGGGATGAGGATTGTACGACGGGTCGTTCTTCGGCGCATCGCCGCGCAGGGCCATTAAGTGATTGATGCCGGCGGCTTGCAGCGTAGTCAAGATCTCGCAGATTTCTTGTTTGGAGTGGCCCACACAGGTGAGGTGCGGCACCGACTCAATATCCAGCTCACGCTCGATCCGGCTGACCAGATCAACAGTCTTTTCGCGGTTGGAGCCGCCCGCGCCGTAGGTCACCGAGACGAAATCCGGGGCCTGACGCGCGATCTGGCCGAGTGTCGAATACAGCGTCGCCCAGTCCGCCGGGTTCTTCGGCGGCGAGAACTCGTAGGAGAGGGTCGGAACGCCCGCCGCCAATTTATCGCAAAATGCCATAGTTTTTATCCAATCCCCAGCAGCTTCGTCTCGACATATTCGCAGAGCGTGTGCAGCAGCACTTGATGACACTCTTGAATCCGCATCGCGCTAGGGTTGACGCTCTGAATGCACAGCTCATAATCGGCAAGACCTTTACACCTGCCGCCGGTCTTTCCGGTAAACAATCCCGTCACGACCCCGCGTTCCCGCGCCGCTGTCAATGCCCTCAGAATGTTCTGCGAGTTGCCGCTGCTGGTGAACGCAATCAAAACGTCGCCGGGCATTCCTAGTGAGTGGATTTGGCGGGCGAAAATCTCGTCAAAGCCGTAATCGTTCGCGATGCAGGTCAAGACCGTGCCGTCAACCGACAGGCACATCCCCGGCAGAGATTTTCGCTCGCGGTAAAAGCGCCCAGTAAACTCTTCCGCCAGATGCGCCGCCTCCGCCGCCGACCCGCCGTTACCGCAGGTCAGCAGCTTGTGGCCGGTATTGAACGCGGCCAGCACCGCCTCGGACAGCGCGTTCAGTGTCTCTTCGTGGTCCAGCAGACCGACTAAATCCAGGCGTAATTCTTCAACGTGTCGTGTCAGCATACTTTAGGTCGCCAGCGCCTCCGCCAGCAGCGTCACCGGATGAGCGACGCGGATGTCCGGCAGGCCGCGCTCTTTGAGGCCCGACGCAATCCACGCCAAGCAGCCGGGGTTGCCGGTCGCAATCACTGCTGCTCCCGTTGAAACAATATGGTCCAGCTTGCGGGCTTGCAGGCGTCGCGCCATGTCCGGCTCGACCAAGTTATAGATGCCCGCCGAGCCGCAGCAGACTTCGCTTTCCGGCAGCGTAACCCAGCGCGTGCCGGGCAGACGCGCCAGCAAAGCACGAGGCGCATCCCGAATGCACTGTCCATGCACCAGATGGCAGGCGTCATGGTAAGCCATTGTCACTTGCAGCCCTGGCGCAGGCTTCAGCGGGGCGACCCAGCCCAGCTCGTCCAGCCATTCGCTCACGTCGCGCACTTTTCGGGCAAACGCCGACGCCTTTGCGGCATACGCCGGGTCATCGGCGAGTAACTGCCCGAAGTCTTTCATCTGTGAGCCGCAGCCCGCCGAGTTGACCACAATCGCGTCAAGACCCTCAAAAGGCGTAAAAGCGTCTATCAGACCTCGCGCAAGCGAGCGGGCCTCGTTGCTATACCCGTTGTGACCATGCAATGCGCCGCAGCAGCCTTGACGGCGGTTGACCAAGACTTCGCAGCCGTTCGCGGCCAGCACGCGCACCGTATCGGCATTGACATCGCCGAACAAGACGCGCATGGCGCAGCCCGAAAGCACCCCGACGCGGGTGCGTTTGACGCCGACGGCGGGCGTGACGACCGGCGGCAGCGGCGGCGAAAGTGCTTGCGGCTTCAGCGGTGTCTGCGAGTCCGCATTCGCCTTGCCGGACAGCAGACGCACAGCAGGCGCGGGAACGGCGCTTCCGGTCATCGCCTGCGCCATCCGCAGCGCAACCGTCATGCGCTTCGGCTTCGCCAGCGTGCCGAGAAGCGCCGAACGAGACAAGTCCGTCAGCGCAGGCCGGACACGCTCGGCGTTGATCCGCTCACGGGCCGTCTCCAGAATGCGTCCATAGAGAACGCCCGAAGGGCAGGCCGTCTCGCAGGCCCGGCAGCCGAGGCACAGATCTAAATGCCGCGTCACATCGGGGTCTGCCGGCGACAAACTGCCCTCGTGCAGGTGCCGCATCAGCACTAGCCGCCCGCGCGGGCTGTCCGCCTCGCTTCCTGTTTCCAAGTAAGTCGGGCAGGACGGCAGGCACAAGCCGCAGTGGACACACGCCATTAAATCTTGTTCATGCTGCGCGTTGGTCATAACTTACCGACAAACCGGCCGGGGTTCCACATCCGGGAAGGGTCGAGCGTTTCTTTTAAGCGGGCCATCAGCCCGAAGTCAGGCAACAGAGGCGACCAGACCGGGACATCCATCGCTCGCAGCGCCTCCGGCATCTGCGTGATGATACAAGAGCCGCCGCAGCGGTCGGCTTTGTCTTTGAGATCGGCATAGAACTTGGTCCAGTCGGCATTCTCTAACTGGGGCGCAAAATGAGCGGTCATCAGGCCAAGCGCGGTGTCGGACGCCACTTCTGCCGTGAACCCGCTGCGCCGGGCGGTCCATTCCAGCATCCGCGAAAATGCCCCGACCTGCGACGATAGGACATGAAACTCGGCAGTCATGGGCGCGGGGTTCAGCGCAAAATCTCGCAAGGCCGCCCGGACGCGCTGTGCTGAGGCGTCCTCCAAGCAGCCTGCGCCGAGCATCTTCACCTGCCAGTCCACCGCTTCGCCATCACCGTCAAAGCCGAGCATAATATACTGCGCGTCTTCCGCACCGGGAACGACGGATGACGCGGCTTGGGGACTGAGCAGAAACAAAAACGACGGCGTGAGGTCGGAGCCGAGCAAACGGTCTAGAACATCTTCGCTGTTGTGTTCGGCATCCAGCGGCAACAGGGCAGTCGCCGACGCTTCCGGCAGGGGCGAGACTTTAAACGTCGCTTCCGTGATCAATCCCAGTGTGCCGAGCGAGCCGCAGTAGAGCTTCGGCAGATCATACCCGGCGACATTCTTCACGACTTTCCCGCCGCCTTTGATCCATTCGCCCCGGCCGTTGATGACCGAAACGCCGAGCAGCAAATCCCGGACGCTGCCGCTTGAAAACCGCCGCAGGCTGTTCGCGCGGGCAGCGATCACCCCGCCGAGCGTCTGCCGCTCCGGCTTTGCAACATCCAGCGGCAGGCACTGCCCATGTTCGGCCAAAACCGCCTGTAATTGCGCGAGAGTCACGCCTGCCTGCGCTGTGATCGTCAAATCGGCAGGCTCGTATTCCGTGATTTTATTCAGGCCCGTCGTCACCAGCGCCGCATCGTAGCGGTCCAAAGGGTAGCCAAGACTTGGGCGGGTTCCCCCACCCCACGGCACAAGCGCCCTGCCAAGCTTGTGGCGCACTAAGTCTAACGCTTCTTCCGGCGCCTGCGGGGCAAAGGCTTCGGCGGGCTGACGCCCTAGAACAGCATAGAAGGAGAAATCAGCAGCAGCGTGGGACGGCTCCGTCATAGCAACAGTATATCACGTTTGAGCGATAAGGGTCAACTCCACCGAAAAGAAGGAAGAACACAAAGAAGGAAGAACACAAGGTTCGCCCCTGCAGGGTCCGTTCAAAACATGGGGCGCGAACCTTGTGTTCTCCCGCTATTGATAGCTGCCTGTATTCAACTGCGGAGCGACTCAATGTCGGCAAGAAGCGTCGGGAGGATCGGCAGAAGGGACTCAGTGGCGGCAAAGAGGGGCGCGGGGTTTGCGTGGCCGTGCATGTCGCCGGGCAGGTTGATGAGCAGCGTGCCGCGACGGATGCCGGCGAGGCCGCGCGTGACGCTGTCTAAGGGGTATCCGGCGTCGGCGACGGACCGGCGCAGCAACTCGGCGATACCAGGAGTCTCGTGGTTCAACAGCGGACGGGTGACTTCCGGGACGATGTCATCTTTGGTGAAACCCGCCGCCCCGACCGTCAATATGAGATGGCAGCGCGACTGCGGATGCGGCGTATCGCACCAGTCCCGCAGGAATTTTTGGACGCCGGGGCGCGTGATGCGGATAATCATCGGCCGATGCACGGTATACACCTGCTCATTGCCGCGCATCAGGGCCGCTTCCACCGCCGCGCAGCCCGCTTCCTCCCAGGACCGCAGGCCAAGCTCCGAGAACGCCCCGATGCGCCGCGAAAACCCCAAAATCCCTACCCGAAACAGCCCTCGCATTATCGGCAGCCTTTACTCATGCGTCTTTGCACTTTGTCTCAACTTCTTTTGCCTTCATTTTTTGTTTTCATTGCACCAAGCCTTTGGTGACTTTCATGAAGATGTCTTCTAAATCCATTGCCTGCTCGGTGAAGGCCAGGACGCGCAGGCCATGCGTGATCAAAAGCGCGTTGAGGTCCGCCTGCGCTTCCGGGCTGCCGGCGAACTCTACCTGCAAATGCGAGTCCACACTCCGCACGGCGCGGACACCCGGCGCGTCGGCCAGCAAATCCGCTGCCCGGTTCATGCCGTCCAGCAGCCGGATTTCCAGCGTCCGCCCGCCGGTAACCTGGTCCATGATGTCCTGCACGTCGCCCGACACCAGCAGCTCGCCGCGCTCGATAATGCCGACTTTGTTGCAAAAGTCTGCCAGCTCCGGCAGAATATGGGACGAAATAATGATCGTCTTGCCCATCGCCTTCAATTCTTTGAACAGTTCCTTGATTTCAATCCGGGCGCGGGGGTCTAGCCCGGACGCCGGCTCGTCCAGAAGCAGCACTTTCGGGTCATGGATCAAAGTTTTGGCGAGGCACAAGCGCTGTTTCATGCCGGTAGATAATTCTTCCACATAGCTGTCCTTTTTTCCTCCCAGATCCGTAAGGCTGAGTACGTCATCAATGATGCGCGGCCGCTGCGCCTTCGGCAGCCGGTACGCGCCCGCAAAGAAGTCTAAATACTCCCAGACCCGCATATCGTCATAGATGCCGAAGAACGCAGGCATGTAGCCGATCCGTCCGCGCACGGCTTCGGGATGCTCGACCACGTCAATGCCGTCTATCTGCGCCTTGCCGGAAGTCGGCTTCAAGAGGGTCGCCAGCATTTTAATGGTCGTCGTCTTGCCCGCTCCGTTCGGCCCGATAAAGCCGAAAATGTCCCCGGCTTCTAGGTTCAGGCTAAGATCTTTCACCGCCGTCAGCCCTTTGTATTCTTTCGTGAGGTGTTCGATTTGGATCATAGTTTGTCAACTTCGTTCCCGAACCGCCCGGTGGTAGCGGCGCACCATGAAGACAAGCGCCCCGGCGGTGAAGCCTAGAGACAGCAGAAGGTACCCGGCAACCGCCTGAGCCTCCGCTGCTGCTTCGTCCAGCGCCGCGAAACTTCCAAACCCCGGCGGCTGCGTGGTCAGGCTATCTCCCAGCCAGCCGAGCGCGTAGAACGGATTTACCCACAGCGCAGGGGCATTACTATCCAGCACCACAGGCGAGCCGTTGATCGTTTCCGCTACCTGGCTGACGATAATTGTTCCCAGGCATAAAAACGCAGAGGCAGTCAGCGCCATTGCGGTCGCGGTCATCGTGCGCCTCGCCTGGAACGAGCAGAGCAGGCCGAGGGCGCTGTAGCAGGCGATTGTCGTCAGAAGAAAGCACAGGACCGACGGCAGCATTCCCCAGCCGAACCCGGCATGGGCCGCGCAGACCGCCATGTAGGGCAGTAAGATCACCAGCAAAAGCCAGGGGATCATCTGCCGGCCCAGCCACTTGCCGAGCAGCACTTCCGCCCCCGTCAGGCGGGTCGTCGCCAAAATCTCCCAGGTCTGCTGCTCCCGCTCCGTCGTGATTGCAGTCGCTGCAAGTGCCGGAGCCAGCAGCACAATCAGCAACAATGCGCCGTAGACCAGCAGCGGCCAAAGCTCGCGGGCGTCCTGCGCTGTTCCGCCCCAAATGCCGAGCAGGCCGCGAGCGTAGTAGTAGGCCACGACTACGCCCAGCAGACGAGCAACCCAGATGTTCACTGCCCGGTGGCCTTTCGGACGCAGGCGAAGTCGCCCGCGTATTTCACGTTCCAGCACCGGGTTGTTCGTCCAGATTGGCATAAGACACAACACTTTAGGAACGAGCGGGAGGGGTTCCTACTTCACCGGCACATGGACGATCACCAAAGTCTCGTCGTTCTCCGTCACTGCCCCGCCGTCTATCTTCGGAATCGGACCGGCCAGCTTCGGGTCGCGGCTCCAGCCGACAAACAGCGCCTCATCGTTGGACGGCATATAGTTGAGGCGCGTGTTCATGCCGTTGTAGCTAGGCTGCCGCTCTCCAAGTGAGCGGCAGTAACCGGCGAGGGACGCCTGCATCCGGGCGTGGACCTCGGCCTGGGCAGCGGGCGGAAGCGGCAAGGAGAACTCCCCAGTCTGAACGCGGCTCACACCCACGCCGGGAACCGTCAGTGTCACGCCGGGCGCAAGCGAGCCGAGAAAAACCCAGCGGCCTTGATAGTAGACGGCGCAGTCGGTCAGCGTGTCCGGTGTGCGGTTGATGATGGTTCCTGTTAAGCCGGTTCTGTCCGACAAGCTGGCGTCAATCGTCCCGCCGAGATCGATCGTAGACTGAGCATCAAAGGCCCGCATGGCCCACATGTTGACCGGCGTGTTCGGCAGGGAAGCTCCGGCGGGCGTCTCGACAAACTGCACCGATCCGGCGCCCTGTGTGTCCCCGCCCCGCCCGCTGTAGTCGGTGCCGGGATTTGGGATAGCCGAAACTAAGCCGTCGCCCGCGAGATCAATGTCGTAAGAAGACCGGCGCGGGGAGAATAAGCCGACTTCGGAATAAACGCCCGCTTCCCGGCGTCCGGCGCTGGTTTCGATCAAAGCGGATCGATTGACAAAGACGCTGCCGCCTTTTGCGGCGTAGCCGACCCCGAACGTCCCAGCGGCAAACAGCAGTACCAATGCCGGGATGGTCCCCCAAGCCCACTCTTTGCGGTCCAGCCGCTTCAAGACCAAGTAATTGACGGGGACCAAGATCACTAAATACGCCAGCAGGAAAATGGCAATGACAGACGTTCCGGGGGCGTCGAGCGACGGCCCGCGCATGACCGCCTGCGACAAAAGCGGCGGGGCGCTGCCGAAGTAGAACGCATTGGTGTTCTCTTCGCGCTGGGCGGTCACTGCCAGGACCGAGGCAGAAGGGTCATGCAGGCCGGAAAGCAGGGAATGCCACACAAGCGGCATATTGGAAGCATTGGCCGCCTGGAACGCGCTTTCGGTCGGGTCAGACGCAGTCAGCGTAACGCTGCCTGCCCCATACGGGCCGATGACGCTTGCCGGCCAGTGGCCCGGCGACGCCGCGACGGCATGAACGCCGGGCAGGGGTTTTGGAGTCAGCGCCGGCAGCCCGGAAGCGCCGGCCTCACTGACGGTCGCAGGCAGCAGGCCCGCAAAGAACGGCGTGCTGTAGCGGGCGGGGTCGCCCCCCCCGCAGACCAGAAGATGTCCGCCCGAAGCCACCCAGCTTCGGAGCGCGTTCGTCTGCGCTTCCGTCAGCGCGTCCAGCGGGGCGTCGCTCCGCAGCAAAAACGCATCGGCACCTGCGTATCCCGCCGCGTTATCCGGCAGGTCCGCCGCCGCCTGCGCTTCGGCCACCTGCACGGTTGCGGGCGTGACGGCATTCGGAGCGAAGCGTGGAGGCGGGAAGACGCCCGGCGCAGTTGCCGCCCCCAGGCTGCGGCCGTTCAGGAACAGAAACGCGCCGGGATCGCCGCCGAAGCCGATCAGCAGCGTGTCGGTGGGAGAGACCGCACTGCCGCTGAAGGCCGCCGCCTCATTTGGGTTCTGGTTGCTGATCTTTGCCAGGACGCGCCCATCGCCGCGCTCGCGCCCTTCGACAAGCTGCACCGCGAGATCGGCCTGCCCCGGATCAATCCCGCGCACATACATCGGGAACGTGCGAGGGGAAGTCGTGCCGCCGGGAACGGACACGGGGCAGGCAAACACGGCGCTGAAGGTGTTCGCCCGGCCTCCGCGCCGGCCAAAGGGCGACGGCCCATTATCGGTATTCGCCGCGACCACCTGAACCTGGCCCGAAAGCGTGTCCGGGCCGGGGTTCGTGACGCCGATGGTGACGAGGCACCAGCCGCCGGGCTTGTAGCGTCCGGCGATGCCGAACTTTGCGGTCAAGGCCGGACCGTCAGCGCGGGTGGCAGACGTGAGAAAACCGGCCAGCAGGGCGGCGCTTACAAAGAATAATAAGAGACGCACGACAGGCCGGTTCATAGATTAAGCCTCACGAAGACTAAGAAACGCAGAGAACGAGTGAGTGAACTGGCCGCTGGAAGGTGTTCAGAAACACCGCCTGTACAGGGTACAGAAGAAGCTGATGAAGATAATCTGTATTGCGTCCCCTGGACTGCACTGGCAGATCTAGAAGACGCGCGGCACTTCCGAGTGCCTTCCAGCAGATACGAAGTAATGCCGCAGGCATAGTGAGTTCACTCACTCGTCCCATGTTTTATCTCGTCCCATGTTTTATCTGCTTTCCGCCGCTTCCAGCTCGTCATCGGAAATGTCGAAGTTCGCGTAGACTTTCTGGACATCGTCATTGTCTTCCAGCAGGTCTATCAACCGCAGAACTTGGCCCGCTTCTTTGCCGGCGAGGTCCACCGTCGTCTGCGGCAGCATGGTCAGCTCCGCCGACGCGACGGCGATCTTTGCGGCTTCCAATGCTTTCTGAACACTGCCGAAATCTTCGAGTGCGGTCGTGACTTCAAAGCCGCCGTCGTCGGTGGGCTGAATGTCCTCCGCGCCGCCGTCAATCGCCGCTTCGGTGAGGGCTTCCTCAGTCGTGACGCCGGGGTCTACAATCAGCACGCCTTTTTGATCGAATAGGTACGAAACGCTGCCGGACTCCGCCAGCCGGCCGCCGGTCTTGGTGAACACCGAGCGGACATCCGAGACGGTGCGCTGCTTGTTGTCGGTGAGGCAAGAGACCAGCACGGCGACGCCGCCGGGGCCGTAGCCTTCATAGGTCAAGTCTTCGTAATTTGCGCCTTCGCCGCCGCCGACGCCCCGCGCAATCGCCCGCTTGATGTTGTCCTGGGGCATGGAGATTGCTCTAGCCCGCACAATTGCCGCCCGGAGCGTGATGTTCGAATCGGGGCTGCCGCCGCCGGTCTTTGCGGCGACAATGATCTCGCGGGCCAATTTTGTAAAGAGCTTGCCGCGCTGGGCATCAGTCTTGCCCTTTTGGTGCTTAATGGAGTGCCATTTGCTATGTCCTGACATCGTCTCTCGTCCTCTGCTGTCTGTAGAATAGGTGACTAAAGTAATTATACAGAAAAAACAGGGGCGGCGTCAAGACAAGCATCAGTACTTCTATCCCGACGGATGTTTGTCGAGCATCTCTTGCGCCCGTCCTGAGAACCCATAAGGCGGTGCCACCGGGTCCAAAGCGATTGTATGCTCCCAGTGGCTTCGTGCTTCTGCCCGCTGTCCCATAATAATCCACGCATTACCCAAAAAAAGATGCGCCATCGCTTCTCGCTGCGCTTCGTCCCCAATTTCCTCGTCAGGCGGCATGAAAATCAAAGCAATAGTGAGATGCTTGACCGCTTCACCTGCCTGACCCAGCAAAACAGGCTGCTCAGAGAGGAGATGAGCAGCTAGAGTAATGTGGGCGTCCGCATCTTCGGGATGAAGGAGAGTTCGCCTGCGTAATCGCTCCAAACTGTCTTGTCCAAGAGTGACACGGTTTCGTGAAAACGGAAGCCGAAAAGAGACCTGGAACGGCAGCCTCGGCACTAGCTGAGTAATAGTGAGCGAGCCAATCTCACCTTCATCGCCTGAACCTGATTCAAAGCTTGTTTTCATGGCAGCGGATACTTGAAGGTCAATACGCGGTTTGGGTGGTCAATGCTGACGCGGCTGTGCTGAGATGCTCTACTGCTGTTTATGCTTAGTAGCCTTCTTCGTCTAAAAACACTGTCATCAAGTCTAAGAAAAGCTGGCGGAGGGTGACGTTGCCGTGGTCGAGGCAGTAGCGCTTGGAGCGGTGAAAGAGCGCGGGAGACATGTCTACGGTGGCTTTTGCGCCGTTCGGGTGCTGGGTCTTGTGGGCCAGCATCGAGTGAACGCGGGCAATAAGAGCCGCGCTTTTCTCGGCGTCGGGATCGGCTTCCAGAACGAGGGCAATGACCGGCGGTTCTTCGAGAATAAACTGAGACAGGACTAAATCTTCCTCGCGCTCCGCAGGCGGCGGTGGTTCGGGCGTTGCTAGGGTGACAGACTCCTCAGCGGCGGGGGCGGGCGGCGGGGCGGCATCGGCGGACTTTTTTTGTTCGCGCAGGTTGGCGAGCCGAAGCTCGGCGAGCGTGGTCATCGGGATAAATCTCCTCGGTCTACGGGTTGGGTGGAGAAGAAGCATAGAACTGAAGTTCTACGCTGTGGGGCGAAGCGACAGATACGCAGTAATGCCGCAGGCATAGTAGCCGCCTGCGCCCCACAGCGTAGGAATTTATTCCCACGCCCTTCTCCTCTATGGCTACTTGCCGGTGTTCTTCAGCGTCACCGGCCATTTCTTCTCGCGGCTCATCTCCGACAGCGTCCGCTGGACCAGAGCCGTCGTCATCAGGCGCTGGTCGCGGACGTAGCCGTTGACGAACAGCGCGTCGCACAAGACGCAGACATCGCGCGGGACGCCTTTGGTGATGGCGTGAACGTCCGCCAGCGCCTGTTCCTCAAAGTAGGTGTCAATCGTGCCGCCGCCTGCCGTTTTAATCCGAAAGGCGATCATGTCGGTCATTTCTTCGAGCGAAAGCGGGTCTAGGCGACCGACCACGGCGATGCGGGAGCGGAACGCATCATGGCGCTCCAGCTTTTTAGGCAGGTTGTCCTGAGCCAGCATGACCACCGTGATCAGCTTTGTCTGGGCGGTCTGGAAGTTCGTGAGATCGGAAATGGCGTCAATCACGCGCGAGACCAAGTTCTGGCCTTCATCGAGTAGCAGCACGGGGTGGCGGCCCGCCATGTATTCGTCTAGGAGAAACTGCTCCAACGCCTGCCGGTTCTGGGCTTCGGTCCGAAGCGCCGTGATGCCATAGGCTTCCAAGATAAGCCGCAGGAACTGGCCGGGGGTCCGCACCGGGGCGCCAGGCAGGAACGCGACGGTCTTGGTGTCGTCGTCTTCCCAGGTCATTTGGAGGGAATTCGCGATGGTCGTCTTGCCCGCCCCGACCGGCCCGGTCAGCACGGCCAGGCCCCTCTTTTGATCCACAGCGTAGCGCATTTTCGCGATGCTCACTTTATGCTCGACGCTGGGGAAGGCATAGCGCGGGTCGGGCTGAACGGAGAATGGGGTCTCGCGCAGGCCGTAAAATTCTTCATACATAGGTTGGGTTCACTTTGGGGTGGCCGAAAATAAAGGCTGAGAATACAAAAGAACATTATAAAGGAATTCGCGCCCGAAATCAAGCGCACATCTGTTTGCTCCATAGGTCCTCGCCCTGAAGGGCAGGTCTGTGGGCGAAGCGCCAATCGCCCTGCGGGCGGGGATGCCAGTGCTACAGGCTCTTCTTTCGGTCGCAGCACTGGCTACCCGGAGGGCAGACCGATTGGCGTCCTCGCCCACAGACCTGCTCTTCAGGGCGGGGCTGCCACTTCTCGATACGCCGCCGTCAAAGCGCCCAGCATTGTTTGGAGGCTGTAGCGGGACTGCACCAGGGCCGATGCGCTTGCGGCTAGATTCTGCCGCAGGCGACTGTCGCTTTGGAGACGGCTGAGGGCGGCGGCCAGGGCGTCAGGATCGTCCGGCGGGACCAGCAGGGCCGTTTCGCCGTCTGCGAGCATCTCGGCCAGTCCGCCGACTTTAGACGCGGCGACGGGAACACCCACCGCCATCGCTTCAAGTGCCGCGATCCCCTGCCCTTCCCGGCGCGACGGCATGGCGAACACATCGGCGGCCAGCAGCAGCGGGCGAACATCGGCGAGGTGTCCGAGCAGCCGGACATTCGGCGGCAGATCACGCGAAAGCGTCTCAAACTGCGGGCCGTCCCCGGCGAGGAGAAATGTCATGTGTTTGCGCTGCTTGGCCGCTTGGAGGAGGACATCCAGCCCCTTCTCAGGCGAAAACCGGGCGACGGACGCCACGACAAACGCTGTTTCCGGCACTGCAAGCGCCGCGCGAGCCTCGGCCCGGCTGTTGGCCGGCGGCGTAAAATGGGCAATGTCCACGCCGTTCGGAATGACGTGCAGCTTGGCGGGCGGCACTCCGCAGGCTGTGAAACTGTCCGCGACCGCCTCGGATACAGCGACAATTCGGGTGCAATGGCGGCTGATGAAGGGAACGGCGAGGCGGACGGGCAGGCTGCGTTCCACGACGTTGTGCGCGGTGAAAAGGAGAGGAAACGGACGGCGGCGATGAGCCAGCGCCGCTACCCACGCTGCCCGCAGGCCGTGGGCGTGGACCACGTCGCCGAGCTGCGGCTGCCTTTGCGCCAGTTGCCGGGCCGAGCGCCAGTCCGACGGCGAGATCTTGGCGGCAATTGGGAGCGGCACCGACGCAAACAACCGCACGTCCCCTAAGCCGGCAAGAAATCCCGGCGGCGCGGCGACGGAGTTTGTGATTTCGGTGGGGCTGAGGCCATCTAGGAGGGAGAGAACGTGCTGCCGGATGCCGCCCGCCGCCGGGCGGACGACATGCAGGACGCAGATAGGCTTGGTCACGGCAGGGACGCGACCCGAATTAGCCGCCGGTGGTGATGGCGGCGGGGATGCCCTTCAGCGATGTCGTCAGCGGTCAGCACAGCCCCCGGCGGCGTGACGCCGAAGAGGCTTGCAATCATCGGACGCGCTTCCGGCCAGTCTGTCGCCACGTCATTGCCGACCGAACGGCTCGGCAGGGTGTCCATGTGGACGCCCTGATGGGGCGTGTCATGGGCGAACCGGGCCAGCGCGACTTCCTGCGCGGGGGTCAAATCGCTGTCAATGTGCGTGTCAATCGCTTCCAGCATCGGCCCGATTTGCGCGAGAGCCTCCGGCGAGCGCAGCTTGGTTTTGAGCGCGGCGATCAGCGTCTGCTGCCGCCGGGTGCGGACCAAATCGCTGTCGGAGTGGCGGAACCGGACAAAGCCCATTGCCTGCGGCCCGTTCAAATGCTGAAGTCCGGGCTTCAAGTGGATGTGCAAATGGCCCCAGTTGTCGTCATAGTCCATCTTTTTGTCTACGACTAAATCTACGCCGCCGAGCTTATCTATCGCTTGCTCGAAGCCCTCAAAGTCCAGCGCGAGATATTTGCCGCTGCTGATGCCGAACGTGTCCTGCACGACTTTCTCCGACAGGGCCGGGCCGCCGACCTGGTGGGCGGCGTTGATCTTGGTCGCGCCGCGCCCCGGCACAAACACGCGGGTATCGCGCGGGATGGACAGCAGGGAGATCGTGTTTTTGGCGAAGTCCAGGTGCGCCATCATCAGCATGTCCGACCGGGCACGGCTTTTCAGTACTTGATCGGTGCGGTCGCTGTAGTCACGGTCCCGTCCGATAATCATCAAGTTCAGGGCAGTCTGGTTCGGGAAGGCATCAGCCACCGACTGCCGCTGCAGGATCGGCGGCAGAAGGCGCTGGAGCGTTCCTGATGTGCGATACAGGTAGCCGCCGTATGTCGAGGCGGCGGCGAGCGACGCCAGCACGAGGCCGCCGAAGAAGCGGCCTATTCGAGCGGGGGAGCGGCGCACAGGCCGCCGAGGCGATACGCGCTTACGCGGGGTCTGCGTCATGGAAAATGATGGCTCCGATGCTGAGGGTTCTTGTTATCAAGACCACCAAAATGGCGGCTGCTTGACTATATCATACATCGGAGCCGTTGTCAAACGAAAAACTGCTGCGTCTACTTGTAGCCGGGCAGGAATTCGGCTTCGGCGTCGAACATTTCGAGGGTCATGGCTTTGATCTCGGCGGGGCTGCACACGGCGGCGCAGAGCGGATCGAGCAGGAGCGCATGGACAGCGGCGTCTTTGGAGCGCTCAATCGCGGCAGTCGCGCCCAAATCATACATCCACATGTTGGACGCACACACCGCCGCCATCTGCGGCGGCAGGGCGCCGTAGCGGGTCGGGTTGATCCCGTTGCCGTCAATCATGCACGACACTTCCACAATGCCGCCTGCGGGCAGGTTGGTGATGAGCGTGCCGCTTCCGCCTACCGAGTTTGGGACGTTGCCGTGGATGCGGACCGGCGTGTCTTTTTCGCGGGCTTCGATGATCCACGAGCCGTATTCCCACGACCGTTTCTGCTCCAAAGACTCGTCGCCGCTCAGCATCTTAAGGCGCTTCTCGTCGGCATTTGTGCGCCACGTCGGCCAGTTGTTCGCGTAAAACGACGTCTCGCCGTCGTACCCGCTCCGCGTGTATTTTTCCATGAGGTCCTGGCGCTTGCGGTAGTACGGCAGGTACTCGGACAAATGGCCGCTGCTTTCCGTAATGAACGCGCCGAAGTGGAGCATCATGTCTTTGCGGACAATGTCGGAGTTTTCCCGGTCATTGCCGTCCCCATAGACATCGCGTTGCGCGAGTTCCCTCAGCAGCGGGTATAGGTCACTGCCGTTGTGTTCCAGTGTCGTGAACCAAGACAGGTGGTTGATGCCCGCGCACTCCCAAGTCATTTCGTCGTAGGGGATCTTGGCCCGCCCCGCCAGCAGATGCCCGGTTCCCTGCACGCTATGGCAGAGGCCGACGACCGGCAAAGAGGACGTTCGAGCCGCCGCGAGGCACATCATGGACATCGGGTTCGTGTAGTTCAGGACAAGGGCGTTCGGCGCGTAACGCTCTACGTCTTTCAAGATGTTCAGCCAGACGGGGATGGTGCGAAGGGACTTAAAGAGGCCACCCGGACCGATGGTGTCACCGATGCACTGGCTAACGCCGTACTTGGCGGGGATGTCGTTGTCGTGCCGGACGCAGGCCGTGCCGCTGACTTCGACGCAGCAGATGACGTAGTCGCTGCCGCCCAAAACCTGCGTCCGGTCGGTGGACGACTCTACTTTCCACTCGGTCTTGCCCGCCGTGTCCAGCACTTTCTGGTCTATGATCTTTTGGATGAGGCCGTGCATGGTGCGGAGGCGGCCCGCGTCGTTGTCTACGAGGGCAATCGTGCCGCCCTGATTGCCGGGAATTTGCAGCACGTCGCGCACGAGAACCGGCGTGAAGCCCGAGCCCGCGCCCATCATCGTCAGCTTAATAGGCCGGCGCATGGTTCCCGGCAGGCCATGCGCTTCGGCGGATTTCGAGTGGGCGGCATGGCCTTCAGTTTGCTTGTCTTCGGTTTCTTCGATCACATCATCAGTCGCGTTTTCCAGTGTCGCGGTCGCCATAAATCTTGTTCCTTTCACGTTCAGCGTCAGTTTGTGTATTGACGCTGCGCCCAGCAAATTCCTTTTTCGGGGATCAGCCATTTGTACCGAGAATACACGTCGCCAGCGGCTAAAGGGCGGCTTGAGGCCGGCCAATCTTCAGCAGAACGCAGCCATGCGCGGGAACATCCACCGAGTATTGACGAGACGGCGTTCCGGCTTGCTGGTGCAGCCACAAATCGCGGACAGGCTGAGGGCCTTTCAAGCCCAGGTCTGACCAGGTGACGGTCATTGTGCTGGTCCAGGGGTTCGGGTTGACCAAGCCGACGGCTTGTGTTCCGTCAAAAAGCGGCCGCGCCCAAACTTCGCCGATGTCTAGGCGGCTGCTGACAAGCCTTGCCGACTGGCCCAGAGGGTCCTGATCAATCTCCAGCGCTTCGTCGTTTGACAGCAGCGCCTGCGTGAACGGGTCCAGCTTTGTCATGTCGCAGCCGATCAAAAGCGGCGCAGACAGCAGGCACCACAGCGACAAATGCAAAATTTGTTCATTAGGCCGCAGATGCGTCGGATGCGTGTTGCCGAAGCCGACAATCCCGACCATCAGCATATCGGGGTCGTTCCAGTGGCCCGGCCCGGCGTACTTCTCATGGCCGGCTTGGCTTTCGTAAATCGCATGCAGACTGCCCCAGTTGTCCTGAATATCGTCGGTTGTGCGCCAGGAGCTGCCGCCGACCGCGCTGTCAGCGCCCCACTTCCAAACATCGCCCCAGCCGTATTGGCACAGCGAGTAGACAATGTCGCGGCCCGTTCCGTTCAATGACTGCCGCATGACGGCATACGGCTTTTGCAGCACCGGCAGAGAATGATCGCCCTGAACAACAGTATCATAGGAGCACCAATCGTACTTCAGGTAGTCTACGCCCCACGCGGCGTAAGAGTCTGCATCCTGGGCTTCGTGCTGGTAGCTGCCGGTAAAGCCGCCGCAGGTCTGAGGCCCCGGCGAAGAATACACTCCGAACTTAAGTCCCCGGCTGTGGACGTAATCCGAGGTTGCTTTCAGATCGGGGAACTTGGCGTTGGTTTGGATGCGTCCCTCGGCATCGCGCCCGGCCTCCCAGCCATCGTCAATGTTGATGTACTGGAACCCATGCCCCGCCAGGCCGCTGGCGAGCATGACGTCCGCCGCCGCACGCACTTTGGCGTCGTCCACCGAGGTTCCCCAAACATTCCAAGAATTCCAGCCCATCGGCGGCGTCAGGGCCAGATTACCCCTGCCGCCGACGATGGTCAAGCCGCGCCGGGCCGCGCCGGCCGGGCCGTGCACCGTGAGCAGCACGGAAGTCGTGCCGGCAGCGTGCAGGGCACCGGAGATGATGCCCGTGGCGGGATCAAGCGCGAGACCGGGAGGCAGATTTTTTGCCGAAAAGTGTAGTGGCCCCTGCCCGGTCGCGGGGATCAAAAACAAGAAGGGCCGGCCGGGAGTTGTCCCGATGCGACGCGCCCCGTGGATCGCCGGTGCGTCGGAGATCGGCATAAAGCGAAGACGGGGGGCGGCATCCAGCGTGCGCGGGTGCGTAGGGATGGCCGGGAGGGCTGCTGCGCCGTCGGCAAGTGTAATAGCGGCATCCGCCCAGTCGGCATGGTCGAAGCTCAGGCTGCCGTTGGTTTCGGCAGCGAGAAGCGTTAAATCTTTCGCCCCGGCCAGGGAAACGGACAGCCGCTGCGGCGCGTCGCCGCCATGCAGCACTCCGGTTTGCGCTGCAACTTTTCCATCCACGACCACGCGGAACGTGACGGAGCCGCGTTTGTTTGTCTCATCATCCACCCCCACTGTCGCCTCAAACCGCTCCGCTTTTCCGCCCAGAGAAAGGTGGAACGTGCTGTTGGCATGAGTGCCGACTCCATGGGCATAAACGTGGGAGCCAAGCGTGAGAGGATGCTTGTCCACCGTTGCCCGTGCCTGCGGCTCTCCGAAATCCTGAGTCATGTTGTCAAGCGGCAGCGAGTCCAGCCAGACGACTGGGCCAGCGGCGTGGGCCGTGCAGCCAGAAATCAGCAGCAAGCCGACAGCGACAAGAAAAGGCTGAAAGCGCATAGTGGATCGGTTCCTTGGTTTCATGGCCAAAAATTGTTATCATTCGTGACAGAATTGCCCCCGCCGTTGTCGGCGGGGGCAGTTTGCAAGCGGAGTATCCGAGCGGACTCAGCCGTGTGAGCTTCACTTCACTTACTTGACGCTGTATGTCACCGCATAATTCCCATACTTGCCGCTGGAAGTGCCGGTGCCGGCAGCGGTGGGGGCATTGCTGCCCGCAGGAGCAGCAATGGTCTGGTCATCCGTAGAATTGACGGCATTGATGCCCGGTGAAACCGCCGCGCCGTGCAGCCATTTGACATGCCCGTCCGCCATCAAGTAGTTGGACTGGTCGGTATGGCGCGGCATCGCATAGTTGGCACCTGGAGATTCGCCTGCGGGAACGCCGGTCGCATACTTGGTGCAGATATTAGGAGCGCCGAGGTCTACGACCCCGCCGCTGCTCGTGGCGAAAGGCAAGCCGTCCGCGACGGGAGAAGTAAGCTCTTCGTTGTAGGTCATGCCACCATAAACGACTGACGTCGTCGAGGGTTGAGGAAACTGGCCGCCGCAGCCGTGAACTTCCGTCAATACAATCGTCTGTGTAGAAGCATTGAAATCAGCCAAGCTGGCTGCCGGACCTGCGGTGGTGCCTAATCCGCCGGTCGGGATGTTCTGATTGTAGGCATAGCTGACATAGTCGTTGGTGTCCAGGGAGTCGTCAGGGCAGACGTAAACTCCATTGCTTTTAACGTATGGATAAATCGAGCCCGCCCATCCATTTCCTTGATTGAAGCCGTGATCATATCCACGGGGATATTTCTCATCGGCGTCTTGGGTGTACTGGACAAACGCGAGGCCAAGCTGCTTGAGGTTGGACTGGCATGACGCCCGGCGGGCGTTCTCACGGACTTTCTGAAACACAGGGAACAAAATCGCAGCCAGAATGGCGATAATGGCAATGACGACGAGAAGCTCGATCAGCGTGAAGCCGCGAGCTTTAACTTTGGTGGACATAAAAACTCCTTTTGGTTCTGCGATGGTGCCAATTTAACGCGAGCAACAAATTTGCATAGCACTGTGATCATCACAGGAATTGCCACCATCGAAATCTATTATAACGGCATTGTGTCCTGCTGTCAAGATACTTATTGTTGGAATGGTACCAATTTTTGTACCATTTTACAGCATCGCCGTTTACTTGTACCAATGTGCAGAAGAGCAGGGCGTCTTGTTAAGATTAACTTTATGCAGTAATACTGAAATGATGTTATCCGGAACTGCTCGACGACCAGATGAATTGGCTTCTTTGCGCTCTTCGGCTTTATCTTTGATGACGTTCCTCGAAGTCGCCGTGGCAGCATTGCGTGAGTATATCCAGTCAAGATATTACGGACGGGGGAACTTGGGAGCCGAGCATGTTGGGTTTTGCGTCAGCAAACTCGCCGGCACGAGCGTTGCGAAATCCTGGGTGATATTGCCCAGGTTCAGCAAGTCCAGCCAGACGACCGGGCCGGCAGCGCGGGCAGCGCAGGCAGCGCAGCCGGGCATCAGCAGCCGCAAGCTGAAGGCGGCCAAAGAATGCAGGGGCGCGTAATGGATTGGTTCCTTGACTGCGCGGCTAAATGTTGGAGGCATTGGTGACAAAACTATCCCCGCCGGCGGCGGCGGGGATGGTCCGTCTGCTCATCATCCGCCATTACGCGGGGGGAGTATGGGCCGGCCTGCGGATGTCGGCAGCGCGGTTCCCAGGACGGCGTCATGTGGCGCTGAAAGTGGCGACGAACGGAGAGCCAGTGGTGACGCTGGGGCCGCTGAAGCCGCTGCCGGCTGCAAAATAGTTGTTGGGGTTTGAGGTGTTTACAGTCGTGTCGTTGGCGGAGTTTTGGGCATTAAATCCGGGGGACACGAGAAGCGGGTTCAAGTATTTTGCATGACCGTCCGCCATCAGGAAGTTGCCGTAGGCCGTGTGCCGTGCAGCGAGGTAGCTGCCGGGATCGGTCCTCGGGCCAACCTGCAGCCCCATCTGGTAGCGGGTGCAGGTGGCCGAGGAGACGTTCAGGCCGGGGTTGCCGCCGCCATAGCTGAAGCCGGTGATGGCCGGGCTGGTCAGCTCCCCGGCGACGGAGGGCAGCACATAAGTGCCGCACGAGGTAGTCTCGGCCAGCAGGACCGTGTTGGCGGGGGCGCCGCACTGGGCGACGCTCACCGCACCGCCCTGGGGCGTGTTGTTGCCGTCTACCTTTGCGCCGGAAGTCAGGTTCTCGTTGATCCCGTAGCTTTCCATCGCCTTGCCCCCGTTTCCAGAATCATCGGGACACACATATACGGCGTTGCTTTTGACAAACGAGTAGATTTGGTTGGCCCAGCCGGCCCCCCCGCCGTAGAAATCGGTGTCACCTGGGGTGACGCCTCCCACGGCGCCGCAGGGAAACTTCTCGTCGGCGTCCTGCTGGTACTGGATGACGGCGAGGCCGAGCTGCTTCTCGTTGGAAAGGCAGGCGGTGCGGCGGGCATTCTCGCGCACCTTTTGGAAGACCGGGAATAAAATAGCAGCAAGTATTGCAATAATTGCAATGACTACAAGAAGCTCGATGAGCGTGAAACCGGCAGATTTGGTCTTTGACATGGAAAACTCCTTTTCGGTTTTGTGATGTGGTACCAAGCGGGCGCACGAAACGCGCTCAGGCGGTTCATCGGATCACTGAAGTTTATTATAACTGCTTCCCGTTACGCTGTCAAGATGCTTATTGTTGAAATGGTACCATTTTTTGTATCATTTTGCAGAAGCGCCATTTATCTTGTATCGGCCCTAGGAGGTTGAGGCGTTTTGAGAAAGGATTTGTGCAATAATACTGAAACTATGTTATCCGAGACTGCATCCTTTGAGACTGCTCGGCGACCAGCCGACTTGGCTTCTTTGCGCCCTTCGGCTTCCTCTTCAATGACATCCCTCGAAGTCGCCGTGACCGCATTGCGCGAGTGTATCCAGTCGGGGTATTACGGGCAGGGGGAGCGGCTGCCGGCGGAACGGGTGCTTGCCGATGAGCTGAGTGTTCATCGCCGCATCGTGCGGGCGGCTGTGGCACAGCTCATCACAGAAGGTCTGGTTTCGCGCCGGCCGCATTGCAGCCCGGTCGTTTGCAGCCCTCCCCGGCAGGCATCCCCAAAGCATTTGTCCCCGTCGCTTACCGGGGCTGCCGGGCCGGGGCTTTCGGCATCGCGCTTTGTCGCGCTCGTGATGTGGCACGGCGGGCCGCTGGACACAGGCCGAACCGCGCAGCAGCGTATTTTTTGGGGCATGAACCAAACGCTGGGTCAAGCAGGATACCACGCTGTCTTTTTGGACCTCGGCGGCAGTATCGGCTCGGAGGAAGAAAATGCCGCCCGTGAGGCCGAGCATCTGCGTTATGTTCTGGAACAAGGCTTCGGCGGCGCAATTTTTTATCCTTACGCTTATCGAAGCAACCGCAAGCTGATCCAAGAATTGAGCCAGCGCCTGCCGCTGTGCCTTATTGACCGAATGCTGCCTGGAGTGGAAGCCGATTTCGTGGGGCCGCAGAATTGTCAGGGGATGCTGGCAGCGACGACGCATCTCATTCAGCAGGGTCATCGCCGGATCGCCTATATCACAAAAGGTGAGCCAATCAATCCTGTGCAGGATCGCCTGCAGGGATATTTGCACGCTTTGAACGAGGCCCTGCACACAGACCGAGATGAGCTGGTTTTGACAGCCCCTTCCTTCGATGGCGACGACTGGACTTTATTTGATGTTGTCTTTCGCCTGCCGCCGGAAGAGCGTCCAACGGCGGCAATCGGCTTCAATGACTACGAAGCGGAGCGCACGGTGAGACGTCTTCATCTGCTGGGACTGAAGGTTCCAGAAGATGTCGCCCTGGTCGGCTTCGACGACATTGTTCAGACTCTTCCCAATGGGGTCGGCTTGACTTCGGTTGCCCAGCCGTTTGAAGAAATCGGACAAACGGCTGCCGGTCTCTTTCTCAGTCGCATTAAAAACCCGGCAGCCGCCACAATCCACATTGATCTGCCGACGCGGCTTGTTATCCGAAGCAGCAGTTCTGAGCCGTGCGGCGGCAGATAACCCTACGAAACTCCTGGTGAAGTGCAGGCAGGCGGCGGCACCTGGTTTGACAACCCCTCGCGATTTAAGATACAATGCCTGCAGAAAATGAACGTGGAATACTCATTGGATTTGCTGTGGGACCTGCTGGCGCAGGACAGCCCCGCCGGAGATGAAGGACCGCTTGCGGACTGGCTGCAAGACTGGATCGCGCGGGAAGCGCCGGACGCTTCCGTGGAGCGCCTCAGCGACTCGCTCGTCGTCACGCGCGGCGACGCGCCGAAAGTCGCCGTCTTCGCGCATATAGACACGACCGGCTGGACGCTCGGCTACGGCAAGCAGCTTGTTCGCATCGGCGGCCCCGACGGCAAGCCCGGCGATGGGGTGCGTCCGGTCCGCCGCCCCGACACCGGCTCTGTTCTGGCCCAGCGCAAAGACGGCTCCTGGAAAGCCAGCGGCAACCTCGATGCCGCCCCCGGCTCGCGCTTTGTCTATGCGGCTGTCCCCGAACTGAAAGACGGCCAGATCACGGCCCCCTATCTCGATAACCGCGCCGGGGTTTGGGCGGCTTTGCATGCCTTGAAAGCCTGCCCCGAAATTGCGGTGGCACTGTCCGTACAGGAAGAAACCGGCAGCCACGGCGCCGGAGTAACGGCCCGCCGCTTGTACGAGAAACACGGCATCACGCAGGCGCTCATTGCCGACTTAACCTGGGACACTAAGCACATCAAGCGCGGCCTCGGCCCGGCTGTCTCGCTCCGCGACAGCCGCGTCCCGCGCCAAAGCTACTTGAACCGAGTGCTGGCCCTGGCCGAAAACAGCGGCCTCCCCTTTCAGCGCGAGATCGAATCCAGCGGCGGCTCCGACGGCGGCGGCATTGACCGCAGCGGCGTCCCGATGGACTGGGTCTTCATCGGGGCCCCCGAAAAGGCCCCGCACACGTCCCGCGAGCGCGTCCATGTCAGCGACTTGCAGGGCATGGTGGCGATGCTGGTCTATTTAGTGAATGGGCTGAGTGAAGTAGAAGTTTGAACCGTTTCAAGACCATACGTTAAAACGCACGGCTACACGGCGCGGACGCCACGAAGCAACGCTTCGCGACACTCGGAAAGATCAATCTTTTGGTTCTGCTCTTAACCCCGCGAAGCGGGTGTTTGATAGCGTCCGCGCCGTGTAGCCGTGCATTTATGCCTGCGGCATTACTTCGTATATCATTCTGATTACTTCGTATCAACGTGTGGCTCTTCAATTATTTCCTAAAAGTAAACATTATGCTGGATATCAAACAGATACGAACCGAACCCGATGCCGTGAAAGCGCGGCTGACGGACAGACTTGCCGACCCGGCGGCGATTGATGCCGTACTGGAAACGGATGCCCGGTGGCGGGCAGCGACGGCGGAGGCGGAGGAATTACAGGCGGAGCTGGGGCGTGGCAGCAAATCCATCCCGCAGTTGATGAAAGAGGGAAAACGAGACGAGGCGGAAGCGCTGAAAGCGAGATTACGCGATCTCGGCGACCGCAAAGCCGCGCTGGGCGACGAGGCGAAGCGGCTGGAAGAAGAGCGCGACCGGCTCTTGTTTTACCTTCCGAACCTGCCGTCGCCCGCCACGCCGCCCGGCCCGGAAGAAAACTTCCAAATGGTCAAGGAGTTCGGCGAAATCAAGGGATTTGACTTTGCGCCGAAAGCCCACTGGGATCTCGCGACCAACTTAGACCTGATAGACTTCACGCGCGGGGCGAAGCTGTCCGGCAGCGGCTTTGTGCTGTATAAGCACCTCGGCGCGATGCTGGAACGGGGGCTGATCCAGTTTATGCTGGACCTGCACCGAAATAAGCACGGCTATACCGAATGGGCGACGCCGTTTTTTTTGTCGCGCGAAAGCGTTTCGGCGTCCGCGCACCTGCCGAAGTTCCAGCCGGAAATGTACCACGACGCCGAAGCGGATTTGTTCGCCCTGCCGACTGCCGAACCCGCGCTGGTGAACATCCACCGGGACGAGATTTTGGACGGGCGCGACCTGCCGCTCAATTACATGGCGTATTCCCCGTGCTGGCGGCGGGAAGCGGGCGCGGCGGGCAAAGACACGCGCGGGCTGCTCCGAGTGCATCAGTTCGACAAGGTGGAAATGGTTAAGTACACGCTGCCCGAAACATCGGATGCCGAGCTTGAAAAACTGCTCACCGATGCGACCGATGTTTTGGAAGCATTGGGGCTGCCCTACCGGGTGAAGCTGCTGGCGGCGGGCGATATTTCGTTTGCGGCGGCGAAGTGCTATGATGTCGAGATCTACGCCCCCGGCGCGGATTTGTGGCTGGAAGTCTCAAGCTGCTCGGACTGCGGTGATTTCCAAAGCCGCCGGGGCAACATCCGGTTCCGGCGCGAGCCGGGCGCGAAGCCCGAATTTCCGCATCTGTTAAACGGCAGCGGGACCGCCCTGCCGCGCCTGATGGCCGCGCTGCTGGAAACGTACCAGCAGCCGGACGGCACGGTGGCCGTTCCCCCGGTCCTGTCGCCGTATCTTGGCGGGCGGGCCGTACTCAGCCGCGAAAGCTAACCTCTATGCAGTTCACCCATGAAATCACGCTGACCGCCGACGCGCCTTGGCGGACGGTCTGGGCCGAATGGAACTCGGTGCAGCGCCTGCCGCATCTGCTGTCGCACGTCTGCGCCGCCGTGCCGGCGGGTGCCGAAGACACGGCAATTTTCACTGTGCTTCTGGAAGGCCGTCAGGTCGAGTTTGCCGCGCAGCTTACCATGTGCGCCGATCAAACGCTCTGCTGGCAGTCTCTCGGCTCTTTGTTCCTCTATGTGCTGTCTTTGCGCCTAGAGAAGCCGAAGCGCGGCCCCGGCATTGAGCTGACCCTAACCGTTGCCTACGACCCGCCCGGCTTCCTGCCCGACATCGCCGAATCGCTCGGCCTTTCCCGCCGCTTCGGGCGCGAGCTGGACGCCGACTTCCGCCGCTATGTGGCGGGACTGGAAGCCAACTGCGTATCTGAACTGGCGCTGGTGGATTAGGAGCCGGACAGAGCGGGAAAAGGCATGAACTTCAGCCGGCAGCAACTGCCTCACGCCGACTTTCAGGACCAGGATTTACGCGGAGCGAACTTTTCTTCCTCGCGTTTAACCGGCGGCAACTTCTCCGGCGCCGATTTGCGTGGCGCCGATTTGCGTGGCGCCGATTTTCACGGCGCGACGCTCTGGTTCATCAACCTGCATGGGGCGCGGCTGGCAGGGGCGGATTTCAGCGGAGCCTTGCTTTCCGGCGCAAAACTGCAAGGGGTAGACCTGCGAGACGCAAACTTAGCAGCGGCGGAGCTTCGGTATGCTCGCTACGATGAACAGACGCTTTGGCCGGACGGTGTTGACCCGCAGGAGCGCGGCGCCAAACTCCCCTCACAAGTGCGAGAGTGGCAGCTTTGACGAGCGAATGTTTTGAGGCTCGCGAAATGGCACCTTCAGACCTGCGAAGCTTGACAGCGCCGGTTCACTTCCCGTTCATTTGGGGTACTCTCTAGTGTCAATTGCTTGAATCGCGACAAGTTCAGTCTTTCCCGAACATCGTTTGCGCCGGAGCAATCGACTTTAGTTAGGAACACAGAGAAAGACGCGCGGAAAACCCCGCACACGACTACTTTTTTCGGAGGAGATGCCCCCACACGATTAACCTAGAAAGGTTAAGACACCCTATGAACGATCAAGTGATCAGCGCCGGCACCTACAGCGCCATCTACAACGGCCTCTCACTCGCGGTTGCTGCCATGATGGCAGGAACACTCTTTTTCTTCTTCTCACGCTCGCAGGTCGGTTTCAAATACCGCCCCGCGCTCCTCGTCTCGGCCCTCGTGACGGCCATCGCCTGCTACCACTACTTCCGTATCTTTAATAGCTGGGTAGACGCCCATACAGTAGACGCCGCCGGAAACTACGGCCTGTCCAAAGTGGTCTTCAACGACGCTTACCGCTACATGGACTGGATCCTGACCGTTCCCCTGCTCCTGGTAGAGCTGGTTGCGGTGTTGGGCCTCACCAAAATTGAGAGCCGGGGCCTGCTGGCAAAGCTTGCCTTCGCGGCGTTTTTGATGATCGCGCTCGGCTATCCGGGTGAGCTTATCAAGGACAACACCCTGGCACGGGCAGCGTGGGGCTTTGCCAGCACGATCCCGTTCGTCTACATCCAGTACGTCCTCTTTAGGCAGCTCAGCGAGTCTATCTCGCATCAGCCGGAAACAGTGGCGCCGCTGATCCGGGGCGCACGTCTTTTGATCTTTGCGAGCTGGGGGTTCTACCCGCTGGCGTACATGATCCCGATGCTGGGCAACAAAATCTCGTATCAGTCAAGTGAGCTTGGCGTTCAGATCGGCTACACGATTGCGGACATCATCGCAAAAGTCGGCCTCGGCGTGTTCATCTACTTTATCGCCTCGGCAAAGACAGAGAACGATGCCCGTTCCGGCGTCAGCCCCTTCGAGCCGAATGTCAGCGCGGCCGCAAGTCCTGCGTAACTGCGGGGCTGAATAGACGCAGGTCGGTCACAGCCGCGCCCTTCACCGGGCGCGGCTTTTCAACGGGAGGGGAGTCACATGACGAAAAAACCGATCAACATTGTGTTCTGGGTCCTCATCGGCGGCAGCTTCTTTCTCGCAAACTACGCCGCGCAGCAGCACTGGCCGCTTTGGACCATCACGCTGGCCGGTGCGGTCTCGCTGGGGTCGGTACTGGCGTACCTTTTCACGATGCAATCTTAGGGAACAAAAACTTTACTTTTACTGCCACGTTGCAATGTCGGTGTTTATGGGTAATTAGCGCACAGAAGTAAAACTTCTACTAGAAAGGTCCTACATTCTTATGGGACTTGACAATTACGCGACTACACTCACGACTTCGCAGGCATTCGCCCACTACAGCCTGTTTGTCGCCATGTTTGCGCTCGGCGCAGGCTTTGTGTTCTTCTTGGTAGAAAAAGAAAAAATTCTGCCGGACTACCGGGGAACGATGGTCACGTCGGCCATCATTTGCGGCGTTGCCGCTGTCGCCTACTACTTTTTGACCAGCCGGTACCAGCCTGATAAGCCGTTCCCGACCGACATTCGCTACATTGACTGGACCGTCACAACACCGCTTTTGGTGCTGAAGTACCCGGAGATGCTGCGGGTGCGCGGGATCGGGTTTGCGACCAAACTGATTCTTGCCGACCTGTTTATGATTATCACCGGGTTTATCGGCGAGCTGGCGGGCCACACGGTCAACGGCCATTGGGTGCTAAATCCGGGTGGCAGCACGACGGAGCATTACATCTGGGGGTTCATCTCGACGCTCGGCTATGGCGTCATTTTGTTTCTGCTGCTGACCGAAGGCAAGAAGCTGGCGGCAACCCAGCCGGAGCCGATCCGAAACGGCATCGCCAAGATGAACGTTTATCTGTGGTCTCTGTGGGGCGTTTATCCGATTGTCTACATTGCTGAGGCGGTGTCGGTGAACCATCCGAACATCAACTTGGATTGGTTCAACGTCGCATCGGCGGTCGCGGATGTGGTCAACAAAGTCGGCTTTGCGATCACGGCCTATCTGGCGGTGAAGGCACTGTCGGGGGATGATCAAAAAAGCGCCGAGCGGCTGCCGGAGAGCGCAGCACGGGCTCAGGACGGCACGGCAGCCACGGTTAACGACACCGCTGTCCGCAGGTAATAGCTTCCGTGGGGTGAGTCGCGTTGTCTTCCGATAACAAGGTTTCGCCCCACCGTAATCCCCAGTCTTCGTTCCAGTGCCGGCCACGCCCCCATCCCCACGCCCGCAGGGCGAGAATTTGGGCCTCGGCGGCGCGGTCGCATTCGGCAGACAGCCGGGCGTGTTCCTCCGCCGTGACTTCCGGGGGACAGCAGCGCAGGCGGCGGGCGCAGTCGAGGGCGGCACGGACTGCCGACAAGGCTTTCTGCGTGTCCTCGGCAGGGTCGCCGGCTTCCGTGACGACCGCTTTCCAAAGCTCCGCCCCCGCCCGCAGGACCCACGCTTCGCGGGCGTCTTCATTGTTGTTGGTGGGCATTTGTTGTTCTTTAACGACTAGACGTCAAGCTTTGTTCCATGCCGCGCAGGAACCCAAACGTGTCTTCGCCGTCTTCTATGAGCAATTATCGGCAGCAAGGCAATCAGAATAGAGAGGTAGAAGAAAAAGATGGCAGGAAGATTAACTGGAAAAGTGGCGCTTGTGACCGGAGCGTCGTCAGGCATCGGCGAGGCGACGGCGCTGGCCCTGGCAGCGGAAGGCGCGGCGGTCGCGATCTCAGGCCGGCGCACCGACCGGTTGGAAGCGCTGGCTCAGCGCATCACAGAAAGCGGCGGCACGGCGAAGGCAATCACAGCGGATGTTTCGGTGGAAGACCAGGCGCGGGAGATGGTGGCGGAAGCGAACGCCGGGCTGGGACGGCTGGACATTCTGGTCAACAACGCTGGGGTCATGCTGCTCGGACCGATTGCGAATGCCGACACGGAAGATTGGCGGCGGATGATAGAAACCAACGTTATGGGGCTAATGTATGCGACCCATGCTGCCCTGCCGGTGATGCGGGCACAGGGCGGCGGCCATGTGGTCAACATTTCCAGCGTCGCCGGGCGAACCGCCCGCGCGGGTTCGGGTGTTTACAACGCCAGCAAGTGGGGAGTCGGAGCGTTTTCGGAGTCGCTGCGGCAGGAAGTCTACAAAGACAAAATTCGGGTGACGATCATCGAGCCGGGTGCGGTTGACACGGAATTGACGCAGCATATCACAAATGCCGATGCGAAAAAGCAGGCACAGGATTTTTATGGAAGCATGGCGGCACTCCAAAGTGAGGACATCGCCGCCGCGATTATGTACGCAGTCACCCAGCCCCCGCGCGTCAATGTCAATGAAATTCTCATGCGCCCGACCGATCAAGAGCGGTAGAACGCCGGCGCGATGATTTTGGCCTTTTTCGTACCCCACCCTTTAAGGCGGAAGCAAGCAACGGGAACCTGACGCCTCCCATTTTCGTCTTACTGCAACATGAACCTCACGCCCATTCTTTGCATCGGTCTGGTCGCGCTGGCCGCTCCCCTAGCCTTCTGCCGACCGGACGCTCCCCCGCCGATGCGCGTACTGCACTGGACACAATTCCCTGTGCGGCTTTACTTCGTCGCACACGGTCTGGGGCAGACAGAAGAAGTGCCGACGGCCCTGGCGGGTTTTGACGAGTGGAGAACGGCGTCTCACGGCAAAATCCGCTTTGTTCGGGTCTTCGACTCAGGCAAGGCCGACATCACGATACAGTTCGTGCCGGGCCGCTATTTGTCGGCAGACACGCAGGCCGTCGGGGAGACGACTCTCTATTCTTCGGACGGTGCCTTGAAGAAAGCTACCATGCGCCTCGCGGAAGGAGTGATGCTGCCGGAGGAATTGCAGGCGACGGCGGCACACGAGTTCGGCCACGCCCTCGGCATTTCCGGCCACAGCAGCGACCCAGACGATGTCATGTACCCGGTGGAGACCGTCCACTTCGATCTTCAGGAGCAACCGCTGCCGGGCGAGGCACGCACGGTCACGGCACACGACTTGCAGATCCTGGCGGGCGGCTATCCCGGTTTGTTCCCCCGGAGCGACAAATAGAGCCGCAAAATGAAACAAACAGGTATTTTTGTGTTACAATAAGAGTGGTTTGGTACAAAGACGCGCAAGGGGGGGGTGGGTGAAATGGCTCCCTGAGTAGGACTTGAACCTACAACATTTCGGTTAACAGCCGAACGCTCTGCCAATTGAGCTATCAGGGAACGAAAGCCAAAGAGATTATAGCCGCTGCCGTGTTTTTTGTCAAGAGGAGCGGCCCGGAAATGCACGAGAAATCCTGGATAAAAGTTCTTGAAAGTTACCGAGATTGTCTTCCACGACACCTGCCGCGCCACTCTCATTGTAGAAATGCTGGAAACCGAGGCGTTCACGACTGAGGGCCGCCCGCATATCCCCCGGATTTTGTTCAAGCTGCTGCCTCAAATGGCAACTCAGCACTGCTTCAACGACGAAGGGCTGTCGTTCCGCCGGGAAGCGCAGGCGACCGAGATTCCCCATCTGTTTGAGCATCTGATTATTGAGATCCAGGACCAGGTCCGGCGCGGGATCGGTGCACCACTCTCGGGCGAAACAAGCTGGAATTGGACGGTAGACCCACGCGGCCTCTTTTATGTCACGGTGGATTATGACAACGAGATGGTCGCGCTCGGTGCGATCCGCCTCGCAGAAAGCGTTATCAATGCCCTGGACAGCCGGGATATAGTGCGAATTGAGGCAATCAACATTAGCCGCGAAATCAGCCGTCTGCGCGAGATCGCCAAGATCAGCCGGCGCTTCAACTCTGTGTCACGCCGCGAAATTCAGGTTCCGATTGAAATGGGCGGCGGGGTGTCAGGCGGGGACGAAATGGGGGCGTGAAGGACGAGGGCAGGAATGCCCTCGCTGGGGAGCGAAGCGCCAAGCCGCCACCTGTCAGCACCGGCTACCCGGAGGGCGTGGCGGAAGATAAAGGACGAGAACACTCTTGTCCCGCGAAGGCGGGACCTTAGCGTCCGCGCTCCCCAGCGAGGGCGTTCACGCCCTCGTACATCACGCCCTCGTCCACCCACGCACAAAAAACGCCCGGCATAAGATGCCGGGCGTTTTCCGATGTCCATATATTACTCGCGCACACACCCCTAGCGCACGATGCTGACGATGGCAATAATGATGCCCAGCACTTGGAAAGGGTCAATTTTACTGGGTGGGCTGCCTTGAGCGATGGTAATGTTATCGCCGGGGCGCACCAGGTACGACCCCTGAACGCTGGGATTGCTGGCATCCAGCTTGATGGTCTGGGAGGCTTGAGTCTTCGGGTCCACCCGGATGATTTGGATGTTCTTGACCTGCGCGCGGTCGGACAGGCCGCCCGCTTTGCCGATGGCGGATGCCAGCGTGATCGGCGCACCGTTCGGCAGCGGGTATTCCGCCGGGTTGCGGACGCCCGGCCCGGTGATGGTGTAGGTGGAGGTCACGGGCGCTTCGGGGACAATGATCGTGTCGCCGTCGAGCAGCACCGGGTCAACCGCCGAGTCATTTGGATTCTGGGCAGCGGCCGTCACATTCAGCGGAATCGTGTTTGTGACGCCGAAGTGCTTCAAGACAATCGCGTTGGAGTTTGCGGCAACGGTCAGGCCGCCGGCGGTCTGAAGCGCCGAGTAAGCAGTCGTGGTGGCCGGGACCTGGAAGCGGCCCGGCTTCGCGACCTGGCCCTGGACATTGACGTAAATCGGCAGCGCTTCGGCGCTGGCGACACTCACGATGTCGCCGTTTCGCAGCAGCGGGTTCCCAGCATCCACTTTGTTGTCCAGGTACGCCCGGTAATCAAATGTCTCCTGCGCTTTGGTATCGCCGCGCGTGATGACGACTTTTGACAGATCCGAATTCAGCGCGGGGACTGCCTGCACTAAGATATCGTTAAGGTGCGCGGTAGACGGCAGAGTGTAGCGGCGCGGGGCGCTGACGAGGCCGGTCACATCTACCCCAATGCCGCCGGCGTCCGCGATGGAAACGACGACCTGCGGGGAAACATAGAACTTGGACAGGCCGGTCGCCGCCTGGCCGCCGGCTGCCGGCAGGCCGCGAATCGCGGCGGCGGCTTGGGCGGGGGTTAAGCCCTGCACATGAACCTGATTGATGTACAGCATTGTGATGTTGCCGGCGGCGTCTACCGTGTAGTCGCCGGTAAGCTGGGCTTCATTGGCAACTACAATATGCAGCTTAGCGTTGGCATCAATTACGGCAGGCGTCTGCGCGAACACCAGGGCTTGGGCCAGCAGTGTCAGGCAGAGCAAAAGAAAAAGCGAGCGTATAGTTAATCGAACGGAACGCATGGGCGGGGGTACTACTTCCTCAGATGATGGGTTACATTAACTTAAAGCAAGAACCATGCCAACAGGGCGGCGGTTCGGCGGGAGCCGGCAGAGTGACATACGTGCTCCCGGAACAGAAAGTAGTTTAACGTACCATAGGATTCGCGCTTTGTCAAGAAGAATTTGCCCACCTCCTTGCTCCCTAACAGGGAGGATCCCTGCGAAGTAACTTGTTACGAAGCAAGAAGGTGGTTTCCTACTGTCCCACCACGAGCAGGGTGAACGAGCCGGGGACGTAGTTGCGGCGGCGACCTTCGCCGGGGTTGGCCGGGTCCGGCGTCGCGGTCACCAGAAAAACTCGGTGCGTCTTCGTATCCACCGCCATTGTCCGCGCCCCGGCCTGCGTGAGAACACTTTGGACCGGCGTATAAATGTTGAAGGACTTCTGGCCTATGGCGACATCTTGCTGGCGAAGCACCGTCAAGGTGCCGTCCTGGCCGTTCGAGCTGAACGCAAGCCCCGTGCCGGGATCAAACCCTGCCGCGTCGGGACCGGCGCCGATCCCGGCAGTTGACTCGACTTTGCCGGCAGCGCCGCTTGAGATCACCATTCTGTTGTTGTCGCAGACCGAGAACAAACGGCTGGTCTTAGGGTCAATGGCGAGGCCCGATGGGCTTTCCTGCGGCGCGAGCGGCCAGCGGCTCTTGATCGTCAGCGCCTGGGCGTCAATCGCGACCACTTCGCTGGTGCTTTCCAGGTTGTCGTAGACCATGCCGGTGCCGTCTACCGCCGCAAACTCCGGGCGGCCGCCAAGCGGGATTGTCGCTAGGACTTTGCCGGCCTTCGCGTCAATCGCCGTCGCATCGCTGCTGCGCCCGTTGAAGGTGAACACACGCTCAGTCTTCGGCTCGTAAATGATGCAGTCCGGGCCGATCCCGGCGCCGATGGGGACCGTAGCGAGCGTTTGAAGGGTTTTGAGGTCAAAGATTGTGACCGCGTTGTCCCGGCCGTCGCTGATAAAGCCTTTGCCTAGCTTCGACGCAATCGCGATGCCGTGGACGCCGTTGGTGTTCGGGATGTCGCCGACGATCTTGTCGGTGTCGGCATCCACCACCATCACATGGCTGCCCCGGCTGATATAGATGCGCCGGGCGTCTGGATCAACCGACAGATAATCCCAGCCGCCCTCACCGCCGAGAACAACTTTTTGCACGAGGTGGTAATTGGGAGCAGACACCGGAGCGGCCCCGGCGGAAGCAGCGGCGAGGAGTGCAAGCGCCGCGACGGGCAGCAAAGATTGAGTGTTCATAGGCTCCCTATAACGAGTTTGGACCGCGATTTAGTTCCCGTGTGCCGGAACTCTTTCGCCCGCCTGCTCGTCTTAAAGAAAGAGGATTAGCGCCATCGCCGGAAAGATATTAGTGGTTGAAGATGACCGGGCCATTGTCCAGGCGCTGCTGCGTTTGCTGGCCCGCGACGGCTACTACGTCCACGCCGTTTCCACCGGCGAGGATGCCGCCGCACACCTTGCCGAAGACCCGTCTTACGATCTGGCTCTGCTGGACGTGGCCCTGCCGGGCATGGACGGCTTCGCCTGCTGCCGCGCCCTGCGTGAGACAGGCTGGCGCAGGCCGGTTTTGATGCTGACAGGCCGAAGCAGCGGCCCGGACAAAATCAACGGCCTCCGCGCCGGGGCCGACGATTACATTACCAAGCCATTTGATCCCAATGAGCTGCTGGCCCGCATTCAGGCCCACCTGCGCCGCACCCGCGAGTACGCTGTGTCCGTCGAAGAAGCCGCCGCATTGCCCCTCGGCGCCGGCCGCGTCCTCGACCTCCGCAGCCGGGACGCAGTGGTGGACGGAGCCCCCGCGCACCTTACCGACCGCGAGTACGAAGTTTTGTTCTTGCTCGCACGTCAGAGGGGTACGGCGCTCGACAAGACCTGGCTCTTCCAACAGGTCTGGGGCAACGCTCCCGAAGAAGGCATCAAAGCGCTGGCCGTCTATATTCGCCGCCTCCGGCGCAAGATTGAAGCCGACGAAGACAACCCCGTCTGCATTTTGACTGTGCGCGGCTTCGGGTACAAATTGGCGGGAGAATAAACATCAATGGCTGAAGCTCATTTGCGCCGGGTCAACAGCGAGAATGTTTCTGAGTGCGTGGCCCTGCAAGTGGCAGACGAACAAACGCAGTTTGTCGCGTCCAACGCCAAGTCGCTCGCGCAGGCCAGCGTCAATTCCGCGCTGGTTCCGCTGGCGATTTATGACAGCGCGGCACGGGGCTTTGAGTTCTCCCCGCCGGTTCCGATGGTCGGGTTCACGGTGTACGAGCTGACCGCTGGGGTTGGCTTCATCCTGCGCCTAATGGTAGACAAGCAGCATCAAGGCAAAGGCTACGGCAAAGCGGCCATGCGCGAAGTCATCCGCCGCCTGCGCCTGACCCCTGAAGTCGAGCTGATCGCGACCAGCTACAAGCGCGGCAATGCTGTCGCCGCGCACCTCTACGAAAGCCTGGGCTTTGTGCCGTGGGAGATTTCTTACGCCCAGGACAGCGCCGACGAGGTGTATATGCGGCTGGCAGAGTAAATGGTGGTGCTTGAACAGGGTTACAAAGTCCGCGAAGCCGTTTCCACGCAAGCGTCTTGCCTGCTGAAAATCGCACAAGCCGCGCAGGACAAGCTGACAGACGCCGGAAGCGCACAGCAAATCGCCGGCTACACGCCGCAGAACATCACCGAGCGGATGGAGCGCGGCGAAGTGTTTGTTTTAGAAGTCTCCGGCAGCGTTCTCGGCAGTGCGTTTGTCGAGCCGGCGGCGCCGGAACGGTTCCCGCAGATTGCCGCCTGGGACGCGGTTCCCGGCGGCTGCCCCGCGTGGTTTCTGTACGGCCTCGTCATCCACCCAGAGCATCAAGGCCGGAAATGGGGACAAAAGTTGCTTCACGCCATCTGCCTTCAGGAAAAGCTTGCGCCCCCGGCGGCGGTGCTGCTGGATTGCTGGGCGGGCAATACGAGACTGCGACGCTTTTATGCAGACGCCGGCTTTGCTCTGCATGGCGTGTTTCCCGAAGAAGATTACGAAGTGGCTGTGTTCCGCAAAATGCTGTGACAAAAAAGCCCCGATCAGTGCTTTGATCGGGGCTTTTGGCTTGAACTTGGGAGCGTTTACTCTGCCGTCCACTGGGCTTCGGCTTCGGCGGCAGTCATGCTGAGGGTGACGAACTCGCCGATGGACATGATGGCGGACTGCGGCAGGAAATGGTGCTTGCCGCTCGCCTGCGAATCGTGGTGGGTCAGCTTGACGCGGTCGCCATCGAGATGGTCTACGATGCCGACGTGCTTGCCGTCGGTGCCGACGACTTCCATATGCTCTTTGATCTGTGCTTGAATTTCTGCGGTGTCCATAGTTGTTCTCCTGTGAGGGAATTGAATGCGGCTTGCAGGGCCACTTTACCCGTTGGCGGCACACTTAAACCGCAGGAACTTTTCGCGCCCTCTTTGGTGTTGAGTCGGTAACAGCATGAAGGAAATGGAGTCGAAAATGACACAATTTGAGAAGGCGACATTTGGTGCGGGCTGCTTCTGGGGCGTCGAAGCTGCGTTCCGGCAGATCCCCGGCGTTCAGTCTACGGCAGTCGGTTATGAAGGCGGGACGCTCCTGAACCCGACCTACCGGGATGTCTGCACAGACACGACCGGCCACGCGGAAGTGGTGGAAGTGACCTTTGACCCGGCGCAGGTCTCCTTTGAGACCATGCTGAACGTGTTCTGGGACAACCACAACCCGACGACCTTAAATTACCAGGGACCGGACCACGGCACCCAGTACCGCTCGGCGATCTTTACCCATTCCTCGGAGCAGGCGGCAGTCGCGGAAGCGTCGAAGGCCGCGCAGGACAAGAGCGGGCGCTTCAAGCGTCCTATCGTGACCGAAGTTGTCCCGGCGCAGACGTTCTATGTCGCTGAAGACTACCATCAGCAGTATCTGGAGAAGCGCGGGCTTTCAAGCTGCCATATTTAGGAACCCCTCCCGCCTTGCTTCGCAGGGTCCCTCCCCTGTTAGGGAAGGGCCATAAGAATAAATAAGCCCTAGCCTCTTGTCAAGAGGCTGGGGCTCTCGCTTTCTGCGCGGCTCCCCCAAAGCCCTTCCCTAACAGGGGAGGGGCCCTGCGAAGCAAGGCGGGAGGGGTTACAGCACCCGCGTCCGTTTGGACAATGCTTTGCGTGTTTGGAGCGCGGGCAGGTTCTCGCGGACGAACGCATTCTCCACCAGCCGAAAGAACGCTTCTCGCTCCGGGCCGCGCACAATCGCCCGCTCATGCGCCTCGGCTAAAGCAATCGGGTACCCCTGCCCTTTGCGGGCTTGGTCGAAGACGAAGCGATGGACCTGCGCGGTTAAGTCGGCGTCTTCGGCGACCCAGGCTGGGATCTCGACACGGGCGATCTCCGATCCGGCATTCAGGTAGAAGAACGCGATTTTCTGGTCGTCGGGGTAGAGTTTCAGACTGGGGTTAGCGCTGCCGAAGACCGGCGAGCGGTCGCCGGGATTGACTAAGAGACGCGAGAAAAGCTGCCTGTCAGTCAAAAACGCCAGCTCGGCGCAGACATCTTGGACGGCGTGGGAGCAGCCCGGCTCGCAGAGGGTCAGGCGCAGGGTGCCGACGACATCTTTATGTGCGGGCCGGCTGACATAGCCCGCGACCGGCGTGTTATGCGCCTGCCCGGCGGCCAGCATCTCGCAAAAGCCGTCAATGATGCGCTTCTGCTCGGCTTCCGACTCTCCCTGCGGTGTCCAGACAATCAGCGGGTCGTCCACCAGAGCAATCGCCTCACGGCTTTGGTGTATTTTGATGAGAGCAGCGAGGGCTGCACTTTCGGCCAGCAGCCGCCGGTTCGCGACAATTTTATCCGACAGCGGCACCGGATCGCCGCCGTCTTCGGTCTGGTACAGGTCTTCCTCGCGGTAATGCAGAGTCGCCGCCGACTCCAGCGTCGGACGCTCGCCGGTGCCGTAGTGCAGGGCGATCTGGCCGACATTGATTAAGTAGCATGGCGCGACGGCGTGGCGGTCCAGCGGGATCTGAGAGCCGTCGGTCGCAAGCGCCGTGTAAACTTCCGGCCTGCCGTCCGGCAGAGGAACCGTCGCCGATGGCGTGGTGTCCCGGCAGTCGGCGGCCAAAAACGGCGGCTTCGGCAAAGATTCCCGCTGCGCCCGCGTCGCCGCCCACGTCTCGGCGTCTAAACCTGCCTGCGCCAGCGCCGTTCGCATCTGCGCGGCGGTTTTGTCGCCGCGTTTTCGGGCTTCCAGGCCCATTTTCTGAATGTCGCCGATGACCTGCGCGAGTTCCAGCATTGCGTGTTTCCTATTGCTCAGGGCTGTCACAAGGGCGTAATGGTACGAGGGCATAAATGCCCTCGCTGGGGGGCGAAGCGCCAAGCTGCCGCCTGCGCGGCAGAAGAGATAACTTGTGTTTCAATCTTGCCCCGCGTAGGCGGGTCATTAGCGTCCGCACTCCCCACCCCAATAAAACCTTACCCCAATAAAACCTTAGCGAGGGCGTTTACGCCCTCGTACCATTACGCCCTCGCCTGTTCCTCATCTGACATACTGCCGTTCGGCGAGACTATCAGCTTGATCTCGTCTACACGGCGGCCATCGGTCTTTTCGACCACAAACTCCAAGTTCTCGTACTGCACCGCTTCGCCAATACCCGGCTGGCGGCCGAACTGGCCGAAGACGAAGCCGCCGACCGTGTCGAAATCGTCATGGGGCAAGTCTAGATCTAAGAGATCATTCAGGTCGTCAATCGCCATGCGGGCGTCTACGCGGTAGACATTCGGCGCGAGCGTTTGGAACTGAGCATCTTCACGGTCATATTCGTCTTGAATTTCGCCGACCAGCTCTTCCAGCAGGTCTTCCACTGTTACCAGTCCTGCCGTGCCGCCGTATTCGTCCTGAATGATTGCCATTTGGACAGATGAGCGGCGGAACTCATCGAGAAGGTCATCAATGCGCCGGTTTTCAGGAACGACCAGCGGCAGGCGCATCAAGGGACGCAGGTCCAATGTCCGTTCGCCGCGAGCCAGTGCAGGCAGTAAATCTTTGGCATGAACAATGCCGACGACGTTGTCCACGCTGTTCTCATAGACAGGGATGCGCGAGTGGCCGCTGCCGACGATCAGGTCCAAGAGCGCGGGCAGGCCCGCCCCCACATCAACCGCTTTAATATCGATACGCGGGGTCATCACCTGGCGAACATCGGTATCGCCGAACGAGATGACGTTTCGAATGATCTCTTTTTCGTCTTCCTCAATCGCTCCCGACTGGGCGCTGGCTTCCAGCGTCGCCCGCAGCTCTTCCTCCGTAATCATCGGCGCGGCGAACGTCGCCGTCAGGCCGAACGGACGCACCAGCAGATTGGAGACGCCGAGCGCGACCGACGCCAGCGGGGTCAGCAGCAGCATGAACCAGCGCAGGGGCCGGGCAATCCGCAGGGCCGTTTCTTCCGGGCGGCGCAGGGCGATGGAGCGCGGGACAATCTCGCCGACCACAATCGTAAACAGTGCAGACAGCAGGGTCAGCCCGATGACGGCAAAGCGCACCGGATGCGCCGAGACGCGGGAGGGAACACGAAAAGCCCAATCGGGAGCCAGCACGGCAGCGCCGATGGCGGCGACCGCAAATGCCGCCAGCGTGATTCCCACTTGCACGGTTGCAACCACGCGGGTCGGCTGCCGCAGCAGATTTTGCGCCGAAGCCGCCGCTCCGGCATCCGCCCCACCTTCCTCAATTAAGTCCTGCAAGCGGGCGTTGCGGGCTGAGTTCAAGGCCGTTTCCGCCAGCGTAAAGAACGCATTGAGAAACGTCAAAAGCACCAGACCGAGCAAAGCGTAACTATGGGAAGGCTGCATGATCTGACAATGCTAGTGGACCGGGAAAATATGCATGAAGTAGATGCCGCAGGTGAACAAAATCCCCAGCAGGCCGCCAAGAATGACTTCCTGCAACGTGTGTATCTTTCCCTCTACCCGGCTTTGCGCGACAAGAAACGCCAGCAGCAGGGCGAGTATGCCTGTGAAGTAGTCCATCGCCCGGTAGATGAGCGTAGACGCGAGGAAAAACGACACCGCCGAATGCCCGCTGACGATGCCTCCCGATAGAATGGACCCTTTTTTCCCCAGCACCTTCGAGATCAGCACGATAATCAGCACCAGCACAACGACTGTGAGTATCACCGTCACCGGCAGCGGGTCATGCTTAATCTCTAGGTGCAGCTCGGCGATCTTGTTGGAGCCGAAGAACAAAATCCCGCCGACAATCGCCGCCGTGATGCTTGCAATCAGCACCGCCCCCGCCGCGATGTCTTTGGCGAGCTTCGCCAGCGGGTGATACGCCTGCGTCACCATGTCCACGACGCTTTCAATTGCCGTGTTCATCATCTCGGCCACCAGTACGCCCGACATGACAATAAACAGCACGGCCATTTCCACCCGCGAGAGCCGCAGGAGCAGCGCAATCAGCAGCACCAGCACGACCGTGAAAAAGTGGAACCGCATATGCTTCTGCGTGCGAAACACATGGACGATGCCTTCCACGGCATAGCGAAACGAGTCTAAATGGTTTTTCGGTCTCGGTACTTGGCGCATAAAAAACTAAAAGAAGCTAGCTTGTAGGGCGACGGCCCAAACCATGCGTTGAAACGCACGGCTACACAGCGAAGACGCTACAAAGTCTCGCTTCGCGGGACTTAAAATAGATCGTATTGTCCTAACCCCGCGAAGCGGTGTTTCGTGGCGTCTACGCTGTGTAGCCGCGCGTTTCAACGCATGGCCTTTTCCCGCTTCCATGCCGCAACATATGCAGGAACACCGGGATCAAGAGGCTTGGCATGGTGATCGCCATACCAACAACATAAGCCCACTCATTGAAAGGTGGCTTTTGGATGAGAAGCTTTGCCAGGCAGCCAAGACAAAAGATAAGCCCTGCGGAGACTGACCACCACCACAATAGCCAATGGCGCTGAAAAAATGCTTTCATGCATGCCCTTCCAGGAGCCGTAGAACTTACTGCGACTCCTCCACAAAAAACGGGTGCGTCCCCACGCCCGGAACGTCAATGCCGCATTCGGTCAGAACGGCTTCCGTGCGGCGCTGCATTTCCCACGCCCCGGCTGCCGTCTCGTCGTCGTAGCCGAGCAGGTGCAGGAGGCCGTGGATGCCGAGCAGGGCGATCTCGCTTTCCACAGGCCAGCCGGCAGCTTCGGCCTGACGGGCGGCGGTCGGCAGGGAAATCACGATGTCGCCGAGGACGTTTGGGTCATCCTGGGCAAATGACAGCACATCCGTGGGCTTGTCTTTTTGGCGGTAGTCGCGGTTCAAGTCCTGGATGAATGGATCATCGCAGAGAACGACGCTGATTTCCGGGTCGTTTGTCACGGCTTCATGCTGCAAGAGAGCCGCCAGCGGGCCGGTCAAGATCGCTTCCGCGTTCGGCGGCGGCGATTCGGTTTGGAAGTGGATCAAGAGCGGCATTGGCAGGTGGTGTCGGGAGCGAAAGGTCGGCAGGCTTCTTAGCAGTGTCTTTGGAGCTGTCCGGGTAATCTATGCGCGAATGCAGCATTCCCGACAGCAGGCGGACAAAGGCTTCGCGGATGCCGCGCAGGTCGCGCTGGGTCAGGTCACATTCGTCTAATTGGCCGTCAGCAAGCTGGGCGTCAACAATTTTAGTGACCAAGTCTTCAATACGGCCAAGCGTCGGCTTTTCAAGCGTCCGCGACGCCGCTTCAACACTGTCGGCCAGCATAAGAATGGCCGTCTCGCGGCTCTGCGGCTTCGGCCCGGCGTAGCGGAACTGCTGCTCTAGAACGGGCGCGGCTTCGCTCCCGTCCCCGGCGCATTGCTGGTGGTAGAAGTAGCGGATCAAACTCGTGCCATGATGCTCGGTAATAAACGATTTGATAATGGGCGGCAGCTTCTCGCGCTCGGCGATCTCTAAGCCTTCGCGGACATGGGCCGTGACGACTAAAGCCGACAGCGACGGGTTCAACCGCTCGTGGGCATTGTCGCCACCGGCTTGGTTCTCGACAAAGAACTGCGCTCTTTGGATTTTTCCCAAATCGTGGTACAGCGCCCCAACACGGCACAAAAGCGCATCGGCCCCGATGGCTTCGGCGGCAGTTACCGCCAGGTTGCCAACGAGGATCGAATGCGTGTAGGTGCCGGGCGCCAGTTCGCAGAAGCGTTTCAGCAGAGGCCGGTTCGGGTCGGAAAGCTCCAGCAGTCCCAGCGGGGTCGTGATGCCGAAGACGCGCTCAAAGAATGCTGCGCTGACGCCGAACAGGGCCACAGACAAGAGGCCGGAAAAGAACGCCCAGACCACCGCCTGGCCCATGTCCGGGCGCGTGTCCCCTTGAAGCTGGCCGACCAAAAGGCTTAAGACGACGTTTGCGCCGCAGAGCAGGGCGCCGGCCCGCAGAACACCGGCGCGGCTCCGAAGGTCAGAGACCGCGTAGATTGCGACCCATGCCGACAGCAGCGTCAGCACCGAGAACCGCAGGTCATTGCCCAGTACGACGCCCGACTGTGCGGCGAGAAGCGCAGTCACCAGCAGGGCGACGCGCGGCTTAATCAGCGCGGCGATCAGCATTCCGGCGGAACCCACCCACAGCATGCCGACATAGCCGAGCTGCGAGGCCGACAGCCGCACGCCCAGCACAGCACTGCCGAGGCGCAGCCCCAAGACGCCGAGGGCGACCAGCAAGGCCAGTAAAAGTAGCGTCTTCGTGGACGCAAAAAGTTTCGGCTGCTCCCGCGCCAGCCAGAAGCAGACCAGGCCGACCATAAACGTGACCAATCCGACAATGCTAAGCGCGGTGCCGGGATCGAGGCGCGGATTTTGCAGGCCCAAAGCGCGGAGCTTGGCAATCGTGCCGGGGGTCACGACCTGCCCGGTGCGGACGACGATGTCTCCGGCAAAGACCTGGCTGTAGACCGGCGCGACCAGCCGCTCCGCACTCACGACGGCTCCTGCGGTTTTGCTTTTATCCAGCAGGCGGTTCGGCTGGACCACGGCGCGGGCGACGGCAAGCGCCGCCGGAAGATGGGTGCGGGGCAGCATGGACGCCGACAGTGTGGAGGAGACTTGGGATCTGGCTTCAGCGAGGTCAGCCGGGTGATCGTCGCGAATTTCTCGGTCCATCGCGTCGTGGACGGCTTGGTGGGTCAGCCGCTCGGCTTGGTCCAGATGGTATGCGCCCGCGCGAGGATTGACCAGCGGGGCCAGATCGGCAGGAGCCACAAGAAGCCCGACTTCCCGGCGCAAGTCGAGGGCGGACTGCGTTGGGCTGAAACCGGCCATCTGGTCCCGGCGCAGACGCTGGTAGGCATCGGTGACAGTTTCGTCGGCTTCGGACGCCGCGTGGGCGGTGCTGTAGACCGGCTCCACACGAGCGGCGGCGGCGGCGCGGAGGGAGTTGGTGGCACCGTCATCAAGGTAGCGCACGGTACGGAGAGCGCGGACATCCTGGCCGCTGATCTCGCCAGCCCGAAGCGCGACTTTGTCCGGCAGCAGGTGTAGGGACAAGAGCGCCGACAGCACGGCAATCGCGCCGAGCAGCAGCGCAGCGCGGCTCCACTCCAAGCCGGCCAGCCACGCCCGCAAAGGTGCAAGACGCCAAAACGGGCCGGGCCAGCGACCATCTTTCAGGCGCAGCTTACGGCGGCGCGGCAGTCGGCTGAGCGATTTGGAGAACGATGAAGTTAAAGCAGAAGGGTCTCGTGCCATAGGGCAGAGGGAACAAACACGCAGAGCAGACAAAAGACAGGGGGAACACGGGCGGCTCTCCCATTAAAGGAAGAAGACGCACGCCCCCGCCTGTCACGGAAAACGTGCGCCGATCAAGTGATGCAGAAAGGCTACTTGTTGAGACCTTCTTTTTCTTCGTTCCGCTTCATTTTGCGGATTGCGGCGGCCTGGGCCTTGCGCTTTTTGTCGCTCGGCTTCTCGTAATGCTCATGCTCCCGCGCTTCTTTCAAGATGCCGGTCTGCTGAAGCTGCTTCTTGAAGCGCTTCAACGCGCTGTCAAGCGACTCATTGGGCCGTACCTGGATCTGGGTCAACTGTCTCCACCCCCCCACCGTTAAGGATATATCTAAAGCTGTGTCCCATTACGCATTGCCGCAATCAGGAACACCGGAGTATACCACGCCCTGAAAGTTCCTGTCAAGTTTTGCCAGCCGCCAAGGCGATGACAGAGAGTAGGCAAGAAGGGCATGGGTGTCTCAGGCTTCCACAGGGGTCTCAGGCTTCATTTCGTAGCACTTCTGAAGATTGGCGGGCCGGGTCCCCAGATTTTCCCTTGTCTTCTTCGTCCAGGGCGCTTCGATATTCTTCTTGGTCTCCTCGATCATAGACTTGGGTTCGAGGTTGCGGTAGTCATCAATCTCGCCCGCGACCACGGCGGTCATCGTTTTGATCATGATTTCCGGGTCATACTGCGCTC
>CAXSFV010000019.1:0-64619 GCA_964236795.1 uncultured Armatimonadales bacterium | reverse complement strand
CGCTTCTGCTGACGCTTTCGTTTGCCGTGCTGCCCCACCCCGCCTTTGCCGCCCCGACCCCGGCGTCTACCGATGGCGCGGCGCGGGTGCAGACGATGTATACGTCGTGGGATGATTACTATTTTTATGCGGCGTTTCGGGTGCGGGACACCAATGTTTTAGGAACCAACGCTACCACCACGTCCCAGCCGCAGCAGGACGACGATCTAGAAGTCTTCTTTGAGACCGATGACGCCCGCGCGAAGCTTCGCACCCCGCAGACGGTCCAGATGGCCGTGTCGGCGGCGCAGGGGGCGTATTTCTCGGTCGGCGACGGGACCAAAATCCCGAAGGGCAAAGCAGTCTATTCCTATAAGTACGCGGTCTCGGTCAACGGGACGCTGAACAAGCCTGATGATACCGATACGGGATACGACGTGGAGCTTGCGATCCCGTGGTCCGAGATGGGCCGCTCGAAGCCCCCCGTACCGGGCGAAGTCTGGGGCTTCAATGTTCTTTCGCGCGACCGGGACAGCCTAGCGACCCCCGCCGACAAGTTTTATTCACTGTCGGGGAGCGTCAAGGGCAAAGGCGATGTCCAGAACCCGTCCAAGTGGTCCCGGATCATATTTGCATCCGGCGGGGCCGGCGTGCCGTCTACTCCCGACAAGATCATCTGCGCCAAAGTCGTCGGGCAGTTCCCGCGCGTCAACGGCACGATTGTTAGCGGCGACTGGCCCGCCGTTACCCGCGCCTCTTTCGGCACATACGCGGTCAGCGCCCCCGCGCCGACGCTGGCCGAGGAGCCGAATACAACCCAGTCGCCGTTTGACAACCCGCCCCCGCTCGGCATCGCCCCGCCCCAAACTCAGCAGCAGGCAGCGGCCGAAACCGGCACGATTGATTTGCCGAACGGTCACGGGGTCATCCGCGTGGTTCCTGGCGGCATCAAGAACCCCGCCGGGCTGGCAGTCCCGACGGCCCCCGCTACAGGCCCGATTGTCACCCGGCGGGTCGGCAAGGGCGAATACCAAGTCGCGCAGGCGCCCCCGGAACCCAAGTTTTCGTCGAACGGACAGTATGCGCCGCTGCCTACCGGCGTGTCGGTCAACTCCGGCGCATTCGTGCTGGGCGCCCCGCAGCCGCCCGCGTTTGTGATGGGCGTGTACCGCCTGGACTTCAACGGCGACAGTCGGCTGGGGCCGGGCCAGAATGTCTGGGACGCGGCGGGCGGCACGGCGCTGGCCGACCAGCCGATGAACGGGTCGGGGCCGTGGTTCTCCGGCCTACGGACCCAGTGGCACCGCCAGCAGCTTGCGGATATGCGGCTTGCGGGGATTGAAGTCGCGCTCATTCGGACCCAGCCGAATGACGCATTGCTGCCGCGTGAGCTGGATGCGTTTGTCGAAGCGCTAAAAGAAATGAAGGCGCAGGGACAGGATTACCCGCTGGTCGGTGTGGATGCGACCACCGGCAGTCCCAATCTGGATTTAATTTACGCCCATGTACCGCCGGAATTCCGCGCGATGCAGGACATGGCGGGCCTCGGCACCCCCGGCGTTCTGGTCTACGATTTAAGTTTGGGCAGCAGCGACGCCGCGAAGTCGCTGGCCGACGGGACGCCGATTGCGCGGGTCTACCACTCCGATACGGTTGCAGCGGTCTCGCCGGGCCGCACCGACCGCAACGGCGTCCTGTCGCGCAAAGGGGGCCGGACTTATGATACGTCCTGGCAGGTCGCGCTCGTCTCGACGCCGAACCAGATTGTCGTAGATAGCTGGAACGATTTCGCACACGGCACTGAAATCGCGGCCTCCCGGCAGTACGGCGAGCAGTATGTGGACGCGACCCGCGCCGAGGTCATCCAGTACGACGGCGACCGGCAGTGGCACGCGAAGTACCTGGCAAACGCCGTCCCGCGCACGATCTTCCCGAAGACGCTGTACCAAATTCCAGTTCGCATTGAAAACGCCGGGGTGCTGCCCTGGAGAGCGGGTGAGGGCTACTCACTGTCTACCCGCTGGTACCGGAACGGCAAGCTCTACGACGACAGCGCCCCGCGCATCCCCATCGGCAAAGATGTCCTGCCAGGCCACTCGCTGACTCTTTCTTTGGGATTGGTCGCCCGCGACAACTTCGGCGAGGACCTAGAGCCGGGTGATTACACACTAGTTGTTGACATGGTCCAGGGCCAGGACCGCTGGTTTTCCTATGCCGGCGACACGCCGCTCGAAGTGGGCGTGACGGTGATCGGCGCGGACGCCGGGGTCGGCGGCACCCAGGCCAACTTCCTCGGCACGGCGACTCCCGGCATTGCGGCTGTCGGTCAGACGCTGGCCTCTACCATTCAAGTCCGAAACGACGGATCGGCGTCCTGGCCCGCGACTTACGCGCTCGGCTATAAAATTCAAACGACCGCCCCGGACGGCTCGAACCCCAAAACCGTTGCCGAAGGCAAAGCGCCGCTCGGCACAGACGCGGTCACGCCCGGCCAGATTGTCACAGCTGCCGTCCCGCTCTCGCTTGTTGATAAGACCGGCCAGCCCCTGCCGCCCGGCGCGTACCGCCTTCACTGGTTTGTCCAGCCCGATGCCCTCGGCACACTGGTTAATGGTTCCTACAACGAGCCGCTGCGGGTGGCCGACACCCTGCCGCCCGCGTCGTTTGTGCTGGCCGATGTCCCGCGCACGGTGGATGCCGGAAAAACGGCCACGGCGCGGTTAGTCGTGCAGAACATCTCGTCCCAGCCACTCAAAAAGTCTGCCGTCCATCTCGGCTACCACTGGTATTACTTGGACGGAACCGAGCGCGAGTGGGACGGCGGGCCGACCGCGACGCTGACCCAAGACCTCGCCCCCGGCGCAACTGATGCCGCCGTCACGGCGTCCTTCTTGGCCCCAAAGCAGCCGGGTCGGTACTGCTTAGTCTGGGACACCCGCGTCGGCGACGGCCCCTGGCAATCCACTCTGCCTCTCGCAAGCGGCGACATCGTGCAGCAGTTTGTCAATGTCGCTCCCGCTAAAGCGTCGCTTGTTCCTGTAGACCTGACCAAATCATACAACACGCTCGGCATCGCGCCGGAGTCGCCGGGCAAGACCGGCGGTTTCGACGGCCACGGCTCCGTGCTGCCCTCCGAAGCCCTACCGCCCGATGTCACGTCGGAAGTAGACGGCGACCCGCTCCTTCTCGGCAAGCCCGGCCTGCCGCTCTACCCATCGGGCTACTACACGGTGCAGACCGGCACAGGGACCGACTCAAACCACGCCCTGTCGTTCCTGTACCCCGCCGTCAAAGGCACTCTGCCGAACGTCGTCGCGTGTACCGGCCAAACCATCACGCTGCCGAGCGGCAAGTACCAGGCTGTTCACCTGCTCGCCGCCGCCAGCGATGGCACGCCTGTCACGGTCAACATCAACGCCCTTTACGGCAGCGATACTACGTCCCTGCCTATCACCGTCGCCGATTGGAGCGCCGCGCCGCCCGCTCCCGCCTTCACCGCCTCGTACCACACGACGCCTGCGGGCGCGAAGCCCGGTCCGACCACGCTGGGCGATTATCGCTTGATCTTGGATCCCACAAAGAAGCTGACGGCGCTTGTTTTGCCGAACGAGCGCAGCCTGAAGATCGTGGCAATTACTCTAGAGAAAGTCCCCTAACTAAGGAGCAGATTATGGATTGGCGTGACTATATTCATAGCGATCCCAACATCTCTGTCGGCAAGCCCGTCGTCAAAGGAACACGCCTCGCCGTTGAGTTTCTCTTGGACCTCTACGGCGCAGGCTGGACCGAAGCGCAGATTTTGGAAAGCTATCCGCATCTGACACCGGAAGCCTTGCGGGCGGTTCATGCCTACGCAGCGGAGAGTGTTCGAGAAGAAAGAATGTACACGCTTGCAGCTGCGGGATGAGCATTTTCCTCGCCGACGAACACTTTCCAATTCCAAGCGTTTATCTTCTGCGAGCTATTGGTTACGAAGTTGCCGCGATTGTTGAAGATAGTCCTGGCATTGAGGACGCAGAGGTCATGGCACAGGCAGTTCAACAGCAGCGCGTTGTCCTCACGTTTGATCGCGATTATGGCGAGCTTATCTACCGCCGCCGACTGCCGGCCCCTGCGGGGATAATCCATCTTCGTTTCATACCGGCGACGCCTGAAGAAGCTGGTCAGCGCCTTTCTTTCCTGCTGCATGCAACCTCCGTTGAAAGCTACTACACCGTGATTGACGGCAATCAAGTCCGCCAGCGAAAACTGCCTTGATTTATTGGGCGCAAGCATGAAAGCGAGATGGGCTTCATAGACGCCTGAAGATCGTGGCGATTACGCTGGAGAGAAGTAACTAAAGGCACAGATTGGATGTTGCGGTGTTCATCGGAACCGGACTTTACATCGGCGGGGGCAAAGAATGTGGATGATCATCCGGGCCGTTATCTGTCTGCCTATGGCACTGTTGTGCCTGGCGGCACTTGGCTATAACGTTAGCTTGTTCTACCGGCAAAAGTTTCGCGGGTCGGCTCAGGAACAATCCTATGTTTTGGCCGTACCGACCATTACCTGTGTTGTGATCGGCTTCCTTGCGCCTTCTTTGCGCCCTTGGGTTTACCTACCCATTTTGGCAGACCTGGGAACGGCAGTACTTTTGGGTGGGCGTCGTCGCAATGGAGCGATCTAATAATTCGTCGTAGCCGATGTTATAGCTGTCACCGCTCCTGACATATCATAAGAAGTTCTCATCGGCCTATCACGAACAGATGACTACTGGAGGTAGCCCATGTCCGACCGCCGATGGTTTCCCGGCCTTTCGTCTACGGCCTTTGAGCATCCCACCGACAAGGCCGCGCTGGCCGTTCTGCGGAAAGCGCCCGGTTTGGACTGGGTGTTCCGCAAGTTCAACGAGTTCGGCGGCGACCGGGCCGGGCGGATGTTTTGTTTATCCGATATGGTGCGGGTGGACCAGAACCAGTGCCGGGACTTGTACGCGCTGCTGGTGGAGTCGTGCGCCATTCTCGATATGCCCGTGCCGCAGCTTTTCATTGGCCAGAGGCCGGCGGCGAATGCGTTCACGTTCTGCGTTGAGTCTCCGATCATCGTTCTGTATTCCGGCCTGATTGATCTGCTGGATGAGGACGAATGGCGGGTTGTCTTAGGGCATGAGCTGGGGCATATCAAGGCCGGCCATGTCTTGTACCGGCAGATCGCAATTTTTCTGGCGAACCTCTTGATGCGTCTTGGCGGGCCGACGCTCGGCCTCGCGCGGGGCCTGGGCGCGGGATTGTTTTATGCATTCTTCCACTGGTACCGCCAAAGCGAGCTGACCGCCGACCGGGCGGCCCTGCTGGCGTCCCAAAACGTGGACACCGTGCTGGATGTAGAGATGAAGCTGGCGGGCGGCTCGCGCAAGCTGTACGCGCAGATGAACAAAGAGGCGTTCTTGCAGCAGGGCCGGGACTATGAGGACATGGGTCGGGACGCGCTGAACTCGTTCCTGAAGCTGGGCCAAACCTTGCAAACGACACACCCCTTCCCGGCGGTCCGGGCAATGGAGATTGACACCTGGGCGAAAAGCGACGAGTACAAGGCCATTTTGGGCGGCGATTATCCGCGCAACTCCGACCCGCCGGTGTCCAATACCGAAGTGTTTCAAGACACGCCGCCCGACAGCGACCGCGTTTGCCCGAACTGCAAGGCGGTTGTTTCCTACAAGGCGTTCGTCTTCTGCCCGAACTGCGGCGCGGATTTGCCGGCGTAGGCAGATTCTATCCGGTCAATGCCCGCCGTGGTGTCCGCCGCCCCCGCCGTCGAAATGATGCCCGCCGCCCATATCTGGCCCTATATGCGAGTGCGCGTAGGCTTCCGAATGAGCGGCGACATCCTGCTGCGTAAAACCGGAATTGCCGTAAAAATGGTGTTCGGCGACTTCTACTCGCATTTCCCAGTAATTGCAATCTTCCCCGCTCGCGGCATGGTAATCGTCGAAATCGCCGGGCGTGCAGTAGATGGACAGGCCGTAGCACAAACCTTCCATCGGCATCTTGGCTTCCTGCGCCGCCTGCGTGACCTGCGCCGGCGAATAATGGCTGGATTTGCCGTAGTGTCGCTGTAAGATTGGGCCAAGCCGAGTCAGATAACGGCCAATGGTTTTTCGTTTGCGATAAGTCCGAAAGAAGGCTGCGATGCTCATTGTTTGTTCCCTTAAAAGTACGCGGTGCGGCGGCGGACAAAATCGGTTAGCAGATCGGCAGTGTCGAGCAGGGGCAGGACGCTGGTATCCAGCGACAGGTGGTACGCGCGGGCGTCATACTCATCCCGGTCGATCATTTGGCGGATATACCGACGGCGGGTTTCGTCGGAGCGGGCGATGAGCGTCCGTGCTTCCGTTTCGTTGGCCGCTTGGGCGTGTTCCAGCAGGCGGCGAACGCGGTAATGCTCCGGGGCATGAAGAAAGATGTTGACCATGCCGGGATGGGGCGGCAGGACAAACGCGGCGACACGCCCGACAATGACCACATCTTCCTGCGCGGCGATCTCTTTCATCACTTGAGTTTCGGCAGCGAGAAGCTCCTGGTCAGTCACGGAGAGCGTCATCGGCGGCTGATACGAAGCTTCCGGCGGGTCAGCTGTAATCCCGCGCAGCATCCGCTCCCAGAACGACACCCCGCGCTCTTCCCGGTGGGTCATATCCGCTTCGTCCACCCGCAAATGCGCGGCGGCTTTCGAGACGATTTCCCGGTCGAGGCAGCGGATTTGGAGCGCATCGGCCAGACGCTGCCCTAAGTAGGAGCCGCCGCACCCAAGCTGCCGGCCCAAAGTCACAGTTATTCTCACAGTGATTTCTCCCATCGCCATCATACCCGGCAGGAACCCAAGCCTATTCGCGTGTGTTGACTTAACAACAGACGTCAAGTATAATATGGGCATTCAGCACGGCAAATTTTCACGACGACATTAGTTTGGATAAGACATACCATGAGCGAGATTGCGCCAATCAAAGAAGTGAAGCAGACCAAAGAAGAGCGGCTCAAGAAAGAGAAGGCCGGGCTGGACGTTCTGGCCGACATTTACCGCTACGCCGAAACGGGCTTTGACACGATTGACCCCGGCGACTTCATGCGCTTCAAGTGGTACGGCGTGTACCAGCAGCGGCCCAACGAAGGCCACTTTATGATGCGGATCAAAGTCCCCGGCGGGCGGCTTTCCACCGAGCAGCTACGCACACTGGCGGGTCTGACCAGAGACTTCGCGCGGGGCATCTGCGACATTACCACCCGGCAGACGATCCAGCTTCACTGGCTGACGATTGAAGATATGCCGGAGATTTTTGCGCGACTAGACGCCTGCGGCCTGACCACGGCCGGCGCGTGCGGCGACATCACCCGCAACCTGACGTCCTCCCCGGCGGCGGGCTTTGACCCGCAGGAGCTGGTGGACACCCGGCCCGTTGTAGACGCGATCCAGAACTTCTTCCACCTCAACAAAGATTTTGGCGACCTGCCGCGCAAGTTCAAGATTGCGGTGGAAGGCTCGCCGGTGCAAAGCACGGTGCCGCAGGTCAACGACGCGGCTTTAGTCGCCTACAAGCGCGAGACTGACGAGGTCGTCGGCTTCCAGCCGCTCGTCGGCGGCGGCCTGTCGCTCCAGCCGTTCTTCGGCCAGCCTTTAGACATCTTCCTGCCCGCCGACGACTTGGCCGGGATTGTCGACGTGATGCGGGCCATCGCCGAGTGCTACCGGGATGCCGACCAGCTCCGGGCCAAGCGCACCCGCGCCCGGTTGAAGTATTTGATGGCCGAATGGGGACCCGAAAAGTTCACCGCCGAAGTCCGCGCAAAGCTTGACTGGACTCCTGAGCCTGCCGGGCCGGGCTTTGCGTTCTCCGACGAAACCTACCGGGACCACATCGGGGTCAACCCGCAGTCCCAGCCGGGCCTGAACTGGATCGGCCTCTGCATCCTGGCCGGACGCCTCAACGACGAGCAGATGCGCCGCGCCGCCGATGTCGCCGACAAGTGGGGCGGCGGCGAGGTGCGCCTGACCAACGTGCAGAACATGCTGATCCCGCACGTCACCGATGAGAACATTCCGCATGCCCAGGAAGACCTGGCGGCGGCGGGCTTTGCGTGGGACGTTCCCAACATCCGGCGCGGGGCCATCGCCTGCACGGGCATTGAGTTCTGCAACTTAGCCATTACCGAGACCAAGCTCCGCATCGGCGACGTGATTACGCATCTCGAAGAAGTCGCGCCGAACCCGTATGAGCGCGGCCTGAAGATTAACATGAACGGCTGCCCGAACTCCTGCGCCCAGCACCACGTCGGCGACATCGGCTTGCAGGGCTGCCTGGCCCGGCGCGACGACGGCTCCCAGGTAGAAGCCTTCGACATCCTGCTCGGCGGCGACCTCGGCGCTCATCCCAGCTTCAGCCGCCCGATCCACCGCAAGGTCCCGGCGGAAAAAGTCAAGTACGCCCTGGCAAACGTCATCGAGCGCTTCCAGGAAACCCGCGAAGGCGAGGAGCGGTTCGCCCAGTGGACCCACCGCCACACCAACGAAGAGCTGGACACCTTTTTAGGCGTCGAAACCATCGTCGGCGCCCCTGACCTGCCCGCGTCCGCTCAGGGCGCAGGCGCGACCACCTGGCGCTGACATTGGCAGCATGAAGGCCGCCGGGAAATCTCGGCGGCCTTTTTTTGTGAGATTTCGCTATGCCTGCAACCCACATCGCCCTGCTGCGCGGCATCAACGTCGGCGGCAAAAACAAGATGCCGATGCCCGCCCTCGCCGCTCTCTTCACCGAGTCCGGCTGTCGCGATGTGCAGACCTACATCCAGAGCGGCAACGTCATTTTCCAAGCTGCTCCCGAAGCCGCCGATACCCTCCCCGCCCAGATTTCAGCCTTGATTGCCGAGCGCTTCGGCCTCCGCGTCCCGGTCGTCCTGCGAACGGCAGAGCAGCTTGCCGCAGCATTCCACAACAACCCGTTCTTAGCGCAAGAACTTCTCACTCAAACCCTGCACGTCATGTTTCTAGCCGACCTGCCCTCCCTTGAAAAAGTCGCAGGCTTAGATGCCAACCGCTCCACCCCGGACGCTTTTGTTGTCCAGGGCCGCGACATCTACCTGCACCTTCCCAACGGCGGCGCCGACACCAAATTGACCAACGCTTATTTTGACGCCAAGCTTGCCACCGTCAGCACCATCCGCAACTGGAAAACCGTGACAAAGCTGCTGGAATTGGCGGGATACGGATAACAGAAAAGACCCGGCATCAAGAAGACCCGGCATTGAAATGCCGGGCTATTGAAGCACAGAAAGTGTCTCCGACACTAAATGCCGAACGCTTCAGCCTCTTCTCCTTGCCCGCGAAGGCGGTCACTCGGCGTCTGCGCCCCACAGCGTAGGAATTTATTCCCACGCTTCCTCTCCCTGCCCTATCCCCTGCCGCCCGGAAACAACTCGCTCGTATCCCGAACCTCATGGCTGCTCGGCGATGGCGTGAACACGAAATCAGACACGGGCAAGTTGGGATTGATGTCTTGGTCGGCGTATGTTTCTGTGCGTGTATCTGTCCAAGTTGAACCCACCGAATAGGAGGCAGTCAGCTTGTACAGCAAGTGATCGCGCTGGCCGATGTAGTAAGTGATCGTAGACGGCACATCTTTTCCCGTCTTGAGATCAATCACTCCCTCCCGTACTGTCGCTCCCTGCCGAATGTGCTTTGTTACTATGACAACATCCGCAACGGAATCCGGCACATTATGTTCGTTGATCATCGGCGGACTCATTGTGACAGGCTGACCCAGGGCATAATCGGTGCCTGTGAGGGCCATATTATTGCTCCTGTCGCCACCTAATGCTGCTGCCGGCATTCCTGCCGTTGGCTTGGTCCCCCATGATGCAAGCCCTCCAAAATCGGTAAAGTACGCACCCCAATCTGGGGTTTGAGTAGCGGGCCTCCACACCAACGGTACCTTGGCATAACGATCTGCCAGCCCGCTGCCGTTTGCGCCGCTCGATTCCGTGCAGGTGACGTACAGATCTTTACCGTCGCTGACCGCCTGTGCTTTGCCGGACAGCTCCACACCAAGCAGAGTAGCGCGGCGGAAGCAGATTTTGTTTGGTCGTTCAATTTCATACTCGGCATCCTGGGCTGTGCCGAGCGGTTCTTCCCGGCTGGTGACACTGCACTTGAACGACTTCATGGCGGCATAAGTGGCATACATCTGGTCCATAATCGCGAGGGCGTGGACCGAGCTTTGCTGCTGCTCGGCTCGCACAGCCTGCGCTTTTCGCTGGGATGTAACGCGGACGGCCCCGGCGGTGCCGAGGACGAAGACAGCGACAAGGGCGGCGGCTCCAAGCGGAAGCCGAAGGCGGTTAAGGTTCATGGTGTGGATCGCTCCCTGTGCGATGGTTTGAGCGTGAGTCGGGGCGGACGGGCCGCCAGAAGTTGGCAGAGGAAGCCGCGCGAGAAGGGCGGCGGCATGGGCAGGGGCGGAATGGACGGCATGAGGCAACAGGGCGGCCAGCGCGGCGGCGGACAGCGCGACGCTGCGGGCGGCGAAGAAGCGGCGCAGGCGGTCCAACGCGCGGTTGACGCGCATTCGGGCGGCATCTTCGGACACGCCTAGCCCCACGCCGATTTCAGCCAGCGGGCGATCCTCAAAGTATCGCGCCAAGATCAGCGTCCGCTGACCCGGCGGCAGCGCATGGAGGGCGTCGTTTAAGAGCGGCTCGATGTCCGCCCAGCCTTCCGGCGCGTCCGAAAACTCTGCCTGTATCTGCGTTGCCTCCTGCTCCCGCGCCGACCGCCGCTGCTCCGACCGCCGGACGTTCCGGGCCGTGAGAAGCGCGGTTTGGAACAGCCAGGGGGACAGTGTAGCCTCGTGACGATTTGGCCGCAGCGACGGCGCTTTGCGGGCCAACAGCAGAAACACAGCCTGCGCGGCGTCTTCCGCCAAACCGTGATCGCTGAGTTCCCGCAAGCAGACTCGGTAGACGAGGTTCGTGTACCGCTGCGTTAGCTCCGAAAACGCCGTTTGTGAGTGGTCTTCGGCAAACTTTCGGACAAGCTGCCAGTCCGTCATCTCCATTTTTTGGCCTCCTTGCGTATTCATGTTCGCTGAGAGGGCGGAGCGAACGGGTGCGGTGAAAAATTATTTCGCACATAAAGAAGGGCGAACACAAGGTTCGCCCCTACGGGGTTAGAATATAGAACGTAGGGCAGAATGGATGTAGGGCGCAAACCTTGTCTTCGCCCTTCTGATTTCTTATGGCCCATCCCTTACGGCTTCGCCGCCGTTTCCGTCACTCACACCTCCGCCCCTTGCTGCTTCAGCGCGTCTTCCAGCGCCGTCCCCTTCTCGTCATACCCGACTGTGGACGCCGCGATTTTGCCGTCTTTATCAATCACATACTGGGTCGGGATGCCTGACACATGGTACAAATCAGACGCGACGCTTTTCACGCCGCGCCCCGCCGGGTCGAACGCCGTCGGGAAGTGGTAGGTATCTTTCTTCGCGACGACCCACTTGTCGTAGGCCGGCTTTTCGTCCCAGACGCAGACGCCCAGCACGGCGACGTTTTGGCCCTTGACGGCCTGATAGACTTTTTCGAGGTGCGGCATGGACATCTGGCAGGGGCCGCACCAGGTCGCCCAGAAATCCAGCACGACTGTCTTGCCCTTGAAGTCCGACAGATGAACCTGGCTGCCGTCAGGGGCGATCGCCGCGAAGTCCGGCGCAGGCGTTCCGACCGCAAGAAGCGGCTTGGGCGGCTCCGGGGCGACATAAGGCTTAGACACCTGAGCGCCGGGCGGCGGCGCAAACTTGAAAGCCGAAGCGATCATCGGCGTGTTGATTTTGATGTTTCTTGCCGTGTATTCGGCAGACCAGCCAACATTGAAAGTCGTAACTACCCGATGCACGAGATTGTTACTGCCGATATAAAGGCGGTCACGCTCCGTCACCACGCCGCCGGGAACAGTTTTTAGAAGGCTCTCCGGCAGCGGCGGGCTGACAGGAGTGTCGAAGACATGGTTCCAGTCGACAACATGGTAGGAATGTCCCTCCCAGCTCTGAACACCGGCATCAGTCAGCGATAAAAGCTGTCCTTTCTCCTGCTGTTTTTGGACTTGTGCCAGCACGGACTTGGCAGGGTCAAAGAAGTCTTCGGAAGGCAGCGTTGCATAAAGGTTATGCCCCTGCGGGTCGGCTTCGTCCACCATGTACTGGCCCGCGCCGAATTGGACCCACGTTTTATGGCCGTCCGAAGCGCCAATCAACAGGGTTTTCGGCTTTTCCCAAAGGCCCGTCGCTTTGTTCTTCTCAAGGTTCCAGTGCTGCTCACGCAGATAATTCGGCTTCATCATCCGAGAACTGCCGATCCCTCGGAACGGAATTTTTGTTTGCTGAGTTTGAGTTGTTCTCCCGACGCCTGTTATGGTCATATCCGTCTCAAAATCTGCCGAAAGGCTGTGCATTTTCTGCGTCGCCGTCTGGACTTTTTGGAGCAGGGACAGCGCGGCGGGGTCTACGGGAATGGGCGCGGCAGAAGCAGAGGCGGCGGAAAGCGAGAGCAGCAAAGCGGGAACGGCGGCGCGAAGAAGCGGCGAGAAGGTGTTGCGGGCGGTCATGGGGCGGTCTCCTTGTGGGTGATGTGGAAACAGAACGGACGCGGGAGGCAAAAGGGTTCGGCGGATGGAAAAGAACCCCGCCATAAATGGCAGGTCTGAGGGCGCAGACGCCAATCGGTCTGCCCTTCGGGTAGCCAGTGCTGCGACCGAAGGAACAAGAAGGCTACTAGCGGTTGGGATTCTCGCCCGCAGGGCGGTTGGCGTCTGCGCCCTCAGACCTGCCATTTATGGCGGGGTTCTCGGCGTCCTCTAATCATCTGAGGTCACGCTCTAGTCCTTCCTGTTGCAAATCCTTCATAATCCGAATGTGATCATCCCAAAAAGGATCGTCTTTGAAGGCCCCAAACGAGCTGAAAAGCGGGTGCAGCTCAGGCGGGTCGCCGGGCATCCAGGAAGATAGGTGAGAGCCATTGCGATTTTGCGCGGCAGAAGAGGCACGGGCGGCTTTTGTGCGATGCTTTGCTTTATGCACAAAGCAAGTATAGCACAAAAAGCCGCCGGGCCTGAAAGGGACCCGGCGGCGGCTGAGGGGAGCAAGCGCGGTTAGCGGAGGCCGTGGGCTTTGTTGTAGGCGTCTACGGCGGAGCGCAGGCGAATGGCGTAGCTTGCGGTGCGGGCGCGGAACGTGTCGTACTGGCTTTCGGACAGGTTCGCCAGCGGCTTGGTCAGGAAGGTCTTGACGTAGGTTTCGGCCTCGATGGTCAGGGGCTTTGCGATATGGGCATCCTTGCACTCGCGTAGGGCCGCGTACATGGTTGTTAAATAACGCACGTCGGTGACGCCTTCGCGGCAGGCTTCCCATTGCAGGGTATCCAGCACGCCGCCTTTGACCGGGTAAGTCAGCATCAGCGGGCGGAAGGCGATTTTGCTTGGCGACGCGCCTGCCGAGGTCTCGTCATACGGGTCCGCGCCGAATGGGGTCTGGTAGTCGGGCAGGAACGCGCCGTAGAGGTTGGACTTCCAAAGCAGAACGCCGGAGTCAACGCGGTTTGTCTTCGGATCTTCGTTTGTTGCCGGCCAGTACCACCAGTCGCGGGTCATGGACTGGCGCAGCCCGTTCGTGCGAAGAAGCTGCTGCGGGTAAGCCGAGTCGCGGTTGTAGACAGCGATGTCCATATTTGTGCCGAGCGCGGTGAAGTCATCCTGCTTCGGGATGTACGTCACGTTCGGGATGCCTGCCTTCTCCAGCGGGGCCATCCGAGCCGATGCCGCTTCGTTCGGCTCCGGCGGCGTGTAGTAGGTCAGCGCGGGGCCTTTTCGCGCCGCGCGGTCCCGCTCCATTGCCTGCGGGTCGCCGTCGCCTTTGTACAGGTTATAAGCAGTGCCGAGGCCGTACTTTTGGTACTCGCCGACGGCGTCCGGCAGCGTCGCCGAAGAGTCATACAAAGACGCAATCGTGAAGCCGTGAGCGTCAATATCGGCAAGCTGGGCATCCAGCACGTCCTGCGTCACAAAGTCCGTGACGAGCTGCTGGCCGTCGGGCGAAGGGAGAACAGAAGGCGCGGGGTCAAGCCGGGAGCGCAGGTCCACGCCGTACTGCTTGGCGGGCGACAGCAGGCGCAGCGGCGGAACAATCAAAGACACCCGGACCACCACGGGGATCGGCAGGCCGCGCCCGCTCACCACCACGCGGCCGGTGTACAGGCCGGGCGGGGTGTTGCGCGGGACCGTGACCGACAGCCAGAATTGCTTGGACGTGTCGGCAGGGATGTCGCAGACGGCGGGGCCGGTGAGGCGGACGGCGGGCGCGGGGCCAGTGAGAGGAACGCGGTCGTCTTTAACTAAAAGCTCCGGCACGGCAGTCGCCGTGTCCGGGTCACGCAGGGGGCCGGAACCGGCCTGCTCCCAGACTTTGACGACATGGAGATCCACAGCGGTACGCGGCAGCGTCCGCCCAATGCCCTGCAAGTCCTGCGGCACCGAGGCTGTCACGTTCTTGAGGGCGACGGGGCTGTAAAAGCAGAAAGACGCCGCGCCGGTCTGCTCGGCGCAGGCAGACAGCGTAACGTCCGGGCTTGCCCCGGCGGGTGGCAGCGACGACGGCAGGACCCGCTCAAACAGCGTCGCGGGCGTCCAAACCAGCGCCGTCTTTCGCGCCGCCCGGAGCGCTTCCTGGGCGAAAACCAGCCGCTTGGAACGGTCTAGTCCCGGCGGCGTGACAGTCAGGCGGAAGGCGACCCGCCCGCCGTGGGTCAGGCCCGGCTGGGTCGCCAGGCCGTAGTTGACCGCCGCCACCGAGTCTGGCATCCCGACCGCCTGCCACGCGCCGACATCGCTGAAGGCCGTTCCCGCAACCGGCGCATTACTCACGCCTTTGCCGGCGGCATCCAGCGTCACCCAGGCCACATCGTCCACAATCAGCGTCGCCTGCCGGGCGGTCACGACATCAATCGCCAGGCCATTTGCTTTCGACCAGTCGGCCTGCGTATCGTCCATATCGGCGGGGACAATCTGGGCGTCGGCGGGCAGGGCCAGATCCAGCGTCTTCGGCAGCGGCGGCGCGGCCCGAAGCGTGAAGTTCGACTGCGGAAGGACGACTTCGCGCCAGCCGGTAAACGAGATCGGCACCGGCTGGGAAATCCATTCATCGCGCGGTAGCGGGTCCGATACCGGGGACGCAGCCCGGCTGGGGGCCAGCACGCGGACGCGCAGATCAGCATGGCTGCCGTCGCCATGCACCCATAGGCGCAGGCCGTTATTTGTGCCGGCGGCAGGCAGTCCGTCATGGACCAGCAGCGTTCGGACTGGCTCGGCCTTACCGGAAACCTTCGGCGTCAGCGGCGTCATGGCCTTGACGACCCCGGCGGCAGCGGGCGGAGAAAGAAACAAAGTCGTGGCGGAAACAGAGGCCAGAGTGAATGCGGCGAAAGAAAGCGCCGTGCCGAAGCGGCAGGGACGTGCAAGGGTCAAGTGGAAAGTCCTCCTGAAGCGGGGTAGTACGGGAAAAGCAGGCAAAATTACGGGCTTGCGCTATAGAGTGAAAAGACGGAGTTGCGCGGAAAAAAGTTCCCAAAGAGAAAACCGGCACTTCCAGTGCCGGTCTACCATTGAGTGAAAGTATGCCGGCGGCATCACTGCACATCGAGGCGACTACGGATCAAGGCTGTGACCGAGCCTTATCCTCAGTCGCGAAGCGACTTTCATGCAGAAGTAGACCGGCACTGGAAGTGCCGGTTCTTAAGCTTATTCACCCACTTTATAGCTCGTCGCCGCTAGGTCGTGGCTCGCCGAGTCGGTGGCGACAATGTCCCATTCCGTACCGTAGCGGCGCAGGGTATAAGAAACATAAATTGCCTTTGCCGCGCCAAGATTGTCCGGGTCCGTGCTGCCGGCATCTGCTTGATCGAACGGAACCGTGCCGTTGCTGTCCGTCCCGTCGCTCACGTCCGACGCGCGGTAGACATGGGAGCCGAACGCGGTCACATCGCCGTTTTTCAGCTTGCGGATGCGGGTGAAGTTGAACGAGTCCGTGTGCAACTTGTCCAAAGCGTCCCGCGTAATCTGCGAGAAATCGCTCGACGCGATGGAATACGAATACTTGCCGTCCAGGAAAACGCTGACCCGCGTTTCATTGTTCCGCAGATGCTTCCGCACCAAATCTATATTGTTGTCGGTCCACGCATGGGCGATGTCGGCAAACGCCGCCTGAAACGAGTCGGCGGGGTAGGCATGTTCTAAAGCCTCTTTTGCCTGCGCCCCGCCCGCCTGAAGCTCGTCCACCCGCTCCGGCGTCGCGACATAATAGTTGTTCTGGTTGTACGTCGTCTGATACACCGGCGTCGCGAACGGCAGGGACGGCGTTGTATAATCCGGCGCGTAGTCATTGCCCACCACAACAATGTTCGGGCTGTAGATATACTGCGGGAAGCCGCCATAGTTCGAGTACACCGAGCGGTACTCATGCCTCCCGCTGTTAGTGTTGCAGTACCCGCCGTAGTAGTAGCCGCCGAGCAGCGCCGGGCCGCCGCCGGTGATAGGGGCCTGCCCGCTAAAATAGCCGTTGGCGGGGCCGACCGGGGGAACCGGGTTGCGGAAAAAGCCGTTGCCCGGCCCAACCGGCGGCAGGGCGACGCCGCCGTAGGAGCCGCCGCCCGACGGATAATACTGCCCATTGGGGATCGTCACGACCGGCCCGCTGCCCGAATAATTGCCGTAGCCATTGCTATAACCATTGTAGCCGCCCTGGCCGTAAATCTGGCCGTAAGAAGGCGGCGGGGTGTAGACCGGCGCGTGTCCGTAAGTTACCGTAGAATTGTAGACCGGAGCGCTTTGCATCGGCACGCCGCCATAAGTCGGCCTCTGGCCGTAAACGGGGTAGTTTCCCCGCATGATCGGCCCCGGCCGCATCATCATCGGAATAGACGGCTGCGCCTGCACGGGCCGCTGCGGCACCGGCTGTCCCTGCCCAGCCGCGCCGGACCGCATATACCCGCCGACAAGCTGGGCGGACGCACTTTGGGGCAGCGTAAACAGCGCTGCCAGCGTTCCGGCGGCAAGAACAAACGGCATAGAATAAGAGTGTGGTGTTTTCATGGAACAGGTTCTTTCTACAGAAAACAGCGAAACAAAATGCGGACTAGATCTATAACATCGCAGGGATCCGGTTTGTTCCGCCCGCCTGCATAGAGGCACAACAAAGTTTACCCAACGCTGACCGTGCGTTTCAACGCACGGCTAGACGGCGCGGACGCCACAAAACACCGCTTCGCGGGGTTAAGAGGGACAATTCTAATCCCCGTCCCGCGCCCTCCGGGCCTGCCAGTGCAGAAGCGGTACTTCGTAGTGTCTTGGCTGTGTAGCCGTGCCATTCATGGAGCAACTGCACCCGGCGGCATGGTTCTGCCAAGCGGCATCATATAGTCTCTGTATGCCTGCTCCACTTCGTTGTGCCGCGCCCGGTACTGCCGAAGCGCCGCCGCACTCGCACACGGCCATTCTCCGCCGGGCAGCATCACGGTAGATGAAAGCGTGTCCTGCGGCCACACAAACTGGAATGTGCTGAAGAAATCCGTGACCAGCCCCTCGGCTTCAGGGCGCACGAGAAACCCTTCGACCAGCACACCCTGCCACTCAAACGCCCTCTTGTGCGAAAACCGCTTGGCTGTGACTTCTTTTGCCTCGCTCTGCGCCCGCAGGAACTCGTCCAGCCGTATGAAGTCCTGCGCCGGGTACAGCAGATCAATGTCACCGTGCGATCTCGGCGGACAAAGCCCGGACAGCTCTTCCGCCCAGCCGCCAAACAGCCAGGTTCTTATCTGCACGTCCGCCAGCATTTGAACGACTTCGGCAAGCAGTTCAAGCGTATTCTCCGCCATGATGCTTCCTTATCCCGGTATGTAATCGTAATACAAATACCAGCAGCCTTCGATATGACGGTAAGATTTGACTCCCTTTTCATCGGGCTGGCAATCATCAAGTGTAGGCAACACCTGCTTGGGCGGCACCGTGAGGTAGGCATAGCCTTTATCAGTATCGCTGGAAATTGCGGAGCCTCGGCCCCAATACAGAAAATCCACTTCATGGGGCTGATATGCCTCAAAGCCGCGATGCACCCCTACGCTCTCCAGCAAACTGCGATATTTCGCGATGCGCTGCGGCGGGATGCCAGCCTTTTGCGGATTATCCGGCGCGGTCCAGTTGTAGTCAACTCGTGACAAGCCTTTGTCCGCTTGCTTCATCTGTGCCACTTTGTCAAGATCGGCGCGATGCCGGGCAAAGTCAGCCAAAAGCTGCTGGTCGGGTGGCGGACCTCCATATCGTCCGGCGTCCCAAGTCAGCGCCGTTACTAAAAGCGGAGCCGCAAGGACAAAACCAGTAACTACGAAAGAAGTTTTGCGCTTTGCCTGTTCCCCACCCCAATTTTTGATCGCGTACTGTTTCAGTTTGAGCGCCAGGACAATCCCAAAGACTGCACCGAGGATCAATGCAAACGGCACAAGCCCCATAAACTCGAACGCATCCCCCAGATCGTTCCCGTCGGAATGCACAGCGACGAGAAGCGCGACTACCGCCGCACCGACGATAGCCCACAAAATTGCGCCGAGGAGGCAGCAGAGGAATGTCTTCACAGACTAATCCCCCAGAAGGCGCGAATCCAGTTCTTCGGAAACGGCTTCGGCGAGGGGGGCGTAGAGGCAGACAGTGCGCTCGTAAAGGGCCAGCAGCTCGGCCAAAGACAGGCGGCGGAGCAGGCGGCGGCAGACGGCAGGGTCACACAGAAGCATGGGATGAGTCTTTCTCTGGATCTTTCTCCGTGAAGTCTTCGGACAAGTGACGATTGGCATGGCGGCGGGACAAGCGCCACGCCCAGCCGTCCATCCAGATGTCGAACGCGGCGTAGAAGAGCCACAGGATAGCGCCGAAGCCGAGAATACAAGCCAAAAGCAAGGGACGCTGGAAGACCTGCGCCGTAGTCGCAAGCAGGCCGGCTAGGCGGGGCAAACTCAGCAGGTCCCACGAGTTGAACCGCCCCTGCATGAGACCCAGATAAACGCCGAGGGCGCAAAGCGGGAAGATAAGAGGCCGCAGAACGGCTCCCAGGGGGCCGAGGCGCGGGCGGGTCAAGCGGTCCAAAGGCCAAACGGCAAGGAAAAAGGCCAAAAGGCCCGCGCCGCTGTAGACGAGATAAAAGGCCGTGATCAGAAAGAAGTCAACCCGGCTGTCGCCACTTTGATGCGCCTGCGCGTACAGCGGGCTTTGGGTCAGCGTCTCGAAGTAATGCCGCCACTCGGTCAGCAGGTAGCAGGAGTTCGGCAGAAACGCCAGCCAAACGACCGCCAGCGGCCCCCACAAAAGCCACTGCACGGTCTCCGTGTTTTGACGCTCGCGGCGGACGCCCCGCGCAATCCAAAACGCCAGAATGACCGGAACAACGGCGAGAAACAGGTTCCAAAGAATGCTGGGGATCGGACGCATCACTCGTGCTGCCCTGCCGTCTGGACGATGCGCTCCAGTGAAGTCAAATAGGCATGGAACGCCGTCCGGCCCGCCTCGGTCGGCGCATAGGTCGTGTGCGGCTTTTTGCGGACAAACTCTTTTGCGCTCACAACATAGCCGGCTTCTTCCAGCTTCGACAGGTGGATGGACAGGTTGCCGTCGGTGACCGAAAGCGTTTCTTTCAGAAAGCGGAAGTCGGCGTCGCCCCGCGCCATCAGCGCGGACATGATGCCGAGCCGCACTTTCTGGTGGATCACCTCGTCCAGCGATTCGAGTGACTCTACCAGCGCCGCGTATCCAGTTGGTTGGATGACTGCCGCCATAGTTTTAATGCTCTTACCAACCGTGCTTTCGGCCCATCAGGACGCCGTAAAGGATATGGAAGCCGCCGAACGTCAGCCCCATCATAAATAATTGAAGCTGAGTCGGCAGCAGCAATGTCATCGCTCCCGCCAGCACGAACGCTGCCCCTAAATAGGAGACGGGCCGGACCGAGAACAGGCCGACCGCGCAGATCGCCAGCCCGTAAGTCAGCATCCAGATGCCCCACACCAAAGCCGCCAAGCCATGCAGAGCGAAGAACGCGGTCAGCGCCAGCGCGGCGACAAACGCCGGCAAAGCGGCGACAATAATATGCGCCCCCAGCGGCGACGCCACCCGCTTGCCGATGGATTTCGCCCGGCGCTTGTTGCAGGCAAACTCAATCCCGACCGCCACCGCCAGTTCGATCAGCCACAGCAGGCCCAGTTCGGGATACGCGGAAGACAAGGGCTGATGCGCGTCGTGGCGAGTGTGCAGGACGCGGGAAGTAGCAAGAACGCCCACAATCGCCGACAGGCCAATCAGAACGCCGGACAGGCCCGATAGAGTCGAGTATTTAGTCGAGCGTTCCATCGTCTGCCGGATCACCCGCAGGTTTTCACGGGCTTCTTCCAGCGGGGCAAGCAGGGCGGGCATGGGCGATTTCCTTAAAAGAATACTTTACAAAACAAAGTGCTTTATAACGAGTGCAGTATAGCACGAGGTTTCGCCGTTGTCAAGCAAAACAAAAAAGCCCGGTACTTTTCGTACCGGGCTTTTTCGGGAACCGAGACTAGCGTCCGGCAAGCTGCTGAAAATACTGCCGCAAAGTACGCGGCTCGCGGCCTAAGATCGCCCGCAGTACCAGTGCATTGCCGCCGGGGAAGCCGTACTTGTCGTAGTCGGCATCCATGATTTCGAGGCCGTCCCGAACCGCACCCGCCGGCAGGTGCGCCGCCTGCGCCCACTCGTCGAACGGCACAGCGCCGGCTTCAATCGTCCGCCCCAGCGCCTCGCTCATCAGCGCGGCGATTTGGGCGCGGCTGACCATGCCGGGAGCGCACAGCTCGAACGTCCCGTAAGCAAGCGCGTCCCCGGTGAATGCCAGCGCGGCGGCTTCGGCCACGTCCCGGTAATCCACAAAACAGACCCGCGCCGACACCGAGTACGGCAAAGCGAACTGCCCGGTCTTCACTACGGCGTCCCAGCCGCCGCCGAGGGTCTGCATGAACATCGCCGGCTGCAAGACGGTGAAGTCCATCCCCGACTCGTACAGCGCTTCCTCGACGGGCCGCTTGCCGGCATGGTTCACCATCTTAGAGATGGACGGGTGGATCACGCCGGAAAAGACGAACTTCCGTACCCCGGCCTCTTTCGCGGCCTTAACCATCGCGACGCCCAAATCGGCTTCCTGGGACGCAAACGCCGGGTTGATGTGAAAGACGCCGTCCATGCCCTGTGCCGCCGCCCGCAGGCTTTGGGGATCGGTCAAGTCACCCAGCACGGTCTCATCCGCGCCCTTTTGCCGCGCTTTGGCGGCTGTCGCGTCGTCCCGCGCCAGCGCCCGCACAAACACGCCGCGCTGTTTCAGCTCCGGCAGGACCATTCCGGCGTAGGCGCCGGTCGCGCCGATCATCAAGACTTTCATTGGGTTCTCCTTCTCATTTCGGCTACAGCCTTCCCCCATCAACCGCCAGCGTGCTGCCGGTGATGTAGGAAGCGTCGCTGGAAACCAAAAAGGCCACAGCGGCGGCAATCTCCTCCGGCTGGGCCATGCGCTGCAGCGCCGTTTTGCTCTTGATCACCTTGAGCAAGGTTTCCGGGGGAAGGTCTCGCAAAGCCGGGGGCGTATATTGTTTCCCGTTTTCTGTCGCCATGTTCGTCTGTGTGCCGCCCGGCGCGACTGCGTTGATCGTAATCCCGCGCTCCCCCAGCTCAGGCGCGAGGTTGAGAACCATCGCCGAGACGGCCGCTTTGCTTGCGGCATAGAGCGTGTGGTAGAAGATTGACGACTGAGCGCTAACCGACGAAGTCAGCACGACCCGCCCGCCGGACGACATCAGCGGCGAAGCGGCTTGAGTCACGAAAAGCTGCCCGGCGACGTTCACCGAGAACACCCGCTCGTACTCCTGCTCGGTGATCTCTTCCAGCTTCCCAAAGGACTCAACCCCAGCGTTGCTGACCAAAATGTCCAGGCACCCAAAGGCCGCGCTGACGGCCTCCATCAGCATCCGGCATTCTTCCGGCTTGCTGACGTCGGCGCGGAACGCCTGTGCTTTCAGGCCCCGGCTAGTTAGCTCGGCGACCACCGCGTCCGCCGGTGCGGCCTCCTCCCGGTAATTGATGCCGACAGTTGCGCCGTCTTCGGCCAGCCGCGTGGCGATGGCTTTGCCGATGCCCTGGCTGGACCCAGTGACGACCGCAATTTTCCCACTTAGTTTCTTGTCTTCCATTTTCTGCCTGCTTCTTTCTCATTGTTGTTCTGATCCGGCACCTAATGATGAGCGGGTTCCCCGGCGGATGGCAGCAATTCGGTCCGGTACTTCGGAGCGAGCGCTTTGGCCTTTTCTAGGAACGCCGCTTGGGCGGCCGCATCTGCCTTGGGCGGGGCTGTTGTCCGGGTCGCAACAGGGACGCCGATTTCGCGAAAGAACTCCTCCTGCCCCGAAGGTGCACAGATGCATAGCAGCCGGACCGGCTGGTTGGAGGCGTTATGAAACTGGTGCGGCGCGTTGGCCGGGATGTTAATGGTCTCGCCGGCTCGGACAACCGACTTTATGCCCCGAAAGGTGGCTTCCACCTCGCCTTCCAAGAGGATAAAGGACTCCTCAAAATCGTGGCGGTGGGGGCCAGGGCCGCCGCCGGGTGGGATGTGCATGTCAATGAGGCAGTAGCGACCGTCGGTGTCGTCGCCCGACAGCAGGATCGTGTAGGTATCGCCTACCATTCCGATGTGGAGCAGCGTCTGGTCATCGTTTGGTCGTGCGAGCACATCGCTCCGCTGGAGGTCGTCGGCGGGAATTGGCCCCGCAGGCTGGGAAGTGATCGAGTGAGTGTTCATTGTGTTTCTCCGTGTTTCAGTCTCCTGCGTTTCAATCTGATCGATCTGCTCTTGAAGCGCAGAAGCTTGCCCTGCGGTGAGATGACCGAACCCCAGTGTGGTGTTGCCGCGCTCGTTGATGCCCTCCGTTTGTGTATCTTGCAGGGCAGAGCTTACGCCTTGTTTGGCGAGTGCGTCCCGCAGTTCTATGGCGAGTTGCAAGGGCAGAATGGCGAACGTGTCACCAGTTGGGGAGCGTTCTACTTGAACGAGCTTGCCACTGTAATCTTTCACGGCTTGGTCCTCTTGTATCTCTGCTTATCTCTCCGTAAGCTGCTTTTTCCGGCGCTGTCACCGTAAACGGGTTTCTGGTAACGACCGCGATTTTCCCGTTTAACTTCATCTTTCCCCTCTTTTTTGCTGAAAACTTTAGCCCAAATAGTCCGGCGGGTAAGCCTCCTGGCCGTACTTCGCGCCAATCTCGCTCATCCGCTTCTGGTCGTCCGGCCCCAGCACGGGCGGCGGCAGGAACTGTCCAGCGGCGACCGGCTTGCCGATTTCCTGAAAGAACTTTTCCAGCCCGGCAGGCACGACGACGCACAACAGATGCGCGACGGCGTCCGTGTGGTTCTTAAAGTCATGCACGACGCCGCCTTTGGGGACGTTCACAAAGGAGCCTTTTGCCGCGGTAAACGTCTGCTCTTTGGTTTTGACGACCACTTCGCCTTCCATGACATAAAACGACTCTTGAAACTCCGCGTGGGAATGCGGGCCAGGGCCGCCATTGGGCGGGATGAGCATGTCAATGGACGCATACGCACCGCCGGTCTGCTCGCCGGTAATGAGCATCCGGTAAGTATCGCCGACCACAGACAGCGTCTCGCCGTCCTGCGCCGTGTCTGTTGTTAGATGATTGATTTGTTCCATCGTTTTTGTTATCCTTTTCTCAAGAGGCTGATGCCGTAAGTCTACCTTGACAGTGTTGTGTATGACAAGATATACTTTGGCATGAACTCATAGCCGCGCGGCCATTGATCTCAGCAGGAAAGAAAGTAGGAAAAGAAAGTAGGAATTGATGGATTTAGTGCAGCTCGGCCAGTTCCGTGTCCTCGCGCGAGTGCAGCACATGACCCATGCCGCTGAGGAGCTTTACATCGCTCAGCCGTCGCTCTCGAAGACCATCAAGAACCTGGAAAAAGAAGTAGGAGCGCCCCTCTTTGATCGGATTGGACGCCAAATCCGGCTGAACCGGGCGGGAGAAATCTTTTTAGCACGAGTCAACCAGGTATTCTTTGCATTGGAAGAGGGGCAAAAAGAGGTGCGGGACATCGCCCGGCGGGATCGCGGGGAAGTCACGCTTGCGGCGGCGGCCCTGCACTGGCTGCCGGAACCGCTGCGGGAATTTCACGCAAAGCACCCGGAAATCCGGTTTCGGCTGCTTCAGCGCTCGCCGCCGGAAATGCGCCGCTTGCTGGAAACAGGGGAAATAGACTTTGCATTTGTCCCCTCGCCGGGCGATGCGCCCGAAGCCCGGTGGCAGCATTTAGTGGCGGAAGAGATTTTCCTGGTTGTCCCATGCGGGCATAGAATGGCTGGGAGAAAAAGTGTTCCACTGGCCGAAGCGGCGATGGAAGCAGTGGTGATTGCACGAACAGGAGATATTGTGCGAGATATCATGGAAAATGCGTGCCGGGAGGCAGGAGCCGCGCTTCAAATCTCCTGCGAGGCCGACGAGCCGGGGGCGACTCGCGACTTTGTCAAGTCAGGTCTAGGCGCGGCATTCATCCCAGCTTTAATTAAGCGGCAGCGGGGCGAGGAAGACCTCACCTGGGTGCCGCTGACAGACCCCGTTTGCCGCATCACGCTGGGCTTGGCCTGGCACGAAGCGCACTATCTGTCGGGCGCGGCCCGCACGTTCCGAGATTTCATCGCCCACTACTTCGACTCTGCCGTTTACAAGCCGTCGTAATAGGAGTAGCCGCGTCCTTCGTCGCTCCAATAATCTTTCGGCTCGTCTACCGTGTAGGTGATCTTGGTGATCGCTTTGATGTTTTTTAGGCCCAGCTTCATCGGCACGAGCAGGCGCAGCGGGGCGCCGTGTTCGACCGTCAGCGGCACAAGCTGCCGCTCGGCGTTGTTTTGGTGGGTCGCGAGAAGCGCCTGCGGGTGATGCGCCGTAGGCATATCAATAGACACATAGTACGGATCGGGGTTGCCGTCGGCGTCTAAATTGACTGACGAGTCCAGCCGCGCCCATTTCGCGCCGGGCATCGGCGGGTAGGCATTGAGGAAATCGGCGAAGCGCAGGCCGCCCCACCCCGCAATCATGCTCCAGCCTTCGACGCAGACCAGCCGCGTCACCTGGTCATGCCGCCCGCCGTAGCGGGCAATCAGGCTCTGGATGTTCTGCGCCGTGAGCTTCTCGACTTTGCCGGAGGCCAGCCCGGCGACCGTCAGGTGCCAGTCGGCAATATACGCCGGGTCAGGGGTCTGGCCGTCGTAGTTGTTCCGCAGGTCTTTAGCCGCCCGCGACAGGTCATACGTCGGCACGGCGCGAGTCGGCGAGAATAAGGCTTCAGCGACATCGTCGTCAAAGCGCAGCGTCTTATCCAGCAGCTTCGCTTTGCGGGTCGTCGCGGCGACCGGCTTCAAGTGCAGCCGGGCGCGGGTCTCATCGGGCAGCAGCCAGAGAAAGCCAAACCCCGCCGCCGCCAAGCCCGCGCCGTAGATCAAAAAGTCCCGGCGGGACTGGTTTTTAAGCGCCCGGACCGGGACATTGACCGGCTCAAGCTCACGCGGGGCAATTTTGTCGGCAAGCAGCGGCCCTTTGACGAGAACCGTCGGCACGGCGTCGGCCTTCGGCACCTCGGCGGCGGGAACTGCCGGCGCGGCGTCCGCCTTTAGCACAGCACTGGGAGCAGCGTCGTCTTGGAGGCCGGGGAACTGCGAGGCGTCCTGCGGTTTGTCTAATTTGTAATCGTCTGCCATGTCTTATAGTAACCGACGGGAAAGCCAGGAAGTTCCATAGGAACCCCTCCCGCTCATTCTTCGCTCCCTCCCCTGTTAGGGAAGGGCAATAAAGAAACAAAAGCCAATGCCCCGACTAGCCGTTCCTCTCTTTTCTAAAACCCTTCCCTAACAGGGGAGGGAGCGAAGAATGAGCGGGAGGGGTTCCGTTTCCATTTCCTTCCCGCCGGGCATAACTTTCTATGCCTATCGCCACCATTAACCCCGCGACCGGGGAAATCATCCAAACATTCGTCCCGCTGAACGAAGCCGAGCTAGACGCCAAGCTGACGCTTGCCGCCGCCTCGTTCCAAACCCACCGGCAGACGACATGGGCCGAGCGCAGGGAGTGCATGAAACGTGCGGGCGAGATACTAGACGCCGAAAAGCAATTAATTGCGGAGACCATGACGCTGGAAGTCGGCAAAACGCTGAAAGCCTCGGTCGCTGAGGTGGAAAAATGCGCGGCCTGCTGCCGCTACTATGCCGAGAACGCCGAGCGGTTCTTGGCCGACCAGCCGTATGACATCGGCGGCGACGCACGGGCGTTTGTCCGCTATCGCCCGCTCGGCGTCGTGCTTGCGATCATGCCCTGGAACTTCCCGCTCTGGCAGGTCGTCCGCTTCGCCGCGCCCGCGCTGATGGCGGGCAACACGGGCCTCTTGAAGCACGCCGAGAATGTCCCGCAGTGTGCACTGATTTTAGAAGATGTCTTTCGCCGGGCGGGCTTTGGCGAAGGCGTCTTTCAGGCGCTTTTAATCGAAACTCCGCAAATTCAGGGCGTCTTAGAAGACCGGCGCGTCGCCGCCGCAACGCTGACAGGCTCGGAGCGGGCGGGGATGGCCGTGGGAGCGCAGGCCGGCGGCAAGCTCAAAAAGACCGTGCTGGAGCTGGGCGGCTCTGACCCGTTTATCGTCATGCCGAGCGCGGATTTAGACGCTTCGGTAGGGGCGGCCGTGCAGGCCCGCACACTCAACAACGGCCAGTCGTGCATCGCCGCGAAGCGCTTTATCCTGCATGACTCGATTGCCGACGAATGGACGAGGAAGTTTATCGCCCGGATGGAAGCGCTGACCGTCGGCGACCCGATGCACCCGGACACAGACATCGGGCCGCTGGCGACGCCGAAGATATTGGAAAGTTTAGCCGCGCAGGTGACGCAGAGCGTCGCCGCCGGGGCCACTCTGCTTTCCGGCGGCGGGCGACTGGACCGTCCCGGCAATTTTTACGCGCCGACGGTGCTTTCCAACATCCCGCGCGAGGCGCCCGCTTACTCCGAAGAGCTGTTTGGCCCAGTCGCGCTGCTGTTCCGCGTTTTCGATTTGGATGACGCCGTGCGGCAGGCAAACGATACGCCGTATGGCCTCGGCTCCAGCGTCTGGACTGCCGACCCCGCTGAGCAGGAGCGCTTTATCAACGACATTGAAGCCGGTATGACGTTCGTAAACAGCATGGTCGCGTCCGACCCGCGCCTGCCGTTCGGCGGCATCAAGCGCTCCGGCTACGGGCGCGAGCTGTCCGAACACGGGCTGCGGGAGTTCGTCAACCTAAAAACAATTTACGTCAAGGGTGAAGTCGGCAATGGACGATCAGAAACAGAGTAGCCGGAGACTCGCAAAGAAAGCAGGCAAAACATGACAACGAAGCATTTCTGCATAGCGCTGGCCGCGCTGTTTGCAACCGCAGGAGCTGCGGCTGCAGTTCCATCCGTGGGACCGGGCGCGGCTGCAGCGAAAAAATCGTATTTGACGAAACAGGACCACCTTTATGTTCTCCGGTTCAATGACAACATTGGCCGCTTGACACCGGCGCTCCATCGGTTCTCAGTGCTGATCAAGAGTCCGGAGTTTGCCAGTGGGCAGTGGCGGCAGGACCAGCCCTTGCAGGCGCAGCTTTCCGCTACGCTGCTGCAAATCCACCGCTGCGCGACCGACAAGGACGTTCTACGCCCAACTCTGCGCTTTCAGATCAGTAACCAGCATTATGTCGCGGCACTCACCGAGTACGACTACCTTGCCGCCAATCTTCTAAGTGCGCTTCGAAGCAGTGATGACACCCAAATATCGCAATGTACTGACCACCTTTCCAGCGGGAACATTCAAATGCATCAAGAAACAGCCGCGTTCCTCTCGGCGGTCAGTCGTTAGCAGCGCAGACGCCGCTCCTAAAGCGTATTTTTCGCCGGCCGGCCGTGCCGCTGCCGACCGATGACGGCACAGTTTGGCCGCCGGCACCGACCGACTTCATGCCGGGTGCAGCCTGCACCTCCTCGCTGCCCCAGCGGCGAAAGCGCCACCGCCGGACACAATGATTGCGACCCAGTGGGTTGACCTCGATGCCCTCGCTGCCTTCCAAAAAGCAAAACTGGAAGTGAAGATGCCGACTGTCATGTTCCCCAAAGATTATGGCAGCATTCCTCAGACCTCCGATGGAAATGACACGGTGTTCTCCACTCCCTCAGCCGGCAAAGGCGTTCAAGGGCACATATTTTCGTTCTCGGACCAGAAGAAGCTGGACACTGTGACGCATTGGTTTGCCCATCGCGGTAAAGTAAACGCAGCTTTGTTTTCCTGTGTTTATGTTCGGGATAACCTTGTGGTGCAGCTCAGCGGCCATCTTCCGAAAGCGCAGGCGCAGAAGTACAAGCTGGCGATGGAGCATATGAAGTAGCCGGCTAAACCGCTGCCGCGAGTGGTGCCTTGCGGGGCCTCAGCACCAGAATCAGGTCGTCTTCGTCTTGGAGGCGGAAGCGGGTCGCCGAGATGTTGCCGCAGTCTCGGAGATACACATACACTGGGGCGGCAACGGCATAAGGCCCAAGCAGAGCCGGAAGATCGTTCAAGCGCATGGGTGCGGTGACGACAGGGAGCGTCATTGAAGACAAAGTGGTTGAGGACAGGCAATTCGGGAGCATGGTGTGGTTTCCTTTTGTTGATGAAATCGCTTGACGCAAACCATCATTGGTCCAAACACCCCCTTTGGCGCTGCTGAAACTATCGGCAGGCGGGCGTTGTTTCTTTAGGCCCGCCTGCCTTTTTCGATGTTCTTCTTTATCGTAGCATACATTTGGGCGTTTCCGGCAGCAGCTTTGCCTGGAACAGCAAATTTTTAAGGGGAGGTGCCAAACTGACCGGGCGTAAACGGGGCCAGCGGCGCGGCGACCAGCGTGTATTCCAGCGGGGCTTGGAAAAGCTTCGGGGCGAGCGGCGCGTCGGATACGGACCGGACAGTGAATGTCGTGACGGTGGTGGTCGGAACCGAACGCGGGGCGGCGCTGTCACCGACGCCGCCGTACTGGTTGACCTGGCGGCCATTGGCCGACGCCGGGGTATGGGTCACAGTCATCCGGGCCAGCAGCGGCAGCCCTTTGTGCTTGTCTAGAGCGTCCGCCAGCGGCTGCTGGAACGGACCCACGGACGCCGCCGCAAGCTGCGCCGCCAGGGTCGTATTTTCTTTGGAGGGGAACTTCACCCCGTCCGCCAGCCAAACTTCGCCGCTGATGCTCCACTGCGGCGGCGTGAAGTTTGCGCCTGCCCCCCGGCTCCCGCCCGGACCGCCGTTTTCACCCCCCCCGCCTCCGGGGAAGCCGCCGCCGTTCTGGCTGGGAAAACCGCCTCCTCCGCCGCCGCGCCGGCGGCGTCCGCCCCCGCCGCGCTGGCCCGTTCCTTCGGGCCGGTCCCGCGTGAACGTCACCGTGCCGCTGACCGTGTACTGGTGCGCGGACTGCCCGGCCAGGGTCAGTGCCTGGCTGGTCTCATGCAGATCAAGTTTGACATCTTCTTTGGTTTCGCCGGGGCCGCCTGGCAGGGAATCAGTCGGCTCTTCTTCGACGGGAACCGTCATGTAGTATGATTTCCGGGCCGTGTCCAGCCCGTACAGGATGTTGCCTTTACCGTCGTACACCAGCGTCGGCTCCCCAGCAGTTTCCAGCCGGGCGTTCGCGCCTTGCAGAAAAAGCCGAACGGCAGCCGTGACCGGCGCAGCCTGCCCGACGCCGACCGTTTGCTGACCAGACAAAGTCACATCAGCCTGTGCCGGCGCCAGGACCAAGCCAAACAGCGTTCCAGAAGCAATAATACACGCAGTTGCGCGGAGTTGAAAAAAATTGGGTGCCATGGGATGAGGATATTCTAAAAAAGTGAAGATGTGATGAAAAGCAGGTGAGAGCCATGTCCTATTTACCGGTCTTCTCTAAAGAACCGCGCCGCGCCTGCCGACACTAGCGGTATCTTTGGAGACACCCCGACATGTCCACCGCAGCACCGACAATCAGCTTTTCCGGCCTGGCGTCCGGTCTCGACACGACCAGCATCATCAGCCAGCTCACCAATACCGCCCAAATCCCGATCACCAATCTCAACAAGCAAATCACCGGCTACAACTCGCAGACCGCCGACTGGCAAGCGCTGAATACCAATCTTGCCGCCCTGCAATCCGCCGTCAAAACGCTGAGTAACCAGGCGACGCTTAATGTCCCGGATGCGGCGTCGTCGAACACCGCCGCTGCGACCATCACGGCCCAGGTCGGCGCGACCCTCGGCAGCCACTCGCTCACGGTCTCCCAGCTTGCGACGGCGCAGGAAGTCGTCTCGGCCTCCGAAAGCAGCGCCATTACCGCGCTCGGTCAAAGCGGCTCGTTTACGCTGAACGGCAAGACCATTCAGATCAACAGCAGTGACGCGCTCTCCGATGTGGCAGGCAAAATCAACAGCGCCGCCGCTGGGGTCACGGCAAGCGTCGTCAACGTCGGCACGAACGATTACCGCCTGACCCTGACCAGCGCCCGGACCGGCGCGGCTAACTCCCTTGCCGCCGCCGACAACGCCGGCGGCACGGTGCTTAGCTCGCTGGGACTGATTGGAACCGGCGCAGCCGCTATACGCCAGCCGATCTCGTATACGCAGGGAACGACCGCCTACACCGGCGCGGCGTCACTGACGCTGGGCAGTGCGACCCAGTCGGTCGGCTCGCTGCTCGGCATTGCAAGCGGGTCGGCGCCCACGGGGACGTTCCACCTGTCCAACGGCAGCACGGGGGCGGGCAATGCCGCCGACGTTGCCGTGAACTTAAACACCGACTCGCTCTCCACCATTGCAAACGCCATCAACAAGGCCGGGGTGAGCGGCGTCTCGGCGGAAGTCGTCACCGTTCCCGATGCCAACGGCAATTTAGACCGCGTGCATCAGCTTCGGATTGTCGGGGCGGGAGCGACCGCGCCATCGTTCACCGACGCCAGCGGGACGCTTGCCACCCTCGGCGTTCTGCAAACCAGCTTTACCCACACGGTCACACAGGCCCAGGACGCCAAGTTCAGCTTGGACGGCCTCGACCTCACCCGGTCCACCAACACGGTCAACGATGCCATTCCCAGCGCGTCCCTCACACTGCTCTCCGGGACCACGGCAGCCCCGGCGACGACCACGCTGAATGTCACGCAGAATACGGCGTCAACCGTGCAGGCCGTGACGAGCTTTGTGTCCGCCTACAACGCCGTCCAGGACTTCGTGACCAATGAAAACAAGTTCACGCCGCCGACCAACACGGCCCTTGGAGCCACCGGCAGCAGCCCGGCCTTGTTCGGCAACACCCAGCTCACGCAAATCCAGCAGACGCTGTCGTCGGCGCTGACTGCCGTGTCCGGCAAAAACACGCTGTCGTCCATCGGAGTGACTTTGAACGGAACCAACGATCTCGCCGTAGACTCGAACGCATTGACTTCGGCGCTCGGAGCGGACCCGAACGCCGTGTCCAATCTGTTCGGCCTGTCGGGGACTTCGGACAGCGCAGGCGTCCAGTTTGTCAGCGGCAGCGCCAAAAGCAGCGCGTCCACCGGCGCGGGCTACGCCGTCGCGATCACCCGTCCGGCTTCCCAGGCCACCGGAACCGCCGGCACGGCGTCGCCCCTCGGCACGGCCAGCGCGTCCCCCGAAACACTGACCTTCGGCGGCGTTTTGTTCCCCAGCGGCGTCAAGCTGACGATCCCAGCCGGCAGCACGGTCCAGCAGACGGCGGCTTTGATCAATTCCACCAGCAGCCTGAGTACCAATGTGTATGCGTCGGTAAATGCGTCCAATCATCTCGTCATCGCGTCCCAGAGCTACGGCGCGAACACAAACTTCCTCGTCTCGTCCGACCAGGCCGCCGGCACAGCCAACTCCGGCATCGGGCCGTCGCTTGCGATCACGGCGGGCGCGGATGTCGCCGGGACCATCGGCGGCGAGGCGGCCACCGGCACCGGACGGACGCTGACGGGCAACACCGGCAACAAGCACACCGAAGGGATCCAGCTTTTAGTCACGGCCACAGCGGCTTCGCCCGCCGGAACGCCGACCGGCCATGTCACGGTGACTCACGGGGTTGCCGATGGCCTCGACTCGGCCCTGACCCAAATACTCGACCCGACCAATGGCGCGGTGGCCGGAGCGGAGAACGGCCTCAACTCGCAAATTTCGTCCGCCCAGGCCCAGATCACGCAGATTCAGGCCACGGTGGACACGTACAAGACTTATCTCACTCAGCTTTTCAGCGAGATGGAAACGCGGGTGAGCGCCTTGCAGGCCCAGGGCAGCGCCTTTTCCGCCGCCTTTGGCGGATCGAGCAGCACATCGTCCAGTACCACGTCCACGACAAAGTCCGTCTAGTCTTCCAAAGGAAAAGAATGAGCCTTCCGAACCCTTACGCCCAGTACCGCCAGAACTCCATCGAGACGGCGTCCTCCACCCGCCTTGTCGTGATGCTCTACGACGGCGCGATCCGTTTTTTGTCCCAGGGACTGGCGGCGATGCAGGCCGGGCAGCACGCCCAGCAGTCAGTTCTCATCGGCAAAGCCCAGGCAATTATCGCTCACCTGCATGACACGCTCGACGCCGAAACCGGCCGTGCGTTCGCGAAGACGCTTTCGGGCATCTACACCGCGCTTTTGCGGACACTGACGCAGGCAAACATTGAGAACAAGCCGCAGCCGGTCGAAGACGCCCTCGGCATCCTGCGCGACCTGCGTGAAACCTGGGCGGAAGTGGACCGCCGGTGCCAAAGCGAGAGAACCGTGAGCCGGGAACCAGTCGCAGCTTAGAAAGAAGTTTGTCTATGTCACTCACGGCACGCAACACTGAACGCGCGAAGTTTACGACGCTGCTGGCGCTCTCTCAGCAGCAGATCAAGGCGCTGGAAGCCGACGACATGCTGCGCTTTGACGAAATCCTTGCCGAAAAGCGTATTTTGATTGAAAGCCTGACGGGCAGCCGCAACGCCGTCACCGCCGATACGGCGCTGGAGTCTTTGGTGTCGCGCATTGAAGACGCCGACAAGGCCGCCCAGAAGCTGCTGTTCGCGAAGGTCGGGATCATCATGCGGGAAATGAACCGGCTCAACCAGCAGGAACGCGCTCGCGGCGCGTACCGCCGGGATACGCCTGCTGCTGCTCCTCGGCCCATCGGCTTCCTGCCCGACACCCCCATGTTTGTTGACGCCCGCTCGTAGAAGAAGCCCCCTCCCCCACGACGGGAGAGGGGCCGGGGGTAGGGGCTTCTTCTGGCTTTTTTCCATCCACAGTGAACTTTTGCCGGCGCTGCCTTGTAAGCAAAGGTGATGAACAACAATTTGCATCCCCAGGAAGGCAGTGTTGAGACCAAACGGCGCGAGTTTGCCCTGATGGCCCGCACTCACGAGACCGCGCTGGTCCGGGCGTCCGTCCGCCTCTGCCGGGGCCGGCACGACCGGGCGCAGGATTTGGCCCAGGATACGCTGGTCCGCGCCTACCAAGCCTATTTGGACGGCCGCTTCCAGCACGGCGCGAGTGCCTGGCCCTGGCTTCTCCGCATTCTCACCAACCTGTTCATCAACGACCTCAACCACCGGAGACGCTGGGACGCCGATGTGGATTTGGACACGCTGACCCTGTCGGGAAATGCCGGTCCGGCTCAGACCCACGCCGCGCCCGCCGATGTGCCGGGCATGGACCTTCTGGCCCGCACCCTGGATGAAGAGCTGGAACAAGCGCTTTTGAGGCTCTCCGACAGCCTGCGCGTCTGCGTCCTCTTGACCGACATGGAGGGCCTCAGCTACGAGGAAACCGCCCAGGCTCTCGGCATCCCCATCGGCACTGTCCGCTCCCGCCTCGCCCGCGCCCGCATGAAGTTGCACGACTTGCTGCAAGACTTCGCCAAACGGCGCGGCTACACCCGCTAAACCATTCGATTAGGAAGCACCATGCCTCATAAAATTGATCCCGCCAACGTCAAACCCTGCTGGCACATGCAGACGCTCGTCTCCGCCTGGGTAGACGGGCGCTTGACCGGCCTCGCCCACTGGTACACCGAAAAGCACGTCAAAGACTGCCCGCAGTGCCAAGCGTCCGTGCCATTTTTGAAGTCTCTACACTTCCGGTTGAGCGACCTCGGCCAGAAGCCTGCCCAAGACACGCTGACCGAGCAGCAGTGGCAGGCCGTCGAAGCCGCCTGGGAACAGGCCGAGCGGCAGAAATAGGAGGCCTCACCCGGCAGTTTGCTGCCGGGTCAGGTCTCTTTTAGTGCATCATCGGGGAGGGTTTCGGGGTGCTGAGGTCGTGCGTGCCGGGGGTGCGGGTGAGCGTCGCCAGCAGGGAATGGCCGTCGTCGCGGTGCTGGGGGGGGAGCAAAAACAAGACGCCTTCCGTTAAGCCGAGCGCGGACGGCGCGGGCTGTCCGCCGCAATCCAAACGAAGTTTGAGGAAACGCGGCAGGGTGCCCGGCTGCCAGCGTCCGTGCGAGAACGGCGCTTCGCCTGCTTTCTGGTCCAGCACGAACATTTCCCGGCGCGACCGCAGGCTGCCCCCGGCATAGAGGGCATACAGGGACGCCGCCCGGACTGCGAGGGTGCCGGCAAGCAGTTCTTCCACAAACGCCTGCATCTCCGAAAGCAGCGCCAGCGCATCCGTTGGGGCAACAAGCTGGTGCGTGACCCCGCCGCCGATAGCCCCGGCAAATTCTTCCGGCATCTCGGCAAGCTGGTAGTAGCCGCCCGACGGCGACAGCACCGCGCGGGCGACCTCGTTCCGGTACTCCGTCCCCGCCCCCACCTGCTTTTTGATATAAGCAATCGCCAGCCCGTGCCGCTCCGACTGAGCAGCCCGCACGGCGTCAAAATCTGTTGTTTCCGGCATAAACATAATTACTTGAAGCTCGGCAGAATAATACCCTTCATGATGACGTTTTGAGTCAACACAAAGACTAAAAGTGTCGGCAGGGCGGCGAGCGTGAGCGCAGCCATCATTACATACATTGGGGCGCCGCTGGATTGCAGCTCATAAATCCAGACCATCAGCGTCCACATTTTGTGGTCCTGGCAGATCGTCATCGCATACAAAAAGCCGCCGTAGGCCGCTGAAAACGCGCCCAGCCCAATGACCGCGAAGATCGGACGGCTTAAGGGGAGCGTGATGGTCCAAAACATCCGCAGCTCGCCTGCGCCGTCGAGGGTCCCGGCTTCGTACAGCTCGCGCGGCAGGCTGTCGAAGAAGCCTTTCAACAGAAAAATCGAGTAGCCGGACGCCGCGCCGGGCAGAATCAGCGCGGCGTAAGTGTTGAGGAGACCGAACTGCTTCAGCAGAAGAAAGTTTTGGATCAGCGAAATCTCGCCGGGGAACGACATGGTCGCTAAAAGAAACAGCAGCACGGCGTTTCCGTAGGACAGATTATACCGCGAAAGGGCATACGCGCAGAGGGGGTTCACGACCAGCGTCGTCAAAATCGCCAGAAAGCAGTAGATGAACGTGACGGAAACGGCGCTGCCGTGCAGGAAGACGAATTGCAGCACCAAACGGTAATTGCGGGTCAAATAGTCCCGGCGCAGCCCGCCTGTGTGGTCCTGCACAAACGCCCAGTCGGACGCCGCCACGGGTAGAAATTGGCCTGCCCGCGCCGGGCTGGAACTGCGCCAGCGCGTTTCCGGCGTGTCCGCCGAAAGCGCGGACGCCGGAGCGACCCGCAGAAACGCGATCCAGTCGAGAAGCGGCGGTCCGTCAAAGGGGATCGTTTCGGAATCGGGGAGCGCCGCTGACTGGAATGATGCCAGGTGCGCGGCGTAGCTTTTGTTGTAAGCAGCAATGCTGTTCTTGTACTGGCTTGTCAGGAACGCCTGGTATGCCGGCAGGGCCGATGGGCTGACGCGGGTATCGCGGAACGGAAGCTGCGTGCGGACAAACTTCTCCCAGTCGCCGCGCTGCCCCGCGCTGCCCGCCGGCTGCGCCGTAAGCCGAATGTCGCTGTAGGAGCGCAAGCGGGTTCCCCAAGCTGCGTTGAGCGTTGTCAAATCCGGCTCGGCTTCTTCTTTGAGCCAGCGCTGGTACAGCGGGTCCGCGCCGACGACGACAAAGTAAGGCGCGGGCAGCGTGGCCTCAAACGCTTTCCAGTCGGCGCTCTTCGCATCGCTGCGGGAAGTCCAGGTGTGGCTGCTGGGCTGCTCAAACGGCGGAAAGACCGTCAGAAAATCTTCGTCCTCCTGGCTGTACGCCAAATCGAGCGCCCGGATACTGCTGTGGAAACGGGTTCGGAGAAACGCATGGTATCTATCCAGCAGTGAGCTGGGGCTGTAAGCCGCCGCTGCGCCGCCGAAGCCTGCACTCTTGTATTGCGCCGGCAGAGCCGCCGCAAAAGTGTTCCATTCGCGGGCCGTGTTTGGGTCGCTTTGGGCCGGCGGCTTAACATCTTGCAGCGTGACGTAGTTTGTACTGTAAGCGGCATTGATCGCGTCCATGTCGCCCCGATACTTGTCTTCGGCATACTTCCCAAACAGGGCCGTATCAGAATACAAATAGCGCGGGACAATTTCGGGACTGGACTTTTCGTACTGCGATTCTGTCGAAGCGCCGAGCATGACCAGAAACGGGTAAACCATCGCAATCGCGCCGAATGTGAGGATAAGGTACAGCGCCCCGACCAGGACGCGCATTTTGGGGGTCTTGCGGCCAACCGCCGGGATCAAAGCCATGCCTGTATTATATCGGGAACTTGGCGGGATTGCAAGGGGAAGCGGGAACCCACCCCGCCGCAAGCGGCAGCCCTCCCGATACGCAGTAATGCGTAGCATAAACGTGAGGACGCAGAGTATCATAAGCCTAACTCTTTCCCTCTCCGCTTCGGGGAGGATGGCGAGGAACGAACCGGGAAGGGTTCTTACCACCGCACCGCGTACAGTACAAAGCGCGACGGCAGGGTTTCGGCGGCGCTTTCTTTGCGGAACGTTCGGCCGGCGTACTCCTGCGTCTCAGACAAAATCTCGGCGTGGTCGGGTTCGGGAATGTCCCACATCTGCGAGTACGTCCGCCGGGCCAGCGCGTCCAAAGTGTCCGCCGCCGGGACGGTGCGCTTCCACGCCAGGGCAGGCGTTTGGAGCAGCGAGACGCTTGCGCCTGCCCCGCCGTCGCGCTCCCGGCGGCGCAAATAAGACAGCGCAGGCGATAAGCCCGCCGTGCCGAGGCTTGCGGCGAGGACGCGCCGGGCGCGGGCGCGTTCAAAGTAGAAGTCTACCAGCGCCGAGCGGCCTCCTGTCTCGATGCCGAGGAATAAAAGGCCGGTTTTGGGAACGAGAACGCGCCGGGCTTCGGCAAGCGCCAGCGGCCAGCGCTCCAAGAGGTGCAGGATATGCACCATCAGCACGCCGGAAAAGGCGCCGGAGCGCAGCGGCAGCCGCTGCAAATCGGCCTGGGTCAGCGCCAGCTCGCCCGGCCTAGATTTCGCGGCGATCTGCGCCATCATCGGGAGCGACACATCCGCGCCAATGACTTGAGACGGATACAGCCGGGCCAGCGGCGCGGCAAACCGCCCGGTGCCGACTCCGGCATCCAAAAACAGGCCGCCACTTTCTAAATGGGTTTCACGTCCCAGCAGCCGGACAATCTGCTCCATTTGGGCATCGGGAACGACCCGCGTCTGGTCGTAGTCACCGGCCACGGGGTCAAACGACAAAAACCGGCCCGGCGTCATCGGCATCAAGCCGGCCCCGCTTTAGGCGTCGAGATGGACGGCGCAACCACATACAGCGGCACGAGGCTAAATGGGTTGTCCGTGTCGCCATTTTGCAGCCGCCGCGCCGCGATTTTGCACAACCCTTCCGGCGGCGTCCAGGACTGGGGCAGCATGATCTTACCGTACCAGCCAGTAGTACGCCCCTGCGTGAGATACCGGGCGTCGCCGCTCACAATAACCTTGTCCATCGCACGAACCCGCGACTGCATCTCATAGAAGTTCTCTGCGAAGGGATCTTCAATCCGCTCTCCGTTACGATACACTGCCGCGTAGACTTCCTCGCGGCGCGAAGGCAGGACAGGAACAATCAGCGTATCATCGTCATGCGGAAGCCACACCGAGGCGTAGGCATCCAGCGTTCCTACCCCAACCAGTGGCTTTTCTTCCACCTGCGCCAGCGTCTTTGCTGTCGTCACCCCCACCCGGACGCCTGTAAACGAGCCGGGGCCGAGGCCGACCGCGAACGCCGTCATATCGGCCAGCGTCAGCCCGTTGCGCGAAAGCAGCCCGTCCACTTCACTCAAAAGCCGCCGCGACAAGCTGCGTTTGCTTTGAAACAGACTGACGGCCTGCACACCGCCGTCATCTTCCGCCAGCGCAAGGACGCAGAATGTCCCGCTTGTGTCTAGGGCAAGAAAAGTCATAAGGCTGCCAGCAGTTCTTCCGCCCGTGCGCCCCGCGCCGTCAGCGTTACCCGCCGCGTGTCGGGACCGTCGGCAGTCAGCGTAATGTCGAGGCGGTCGGGGGGCAGCGCATCGGTAATTTTGTCGGCCCATTCAATCACGACGACACCGTCGCCGGAAAGATACTCGTCAAAGGCCAAATCGTACAGGCCGGACGAGCCAGGCAGGCGGTACACATCAAAGTGGTACAGCGGGACGCGCCCGCCGGGATGCTCGGATACCAATGTAAACGTCGGCGAGTTCACGGGTTCGTCAGGCGGCAGGCCGAGGCCGAGGGCAAGTCCCTGCGTGAACGTTGTCTTGCCCGCGCCGAGATCGCCGACCAGGCAAAGTGTGTCGCCGGACTCAAGGCTTGCGCCGAGACGTGCGGCGAGGCTGCAGGTCTCGGCGGCGGACTGTGTTTGGAAGGAGCGTGTCATAGGAGCGATAAAAACGTGGACGTTCACGACCGTACTGTGTCCCAGGATTTCAATCCTAGGCCTCAGCTTACTGCTTTGATCTTCCGACTACCCGCCCCAGTTCCACATGACCGGGTTGTTGTCCAAACGGTCGGTGACGGTGCGGCCGATCTCGTCAATCGCATCCAGATCGTCCTCATCAATCTCCACGTCCCCAGCAGCGGCGTTCTGCGTCGCCTGCTGGGCGTTTCTTGCGCCGACAATCGCGCTGGTCTGCGGCTGGGCGATCAGCCAGGCCAGCGACAATTCGCCGACCGAGACGCCGTACTTGTCGGCCAGCGGGCGCAGCTTGTCCAAAGCGTTTTGGGCGCGTTCGTAGTTCTCGCCGGAAAACAGCTTGTTGCCGCCCCGATTGTCGCCTTCTTCAAACGTGTGGCCGCGCTTGAACTTGCCGGTCAGCAGTCCCTGGGCCAGCGGCGAGTAGGCAATGATGGAAATTTTGTTGTCCACGCAGTACGGCCCGGCGTCGCCTTCGACCTGCCGCCAAAAGAGCGAGTAGGGCGGCTGAATGCTGTCAATGCGTCCGAATTGCGCCGCTTCCTGAAGCTGCGCCCGGCTGAAATTGGAGACGCCGATGCTGCGGATTTTGCCCTGCTCTTTAAGCTGGGTCAGCGCTCCCATTGTCTCTTCAATCGGGACAACGTCCGTGCCGAAGCTTCCCGACGGCCAGTGGATTTGATACAGGTCAATGCGGTCCGTGCCTAAGTTTGTCAAAGACCGCTCGCAGGCTTCGATGACTCGGTCACGCTTCAGGTGGTCTGCAAACACTTTGGTCGCGATCACAATTTGGTCGCGCTTTGCTCCCAACGCTTCTCGCAGAATGCGCTCGGAATGGCCTTCGCCGTAGGCTTCGGCGGTATCAAACGTGGTGACGCCGCTGTCGAACGCGGCCTGGTGGGCGGCAATGGTCTCGACATCGTCAATGCCGGTCCAGCCGGACTTGCCGGCCTGCCAGCCGCCGAAAATAATGGCACTGATCTGGATTTTCGTGCGTCCAAGCTGACGGTGCTGCATAAGAAAGTCCCCTGTAAAAGTTTTGTTTGGGCGAAATAGCTGGTTTCGTTATGCCCAGGCTAATGCGAGTATAAGCGCTTTGAGGAGATTTTGTCAAGCGTCCCCCGTGCCGCTCGGAGCAGGTGCAGGCTTTGCAGATTTCCATTCACCACGCCGAATTGCGACCCGCAGCAGAAAGGAACCAATGGCAGCAGGGATAGGAGCGATGGGAAGATACCTTGTAAGCGTCGAATTATTGTCAGTCACATAAGGGCAAACATTAGGCAGATCGACGCCATTGTTGGGAGCCAGCTTCTCGGCTCGTGCGTGCCGTAAGTGGATACGCTGCGTGAGGAATACTGAGGTGACTGCCGAGCCAGTCTGCGGGTACTTTCAGCATCTGCCCTGTTTTCATGCGGTTGAGCGAGTGGATAAAAAGCCCCCCGCTCTTCACCCCGCTTGCAGGCAGCCTGTTTGTTCCCAGTTCATGTGCCGCTTTCCTGCCTCTGTTCCGCTCATCAAAAGACGGGTTTGACGAAGCCGCGCATTTTACCATGAAATTTACTTGCATTCACATAAATTGTCTGGTAGAATGCTTCGGCTGCGCTGAGGAACAGAAAGTCCTTTCCGCCGCGTTTCCCCAGTCAATGCTGACTTTCCTTTGCGTTCCTCACTTGCTTTTGTTGTGAAGCTTTTACTACGAAGGAGAACTGTCCATTGAGTTTTATCCCGCCGCCCCGCCGCCTTCGGCCTGCCCTTTTTCTTTTGTCCGGCTCGCTTGCCGCCCTCGCCGGCGCCGCCCACGCCCAGACATTTTCCACCACGGTTATCGCCCCGTCTCAGGTTCAGGTCCTGCAATTTTCGACTACGACCACGACCGCCTCGCCAACCTACAACCGCGTTGCAATTTCACCGGGGTTGAACATTTTCAACGGCTCCCAGACTTCGTCCGGCATCGGGTCTGCCGTCACTTACGCCACATCGGGTTCGTTTGCCCCGACTGCGACCGGCTCCTACACCGTCACGACTTCCGCGTCCGGCTTTGATCCCGCAAACTTCATTCAGTACGTTTATTCGCCGAGTTTTGACCCCACAACGGCGGCGTCCGCACGGGCCGGAGCGCAGTACGGTTTCTTTGCAGACAATGCTTCCAACAGCGGCTCGTACAACATCAACTTGAGCAGCGGGTCGGCGTACCAGTTCGTCAACTCCGGCTATTATTCCCCGTCGAAGTACTCGCAGGTTCCCGGTAGCGGCACCGATAGTGAAGGCACCGTCAACACCACAGTGGTTTACAACAACCCCGGCTCCACGTCGTTCATCCCTGACGACACGCCCGGCCCGGCCGGCGCGAACGGCCCGCCTGGAGTCGTCTCGCAGAACCTGAACGTTTCCAGCGCCAATTATGTGTCCGCGTTCAACTCCATCACCATTGACGGCTTGACGCACCCGGTCATCGGCGATCTGACCGCGATTCTGTCCCATAACGGCGTCTCCGTAGACTTGTTCGACCACACCGGCGGCGGCCCGAACGATCCGAACTACGGCAAGGGGTCGCAGGCGTCATTTGACGGCAGCAACTACACATTCGCCCTGAGCGGCGCGAGCCTCGCCGGTGTCCCGGACTTCACCAACGCGCCCGGCAGCGTCACCTACGCCGCGTCCAGCAATGCGGCCGCCGGCTTCGACCCGGCGAACGCGGGCAACACGCTCAGCAGCTTCCACGGCGTGCTTCTGAACGGCGGCTGGACCTTGACCCTGGAAGACAGCCAGCCCGGCGACACCGGCTCGTTCACCGGGTTCAGCTTCAATGTTGACAGTGCCCCGGTCCCTGAAACTTCCACCGGCGTAAGCTTCGGCCTGCTGCTGAGTCTCGTTGGGCTGGGCCGCGCCGGACAGCTTGTGCTGGCCCGCCGCCGCACTGCCGCCGCCGTGTCCAGCGTCTAATCCGCTATGTCCCCAAGAGGAGATTTTCCATTGTTTTCCCTTCCTAAAAATCTATCCAAGCGTTCGGCAGGCCGCGCTGCCGCCGCCCTGCTCCTTTCCGGCGGGATCGCCTTCCTGAGCGCTCCTGCTTCGGCGGCCCCGGCGACCGGCATCAGTGTACTGCCGGGCGCCGGAACGGCGACGATCAGCGGCCATGTGCCGGACCTCATCAAAACTTCTACGCCGCTTGGCTTGCTGCCGTCGCAGCAAACCTTGTTTTGCTCCATCACACTGCCCACGCGGAACCCGGCGGGCCTGGCCGACCTGCTGCGCGGCCTCAACGACCCCCAAGACTCCCGCTACGGCCAGTACCTGACCCCCGACCAGTTCGGCGCTCAGTTCGGTCCGACACGGGCGCAGTACAACATGCTGGTGTCTTATCTTCAGTCCAAAGGGCTGACCGTGACCCAGACGTTCCCCTCGCGTACCTACCTTAGCGTTTCCGGGACCGCCGGCCAGATTGATTCCGCTTTCGGGATCGCGCTGAAGCAGTTTCGCGACCCCGCTGGGCGCGTGTTCCACGCCCCGGACACGGAAGTCCGAGTGCCGCTTCTCGTCGCCGGATTGATCAGCGCCGTCACGGGCCTAGACGACGCCAACCCGCCGACCCCGATGCTCCACCAAGACCGCCGCCGCGCCCTGTCCCAGATCAAAGCGCTTGTGCCGCTGGCAGACGAGGGGCCGCTGGTGCAGACCCCGCCCGAACAGGGAACCGGGCCGCAGGGCGGCTTTGCCCCGGCGGACCTCCGCACTGCTTATGGCCTGAACGGGACCAAGCTGGACGGGACCGGCCAGACCATCGCAATCATCGAGTACGCCACGAACTACAACATCAAGGACGCGCTGCGCTATGAAAACCAGTTCAAGCTGGGGCGGCCGGCGATCACGATTGTTCCCGTAGACGGCGGCACCGCCGTTTACGGCGCCGACCGCCCGGCGGAAACGGACCTCGACATCGACTGCCAGTTGTCCATGGCTCCCAAAGCCAGCCTGCGGCTGTACCTGCAAGGCACAACCGGCTCCGTGACAGACGCAATGGCCGCCGTCGCCAGCGACAACATCGCCAAGCAGCTCTCGATCTCCTACGGCTTCGGCCCGGAGCCGACGTCGGCGGCGCTCTCCGGCGGCGAGATTGCCCTGAACGCGGAGTACACCCAGCTCGCCGCCGAAGGCATCTCCACCTATGTTTCCGCCGGCGACAGCGGCTCGCAGGCGGACGGCGACGGCCGGACCAGCGTGGACATTAGCTCGTCTGCGCCGATGGTCTGCGCGGTCGGCGGCACGGCCCTGCTTGTGCAGTCTCCCGGCGTCGACGAGAACTACATGGCGGAGTCCACCTGGAACGTCAACAACACGCCCGGCGGCGGCGCGACCGGCGGCGGCGTCAGCCAGCAGTGGACGGTCCCCTCCTACCAGGTCAATGCCGCCACTTTTGCGGCGGCGGTTCCCGGCAGCAACGTCTCCGTGACCAACCGGAACCTACCCGACATTTCCGCCGTCGGGAGCCAGTACACCGGGATTTCAATCTACGTCAGCCAGGACCCTGGCTTGTCCGGCCCCGGCTTTTATGTCTTCGGCGGCACCAGCGCGTCGGCCCCGCTGTGGGCGGGCTTCACCGCGCTGGTCAACCAGAACCGGGCGATCTTGGGCCTCAGCCCGCTCGGCTTCCCGAACAACAGCCTGTACCCGGTGGCCTATACCTCCCTCGGCCTGACGAAAAGCTACTCGTCGGTCTTCCATGACATCGCCGACGGGAGCAGCAACCTGACCTTGACCGGCGGCACGAACTTCGCGGCCGTCACCGGCTTCGACGACTCCACCGGTCTCGGCACCATGCAGGGTCCTCCGCTGATTGCTGCCCTCAGCGGCGGCACCCTAGCAAAGTAAGCCAGTCCTTTCCTTCGGCCCCAGCATCACTGCTGGGGCCATTCTTTGTCTTTAGCATTCGCTGGAGGTACAATAGCAGCATGGAAGACGAGCAAAATAAAGAAGACCGAAGAGTGGACAGCGGCGGAGAACTGGCGCGGGACGTGCGGCTACTCGGCAATGCACTGGGCGATGTGCTGCGGGAGCAGGGCGGCGATGCGTTATTTGAGCATGTCGAGCGCATTCGGGCGCTGACCAAAGAAGCACGGAGTGTGCCGGGCGAAAGCGACGCCGAGCGGGAACTCGATGCGTTGTTTGGGAGCATGGCCTTTGATGCCGCGCTGCCGGTCTTGAAAGCGTTTACGACCTATTTTCAGCTTGTCAATCTCGCGGAGCAGAAAGAAATTGTCCGGGTCAACCGGCGGCGGGCGTTTGAGTCGGGGACGAAGCCGCGCTCGGAGTCGGTGCGGAATGCCATCCAAACTTTAAGCACATCGGGCATGACGGCGGCACAGATGCGGGAATTGATCGGGACCCTGTCTATTCAGCTTGTCTTCACGGCCCACCCGACTGAGTCTAAGCGGCGGACCGTCAATGAAAAGCTGCACCGTCTCTCGGCGTCGCTGAGTGCGCTGGAGCAGCCGCAGATGGCCGAAAGCGAGCAGGAGAGGCTGGAAGCGGACGTTGCCGCCGAGACCGAGATATTATGGCAGACCGACGAAGTCCGCCAGCGCCGCCTCTCGGTAATTGACGAAGCCAAGAACATTCTGTTTTACTTCGGCGAAACGCTGTTCCAAGTCACGCCCCGCCTGTACGAGGATTTAGCGGCGGCGCTTGAAGAATGTTATCCCGGCGAAACGTTCCACATCCCAAACTTTTTGGAATACGGCTCGTGGGTCGGCGGCGACCGTGACGGCAACCCGACTATCACGCTGGACCACACGGCGGAGGTGCTGCGCCTGCACCGGGCGCAGGTTTTGGCGCTGTATATTCCGGCGGTCCGTGCTTTGAGCGACCGCCTCAGCCAGTCCCGGCACTACGTGCGCGTCTCGGACGAACTCGAACAGTCACTCCTTGCCGACTCTGAACTGCTGCCGGAAGTTGCTGCGGCAGCCGCCGGGCGCAGCCCGCAGGAACCATACCGCCGCAAATGCGAGTTTATCTGGGAGCGCCTGCGCCGGACGGAAGACAACCGCCCCGGCGGCTACGGGTCGGCAGGCGAGTTTGTCGCCGACCTCACGCTGATTCAGCGGTCACTCGAAACCCATAAAGGCCATTTCGCCGCCCGCCGGGTGCTGGCCCCGCTGCTGTTCCAGGCCCGGCTGTTCGGCTTCCATCTTGCGCGTCTCGATGTTCGCGAGCATAAAGAGAAATATCTCGGCGCACTTTCTGCCGTGCTGGCTGATCAAGGCACGGACTGGGACACTTTAGACGAAAACGCCAAAATCGCGCTGTTGGAGCGCGAGATTGCAGGCCGCCGCCCGCTCGTGCCGGCGACGCCGCAATTTGACGAGGACGCCGACAAAACCCTCGGTCTCTTTCGGCTCGTCACGGATAAAATGGCAACGCTCGGCCCGGACGCCTTCGGCTCATTTATTCTCTCAATGGCTTCCGACGTCTCCGATGTCCTAGCCGTGCTGCTGCTGGCAAAAGACGCGCACCTCGCCGATCTCGCCGAAGACAATGGCGGCTGGTCCAATGTAGATGTCGTGCCGCTCTTTGAGACGATTGAAGACTTGGAGAACGCGCCCCAAGTATTGGACACGCTTCTGTCCAACCCCGTCTACCGGCGCAATGTCCGCCTGCGAGGGGACGCCCAGGAAGTCATGGTCGGCTACTCGGACTCAAACAAAGACGGCGGGTATCTCACCGCCAATTGGAAGCTGTATGTCGGCCAGGCCCGGATCGCTGAAGTCGCCGAAAAGCACGGCGTCAAGCTGCGGATTTTCCACGGGCGCGGCGGCGCCATCGGACGCGGCGGCGGACCTGCGGGCAAGGCCATTTTGGCCCAGCCGCCCGGCAGTGTCCGGGGACGCCTCAAGATCACCGAGCAAGGCGAAGTTATCTCCTCCCGCTATTTTGACCAGGAGATCGCCTACCGCAACTTAGAGCAAATCACCCACGCCGTCCTGACTGCCAGCGCCCCCTCTGCCCCCAATAATGGGGGAGCAAGAGCAGAGAACGCAGAGTGGGCGACGGTCATGGACGAAGTCTCGGACACGGCGTTCACGGCGTACCGGGCCTTGGTTTATGGCGATCCGGACTTTGTTCGCTACTTCCAGGAAGCCACGCCGGTCGGCGAGCTGGCCCAGCTCAACATCGGCTCACGCCCGCCGAAGCGCACGGCCTCCGACCGGATTGAAGACCTGCGGGCCATTCCCTGGGTCTTCTCGTGGATGCAGAGCCGCCACACCCTGCCCGGCTGGTACGGCGTCGGCACGGCGCTCAACGCGTATGCCGACCAGTCGCCCGCGCACCTAGAGCGCTTGCAGACCATGTACAAGCAGTGGCCGTTCTTTACGACCACGGTTGACAACGCCCAAATGTCGCTGGCGAAAGCCGACATGGAAATCGCCGCCCGCTATGCGTCCCTCGTCACCGACCCCGCCGTCCGCGACCGCATCTACGGTGCGATTGCCGCCGAGTACGAGAAGTCCGTCGCCGTTATCCGCCGCATCACCGGCCTGGACGCGCTTCTAGACAATCAGCCTGTCCTGCAAAAGTCCATCCGCCTGCGGAACCCGTATGTAGACCCGCTTTCCTACCTGCAAGTAGAGTTGTTGAAGCGCCTCCGCGCCCTGCCGTCCGGCGATGCGTCCGAGGACATTAAAATCGCCCGCCGGGATTTACGCGCCGCCGTCCTGCTGTCCATCAACGGTGTCGCCGCCGGCATGAAGAACACGGGATAAAAATCAGCCATGCCGGAGACGCCTGCCTCACTTACTTACTATGACGATACAGATAACGCACATCGGTATCATGCTCAAACCGGGTTTGATCCCGCCCGCAAGCAGGAGATGCTCCAAGTCACCCTGCGCCTGCTGACGGATTTAACCCCCGCAGGTGCGAAGCTTCTGGAACTCGGCTGCGGCTCCGGCCTCTTCATAGAAATGCTGGCGGCGACTGAACATTTCGGTTCAATTTGCGCCACGGACGGCGCAAAAGCAATGCTTGAAATCGCGCGTCCGCTTTCTGCCTCTGCGCCGACGCCCGTTGTCTTCGAGACGCTGGACTTTACCCAAAGCGACTGGGCCGGCCAGTACCCGCCAGCTTCCTTTGATGCCGTGACCAGTTCAATGGCCCTGCATCATGCCGACGACAAGCCGCAGTTGTTTCGCCAGGTGTACGAAGTGCTTGCGCCCGGCGGGGCCTTCGTCTTTGCCGACCACCTAGCCGGGTCGTCCGCGCTGACGGATCGGCTGATTGACCAAGAGCGGGCGCGAGTAAAGTTTGGGAAAGACAAGCTTTCCTCTGCCGAGTTGAAAGCCTTCATCCAAAACGACCGGCAGAAGCAGGCCGCACAGGGCAACCGCTGTGAGTCGGCTGCCGCTTATTTGGGATATTTGGAAAGTGCCGGGTTTGTGGGCATAGATTGTTTGTGGCGAAACTACTGGCTGGCAGTGTTCGTGGCGCAGAAGCCGGGGTGATAAATTAAGACCATACGTTGAAACGCACGGCTATACGGCGCGGACGCCACGAAGTACCGCTTCGCGGGACTCGGAATTGTCTTGACTCTTATGCATCTTCCGAGTCCACCAGACCCTCTTCGGTGCCGACTTTGTGGATGTAGACGGGGACGTAGCCCCAGGTGCGGTAGAAACGCAGTGCCAGCTCGGCTTCGTCGGGGTCGGCATCCACAATGTTGCCCCCGTAGACGGCGACATACTGGCCGTAGTATTGGTCTACCTGGTAGCTCGGCATTTGGTTGAACGCCGTCACTTCTTTCCAAAACGGCGCTTCTTCCAGGCTTTCCCGGCGGCGCATCATTTCCAGGTACGCATCGAGCGCACGGGCAGTCGAGAGTTCAGGGTCATCGGCAGTGAGTTCGGAATTATCGGCAGAAGACGGCATAGCGTGTTCCTCTGCCCCATTGTATCAAACGCGGCCCGATGTGTCAAGCGGCTTACAAAAACAAAACCCGGCACTGGAAGTGCCGGGTTTTGCTGTAATTAGAGGCCGCTTGCAAACGAGGTAGACTCGTCTTTGTAGGTATGAAACGGGTTCTTTAGCTCCAAATGCAGGCGCTTGTTTATGTAGATCAAGTCCCAGTCAATCACATAATCGCGGGAGTTCGATGCCAGCAGCTTGTCAATGACAATGCCCCGGCCTTTCGCTCGCGTATTTTGCGGCGGGGTCATGGTCGCCTCAAAAATGCGGCGGTCGGTGGTCGCTCGCTGGATGGCCCCGGCCTGCTCCAAGCCGTAATACAGGCTGGTTTCGGGGTTGACGTTGTGGTACTCTAAGTCTAAAGAGTGCAGGATGTCGTCGCCCCATTTGACCGCGCCGCCCTGGTCTTCGATAAAGTCTTCCATCATCTTGCGCTTCGCGACCCAATCCAGCTTGTCGGCCAGCTCATACGGGTCACGCTCTAACGAGTCCAAACACTTGGCCCATTCGGTCAGGACATAATCAGTCTGCTCGTCGCGCCCCGTGTACCGCTCCTGCGCGGCTTTTAGGTACAAGCGCTGCAAGTCTACCGCGCCGATCGTGCTGCCGTCTTTGCGCTTGACCTGCCATTTCCAGGTCTGGTCCCGCGACACGGACTTCAAGGCTTCCAGCGGGTCGCGCAGCTCGACATCTTGCAGCAGAATGCCGTCTTCAATGAGATCCAAGACAATGCTTGTCGTGCCGATTTTGAGCAGGGTCGCATACTCGCTCATATTGCACTCGCCGAACAGAATATGCAGACGGTGCAGGTTAGAGTAGTTGTAGTACGAGTCCCATTTAGGGTTGATAATGGCCCGGTTAAAGCGAACCCGCGAGCTGATTGTCTTGACAATGTGGTCGGCCCGCTGGGACAATTGAAAGTCTACGGTGGGGTCTACTTCGACCCCGTAGAAGTTGCCAACCCATTGATAATCCACCTCGTAGTCCGAGATGGTCATAATGTTGTTTTTCAGGCTCTTGTAGTTCAGCCGGTGGCCGCCGACCCGCCCGACACCCGCGAAGATCTGGCGCGTCACGAGAAACGGCAGCAGATAGGACAAAGCTTCCAGAAAAAAGCGGTCGTCAATGGCAACTAAAAAGTTCTCGTGGCAGCCGAACGTATGCCCGCCGAAGTGGTCCACGGAGTTTGAGTGAAACGAAACTTTGTCTTCCAACTCCAGCTCACGCAGAAGCCGCTGCAAGATGACCCGGCCGGCTTTATCATACGCGACCGCGTCGGCAAAGTCGGTGCATTCCGGCGTCGCGTACTCCATGTGCGAACCGACAGCGTCAATATACAGCCGTCCGCCGGAGCGCAGGAAGCCGCCGCAGCGGGCCGGCTCAAACGCATAATCGCGGGCGTGCAGGTCAATCAGGCCCAGCTTGTCTTTGTAGAACGCATGGTCCTTGACCTGCTCGACGATCATTTCTGCCGTGCCGGCGGAGTCGTCGTTGACGAGGCAGCCGAACTCGGTTTCAATTCCGAAAATACGCTTGTCCATAGTTTGTTCCTACTTGTACCGCGCAGTCGCCTCAGACAGTTCGTTCTCCGACAGCAGGCGGAAGCGGCTTTCGCGGGTGGTGTTACGCTCCAAGATACCCGCCTCGATGGTCCAGCCTTTGCCGAGATGCTCGGTGATGAATACGGACACGTCCGGCTTGCCTTCGCCGTCGGTGGAATAATCGGCATCGGCCCGGTCCTCGGACTCCAGATGCTTCATGCCGACGCCCCACGCATACAGTGCGGCCCGCAGGGCGGCGTCAAGCGACGGCGTTCCTGTCTCGGTCTCGGACTTCAAATGCTCCCGCATCCGGTCTTCGGCGTAGGCCGTGCCGGCGGCGACCGCCATGCCGGGCGAAGTCGAGAACTCGCCGTCGTAGGAAAGCGTCATCAAAATGTCGCGCTCCGGCGTCTTGCCAAGCTCGGCGAAGATGCCTTTGATGACAATCGGCTGGGCAAACGGGTCGCCGTAGATGCGCTTGATGGCCGGGGAAAGCTGGAACGAGATCAATCGCTGAACGCTCACGTCGTCGGGCGAGCGCTGGAAGCCTTCCTGGTGGGCGGCGTCAATCGCGCCGCGCCGGATCTGCTCTACGTCGCTTTGGTTGCCGATGGCGCTGAACATCAGCTTGTCGTAAACTTCATAGATTTTGCGCTGGGTCTGCCGCGCCGACAGCAGCAGCAGGCCGCCGTCGTAGGTGAGCGCGACCACCGGGCTGCCGTCTTTGAGGCGGTCTTCAATGTATTCATTTCGCTGCTGGATACTTTCGTTCCAGTCGTAAGGGCTATAGGAAGGCAATAGGTTACTCCAGAATAGGAACCCACCTCCTTGCTTCGCAGGGGTCCTCCCCAAAGGGGAGGACGAAGAGCAAATGCCAATTTGGCCGAACTCTTCACCCTCCCGCTTCGGGAGGGTCGCCGCTTGCGGCGGGGTGGGTTCCGAAATTACGACCGGCCAAGCGCCGCTTTAATCTCGGCGTCGGAGAAGTCGCGGATGCCGTCAGCAGTAATATACTTCGCAGCGGGCAGGAACTTTGCCGAGCCGCCGGTGGCAGTGTCGAGATCGGCGGCGATGTCGAGCAGCGTCAAGGTCTCGCGCAAGGCCGTCTCGCGGTCCATTTCTCGGAAGGGGCCTTTGGTCTTCAGAATATACTCAAACGCGCCCTTGATCGGGGCCGAGCCGCTGCCCGCCGCGCCGTATTCGGCGGTCTCGAACTGGCCACCCAGCACATCATAGAAGTAGATGCGGCCCTGGTTGGTGTCCCGGTCAAACGTGGACAGCACGGGAATAAACGCGCCGATGCCCTGCAAAGCCGCCGGGACGTTGTTCGCGATGACGCGCGATAATTCCATCAGCTTGCCTTCCTGGGACATGGGCTGAAGCTGGGAGCGCTCAAAGTACTTGAACGCATGGCGCAGGTAGCGGACGACTTCAACGCTTTTGGCGAACGATCCTGAAATAGAGATCAGCGTGTAGTCGTCCAAAGCCAAGACTTTCTCGGCCTGATCGTACATGACCGTGTAGCCGGCGGTCGCGCGGCGGTCAGCGACATTGATGAGGCCGTCTTTGTACTTGACCGCAATGACGGTCGTGCCGTGCGTGTCCACGTCGCGAGCGCCCGGCACATTCGGCACCGGCGTCGGCATCGGCAGCCGGTCATGCAGGGTATTCTGGGCAAAATTGTTATCGGAAAACAGCGCGGAAAAGCCGCCACTGTCATTATCAAATCGAAGCATAAGTGTCACACACAATCTGTAGGGGCAGGGTTTACCCCTGCCCCCCCTCTGGCCCGAAGGCGGGGGGAAGTACCCATCGGAGAACAGGGCGCGGAAAATATAGAGATCGGGAAATAGAGGGCGGGGGCAAGCCCCGCCCCTACAAGTATATTACTGGCCGCTGCGCTGGCGGTAGCGGCGGGCCTGATCGGGGTCTACCCGCTTCATGCGCTTGAGAAGGTCGCTGCGGTCGGGCCGCTGAACATCGGGCTTGGACGGGCCGGTCTCGTCACCCTCTTTGCGGAGGGGTTCGGCGGGGCCCGTCGGGCGTGTCGCGCGGTCGTCGTCAGGCGTAAAGTTCGTTCCGGTCATGGTCAAGTTCCTTTCCAGAAATAAGCAAGTGTCAGCAAGAGGACAAATTGAGATTCGACGGCCAGGACTGAGAATCCTGCAAGCTAAAAAGTCTGTCAAGCCGAAAAGTCTGCAAGAGACGCTATTTCGCGTTTTCGCGGAAATGACGCACAAGTTCGTCGAGCGTCCGGGCCTCGGTAATCAGCGTCATCGCGTCGGCGACGGCGGCGGGTGTGAGATAATTGTCCAAATCGGCGACCCACGACTCGGTCTCTGTACGCAGAACCACTTTGTTCCAGCCCAAAACACCGATGGCATCGCCGAACTTATCCACCAAATAGCCGCGAATAGCCGCGCGAGTATTGGTCGGCCCTTCGGTTCGGGCGGCTTCGACAGCGCTGTCGCTCGTGAGGCGCACCATCTCGCCGGCCTGCTCTAGCGCATAGTAAAGGCCCTCGTCGGGGTCAACATTGCTGTAGGCCAAGTCGAAAGACGGCAGGGTCTCATCGCTCCATGCAACGCCTTCGGACTCGACATAATCGGCCAGCAGATTGCGCTTCGCAACCCAGTCCAGCTTATTGCCGAGCGAAAGCGGGTCGGTTTCAAGCGCGTCCAGCGTCCGCTCCCATTCGGTCAAGGTCCAGTCGGTATCAAAGCCGCGCCCGGACAGCTTTTCTTTTGCCGCCGCGAGATACACGCGCTGAATGTCTATTCCCGAAATCGTGCCGGTTTCAGACTCCACCAGCCATTTGTGCGACTGATCGCGCGAAATCTGCTTAATAGCTTCCGTCGGCGACTTCAGCTTCACCCAGGGCTGCCACCCCTGCTCGATCAGCGATGTGACTAAATAAGTCGTACCGATTTTGAGCGCAGTCGCATACTCGGACATATTCGCGTCGCCGCAGATGACATGCAGCCGCCGCCAGAGGCGGGGGTCGGCATGCGGCTCATCGCGCGTGTTGACTAAAGGCCGCCGGTGCAGCGTATCCACCGAAGCATCTTCCGTGAAGAAGTCCGCCCGCTGGGACAACTGGTAAATGCCGGCGTCGCCGCGCGGCTCAATGCCCATCTTGCCCTGCCCTGCGTAGAGAATGCGGGTGGAAAAGAACGGCAGCAGGCCCGACAACAATTCGGCAAACGGCGTCTCACGCGGGATTAGATAATTCTCGTGCGTGCCGTAGGACGACCCATGAAAATCAGTATTGTTCTTGAAGATATGGACTTGACCGACGCCGGATTTCTCCATCCGGGCCTGCGCCGCCGCCAAAACGATCTTTTCCCCGGCTTTGTCGTGAGCGACTAAATCTAAAAGCGACGCGCATTCCGGGGTGGAATACTCCGGGTGGCCGTGATCGTTATAGAACCGTGCGCCGTTGATCAGCACCCGGTCCGCCCGCTCTTCTTCCACCGGCAGCATCTTCTGGTTGGGCGCGTCGAACTTCGCGTCTTCCGGGTCAATCGTCAGCTTGTCTACATGGAAGCCGCGCATGTCGTTGCGCGGGTCTTCGCCTTTGTAATACCAGGGGCAGGCGATTTTACCTTGATACGCTTTGACGACCGCGCGGGACTCGGCCAGCAGATCGCTGGCCCCTTTGCCTTCCACGGCAATTCCGTATTCTGTTTCCGTGCCGAATAATGGCAAAAGTTGGTCTCCCTCAAAGTAGGCAGGAGAGACGAGGGAATAAATTCCTCTCGCTGAATGACATCCTTCGGACGGTAATAACAGAGAAGAGCAACTGTCTTCATCTTCTCATCCGAAGGACGCTATTCAGCGAGAGGAATTTATTCCCTCGCGCTCCTCGCTCTCCATTCGCTCGCTAGATCACGTTCCGGCGCGTGGTCTGCGTGGCCTTCTTCGGAGAGATCGGGTTCAGGCGCACGACATTGTCCGGCTCGTAGTCCAGCAGCTTCAGCCAGTCTTCGATGTTGTCGGTCTTCGGGAAAATCTCGTTTTCCTTGAACTCCATTCGCACCGCGCGGTCCAGGTCGTCGAGCGAGACGCCTTCTTTGGTGGACTTGACATCAATCGAGCGCTTGATGGCAAAGTCTTTGGCCCGCTCGACCACCGAAGTTAAGAGAGCGCCGGAAACCAAGTCTTTCCAGTAGAGCGTGTCCACCGAGCCGTTTTTGAGGTAAACCTCCAAAAACTCGGTTTCGTGCGTCTTGGACCAGATCAGCTCGGTCGTCTTATCAATTAGCATCTGACGCGCCGGCTCGATTCCGCCCTGCTCGTCTACCGTCTTGTAGTCCAACGGCAGGTCTTTGTGCAGGTAGATGCCCAGAATGTCGTTGGTGCTTTTCTTGTCCGGGCGGACGACTTTTACCTTGCGGTCAATGCGCTCCGGGCGCAGGATCGCCGGATCAATGTAGTCCGGGCGGTTCGACGTCAGCATGACGACGACGTTCTCCAAAGACACCAGGCCGTCCATCTCGGCGCAGAACTGCGGCACGACGGTGTTGGAAATGTTCGTGAACCGGCCCGAAGAACGGGTTCGCAGGATGCTCTCCGCTTCATCAATGAAGATGAACACCAAGTAACCTTCTTTGGCCTTTTCGCGGGCGGTCGAGAAGATCTCGCGCACCTGCCGCTCGGACTCGCCGAGCCACATGTTCAGGATTTTCGGGCCGTTGATGTACATAAAGTACTCTTTGACGTCCCGCTTGGTCCTAGCTTTGTACTCCTGCGTGATATTGTAGGCCGTCGCCTTGCCAATCAGCGTCTTGCCGCAGCCGGGAGGGCCGTACAAGAGAATGCCCTTCAGCGGGCGCTTGCCGAACCGCTCGTACAGCTCCGGGTACAGCAGGGGCAGCTCGATGGCGTCCTTGATGACCGCAATTGCTTCCTGCTGGCCGCCGATCTGGCTCCACGGGATTTCGGTGATCTGGTCCAAAAAGAACTCCTGGGACTCTTTGGCCGGGAATGCCTCTAACGCCACGCGGAAGTTCGGCTCCATGCGGACTTCCGTGCCGGTCTTGATGGGGGCTTCTTCCAGCCCCGCGCCGCGCACGACAATCCGCGTGTTCTGGCCCTGCTGGTCGCCGCCGATCCGCAGGCGTCCGTCGGCAAGCGCTTCGGCGACTTTGACGACCGGGCCGTTCTGGGCAAACCCTAAGTCGCCGACGACCGCATACGCCTCGTTGACTTTGACGCGCGTGCCGGACTGAAGCGTCTCTACATCTACGTTGGGGTCAACATTGGTGTAGAAGTCGTTGTCGCCCATCGCGATATTCGCCGTGCCGTCCTCGTTTTTGGACAAGAAGACAGCGACCCGGTTGGCGGGCGCGGTCAGCTTGTTGTACGCATCGTCGTACTTCTGGATCAGTTCTTGGGCTTCGGCGGACTGCTGCTCGTCTACTTCAAGCTGGTGGCGCAGAAGCAGCAGGTACTGATAGTTCGGGTCAATCGGATCGGTGGATTTTAAGATTTCGTCCAGCACGGAGATCGCCCGCACCGCCGTTTCCTGGGAGCGAGGCACCCCGGCGCCATCGTTATTATCTCGGCGCCCCTGGCTGCGCCGCTCGTTCTTGTCGCTTGCCATGCGTTCTTTCCTCTCGTTCTTCATCAGCTTCTCTGTATCGGTCTTGAGTATGTCTGTTTTCTTTTTCGCCATAGCTGCTTGGATTCCATTCGCCGGTCAAAAGAGCGACCATGCGGACGGTGTTGCCTTTTTCAAATGCATCTACCCATTGTGCGACCGTTTCCCGCGCTTCGGGGTCGGAAGCCGCCAGATCTGCGACATCGGCGGGGTCGCCGCCGGAGGGGTGCCGGGCCAGCGTCTGCCGTGCCCGCCCCAGCGCGTTCTTGACCGCCGGCACGGTCGTCTCCAAAATCCGGGCCGTTTCTTCCGCGCTCCACCCCAGCACGTCGCGCAGAACCAAAGCCGCACGCTGGCGCGGGGGCAGGCTCTGCACGAGAGCGACAAAGCCGAGGCGCACGTTTTCGCGGCCCAGCTCGGCGTCTTCAATCTCCGACGTCATTTCCTGACGCTGCGCCTGGGCTTCTTCCAGCGGCGCCCAGACCGGCGGGCGGCGCTGGACATGGTTGAGGCATAAATTGTGGGCGATCTTATAAAGCCAGGCCCGGAGACTGGCCCGGCCTTCAAACGCTTCCAGCGCCTTGAAGGCCCGCAGGAAACACTCCTGCACCATGTCTTCGGCTTCAGTCAGGGTTCCGGTCAAGCGGTAGCAATACGCGATCAGCTCCCGGCGATACGGCTCCGTTAGGCGGCCGAATGCCTTGCGGTCGCCCCGGCGGGCGAGGGTCAGCGCAACAGCGGCTGCGCGGACAGGCGGATCATTTGTCGTGGCCACGAACAGTCTCCTGCCTAAACAATTGGGATAGGATTTAAACGCCCGTGCAGGCGGGTTAAGTTCCCATCGGCTTCCATTGTACTCCCAATACAGACTAGACACACGCCCAGTTCAAAAAGAACCGGTGCAGACAAAATAAATCCAATAAAAAAGACGCTGTTTCCAGCGTCTCTTTGGCCGTCTCTTACACTGTGCCTAGTCTTTGCCGCTCGGCATAGCTTTAATCAAGAACACGGACGCACCGCCTTCAACAATGCAGCCTCGGCAGACAGCCAGCGCATCCGTCAGCGTTTCCATCAGCGGCAGGCCGCGCCCATGCGTATCGTGCCGGTGAGCCTCCGGCATGGCATAGGGCGGGTGCGGCGGCGTAAACCCCGGCCCATTGTCCCGCACTTGTATGATGAGCCGGCTCTGAAAGTTCCACAAGCCGAGGTAGATTTTCCCGACGGCTGCTGCGCCGCCATTCCCGTGAGTGACCGCATTCGCTAGTGCTTCGCCCAGCGCCAGATCCAGCGCAAAGCAGTCGTCATCGGTCAGTCCGGCGTCGGTGCAGACCCGCATCGCCTTCTTCCGCGCGGACGGCACGGCGCCGATGTCCGCCGGCAGCCAGAATTCCAGCAGCGGCGTCGGTAATTTTGAAACGGACATCCCGTTTTCCTTCCTCCGCATTGGGTTTTCGCGGCTCCTCTTTGTTTCTAATACTGTACGTTACCCGCGCCTGCGGCGGAACAAACAGAGGAAGATGAACAGAAGATAACGAAACAAGTCGTGATTATGCGATGAAAGGCTTACTGATGCGACTTGGAACTCCGCGCAGTCCTGGGCTGACACTGCTGCTGATCCTGCTGACTTGCGGGATTTATTACTTGTATTTTATCTATGTAGTGTCGCAGGAAACGCAGGAATTTCTGGGAGAACCGGACACGAGTCCGGGCCTGGAAGTGCTGCTGTGCCTGCTGACCTGTGGCCTGTACAACATTTACTGGGACTATAAAATGGGAAAGCGGATCGCCGAGATGTGCGTTCGGGTCGGCCTGCCGCCGACCGATAACGCGGTTTTGTATCTGGTGCTGGATTTGATCGGGGCAGGCGGCTTTGCGAGTCTGGGGCTGCTGAACCCGGCGTTGCAGCAGGAAGGACTGAACCGGGTCTGGCGGGCGGCGGAGAACGGGGCGGGGCAGTTTTGAGGGATGGAGAAGAAAACACGGGGCTGAACCCCCGTGCTTTGAAGTGCAAACCCCCGCCTGCGCGGGCGAAGATTTTAGAGTGGTCCTCACCTGCGCCCTCCGGGTCTGCCAGTGCAGAAGGCGGGGGCTTGCACCTTTGAAGCCGTGCCGTTTAGGGCAGGGTTCTTTACCACTTCTTGTACGGCAGGAACTTGCCGTTCATCGTCAGCTTCACCCGGTCACCCTTCGGGTCGGCTTCTTTCTCGACGTGCATCGTGAAGTCAATCGCCGACATAATCCCCTCCCCGAACTTCTCCTGGATCACCGACTTTAGAGGCAGCCCGTAGACCTGCACGATCTCGTAGAAGCGGTACACGAACGGGTCGGTCGGCACCACCGGGCCGAGGCCCTTGACGTTGTATTCCGTCAGCTCGCTCGCCGTGTCCGGCCCTAAGCCTAGCGCCTGAGTCAGCTTCAGGGCTTCTTCGGGCGTCGCGGTCGCCTGGCGGTAAATGATCGCGGCGATGCAGACTTCGTCCAGCCCAACAATCGGCTCTAAATCCGTAAAGCTGAGGCACTTGGCCTTTTTAGCGGCCAGTAAAGTTTGCGTGATTTCGGGCAAAACGGTCATCAAGAGTTCTCCTTCACATTCTTTTCTTTCATATCGTGCTGAAGCTTTTTTAAGTGCTTGAGGGCAGGGGTGACAATGGCGACAAAGTAGGACTCGCGCAGTTTGCGCTCCGCCACCGAGCCGGAGCGGTAGCCCGCCGCGCCCATGTGCAGCATCGCCGCCTGCGACGCCCGCAGGGACAGTTCGGATGCCAGAATGCGGCAGGCCACCGCCTCGCGGGTCGCCTCCGGTCCTAAAACCTGCTCGCCGCAGCCGATTTGTTCGGCCAGCGCGTAGGTGCGGCAGCGGGCGTCCTGCAAGTCTGCTTCGATCTCGTCCGCTCCGTCATCTAAGTAGCGGTTGACATGGCCGACTCGGTCATTGGACCGGCGCATCAAATCAATGCAGCTCGCAACCAGGCCCAAGCCGAAGCCCGCTTGGGTCAAGACAAACCCCGGACGGATAGAGGTGATGTACGCGCGGCAGGGGGCGGCGAGGACAAAATCATCCGGCAGGAACATGTCTTTGAAGACCGCGTTATGCGTGCTGCTGCCTTCGAGTGCAATAAAATGGCCGCCGTCGCCAAGGGTCAGGCCCGGCGCATGAGGCGGCGTGATCGCCATGAGATACTCGCCGGTCCCCGCGATCTGCGCGACAAACGCAAAGCATCCTTCGGGAACGGCATTAGACACCCAGGGCAAAGCGCCGCTGATCTTGTAGCCGCCCGGCGCAGGCGTCGCCGTCAGCCGGATTTTCTCAATGTCGGCAAAGTGCTTCATCGGGTTGGACATGCCGGTCCCGGCGATCATTTGGCCGCTTGCGATTTGGGGCAGAAGCTCTGTCTTCAAAAACTCGCTGCCGCCGTTTTGAATGTACCAGGCGCAAACCGTCTGGCACCAAACGCAGAAGCCGGTGGAAAGGCATTCCCGCGCGACTTCCTCCATCAGCTTGACCGTGTCCTGAACGCCGTGGCCCGCGCCGCCGTACTCGGCAGGGACGCCCTGGGCGAAGCCGCCGAGAGTGCCCATCCGCTCCATGAACGCACGGGGATAAACTCCGCGTGCGTCAATGTCTTCGACAGCAGGCCGCAGATCCTGCACGACGGCATCGCGCAGGCTGGACAAAACGGCCCCGAACGGAACCATATCAAATGAGGCGGCAGCGGCAGACATAAAGCAAGTCCAGTTCTATCAATGCAGGGTCAGGCGCGGACGGCGGGGCGGCTCGGATCGGGAGCGCCTTCCTCAATCGGCAGCGATGGGTCACGGGACCATTCGTTCCAGGACGCAAAGTAAATTTTCAGGTTCTTAATTCCCGCTTCATTCAGCGCAACAAACGTGTTGGAAGCCCGTGCGCCCTTGAAGCAGTAAATGTTGACGGTGGATTCAGGCGTGATGCCGACTTTGGCCGCGATGTCTTTGATCTCTTCTTTGGACTTAAACATCGGGCCGTTGCCGGTGGGCTTCATCAGAGTATACCATTCGATCAGAACGGCATCGGGAATGCGGCCTTTGCGCGGGGTAAAATCTTTGCCGTAAGGGGAGGAGCTTTCGGCGGCCCATTCATCCCAGTCTCGGACATCCAGCTTGACAATGGAGGGGTCTTTGAGAGACTCCAGCATTTCCGGGGTCGTGACCATGAGAGACGAGTCCACGGCCAGCGGGAACGTCTTTTTTTCCGGGGTGGGAACATCGGTCGTAAGCGGCAGCCCGGCATCGGTCCAGGCAGTCAGCCCTCCGTGCAGGATGGAGACATTCTTGTAGCCGAGATAATTCAGCAGGAAGTAGCCCCGGCAGGACTGGCCGTAGCCGTTGTTCATGGCGTCTTCGTAGATGACGGCATGTTCCGAGCCGGACAAGCCCGCCGCGCCGAGCAGATCGGCGAACGTCTGGTGCAGCTCTTGAAGGCCGTCGGGGGTGGAAGTCGCCAGGTAGCTGAAAATCTCGCGGATGTTGACGGCGCCGGGGATGTGTCCGGCGGCATACTCTTCGGGGGCGCGGGTATCAATGACGACCGCAGTGCCGGCTTCCATGAGAGCGGTCAAATGGGCCGGATCAATCAGCGTGTTCTCCATCGGTGTTCTCCAAAGAAAATAAGCGCGGCGCGGCCATGCGCTGCGGGAGAAAGCATGAGGAAGGTCGGCATTGACCGTGGGCGGTTTTGGATTCTTAGGGCAGGAAGCGTGGGAATTTATTCCCACGCTTCTAAATTGGGCAGCTTTACTCCGCCAGCATCGCCGTCACTTGGACATTGTTGCGGAGCGTGGACGCAACAGGAGACCAGCGGTTGGCGTTCTGCACGATGTCGTCAAGCTGCTCGCGGGACGCATCGCCCTTCAGATGGGCCTTGACGCGCAGGGCCGTGAAGCCGGCCACTTTGTCGTCGGGAACGTCGCCGAGACCCCAGACGGCGGACACGTCAATGTCGCCTTCCATCTCGATTTTAATCTCGGAGAGCGTGATACCGTGGTGGCTGGCGTTCGCCATGTAGCCGACTGCAAGGCAGGCGCCGAGGGCGGCCAGAACCGCTTCCGACGGGTTCGGCGCAGTGTTTTCGCCGAGCAGGTGCGGCGGCTCGTCAATCACAACCGGGGCAAGGTCGCGAATATAAGTCAGGTTCCGCATCTGGCCTTCGGTCACGGTGGTGGCCCGCAGGGTGACTTTGCCGCCCGCGGGATTAGCCTTATTCTTATCCACAAGGCCAGTCAGCCCCATGCAGTCAATGGGCCGCAGAGCTTCATTCGGCGAGAAATCGGTGACGTTCGTCGTCGCTTCCAAAGTTGGCATGAAAAAACCTCCAGGGTCGGTGTTGAAAAGAGTATATCAAACTTTTCACACTTTGTCAACCTACTGGTAGATAGATTGTTCCCGCAGCGAGCACTAACTCGTCGAAACCGGGTAGAATGGAGATATGCAGCAAAAAGTGACTATGCGTGAGCAAATCCTCGACAGCGCCCAGCTCCTTGTGCAAACGCGCGGCTTTCATGCCTTTTCTTATGCCGACATCGCTACCGCCATCGGGATCCGAAAAGCGAGCATTCATTACTACTTCCCGGCGAAGACCGATTTGGGTCGAGAGATGATTGCCCGCTACCGGGAGGAGTTCCGCCGCCACTGCTGCCGGATTGAGCTTGTCGCGCCGGAGGCCGACCAGGCGCTTCAGCGGTACGCGCAGATGTTCCGCGACATGCTCCGCAGCGGGCCGGACAGCGCCGGCGGCTGCCTCTGCCTGTGCGGCGTTTTGGTCGGCGAGTGGCAGGCGCTTTCAGACGGGATGCAGGAAGAGGTTGCGGGCTTCTTCCGCGAGAATGAAGCTTGGCTGGCCCGCATCATGGACGCAGGCCGGTCTGACGGCTGTTTACACTTTGAAGGAGCGGCGACTCTTCAAGCCCAGGCGTTTCTGTCGGGCCTTGAGGGAGCAATGCAGACTGCCCGTGTTTATCGGGATGTCACGCTCTACTGCGCCATTGCTCATCAGCTTCTCGGACAGATGGGATTTCATGCGTTTGACTTGAACACGCTCGCCCTGGAGCCAACTATCACCAAAAACCGCTCCCTCGCTTCCAGCCTGACGTGATGAACTCCGGTGCCGCAAAAAAAACTAATGCCGGAACGATTTTCCTGCTGCTGTCGGGAGCCTTTGCAGCAAGTGTGCTGCTGCCCCTGCCGCGCGGCGCGAACGGGCAAATTGGACACCTGCCGTCCTTCTGCCTTTTTTACCACTTGACCGGCCTGCCCTGCCCCGGCTGCGGCCTCACTCGGTCGTTTGTCTGCCTCGGTCACGGGCGCTTATGGGAGTCCCTGCACTGGCACCCGCTCGGCCCGGCCATCTTTCTCCTGTTCGCCCTGCTCTGGCTCCGTTGCGGCGTCTTCTGGATCAGCGGCAGGACGCTTCTTCCGCTATCGCCGCGCACCTCGGCCGGCCTGAGCTGCGCCGCCTGTCTTGCCGTCCTGCTGACCGGCATTGCCCGCATCGGCTGGCTGTCCGCCCATCACCTGCGGTTTTAGAGCCTCAAAACATTGACTTGATCCCATAGCGGCGGGGGATGTCGCTCAGAAAACGCTCCGCCAACACGCGAGGCATCGCCTTAAACTCGCTGGCTCGCCGGTAGTCGCTTAAGCGGCGACCCAGCCACGCCCAAGTGCGTTTCTCCTCCAAACCGCTGGAAGCCTTGACGAGCTGCCGAAAGCATCGCTCAAACCCGGCATCCGTCTCCGATTCCGCGAGCGCGACTTGAAGAATGCCTGTCAAAACACGGGCGACGCGCAGGTCTTCTTCTCGGCCCGCCGAAAAATCAAAAAGCCACCTCCACCAAGATTGAACCGGGTCCATCCTCGGCCTCCTTTGCACAGTGCCGGCGCTGCCGCTGTCTCCGCCAGCGGTCGCCCCAAATTGTTTTCATTTCGGGCGCGAGCGTCTATAATACAAACTATGAAACACACCTCTGCCTTGACGGCTATTTCCGCGCTGCTGGGCCTAGCGCTCGCGCTGCCGGGCTGTTCGCAGCAGACCCTTGACAGCGCGAAGCAGGACATGCAGCGCAACATCACAGCGGCCAAACCGCAGCTTGCGAAGCTCGAACTCGGCTCGCGGGTCACGGCGGCCTTGCAATCGGCAGATGTCCACGGGGTCCGCGTGGACGCCGGCACAAACGGCGTCAGCCTGCACGGCACCGTCAACTCGGCGGCGCAGAAAGCACGGGCTGGGCGCATTGCACGGGACACGCTCGGCTCCGGCAAGGCCGTCCAGAACGACATTCAAGTCAGCGGCGAGTAGCGGCCCATTCGCGCTGAAGGGCGCCTTTCCTCCTACGCTCGCACCGAAATTCGGCCAATTCGGGTATAATAGAACATCAGTTTGCGGCGGTCTTTGGAAGCCTTTTTGGAAGTCTCTCAAGGCCGCCTTTTGCTTGACGGGGGAAATACGCATGGGACATGTCATTGAAGCGGATGAACAAGGACTGCTGCGGGTGCCGACGGAAATGCTTGGGGCCGCACAGCCGCATGGCCGCTACCTTGTGGAAGTTGTCGGAAAGAAACTGATTGTCGAGCCGGAGCCGACAGAAGAGCAGCGGCGGCAGACATATGAATCGTGGCTGAAAGAATGGGATGCGCTATCGGGGGAGATCGGCAAGGTCTGGCCGACGGGAGTCTCGGCAGTTGACGTTATTTCCGAAATGAGGCGCTAATGCTGACAGTGGATGCAAACGTCTTTGTTTCTGCCGCTTCGGCGACTGAGGCCCAGCACCAGATCAGCCGAGCGTTTTTCGCGCGTACCTTCGCGCTCTCCATATCCTTGTACTGTCCGACGATTCTGCTGCCGGAAGTTGCCGCTGGGATTGCGAGACCGACCGGCAGAGCCGAATTTGCGACCCGGACGGTTGACGGCATCCGGCGTCTTCCTGATCTGAGTCTCGTGCTGCTCGATGAAAGCCGAGCGGATCTTGCCACTGACGCCGCTATCACCTGCCGTCTGCGCGGTGCGGATGCCGTGTATATCGCCGTGGCGCAGGAGTATGGGACAACGCTGATTACCTAGGATCAAGAACTGCTGACGCGCGGCACGGCGGCGGTCCCGACTCAAACGCCGGGCGACTGGCTGGCGGCCAACCCGTAGGAACACAAAAGACAATGGACTTCAAAGTTATCTCGAATTACAAGCCGTCCGGCGACCAGCCGACGGCGATTGACAAGCTGGCGCAAGGCATTATTCGAGGCAATAAATATCAAACACTCTTAGGAGCGACGGGCACAGGGAAAACATTCTCGGCGGCGAATCTCATCGAGCGGGTGCAGAAGCCGACGCTGGTAATCGCGCACAACAAGACTTTGGCGGCGCAGCTTTGCTCGGAATTTAGAGACTTCTTCGGGCAGAACGCCGTCGAGTATTTTGTCTCGTACTACGATTACTACCAGCCGGAAGCGTATATCCCGCAGACGGACACGTTTATTGAGAAAGACTCGGCGATCAACGACGAGATTGATCGGCTGCGGCACTCGGCGACCCAGGCGATCTTGGAGCGGCGCGACGTGGTCATTGTGGCGTCGGTCTCGTGCATCTACGGCCTCGGCTCGCCCGCCGAATACGCCCAGATCATTCTCAAATTCGAGCGCGGCAAAGAATACGACCGCGACGACATGCTGCGGCGGCTGGTCGCCATGCAGTTCAGCCGCAACGATCTGATACTGACCCGGTCCACCTTCCGGGTGCGCGGCGACATTTTGGAGCTTCAGCCCGCCGATGAAGAGATTATCGTCCGGGTCGAGTTCTTCGGCGACGAAGTGGAGAAGATCACGACCGTGGACCCGCTGACGGGTGAAGTGCAGTCGTCAAAAGACGAGATTACGATCTTCCCGGCGTCCCACTTTGTGTCCAGCCCGGAGCGGCAGGAGCAGGCGGTGATCGGCATTGAAGAAGAAATGATCCAGCGGGTCGCGCTGTTCAAGCAGCAGGGCAAGCTTTTGGAAGCCCAGCGGATCGAGCAGCGGACGCGCTTTGATTTAGAGATGATCCGGGAAGTCGGCTACTGCAACGGCATTGAGAATTATTCGCGCTGGTTCGACGGCCGCGCCCCCGGCTCCGCGCCGTCCACGCTGCTGGATTACTTCCCAAAGGACTTCATGATTGTCATTGACGAGTCGCACCAAACTTTGCCCCAGCTTCGGGCGATGTACAACGGCGACAAGGCCCGCAAAGATACGCTGATCGAGTACGGCTTCCGGCTGCCGTCGGCGGGCGACAACCGGCCCTTGAAGTTTGAGGAGTTCCAGGAGCGCGTGGGTCAGTGCGTCTTCGTCTCGGCGACGCCCGCCGCCTATGAGCGCGAGCATTCCGAGCAGATTGTCCAGCAGATCATCCGCCCCACCGGCCTTATTGACCCCGAAATCATTATCAAGCCGATCAAGGGCCAAGTAGACGACCTGCTCCACGAAATCCGCGAGC
>CAXSFV010000018.1:0-67204 GCA_964236795.1 uncultured Armatimonadales bacterium | reverse complement strand
ATGTCATCGCCGAAGGCGAAAACGTCACCTACGACATGAAAGCCGACCGCAACGACCCCACCGCCGTCGGCACCGCCGAGATGGCCGACGCCATCATCGCCAAAATGCAGGCGGGCTAGGATGTGGGAAGTCTCTCCGGCGCAGTCTTCGATTTCGAGTGGGATGACGAGAAAGCAACGACAAATGTTCGCAAACACAGAGTCAGCTTTGAAGAGGCTACCACTGTTTTTGATGACGATCTGATGCTCACGGAAGCCGATTGGATGCACTCTGACGAAGAGGATCGATATGTTAGTATCGGTCTCTCTTCTCAGAACCGGCTTCCCGTGGTTTCTTACACAGAGCGGGTGCGGGCAATCCGCCTCATCAGTGCGCGGGAGCCAACTTCAAGGGAAAAACAAAGCTATGAAAACGACAACTCTTGACCAAGAGACAATGCCGGACCAAGAGACAATGCCGGAACACGACTTCAGTAATGGAGTTAGAGGCAGCCAGCGGCAAAAATACTCACTCAACTTAGCCGGCGAATTCTATGTTGCCGCTGAGCTGAACCGGCGCGGCATTTTCGCTTCCGTCACTTACGGAGCTGCTAAGAACGCAGATGTATTAGCGTTCGACCAGCAGAGTCGCCAAACAGCAGTCATCGAGGTCAAAACTACAGCGTCCCCAAACAAGAAGTGGATCACGGGCCAGCACTCGATTGATAAGAACAATACCGACTCGCAACTGTTCTGGGTGCTGGTTCTAGTCCCTGATGAAGATATGCACACTTCGCCCCGCTTTTTTGTATTTACTTCTAAAGAGCTTGTGGACAGAGTTTCGGAGAGCCACATTGCCTACCGCGCTAGGTATCAGGAAAAACATGGCACCCAATTCCAAGATAGTGGAGGGGTTTATAGCCTCACTCTGAGCGAGGCCGAAGCAATGCAAGGCGAAGGACAGTGGGCGAAAATCTCCGATTGGCTGACACGAAAGTAAAAGGACGCTATGGCAATCGGCAGCAATCCTACTCCGCCAAAGCCTTTTCGCTGGACGAAAGACCAATACTGCCACATGGACGAAATGGGCTGGTTTATTGACAAGCACGTTGAGCTGATCGCCGGAGAAGTTATCGAAGAAGGCCGGATGACGCGGGAGCATTGGGTTGGCGTCAACCTTGTCGCGGACACATTGTGGAAGGTCTTCCGACCGAGTCATTATGCTGCTGTTCGCAGTCCGCTCGATATGGAGACAGACTCAGAGCCACGCCCGGACGCAGCGGTCTTTGCTGGTCACCCGCGCGATGATTTGAAGATAAGGACCACGACAGCGGGCCTAATCATCGAGGTGGCCGATTTAACGCTCGTAGAAGACCGACACTGTAAAGGAAGCCTTTATGCACAGGCAGGAGTTGCGGATTACTGGATCGTCAACCTGCCGAAATGCGGCGTGGAAGTTTACCGTAATCCGGTAGCGATGTCCCACAAGCCTTTCGGCTTTGGGTATGAGAAGGCGGAGTTCTTCTTTACGGGCGATACAGTTTCGCCGCTGGCTAAACCGGAAGTGCAAATTGCCGTGGCCGATTTTCTGCCTTAACACAATCAATAACAACACAACGAAAAGAGATTAGAAATGGCTTCTGGAAAGAAAAAAGTGAGCGTCATCGGTGCGGGCGCAGTCGGCGCGACCGTGGCGTTCCATGTGGCGCAGCAGGGCTACGCGGATGTGGTTTTGCTGGATTTGCCGGACGATCTGACATTAGAGAAACCGCGCAAGACCGGCTCGATGGCGCTGGGCAAGGCGCTGGATTTGAACCAAGTCTCGCCGATTGCCGGGTATGACGGCCGGATCAAAGGCACGTCGGACTACGGCGATACGGCAGGCAGCGACGTGGTCGTGATCACGTCGGGCCGGCCCCGGACTCCGGGCATGTCCCGCGAAGATTTATTGGCTGTGAACGCCGACATCGTGCAGAGCGTCGCTGCCCAGGCCGCCGCCGCCAGCCCGGACGCGGTCTACATTGTTGTCTCAAACCCGCTGGACGCCATGTGCCATGTCGCGCTCAAAGCGTCGGGCTTGCCTTCGGAACGGGTCATCGGGCAAGCGGGCGTTTTGGACAGCACCCGTTACCGAAATTACATCGCGGCTGCCGTCGGCGTCTCGGTGGAAGACGTGCAGGCGTATGTGCTGGGCGGCCACGGCGACCAGATGGTGCCGGTGCGCTCACTCACGACCGTGGGCGGCATCCCGGTCCAGAAATGGGTGGACCTCGGCAAATTAACATCCGAGCAGCTCCAAAAGATCGAAGACGACACGCGGCAGGGCGGGGGCATTCTCACGGGCCTCATCGGCACCAGCGCGTGGTACGCGCCGGGCGTCGCAACCGCCGAGATGGTGGAAGCCGTGCTGCTGGACCGCAAGCGCATTCTCGCCTGCACCGTGCTGCTGGACGGCCAGTACGGCGTCACCGGCTTGTACTTCGGCGTCCCGACCCTGCTGGGAGCTTCCGGCGTCGAAGCCGTCTACGACCTCATGCAGCTTGCGCCGCTGACGGACGTTGAGCTGGCGGGCATTAAAGAGTCGGCCTCTAAAGTGCAGGAGACTGTCAATAGCCTAAAGACGCTCGGCAAGCTGTAGAAAGCATCCAAGAAAAGCAGGGTCACTCTCGTCTCCAATAACGCGGGGTGGCTCTGCTTTTTTGTGTCTACTTTTAGGTATACTGGAACCATTGCGGATTGACTCGCGGTTGATTGACTGAAGGTTTTCCTTATGCCGATAACACTCAAAGACATTGCGGAAAAAACGGGCGTCTCGGCCAGCGTCGTCTCGACTGTGTTGAGCGGGCGGGACAACGGCACCTTTGTCAGCGAAAGCACGCGGAAAAAAGTACGGGAAATGGCGGAAACGCTGCATTATACGCCTGTTCGCTCAGGGCGTCCGCGCGGCTCCCGCCGTTTGCGGAGACTGCGGACAGAGCATTTCATCGGCATCTGGGACCCGGAACACTCGTCAAGCAGCGCGTTTTTGATCCAAAACCTCCAGTTCGCCCTGCGCGAGTACGCGAAATCCCACGGGGCGGATACGGAAGATGACTTTGGCCTGCGTCTTCTCACGACGGAAGATCTGCCCCGCCTGGATGTGATTGGGCTAATGGGCATGATCTCGCTGTCGTCCACCCTGCTGCCCCGTGAGGCCGCGACCGCCGGCATCCCCAGCGTCATGATCGGCGAGACAGACAGCCCTCCGCGCGAGATGGTGCAGGTGCATCTCGACGGCGCAGCGGCGGGCCGAATGCTGGGGGATTATCTCTGGGGTCTGGGTCATCGGCGGGCCGTCCTGCTGGCGTCAAGCACAACCCCGCGCCTCACCCGTGAGCGGCTGGCCGGACTAAAGTCCGCTTGGACGGCGCGGGGAGGAAACGGCGAGACTGTGACGCATCTGGCGTATGATGTGCTGAAGACACTTGAAGAGCGGGACCAGATCCGCTGGGCGGTCGGCAAGCTGTTCGGTCCCGATGCACCGCCGAGCGCCCGCCCGACGGCGCTGGTGTGCCAGGATGAAAACAGCGCGGCAGTCTCGGCACAGACTCTCGCCGGAATGGGGCTTGCCGTGCCGGGCGCGGTTTCACTCGCGGGCTTTGGGGACACGCCGCGCCTCGCCGAAGCCCTGACCCCGCCGCTGACTGTCATCCGCCCGCCGGTCATCCAAATCGCGCAGGCCGCCGTCGCCGCCTTGTACCGCCTGCACGATGCGAGTCCCGACAACCCGGACTTTGAAGACGCGGATTTGGAGGTCGCCGAGCCGCTGGAAGCCGACATCTGCCTGCCCGGCCGCCTGGTTGTGCGTGCCTCCTGCGCCGCCCCCGCGTCAGAATAATCTTCCGTCAGAATAATCTTCCGTCAAAATAATTCATGCTTGACTTTGAGCGTCACCCCAATATCCTTGACCCGAAACGGACTGCTTTGGTTGTCATTGACATGCAGGAGCCCTTCCTCAACGTTATGCACGACCGCGAGCGGCTCTCAGCCAATGTGCGGCTGCTGATTGAAGCCGCGTATCATCTGCACGTCCCCGTGTTCCCGACGACGCAGAATGAAAAGCGGATGGGCGGGGTTGTTCCCGAAATCACCGAACTCTGCCGAGACTTTGCCGCTGCGAGGTCTACCGACAAAATGTGCTTTTCATGTGCGGGTGCCGACGGCTTTTTAGAGAGGGTGGCGGACCGCCGCCAGATTCTGCTGTGCGGCCTTGAAACCCATATCTGCGTCTCGCAGACTGCGCTGGACCTGACGCACTTAGGCTATCAGGTCCATGTCGCCGCCGACGCTGTTTCGTCGCGCACCCTCGAAAAGCACAAGCTCGGCATGGAGCGGATGCGGGACAGCGGCGTTCTGCCCTGCGCCGCCGAAGCCGCCGTCTATGAGATGCTTCGCGAGGCCGGCACCCCCGCCTTTAGATCCCTGCTGCCTTTCATCAAGTCCTAACGCTCGGCCCCGCCCTAAAGGGCAGGTCTGGGGGGCGCGGACGCCAACCGCCCTGCGGGCGGGAGAGCAGAATTGCTATCGTTGGCTGACATTTCCAGTCGCAGCACTGGCTACCTGGAGGGCAGACCGATTGGCGTCCGCGCCCCCCAGATCTGCCCTTTAGGGCGGGGCTTACTCCCTCTAGTTTCCCTTTTCCCGCGCCGATAATAGGAGCGTGACGGGAACTACATGCCAGGGAATGAGGACCGACCGTGCCGACACTGATTGAAACCAAGCTGAAGCAGGAGCGCCTGCTGCGGATTATCGAAGACGAGCTGCAAGACCTGCCGCCGCTGCCGGCAGTCATCATGCGGGTCATGGAGACGGTCAGCGATCCTAACACCTCAGCGGCGGACCTAAACCGGCTGATCTCCGCGGACCAGGCGCTGGCCTCGAAAGTGCTGCGGCTGGTCAACTCCTCCTACTACGGCTTCCCGCGCAAGATCGCCACCATCACCAATGCCGTCGTCATCCTCGGCTTCAACACTGTCCGCAACCTGACCACGTCTCTCGGCGCGTTCAAAGCCTTCGATGCTCAAGGCCAAAAAACTGCGCTCGACCGAGAAGCGTTCTGGGCGCACTCACTGGGCGTTGCGGTCGCCGCCGGGGTCATCGCCCGGCGTAAGGGGATTGGGGCGAAGTCGGTGGAAGAAGTCTTCATCGGCGGCCTGCTGCACGATGTCGGCAAGCTGTTCTTAGACCAGTACTTCCCCGACCAGTATTCCATTGCCATCAAGCTGGCGGCCGCCGCCCAGATTTCCATTTGGGAGTCGGAGAAGACCGCCCTCGGCATCGGCCACGCGCTGGTCGGCAAACGCATTGCCGAGAAGTGGAACCTGCCGCCGTCCCTCACGTCCATGATCACGCTGCATCATCAGCCGGTATTCGCTAAAGAGCATTTTGAGATCACCGCGACCATTCAGGCCGCCGACCATGTCGCAAGAAAGCTCGGCCTCGGCTCCGGCGGCGACGCCAAAGTCATGCCGCTCGCCCCGGAAGTCGAGAAATGGCTTGCGTTCAGCCCCGCCGTCTGGGAAGCCGTCGAAACCGACACCTGCCGCAAGTTCGACGAATCGAAAGACTTCCTGAAAGTGCTGTAAAGCAAAAGAACCCGGCACTTAAAGTGCCGGGCTATCAGGAAGTTATTTATCAGGCAGAAACTCGTGCCAATAATTCCGAATGGCTCTTTCAACGATCTTCTCATCGCCCGCGTTCAGCGGCACCAGTGTTGGGAGGGCGCGAAGGTAGGCAGCAGTCGCCGAACGCTGCTTTTGGTCCAGCAGTGCGTACCGACTGATTGTGTACTCAGCCAAGCCGTCCCGTCTCGGATAAAGCGCAGAAAGAGTGCAAATAAAGCGCATATCGCCGGGTTGATAGTCGGTAAGCACACTGAGCATGAATGCGGGAATATAATACCGAAACCCCGCCGCATCAACGTGTGCAAGACCGGCATAGCGATCAAGAGTTTCCGTAGATAAGGCAGTCCAGTCGTCTCTGATTTCGGCATCGGGAAACGTCTTTATATCCTCCGCTAGACTTTTTTCGCCCCAGTTGTCCATCTCCTCCATATCGCGAAGGCTGTACCCGTCTCCCAAGATGACGCCTTTGAATGACTTTTTGATAAAAGTTTCGATTGCTTCTCTGTCCATCCGGCATCCTCCGCCGACTTCTTAAACGCTGAGTTCACCGCAAGTTAGCTGCTTCCCGCTTCTCCATATAGACAAGCGGCCCTGAACCTTCCGTGAATCCAAACGGCTCATACAGGCGCTGTGCGCTCATGGTCACAAGAGCCGTGCGCCGCAAGTGCTGGAAGTCAGGATGCGACAGCACGCACTCCACAAGCCATTTCCCCAAGCCCTGCCCACGATAGCTTTCTTCAATGACGAAATCAGTCAAATAGGCATAGGTTGCACGATCAGAAATGACACGCCCAAACCCGATTTGCCGATTGTCGGTATAAACCCCGAAGCAGACCGAGTTTGCAACGGCACGTTCCAAAATGTGCAGCGACATGGTTTTGCCCCAGTGTGTGCTGTGGAGGAGACACAGAGTTGTGTTCAAATCCAGCCGCGCCCGGTCTGACGAGATGAGGAACGCGCCGCGCATATGTTCTTGTGGGCTGTCCTGCATTGAGTAACTTTCGTTAATATTGAGTACCTTTCGTTAATGCGGCTTGGAGTTCAGGACTGAACTGTTGGGAAGATTTAGACGAACCCATTGCGTTATATCCTGTCCAGCACAATAAGTTAAATGCGGCTCATCACTGCCCGGCGGCTCGAAGTTATCTGCAACCATGTTGAAATCATTTTCATGCACAGCAAACCGCTCTCGCGTCTGATTGTTTTTATCCCACCGCTGCCATGCTTCCTCGCGATCAATGAAAACAAAGATCAAAATAGGCTCGGCATTGTATTGAACTGCAAGGCGCCATAATTCCTGGCGCTGGTGTCGGGTGAAAGCCGTTGTGTCATAGACAAGACTGCTGCCTCTAAAGAGTATCCGGGCCGCCCGCCGTTCTGCTTCTTTGTGTATCAGTACCCACTCTGCATCGGCTATCACCTCCCCGTTCAGACCAATTTTTCGTTCATGGGCTATGCTGTTCGGGTCAACAATCGGGAGATTCTGGGCTTTAGCGATTACCTGCGCCAAAGTAGACTTGCCGGAAAAAGAAATACCCGTCAGGAGATACATTCGGGGAGACATTGCTTGAAATACTTCCTCTGCCACGTCTGTCTCAGAGCGATCCCCAGCCGCGTTTAGCCGATGCCCCGGCAGCGAAGAATGCCTCAATCCCAGCGGCGTCGCGGGCGGCGACGGCGGATTCTAAAGTATCAAGTTCGCCGCGAAAGGCTTGCAGGGCGTGGAGGAGAGCATCACGGTTGGAGAGGCACACGTCGCGCCAGATTTCGGGGGAGGAGGCGGCGACGCGGGTGCCGTCATTGAAACTGCCTGCGGTGAGAAATTGGGTTTGGGGGTAGACTTGCTGCGTTTGGAACGCCCGGCGCATGAGGGCCGAGGCCAGCACATGAGGCAGGTGGCTGGTGATGGCGAGCATGGCGTCGTGGGCGTCAGGTGACAGCAAAAGCGTAGTCGCGCCGACGGATTGGGCAAAGCGCTCTAAAAGAGAGATAGCAGCAGGGTCAGTAGTCTCCGCCGGCGTGATCGCCCAAGTCGCTTCCTCGAACAGCAGGGGGGTGGCGGCCTCGACGCCGGTTTGTTCGGAGCCGGCCATCGGATGCCCGCCGATGAAGCTCTTTGCCCCTGCCGCCGCCTGCACAATCGCCGCTTTCGTGGAGCCGACATCTGTGACAATCGCGCCGGGCTTGACTGCTGCCAGAGTCTCCGGCAGGCTTTCCAAGATATGCCCAACGGTCGTACACAGCACGACAATGTCGGCGTCCCGCGCCGCCTCTTCGAGCCGCGTCGTGCCGGAATCAATCGCGCCGAGTGCGTGGGCCGTGTCCAGACGCTCCGGCCTCCGCTCGACCCCAATCACCGTTTGGGCCAGCCGCCGGGATTTGAGGGCCATGCCGAGCGAGCCGCCGATCAGCCCGACTCCAACGATAGCGACGGTCCCGAAGTGGCCCGGAAAGTGTGCGCCGTTTGTCATAGTTTATGCCGTGACTGCCTTTGCTGTTGGTGCTGTCGGCGGGTTTACCGACGCCAGCAGCCAGCCGCCGCCGGCCAGCAGCAGGCCGGACGCGAGGAACGTCATGTCGGCGGCGAACTGGTGCGGGCCGGGCAGGACATGGTGGATGCCGAGTATCTGATGGTCTATGAGGCCCTCGACAAAGTTAAATGTCCCCCAGCCGGCCAGAATGGAGCCGACGAACGCCGAGGCCGTCCAGGGAACGTTCGGCTGCCGGGCCGCCCGAAACAGCATGATCGTCCCAATGATCGTCAGGGTCCAGACCGCGAGGTGAAAATAACCGTCCTGCGTGTTCTGCTGCTGCAACATCGCCACCGAGGTCGGCTTGCAGTCGGGGGAATAGCAGACCAGATGGTGCCACTGCAAGATCTGGTGCAGCACGATCCCGTCAAAAAAGCCGCCGAAGCCGAGGCCCGTTACCAGGCCGGCGCGGGTCAGTGGTGTCCAAGTCATCATCCCATCTCCCACAAAAAGAGCCGCACAAAAAGAGCCGCACAAAAAGAGCCGCAGAGAGGCGTTTGCTGCAACGCTCATTCTCTGCGGCCTCCGGGTTTTCCTGCCTCTATTTTGCCTGCTGTCACAGGTCTTCGACGCTGACTAAATCGCCTTCGCGGAAGCGAACCCGCAGTTCCTGGTCACCTAAAAGCATCGTGCCGAGCAATGGACGGCGGCCGGTTGCCAGGACCCGAACTGAATGTCTTGTGCTATTCCAAACGACTGTTGCCTGGTGAACAGGAATAAAGACCGTTGACCCGTCTGCGAGAACAGAGCGCTGGTCCTAAAGGAATGGTAACTGCAGCGCGGCGACCGCTGCTTGAGGCAAAGTCAATTCGCCGGTAAAGCCAGTATCTACGACAAACTCTAAGATAATGCCCGGCTGACTTGGGAACTGCATCGTCACGGACAAACCGGCTTGACGGCGACTGACTTTACCCGACATCATTTGGGAAGACGCTCCAGGCCGCCGTCAAAAGAAGCAACCGCCTCGTAGCCAATCCGCAGAGCGTGTAGCTTTGAACTGGGATAACGGCCTTGCAGCCGGTGAATGGCATCAAAGCTCGTCTCAGCGTCAATCTCATAGTCGCCGCTGTCAAGGTCGAACAAAATCAGTTTGCCGATGTTGTCCGGCGTCTCAATCTGCGAACGAAGTTGATAGTAAAGCTCCCAATCACGGTCAGTGGAGCTGATCGCGCCGGGAGCTTGTGCTGCGGGTGCTTGCAGGATAGCCAAATTCGTCTCCTAAATATGCCGTCCGACGGCGGCGGCGATTGGGGCGATGTCGTGCATGAGCTTGTCGAAGGCTTCGGGCAGGAGGGACTGGGCGCCGTCTTTGAGGGCTTTTTCAGGGTTCGGGTGGACTTCGATAATCACGCCGTCGGCCCCGGCGGCAATCGCGCCGCGTGTGACGGCGTTGACGAGGCTTGCCCGGCCCGTGGCATGGGAGGGGTCGGCAATCACCGGCAGGTGGGATAGTTCTTTGGCGGCGGCGATGGCGTTGATGTCGAACGTGTTGCGGGTGTAGGTCTCAAACGTGCGAATGCCGCGCTCGCAGAGCATCACGTTTTTGTTGCCTTTGCTTGCAATATACTCGGCGGCTTGGAGCCATTCTTCAATGGTCGCCGCCATGCCGCGCTTGAGCATCACGGGGGTCTGGGTCTTGCCGATCTCGGTCAGCAGGGGGAAGTTCGCCATGTTGCGGGTCCCGACTTGCAGGATGTCGGCGTATTGGCAGACCAGCTCTACGTCCCGGACATCCAAAACTTCCGTGATAACCGGCATGTCCAGCTCTTCCCGCGCCGCCGCCAGCATTTTCAAAGCCGGCTCGCCGTGGCCGTGGAACGAGTAGGGGGACGTGCTGGGCTTGTACGCGCCGCCGCGCAGGATGTGCGCCCCGGCGGCTTTGACCGCCCGCGCCGATGCCATAAGCTGTTCTTCGGTCTCGACGGTGCAGGGGCCAGCCATGACGACCACAAAGGCCGGGTCGCCGATTTTGACGCCGCGCACGTCAATGATGGTCGGCTCCGGGTGGAACTGCTTGCCGACCACTTTGTAGGGCTTGGTCACGGGGACGACTTTGTCCACATATGGCAGCGCTTCAAACTGCTGCATCACTTCGGCCTTCATGGCGGCGTCGGCGGGGACCCCGACCGCGCCGACAATCGTGGTTTCGACGCCTTCCGAGAGGTGAACGCCGTAGCCGCGCTCTTTGAGCATCTGTGTCACGTGCGTTAAGTTCTCCTTCGTCGCCGCTGACGAGAGTATAATAATCATGGCCTGGCTCCTTCGACTTAGCTTCTCTGAAACTGGACTCCGCTAAGAGTGTCTTTGAGTGTACCTTGCGCCCGGTTGTTTGTCAAGAAAAGCCCCTTACCTCAGCGCGAACTAGGCAAGACGGTAAATCCCCTTGACTGTCGGCATTTCCCTTTCAAGCGGCTTTATTTGCGGCTGGACCGCGCAAGTGAAAGAATTCGTCTGTGGGCTGATTTCGCGGCGGCGAACACTGATAACGTCAGGTCTAGAGCTAGCGTTACGTCTCGACCGGCTGCGAAGACTCGATTGCTATTTGCCGGTGACTGAAAAAACATTCTTCATGATAGCGATTATGGTACAATCCAAAGTCTATGCATAATGATCTTAAGCCTGAAAAGGTGCGTACTGTGGCGCGGGTGGCGAAGTTCTTTGTTGATAAAAAATCCGAGCAAACAGATCGGATTATCGAGCAACAAATGGTGAGAGAAGGCATTCGGAAAATACATGATGCAGCTAAGTCATTTCGAGGTATAGGAAAATACTGCGGCCATGCTCACTGGTCTGTGAAGGCTTTGGAGTTGTTAGAGAGTAACAGGGGCAGAGTAAAAGGCATTACAGATGACTTAGCTCATGAACACGTTATTCCAGTCAGCGTTTTGGTCGGTGATATGCTATTCAAGAACCCGCCTGGAACAGAATTAGAAAAGTACGAAAGTCAAATATGCGAATTCTCTATCGTCGCAATAATCACAGATGAAGAGCATAAAAAACTTAACAAAATGCCAGAGGGTTGGCAGGTTGGTTCTGATCCGTGGGCGCGATATATTCAGGCAGGATTGAGGACTGAAATTCGTTCAGGCCCTTCAATCGTTTTTACTGACTGCAAATAAACGATTGATAGTTCAGAGAGCATTTAATACGGACTCATTCGTGATTGGATAACTAAGATGAAGTGTCCGTACTGTGCTGAGGAAGTGCAGTCGGAAGCAAAGAAGTGTAAGCATTGTGGCGAGTGGTTGACAAAGTCTGCCGCTCTCCCTAACCGGCTACAAATAGCCAATACAGCCAAGAGAGAGAAGAACAAAGCAGAAGCAGGTGGCTGTCTTTACACTATAGTCACGGTTGTCTCGTTCCTCGTTGCTGTCTTATTTGGAGTTCATAGCGACTCTTTTGTCGCTGGCCTCATCGCTGGAGGAATCGCGTTTGCTATCGGAGTAGCGGTAGTAGCAAATTGGTTGAAGAAAGTTTCTTGATGTGCTGGCTGAAGCGTAGCGCAAACCAAGTGCGGCCTATTCAAGCGAGAGGTCTTCAACAGCGATGCATAACATTACGCTTAAATTGCCCTATCACCGTCTGCGCCTCAATAGAATGTGTTGGTGCTGACTTGGTGCAGTGTAGATCGTCGTCCGGGTCGGTGTCCATCAACTCCGGGCGCACAGCTAAAGCACTATTTGGGCAGGCTGACGCCTGTAAACCGCTTGTCAAATGTCTCATTTTGTGCTATACTGTCGGCGTAAGCCGAACATTTGTTGCCGAACGCCTGTTTCTCGGTTGTCTCAACCCGATTGTCTCAGCGCCGGCCCAAGTCCAGAAAGGAACGCATCATGCCCAAAGCTGCTGCTGACCCAAAACCCATCTCAACCCGACAGAAACAAATCTTAAACTATATCCAGCACCACATGGACGCGCACGGCTACCCGCCGACCGTCCGCGAGATTGGCACCGCCGTCAGCCTGTCGTCGTCGTCTACGGTTCACGCGCATCTGAAGACGCTTCAAGAGCAGGGGCATATCGAGCGCGACGCCGTCCTGACACGGGCGATCAAGCTGACGCCCGGCCCCGGCGAAGGCCGGCCCATGAGCAAATCGGTGATCCAAGTTCCCGTCATCGGCACCGTCGCCGCTGGGAAGCCACGCCTCGCTGTTGAGGATGTGGAAGACGTGTTCCCGCTGCCGACGGACTTCATCTCCGGCGACGGTTTTATCCTCGAAGTGCGTGGGGACTCCATGATTGACGACGGCATCCACGACGGTGATTATGTGGTCGTGCGCCGCCAGCAGACTGCCGACAACGGCGAAACCGTGGTCGCGATGATTGAAAGCGAAGCGACCGTCAAGCGCTTCTACAAAGAAAAGCAGCGCATTCGCCTCCAGCCCGCCAACAAGCGCATGAAGCCGATGTACTTTGACGATGTGCAAATCGCCGGTAAAGTCGTCGGGCTTGTCCGGCGGATGGCATAGACGTAGGGGCGAACCTTGTGTTCGCCCTTTTTCATATCCGCCCGTTTCCAGAGACCCACCATGCCCCATATCGCAAACAGCGTCCTCGTTAACGCCCCGCTTGAGACCGTGTTTCTGGCGGCTCGCGATCAAGAGGCGTTCCCGCAGTTCATGCCGGATGTCGAAAGCCTCACCATTGTGGAGCGCAGCCCGGATGGCAGCCGGACCGTCTCGGACTGGGTAGCGGTCGCCTCAGATTTCAAGCTCAAAGTGCGCTGGACGGAAGAAGATGTCTGGGACGAGGCCGCGCATGAGCTGCGCTTCCGTCAGCTTAAAGGGGATTACACGGCCTACGGCGGATTTTGGAAGTTTACCGAAGACAGCCCCGGCGTGACCCGGTTTGAGTCGGAGATTGATTACGATTTGGAGATTCCGCTCATCGGCGCTCTGCTGAAAGCGGTTGTCGCCCGGCTGATGCGGGATAATACGCAGAAGGTGCTGGATGCGATCAAAAGCCGCGCTGAGGCGGCTTAGGACTCCCCCCGGCCCCCAATAATGGGGGAGCATGATAAGAACAAGCCGCTCTTAATTCTGGCTCCCCCATTATTGGGGGCTGGGGGGAGTCTCTACTTTGATGCCAGCGCTGATGTATCCGAGGTCAGCGTGGTGCCGACGTAGTAGTGCGTCAAAATCTGCGTATACGACTTGCGGTAGGGCGCCCCCGCCATCGCGACCGCGCCGTCCTGTGACATTCCCATTCCATGCCCCCAGCCTTTGCCGTTGAACTGGTACGAGCCGCCGGGAGTGCGCGTCATCACCACACGTGTGCTTCGCAGAGTATCGTATCCCAAAATCTGCCGAAGCTGCGGCCCGGTCACAGTCTTGAGTGTACCGTCGGCGCCGGCGACTGTTGCCGTTGTGATTCGGCCCGACGGGTCTAGGCCGTCAACCGTCAGTGAGACGAACTGAGTGACAGCCGTGCGCGGGTCCCGCGCGAGCAGGGCCGCGATCTGGGCCGGCGTGAACGTGTAAGTCCAGGTGTGGTACTTGCCTGACGCGGCATAGTCCAGGCCGTCGGATGCGTCGGCGTCTTTGACGGTCTGCAAATAGGGGCAGTCGCCGCTGAGGTCGCACGCGGTCATGCCGCCGCTGTCGGTGGAGAAAATAGCGTCAATAAGCTGCCCTTTGTAGGTTAAGACTTGGGTGCGCGTCTCGTCTACAGCCGCGCTGGAGAGCGCCGTTTCTCCGTCCAGACCGTCGTAGCCCTCGCAGCGGGTCGTGTCATCGAGATCAAAGCCGTCGGCGGCGCACTTGCCGCGGTTCTTCAGGGCATAGGTCCGGGCTGCGACTGCCTGCGCTTTCATCGCTTCCATCGGCACGTTCGCCCCGATCTCAGCAGGAATGACCCCGTACAGATACGGCTCCAGCGGGACTGTGTTGATGACCCGGAATGTCGTGTCCGGCTCGCGGCGCACTGTCAGAAAGCCTCGGTAGGCGTGCCACGGCAGCTCTGTCTCGCGTCCAAGAGGATTGTCCAAACGCGCGATGCGGATAATGCCGCCTCGCCCCGGCAGGATCGTCAAGGCATCAGTGCGGCTGCACGCAATCGGCACGTCCTGCAAGGCATCGGCCCGTGCCAGGGTGATGCCCGCCGCCGTTGTTTGGATTTTGTAGAGGGTGCCGCCGGCGCCGTGGGCGACCGGCTTGTTTGTAACAGCGTCGCGCACCGTAAACTGCTGCCGGCACGAGATAAGAAGCTGTGTGGAATGCCGGAACGTGTGGTCTAGCCCTATTCGCAGCGGCAGGGAAGTGGAAGGCGTGTCGGCAAGAGCAGAAGACGCGGCAAGCAGCAAGATAAACGCAAGGGCGGAGCGCATGGTTCCTCCGGGAAGTGTGCCGAGGGATAATCAGAAAGCGAGGAGCATCAGCTCCTCGCTTTTGTTGTCTATGTCGGGGTGACAGGACTTGAACCTGCGGCCTCTCAGTCCCGAACCGAGCACTCTACCAAACTGAGCTACACCCCGTTGTGCCACCCGAACTGCGCCGGAAGCAAGTTATCATAGCCGATTTCGCCCCCGCCTGTCAAGGGCCAAAATGCTGCGGGTGAAGAAAAGACCTGGATTTGCCGATAATTCGGCAAAAGGGTACTTCCAATGCGACTTTCTCCAATTTCGCTCGTCTTCGCCGCCGGAGCTGTCACACTCGGCATCAGCCAGACGCTTGCGCCGACAGCTCATGCCCAGGCAGTTCCCGCCGCTTCTGCGCTTCGGGTCTCCGTGCAAAGCCTGCACACGAAGCTCACTGCCGGCAGCATTGAAGTGACCGGCAGAATTGTCAACACGGGGCGGCAGGCGCTGACTTACCCGACGGTCGTGTGCGTCTTCACCGATGCGGCGGGAGCCGAGGTTGGATACGCGGCCGGTTGTTTAACGCGCGGCCCAATCATGCCGAGGCAGAGCGCAGGCTTCCGGGCGATTGCCCCGGCATTACCTGCATTTGCAAATGTCACCTGCATCTGCGCGGAGCCGGACAAACCATGACGGTTCAGGCATCCGACAGCCGCCGCACGACAGTCCGGTAGTCAAACTGAGCCTGAAACAGCGCCCGGTCGCCCCAGCCGTAGGCGGCTTCCAAAGTCTCTCCGTCGCGGTAGAGCGAGACTGGGAACGCAACCCGCTTGGTGTCAAATAGCTCGCCGAGACCCTGATAGCAGCGCGGAACATCATCCGGCGTGATCGCCCGGACACACGCTCTGACCACCGGCTGCCCGCCGTCAAAGTTCAGCCGGACCATCCAGCCTTCGTACTGTTCTTCAATATCCGGGTGCTGCGGATCATGCGTCTCCGGGTGCGCCGGTTCATTGCGCTCCAAGACAACATGGATCAGTCCCAGATAGCCGTCTAGCTCCGGGCAAGGCACAAAGTTTGAGCCGAGACCGACCCGCACGACCCGCTCCCAGACTTCCGTTCCGATAGCGCCGGGCAGACCGTCCACAAACCCGCGCAGACTGTACCCACGCAGGCTTTCGGGGTCGTCCGTCGCAAAGTACGGCAGCAGCTTGGTCTCACTCATCGAACGCGCCCCAATCAGCGTCCGGCCCGGCGTCGGCGACGGCAGGCGCACCGAGTTTTTGTACGACTCGACGTGCAGCTCTTGGGTCACATTGCCGATGATGCCTTTAACGTAGATGTTCTCGCCAAGCTCCGTTAGGAACAAATCTTCCTGGCCGCCGGTTTTGCGTGCGCCGAACTCGATCCCGCCGAACAAGTGCGTCAGCTCAAGCTGGCCCGGCCTCTCGGCTGGGTCTAAATACCCGCCATAGACTCCGACATCGTGGATGAACAGGCCATCCGGCAGCATGACTTTCCCCCGGTAGCCCTGACCTGTCGCGAAGAAGCCGGGCTTGCCGCTCGGCAGCGCCGCCGGGGTCAGCCGCACGTCTTCCATAATGACGCCTTCCGGGTTCGCGTCGTACCACAGTTTGCCGGGACGCGGCGGGCAGTGGGGCGGGGGAGTGCGCGGGCCGCGCAGGCGGGTGAACGGAAACTGCCGGGCCATGTCGTAGACATTGTGCATCCCGGTCATGGCGTCTTCCGGCAGGTAGAACAGAATGTTGGTGGAATACAGCTCGCGGGTCAGAATGTCTTTCATGCGGGCCACGCGCACCGTGACTGTGTAGGTACGCTGACCGGTTTCAGGATCGGTCCAGAGCTGGATCGGTCCGTTGAACGCCGCTTCCCAAGCGCCGCCGGGTTTTCGCGCCTCAACTCCGAACTCCCGCACCGCATGGGGCAGGGTCGGCAGGCCAATCAAAGACAGTTTCGGTCGGTCTAATAATGCAGATTTATGCAAAGAGTTATGCAAGCGGCCAGCCTTTTCTTGAATGATTTACAAAGATGGGTTCCATTGAATGACCCGCGCCGGGTCGTCTTGCGGGCTGCCGAACAGCCCCGGATGAACGATCGCCGCCATCATCTCCAGGCTGTCCGCGAGACGCGGGCCGGGACGGCTGAAGTAGTCGGAACCGTTGACAATGTAGACGCGGCCGCTGCGAACCGCTGGAAGGTCGCGATAACCGGGCAGCGTCTCAAACTGCCTCATATCCTGCGCCGTGCGCTCTATCCCAAACCCGCACTGGGCGACAACTAAAATTTCCGGCGCGAACTCCCGTACCGTGTCCCACGAAATCTGCGTGGAGGGTGCGTGCATCCGGCCCAGGCCGTCAAAGCCGCCGGCGATTTCCACCAGCTCCGGGTCCCAGTGGCCGCCGCAGAACAAAGGATCGAGCCATTCCAGAAGCACGGTGCGGGGGCGGGTTTCAGCGCGGGAGGCACGTTCCCGAACCGCCGCGACCCGCGCCCGCAGGCTTGCCGTGAGACGGGCTGCCGCGTCCTCCCGCCCGGTCACAGCCCCCACGCGCGTGATGTCGCTCCAAACGTCGTCCAGCGTCGTCGGTTCTAGGTTCACCAGGCACGGCCCCGGCGCCGGCAGCAGGCGGACCGCGTCTAAGACATCGCCGTAGGACACGGCGCAAACGTCGCAAAGCTGCTGAGTCAGAATGACGTCCGGCCCGATAACCGCAAGCATCACCTGGTCGATCGCGTACAAAGAGCGGCCACCGCCGAGCTGTTCCCGAACCGCCGCATCTATCTCCGCCGAAGACAGGTCCGGCGGCAGGATGCTCCGCGTGATGCGCGGCTTTTCCCAAACCGACGGTGGGTAATCGCACTCATGTGTCACCGCCGCCAGATTTTCTTCCAATCCCAGAGCGCAGACAATCTCCGTGGCGCTCGGCAGCAGCGAGACGATTTTCATAGAGTTTCCCCCTAACTTTGTAGCCGCCGCTGTTCCCGTCTCAAACGCTGAATTGTTTTGTGTGACAAGAAACACGAAAAACCCGCTGCCGGCAAAAGAAAAAGAGGCTGCCGTTTAACGGCAGCCTCCTCATTTTCGGCAGGTTATACCGTGAAGTTCAGGCCGTCTTTTTGCGCCGAGAGGCCGTGAAGCCCAGGCCCAGGAGCGCCAGCAGGCCCAGCGAGACCGCTGATGAGGCTTCGGGAACGGCGGCAGGCGTCAGTGGCGTGGGAGTGACCGGGTTGGTATAATCCGCGTCCCAACTCCAGCCGTCCCAGGACCCGTTGGACAGTGTCCGGTCGCTTGCGCCCACACCCGAATAAGTCCAGTTTTGGCCGTCGGTTCCCGTGAAGTACGCCCAGTAGCTGTTGCCGGGGCTGGCCTCAAAGTGACCGTTAAAGCCGAAGCTGCTGACAAAGACGCCGGACGGGTTGTTGTCGCTGGGTCCATAGCCGGGATCGTAGCCGACTTGGAGAGGAGTGCCGGACGACAAGGCGGTTAAGAAATCCGCGCCTGTCTTTGTGCCGTCGTACTGGTAGCCGAAGGCGTAATTGTGGCCGGCAGTGCCGTCCTGGAAGTCGAGCGTAAAGAACGACTCTTCGCTGCCCGTCCCAACCGTTTCCGTCAAAGCCGGGGTGAATGTCTGTGCGCTTGCCGCCGCAGACAGCGTCGTCAAAAGGGCCGCAGAGAGATACAGTGAGCTTAGTTTCATAGGGGTTTTCCTTTTCTTAACTTTTTGAGAGATTCAGACAGCCACAGATTTGCGGGTGCGGCGGGCGGCAAGAAGACCGCCAAGAGCGCACAGAGCGCCGAACGAAAGCGAAGTGGAGGCTTCGGGGACGGCGGCAGGGGCGTCGGCGACGCGGGAAACGCCGTCAATGGTTCCCGTGCCGGTGAACTCGATATATTTGATGCCGGTGTCGGCGAACGGAGTTCCGGCCAGCGAAAAGGCGGTTCCGCCCGCCGATCCGTTGTACAGCGTATCCGCCGCGTAGGCGACCGTCTGCCCGGCAAAGGCAGAGGCCGTGAGCGCCGGGTCTACCGGCTTGGAGAAATCCTGCAAGCTGCCGTCGTTCCAGCCGCTGGGATTTTGCGCCGAGATGCCGACCCACTGGTAGGGGTTTTCCGGGTAGAAAACGGGGTCGGGCGACTTGAGGGTGACAAAGTTGATGCCGTCATTGCTGACGCTGACGGTCGGCAGGGTGCCGAAGAGGCCGCCGGTGAGGGTCACGCCGTTCATGTCGGTCGTCGGCGTGATGCCGCTGCTGCCGATGAAAAAGTTGTTGTTGTAGACGATAAAGTCGTCGCCGTACCAGTGCGATGCGCTGTGAGTGATTGGGTCGTTGAACGCGACGATCAGGCTGCCCTGTCCGTTCGGGTTGAGCTGAGCGAGCGTATTGCTGCCGTCCGGATTTTTGCCGTAGGCGGAGTAGACCATCGAGTCGTGATACGTCTGGCCGCCCGCCGCCGCCAGTGTCGTCGGCTGCCCCAGCGCCGCTGCCGGGTTGCTGTAGGCGGGGTTCGTGCTGAGGTCTGAGTAACTGTAAACGCTTGTCGCAAATTCCTGGCTGTGAGCGGCGGTCGCCCCGCCAACAAGTAAAGTGAAAGAAAGCAGCCCAAGAGCGGGCCGTGCCGAGAGTATCATGGTGTTCTCCTTGTTGAGTGATAAAGCAGGCGTGAGATCAGGGAAGCGGGTGCGCCGAGCAGGGCGTCATGCCGGGGCCGTAGGCGGAGTCGTCGAGAGACAGCTCGCCCCATTCCAGGTTATGACCGAGGGAAGACTGATCGGGAGCGGTATCATGCGCTGACTTGACGTGACCGTCGGCGTAGCAGACATTGGCGGTCAAATTATGCCGGAAATCTGTGTTGCCGGAGTTGAGGTAAGTCGCGGCTTCGCTGGGAGCGCGGAGAAAATTGCTGGAAGACTGCGGCCCATAGCCCGCATCGGAAAAGACGGCTGTGTCCGACGGCTGCACGATCTGGGCTAGTGTGCAGGCGGGATAATCCCCGGAACCGTCGGCGCCCCCGAAGTAGTCGCCGCCGATGTAGGTGGCGTTGTAGCCGTAGCCGTTGTAGGGCCGAAAACCGGGGCTGGGCGTGAGAGGACTGTCGGGACAGCCGTGAATGGCGCCGTCTTTAGTGTAGGCGCCGAGAAACCCGGTCGTCCAGACGCCGCTGGGGAGAAGGTGAAAATCCCACGCATCGTCGGCATTACCGGCATTGTACGACGGGCAGGCCCTCTCGTCGTAGTCGCTCGCGTACATCAGCCAGGCGAGGCCGATCTGCTTGAGGTTCGACTCGCAGACGGTGCGGCGGGCGTTTTCACGGACTTTGGAAAAGACGGGGAACAAAATCGCAGCCAAAATCGAGATGATGGCGACGACGACAAGAAACTCAATCAGCGTAAACGCTGAATGGCGGGACACGCGCTGGGGTAGGGGCGTGCCAGGAATGGGGCAGGGCAAAGCGGCTTCCTTCCGCCTGTCGCGCGCAGGCTGGAAATCCAAAAGACGGCTGTCTTTCGGAACCCTTTGGCTGGTAATCTGGCTGAACGTTTTAATCACAATGATCGAAACGTCGTCACAGTTGCGGGACAGCGCCGGAGTTGCTTTGCTTCGTGAGAAGCAAAACGCACCGGACTTCCCCATTTAAGCCGCGCGTTGACCGCGAAGCACCGAGGGTATTGACACGATGAAGTTGTTTGAACTTGGTGGTTCGAGCGTGAGTATAGCCGATAGCGGGGAAGGGAGTCAAGACCCCTCCCTCCTTGCTTCGTATCGCTGCGCGATTACTGCGTATCACAAGTGACTTCGCAGGGTCCTTCCCCTGTTAGAGAAGGGCTATACAGAACAAGAGCGGGAGGCGCGGCAGCGATACGAAGCAAGGAGGGAGGGGTTCCTAAGAAGCCGCCGCGTTACCCGCGACAACCCCCGTACTCCACGCCGCCTGCAAATTGTAGCCGCCGACCGGCCCGGCGATGTCCAGCACTTCGCCGCACAGATACAGCCCGGAGATCAGTTTAGACTGCATCGTCTGGGAGTCGACTTCGCTGAGTTCCACGCCGCCCGCGACTACCTCACCGCGCTCCAAAGGCACCTGGCGCACCGCGCCGAGCGGCCAGCCTTTCAGGGTGGACACCAATTTGTTCAGCGATTTCGCTTTGAGATACGCCCCGCGCGTGTCGACCGGAATGCCCGCCGATGCCAGCAGCGGCTCTAAAAGACGCGCTGGGACAAACGGCGCGGCAAGCGACGCGACCGTCTTGCGCGGATTTTCTAATGCCTGCCGCCGCAAATCCGCTTGCAGGGCTTCCCAGGTCTGCGACGGGGCCAGGTCGGCTTCCAGCGCACTCGGCATAGACTCGCGCTCGGCGACTTCGCGCGAAATGCCTAAAGCGGTCGGCCCGGATACGCCTTTGTGCGTGAACAGCAAATCGCCTGACCAGTGGGCGAACTCCTTGCCGCCGGTTCCCGCCCGCGCCCGAAGTGTCGTGTCCCGCAGGGCAACCCCTGACCAGTCGGCTTCAGCGTCCACCAGGTACATCGGCGCAAGCGCGGCTCGCAGAGGGACAAGCGTGTGTCCAAGCGCGGACAGCCACCGCCACCCGTCCCCGGTCGTCCCTGTTGCCGGATACGACGACCCGCCGGTGGACACGATCACCTGCGACGCAGGCAGTGTTTCTCCGCTGACCTCCACGCCCGCCATCTTCCCGTTCTCGGCAACCAATCCCGTCACCGACGCGCCGTACTTGATGCAGACGCCCGCTTCCTCGACATACCGCGTCAGCAGCGCGACCACGTCTTTTGCGTTCGCCGGCTCCACGGGAAAGACGCGCCCGTCGGGCCGGACATACGTTTCCATGCCGCGCTCGTGCAGAATACGCAGAAAATCCTCGTTCGTAGACTTATAAAACGACGGCTTGAGGAACCGCGCTTCATTGGGCCGGAACTGCGCCCGCACGTCCTCCATCGGCCCACCGTGGGTGAGGTTGCACTTGCCTCCGCCGGAAATGAGTATTTTCATCCCCAGCCGCTCATTCTTTTCCAGCAGCGTTACCCGTGCGCCCCGCTCCGCCGCCCGCGCTGCCGCCAGCATCCCCGCCGCCCCGCCGCCGATCACGATCACTTCAGAAGCCATATCTACCATTTTTCATAAGCGTGCTTGTCCAGGTGAACATCTACGGCGTGGAACTGCGCGATACTGCCGACGGAGGGGAGAACCTTGAACCCATCCAAGGGTAAAGTGATCGGAACATTGAAACCAGAGTTATTCTCTGTTGCCACATCTACGCCCTCGTAATCCATGACCTTCGGCGAAACATTCAGCATCCATCCGCGCGCATAGACCTTGCCGTCATGCTTGACAAGTCTCCACAGGGCAGAACTGTTGGGATAATAATACCCAAGCCTGCTGCTTTGATCGTCAAACGTGCAACGGACTGACTGATTATCTCCAACTTCAGACAGCATCAGAGTTTTGCCAGAAGCATCGCCCACCGTCAAGTTTGGAGCAAGCGTAAGAGAAATAGGATTTGGGCTCCAATTCACTTGTGTCATGTTACTTCCGTCATGCTGATGTAATAAGCTGTTTCCCCCGCCAACTAAGCCCAGCAAAATCATGGCGAGGCCAAGCGCCAAAACAGAACGCTGGCCGCGCTTTGAGGGGTGCTTGTTCAAATACCGTTGCTTAACGCGCCCGGCCTGCACCTCCGCCAGCACTTCTTCGGGCGTTACGTCTAAGCCCAGTTCTTCAACAGCATCGCCGATGGCGATTGTTCCCGGCTGACCCTCTTTACGGATTTGCAGCGCCGTCACCGCCGCCGCCAGCTCTTCCGGCGTGACGCGCACCTGGGCGGCAGGCTGCGTTCGGGTTTGCGGGTTGTCTTCGTGTTTAAGCATTGTTAAGAACCTACCCCGGCTCGCTTAGGCTCTCTACCCCTCCCGAAGCGGGAAGGGCAAGAGGTCAGTGCGGAAAGCTACTGGTAACTCTTCTGACAACTCTTCGTCTTCCCTAACAGGGAGGACCCCTGCGAAGCAAGGAGGTGGGTTCCCTACCGCCCCGGCGTCAGCGTCGTGAACGGATCGGGCTGGAAGTTCGGGACGGTGATGCTGGAATAGTCACCGTCGCCGCCGGATTTCCCCAAAGGGACACCATCAACGCGGAGAATAATTCTCGAAGTCGCTTCGCCATTTAGCTCGCCGGAATTGTCGTCGTTGTAAACAGGGAGCGCTTTGCCCGCAAGTGCCGCCGGCGAGTCAGCGCTAGCCGTAAACCCGTGCAGGTAGACATGGCCGCGCATCTTCACCAACGTCCACCGATTGCCGCTTGGGTTCTGGCTAACGGAGGTTTGAGTTGCCGGTGCGCCTTTGGATATTTGCGCTAGGGCAGCGTCGTCGGCGTAGACTTCTGTGCCGTCGGAAACCGCAGAAAGCGGAGTTAGAACAGGGGCGGCGGCAGGAAAGTGCTTGTCGGTCAAGAGGGACGGGCTAAAGCCGTGAGGGGTGAAGCTATGCGGAATCACGCCTGCACTCATCAGGACGCCGATGACAAGGACCGGGGCAAGGAGGCGACGCCAGCCGCGATGGCGCACGCGCACCACCGGCATACTCACACTGATGGGCGGAGCGGCTTGATGCGGCTGCTCCACTGGGACAGCTTTGGGCAAAGACACTTTTTTCCGCTGGGCTTGCACTTCAGCCCAGATTTCGTCGGGCGTGGAGTCGAGATGCAGGTCGGAGACGGCCTGATCAATGGGGATTGTCCCGGCGAGGTGCGCGGCCTCGGCTTGGCGTCGCGCTTCAATCGAGGCCAGCGCTTGAGACAACTCATCGGGCGTGACCCGTGCCTGAGCGACGGTAATTGGAGGAATAGAACTCGGTGGTTCGGGAACGGCGTCTTGGTTCTTCAGCATGGTTTAGCCTCACGGGACTGAAATCGGCATTAGACGTTGATTACGTTCGCGGGCGAGGCCGAAGTTTCCTGCCTGTCTTCTTCGGCGGCGTTTGGCGCGTGGCGCGTGAACAAGAGGCGGCGGATGCGGCGGCCCGTGACTTCGGCGACGGCGACATCGTAGCCATCCAGCCGCACCGACGCGCCGTAGCGGGGCGGCAGGCGCAGGGCATGGAGCGCATAGCCGCCGATAGTGTCGTAGTCATCGGGATTGTCAATCGGGACGCCGAGGGTTTCCGAGACTTCGTCTAAAGCGACCGTACCGGCGACGGAGAACGATTGCCCGGAGTCGTCGAGCGGCAGCAGGGGTGGCGGCTCGTCGTGCTCGTCTTGAATCTCCCCGATCAGCTCTTCAATGATGTCTTCTAAAGTGACCAGCCCCGCCGTGCCGCCATATTCATCCACGACCACGGCTTGATGCGTATGGCTTTTTTGCAGCTCTTTCAGCAGCTCATCAATCGGCTTGGTTTCCGGGATGCCGATAATCTCGCGCTTGATGGCTTTAATGTCGGCACGCGGGTCGCCCGCAATCGCCAGCAAATCTTTGATATGTACCATGCCGACCACATGGTCCCTGTCCGCCTCGCAGAGCGGGTAGCGGGTAAAGCCGTTCTCGGTCGCCACTTCGATATTGCGCCCGATGCTCCAGGTCGTGGACAGATACACCATGTCCACGCGCGGCACCATGATTTCTTTTGCTTGGGTATGGGCGAAATCAAACACATTCTCGGCGATCTCGATTTCCGACGGCCTGAGTTCTCCCTGCCGGTGGGAATGCGCCATGATCGCAAGTATCTCGTCTTCCGAGTGCGCCTGCTCGTGGCCGTCGCCCGGTTCAATATGCAGCGGCTTCGCAATCGCTTTCGCCGCGCTTTCGAGAATGATAATCAGGGGATAGCCGAGCGTCAAAAAGAGCCGCATCGGGCGGGAGACGGCCAGCGCGGTCCGCTCGGTATGGGCAATGACCCACCACTTCGGCAGAAGCTCGCCGAACGTGATGTGAAAGAACGTGATCAGCACGAAGCCGAGGCCGATGGCAACAATATGCGCTGGGCCGGAGGCCGGACCGATGCCGAGCGCCGCGAAGAGGCCGCGCAGAAGATGCGCGACCGACGGCTCGCCGACCGCGCCGAGGGCAAGTGACGCCAGCGTGACGCCGAGCTGCGTTCCCGACAGGTAGGTGTCGAGCCGGCCCAGCAGGTTCTGCACCGCGCGGGCCGGGACATTGCCTTCTTCGACAAGTTCCGCGATGCGGGTCTGACGCACGCGGATCAGCGCGAACTCGGCGGCGACGAAAAAGCCGTTGGCGGCGACCAGCAGCAGGGTCAGCGCCAGCATCAAAAGATCGTGAGACTGTGCACTGCCGATTTGTTGTGAGGGAGGTTCCATAGCGCTGCGGGCATTTTGCGCTGCACGCTGCGCTTCCGGCGGCGCTTAATGCTGCCGGAAAAGTGTCCTTTAAATTACGTTCGCTTCCAAGATTTGGTCTATTGTACCCGATAGGCAAGCAGTTGTGAGAACACGAACAACAAGGGCGAACACAAGGTTCGCGCCCTACATCATCGCCCAGAATTTCGTTCCTGAACCCTGTAGGGGCGAACCTTGTGTTAGTCCTTGTTGTTCGTGTTCGCCCTCACGCCGAAGCGGCTGCCTATGTCAGCAGCAGCGCCTTCCGCACAATTGTTAATGTCTCGGACGCCGCCGCGCGAGCGGTCTCCGCGCCTTGTCTCAGCACATCCGCGACATAGGCCGGGTCGGCGGCAATCTCGGCACGGCGGGCGCGGATCGGGGCTAGGTTTTCGTTGATGATCTCGGCCAGCTCTTTTTTGGACTGCCCGCACCCGCGCTCGCCCGCCCGGCACTCGTCCCACTGCGTTTGGTAATGTTGCGGGTCATAAACACGCCGCAGCTTGCAGGCGACGCAGCCTTCGGGAATGCCGGGGTCGGAAAGATGGATTTTCGTCGGCGTTGTGAACGCCGAGTTGATTTTTTTCTGGGTCTGCTTCGGCGTGTCTGAAAGATAAATGGCATTGTCATAAGACTTGCTCATCTTGCGCCCGTCCATTCCCGGCAGCTCCCCGGAAAACTCGTTGATCACAGCGTCGGGTTCGGGAAACACGTCCGCGCCGACTAGGTGGTTGAAGCGTCGGGCGATTTCGCGCGAAATCTCAATGTGCGCGGCCTGGTCGCGCCCGACGGGAACGGCGTGGGCGCGGTAGACAACAATGTCGGCGGTTTGCAGCACCGGGTAGCCGAGCAGGCCGTAAGAAACCTGCGTGTCGTTTTCTTTGACCAAATCCCGCTTGTCTTTATAGGTCGGAACCCGCTCCAGCCAGCCGACGGGAGTCACCATAGACAGCAGCAGATGCAGTTCGGCGTGTTCAGGAACATCCGACTGCCGAAAAATCGCGCACTTGTCAGGGTCCAGTCCGGCGGCCAGATAATCCGTTGCCGTCTGCTTGGACGCTTCGGCAATATCGAACCGCTTCTCGGCGATGGTGGTCAGCGCGTGCCAGTCGGCAATCATGCAGAACATCTCGTACTCGTCCTGCCGCTGCACCCAGGGCTTTAACGCCCCTTCCAAGTTGCCGAGATGCAGAAAGCCGCCGCCGGTCGGCTGCATTCCTGAGAGTAATCGTTTTTTCGTCATTGCGTTATTCAATAAGACCATGCATTAAAATGCACGGCTACACGGCCTTCGGCCACGAAGTACCGCTTCGCGGCACTAAGATTAGAACTGTTTTGTTCTTAACCCCGCGAAGCGGTGTTTTGTGGCGTCTGCGCCGTGTAGCCGTGTGCTTCATCACATGGTTTCTATTCGTCTTTGTAGCCGTTCGGGTGCTTCTCGAACCACTCATAAGCGGTCCGCATGATCGTCTCTAGGTCGCCGAACTGCGGCTTCCAGCCAAGCTCTTTTTCAATCTTGGCGCTGGTGGCGACAAGCTCCGCCGGGTCGCCGGGGCGGCGGGGGGCTTCGGTCGCGACAATGGGTTTGCCGGTGACTTTGCGGCCCATCTCGACCACTTCGCGGACCGAGTAGCCTTTGCCGTTGCCTAAATTATAGGCGGTGGTCTCCGCGCCGCTTTTCAGGGCTTCCAGGCCCAGAACATGCGCCGTGCCGAGGTCGGTGACATGGATGTAGTCACGGATGCCGGTACCGTCGGGGGTCGGATAATCCGAGCCGAACATCTTGATGTCGGGGCGGCGGCCTAATGCCGCGAACAAGGTCAGCGGAATCATGTGCGTTTCCGGCGTGTGGTCCTCGCCAAGCTCCCCTTCGGGGTCCGCGCCTGCCGCGCAGAAGTAGCGGAGGGAGATACTTTTTAGGCCGAACGCGACATCGTACCAGTGCAGGATATGCTCGGCATCAAGCTTCGTCTGCCCGTAAGGGTTTGTCGGAAACTGCGGGTGTTTTTCGTCAATCGGGATATATCTCGTCTCGCCGAACGTCGCTGCCGACGAGGAAAACAAAACGTGCTTGACCCCGCCTTCAACGAGGGCGTCAAACAGCGTCAGCGTCTTGACAATGTTGTTCTGGTAATACTTGACCGGCTGGGCGACGCTCTCCGGCACCGACGCATACGCCGCAAAATGGATCGCCGAGTCAATCTCGTAGTCCTTAATCATCTGAGACACCAAAGCGCCGTCGCCGATCTCGCCCTGCACGAACTTTGCGCCGGGCAGAAAATTGAGGACTTCGCGGTGTCCGAGTTCCAGCGAGTCTAAAATGACGACATCATAGCCTTTTTTGAGCAGCAGCTTGGAGGTGTGGCTGCCGATGTACCCGGCGCCGCCGGTAACGAGGATCGCTCCCATAACTTTGTGTTTTCTCCTGAATGCTTTGCCTGAATGTGCCGGTAGGACACCCTCATTCTACCCCCATTTTGCCGGTTGTGCCAAAAAAGCGGGAACAACCGACGAAAGAGCGTCGTCAGGGTTCCAGTTTAGAGCGGTTTTTTCCGAAGATAAATCCGAAGATAAATCCGAAGATAAATCCGAAGATAGATCCGAAGATAGATCCGAAGATAAGCGGGGAAAGAAGACAAAGCTATTCCATCGCTTGGGTTTGGCATGAATTTTGCAAGATTAGCCTTGAAGGCCGCTGCGTATCTAATAGACCTTATGAAAACACCGTTGCACTCCAAAACGAACTCCAAGACCACGCTGCAAATCATCTCGCTGCCGACTGCCGACGCGCCGGACGCGCCGGGGCCGGACGGCACTGACACAGTGCTGCTCCAAACCGTGTCATCGCAGCATAAGACGGTGCAGACTGTGCAGAGAATGTGCGATGTGCTGTTCTGCACACTTGCGCTTTTGATTCTCTGGCCGGTATTCGCCGTCATTGCGCTGCTGATTCGCCTGGACAGTCCGGGGCCGGTGCTGTTCAAGCAGCCCAGGGTCGGCAAAGACGGTCGGGAGTTCTGGTTCTATAAGTTCCGGTCCATGGTCAGCGACGCCGAAGCGCAGCGGCATCTGCTGGAAATGCAGAACGAGCGGTCCGGCCCGGTCTTCAAAATGAAGAACGACCCGCGCATCACGCGGGTAGGGCGGGTGCTGCGGAAGTTCTCTTTAGACGAGCTGCCCCAGCTCATTAACGTCCTCCAAGGCGACATGAGCCTGGTCGGGCCGCGCCCGGCCCTGCCGAAAGAAACCGACAAGTACACCGCCCGCCAGCGCCAGCGGCTCTTGTGCCTGCCGGGGGTAACGGGTCTTTGGCAGGTATCGGGCCGGGCATCCCTCAGCTTTGAGCGCTCCATTGAGCTGGATTTGTACTATATTGAGCGCCAGTCGGTCATCCTCTATTTTCGGATACTGCTGCTGACCATCCCCGCTGTTTTGCGTGCCGAAGGCGCTTACTAGCCGCACTTACTGATTTTTTGTTGTATAATAGACAAACACAGATCTCAGAACAACGCTCATGCACCAGAACACCCCAATCATTTACCGCATCGCCGACTCGTTCTTCCGCCACCCGCGCCTGTTTTGGACGGCCCTGCTGCTTGTCAGCGTTTTGACGATGACCTCGCTGTACGCCCGCTCCAAAACGTACCACGCGACGGCGATGACCCAGGTGCAGACGGAGAACGTCGCGACGGTGCTGAATGCCGACGCCCAGCCCTCATCGTACACGACGCCTGCTCAGAAAAACGTGGACCGCTTCTTGGAATTGTCCAAGCAGGACCAGCCCGGCGGGTTCCTCGACACGGCCCTGCGAAACGCCCATCTCGCTGTCCCAATCAACGTGGACCCGCAGGCGGATGACCCGCGCTGCACCCTGCTGGAAAAAAACCTCACAGCGGCAGCGGAAAGCACCAACCAGTTTTCTATTTCTCTTATCTGGAACAATCCCGATGAGTGCAAGAACATCTTGGACGCCTTGCAGCAGCAGTATATCCAGGAAGTGGGCCTCGACCGTTCGGCAGTCTCGGTCTCCTCGGTGCGGTTTTTGGACAGTCAAATCGCCCAAGTGGACAACCGGATGCGCCGCGCCGAGATTGCCCTCACAAACTTCAAAGCGACCTACGGCGGCCAGCTTTCGGACTCGGACAGCGCGTACAACAGCCAGCTTTCTTCCCACGAAGCCGAGCTGGAAGAAAAACAAGTCATGCTGGGCGAAAACACACGGAGAAAAGCTGTTCTGGAACAAGAGCTGGCTCAGATGCAGCCGATGAGCATTGCTGAGCAGACGGTTTCTCAGCAGTCGCCGCTGGAAAAACAGGTGGCGAGCCTGCTGGCAAGTCGCGAAGTTCTGCTCGCAAGCGGGAAAACACCGCAGCACCCTGATGTTGCCGCTATTGATACCACCATCGCTGCTCTTCAAAGGCAGCAGAAGGCCAAAGCGAATGCCCCCGAAAATCAGCGCAACACGCTGACCAAGATGCAGGACAACCCACAGTATCAGCTCCTAAAAAATGAGATCGCTGATGCCGGCATCGCCGAGGTTGCCGACCAGCAGGAAATGCAGAACCTGAGCGGGCAGATCGCTAAATACCGCATTTTGGTTAGGCAAATTCCTGCGGCCCAGCGCCAGCTTACCGACAAAACCCGTGATTACTCCGACGCACAGCTTCTGGACCAGAAGCTGCGCCAGGAGCGAAACACCGTGCAGCTAGAAGCTAATCTGGACCGCGTGACGGCGTCCAACAGCCTGCTGCCGATTGGGGTCACTTACGCAGCCCCGACCACAGGCCGGACCAAGCTGCTTGGAATGCTCCTCGGCAGCCTCTTCCTCGGCGCTCTCGTCGGCGCGATCTTGATTGTCCTGAGCGAATGGTCCGATCATTCCCTGCGCCATGAAGCCGACACCGAGCGCCTGCTGGGCGTTCCAGTCCTGGCATCCCTGCCGGAGACCGCCGACCTTCGCACTTCCAGCGGCCCGCGCGTTCTCGCCGCCTTGTCAGCCGACGGCAGCAGCGGCGGCGGTTCCTCCGAGAGATAACATCCAATGACTGATCGCTTGAACACCGTTCCCGAAAACGCAGACGAGCCGTTTCCTGCACACGCACGTACACTGCAAGCGGGGGAAATGACCCAAATCCTGCACCATGCCCGGAACGCAAAGCCCGCCGTCAACTTTCAGGCCGAGTACAGCGACACCGACTTTGAGGTGCTGCCGTTTGAGACGACCATGATGATGGACCGGGACAGCTTGGCCCGGCCCGACCGTACCCTGCGCCCCGACGAGTTCCCGCCGCACCCCGGCACGGAGCCGGAAGACACGCCCGCGAACACCTCGGTGGCGATCAACCTGCGCGTAGAAAAGACGCCGCCGGAGTTCAGCCACCTTTACGCCGCTTTGGAGCGGCAGATCGCGGGCGTCGGCGACGTGACGCTTCTCAGCGGCGAAACGCTCGGCTCCGACCGGCCGTTTGTGCTGGGCGTGACCAGCGCCCTGGTCGGCGAAGGCAAGACGACGGTCGCGCTGCATCTCGCGATGACCATTGCGCGGGACACCTACAAGCGCGTCTGTCTGATGGACCTCAGCCTCGGCAAGGGAGAGCTTGCCAGCCGCCTCGGTGTCCCGACGCGCGGCGAGGGGGTCATCCCCGTGCTGGAAGACGATAGCCATGTCGTGCCGACTTTGCAGATCGCGGGGCTGGACAATCTCGTTATCATTCCGGCGGGCAAGCTGCCGGCAAACCCGCCCCGGCTGGTTCGCTCGCCGCGCGTCGCCCAGCTCATCTTGTCCGCCCGGACGGCGTTTGATGTCGTGGTCGTGGATATGCCCGCCGTCGCCACCGACCATGCCCTGCCGCTGACCCGGCATATGGACGGCGTATTGGTCGTCGCCCGTGCGGGCGTGACCCCGCGCGATGTGGTGAACGAGGCCTTAGACGGCCTGGGCCGGGATAAAGTGATCGGCGTGACGCTGAACCGCATTCAAGCCTCCGGCCCGGCCTGGCTCCGCAAGCGCATGGCAGGAGCTTAAGATGCCGTCCCTCGCGCTTTGTGTGGTGACGGGACTCATCGGCCTGTTCGCGCTGGCCGCCGTGCTGTCGCTGCTCGTCCTGCTGGCCTCCGCCGCGCTGTCCCGCCGCCCCGCGCCTGCTACGTCTGCTTCCCTGCTTCTGGCAGTCATCGTCCCGGCGCATGACGAAGAGTTAGTGCTGGCGCAAACTCTTGTCAGTCTCCAAGCGCAGTCTCACTCCGCTGAATGCGTGGAGATTGTCGTCGTCGCCGACAACTGCACGGACTCCACTGCCGCAATTGCCCGCGCCCATGGCGTCACTGTCTTGGAGCGTACCAATGCTGAGGAACGCGGCAAAGGTTACGCCCTCAACCATGCCATTCAGCACCTGCTCGCACAGCCGTTTGTCGCGGACGGCTTTGTCATCGTAGACGCCGACACGCAGGCCGCGCCCGATTTCCTTGCCTGCATGGGCGCCCGCCTCTCGCAGAACACAGACCCGCATGGCTACGGCGCGTGGCAGGGCCGCTACGGAGTGCTGAACGCCCGCGACGGCTGGCGGGCCGCGCTGATGATGGCAGCGTTCGACCTGGTCAACCACGTCAAGCCGCTGGGCCGAGACACGCTGGGCCTCAGCGCCGGCCTCAAAGGCAACGGCATGGCCTTCACCCGCGCTTTGGCCGAACAACTGCCCTGGCCCGGCGGCAGCCTGACCGAAGATTTAGATTACGGCTTAGAACTAGCCCGCCGCTTCGGTCTGCGCGTCCGGTACGTCCCCGAAGCCCGCGTTGAGGCCCAGATGCCCGCGACTGCCGCGCAGGCCGCGTCGCAAAGAAGCCGCTGGGAGAGGGGACGCTTCGGCCTCGTTCGCGAACGCGCCCTGCCGCTGCTGTGGGAGGGCCTCCGGCGCCGGAGCTTGCTGCTCGTTGACGCCGCTTTTGACTTAATAACGCCGCCGCTGGCCGAGCTTGCCGCGCTGCTGCTGCTGTTCGCCGGATTAACCGCCTTCGGTGTCGGGGCGCACCTGCTCCCACAGCCGAAACTCTGGCTCTGCGCCGCCGCGTCCGGCCAGACCGGCCTGTGCGTCTACGTCCTCTGCGGCCTGCGCGTTGCCGGAGCAAGGGCTGATGCCTATGCTGCCCTGGCCCGCGCCCCGCTTTATGCCCTCTGGAAATTCGCGCTGCTGTTTACGAAAAAGTCCGGCCCCGGATGGGTCCGCACCGAGCGGGCGCCGCTTTCCGCCGACGCCAAAGCCGTTTCCGAGACATCCCTGCCATGACCATTGTTCTGCCTATTGTCTTCGCCGCCGTCTGCCTGGGCCTGTTCGTCAAGCGCCTCACTAATGCCCACTGGATCGCGCTGGCGTCTTTCATCAGCCTCGTCATTGCAGTCCAGTTCTTGAAGAGTTAGAGACCTCACCCGGCAGATACGCAGTAATGCCGCAGGCATACAAGCCGCCACCCTCTCCTTGTTAAGGAGAAAATAAGAGAGCAGACATCTATGTCTGCCCTCTTTTGCGTTGGCGTTCGCAACTCGGTCTTGTATGCCTGCAGCAGTACTGCATATCTGCCGGGTGAGGTCTTTATCCTCCCCGGTACTCCCGCCACAGCGCCTCAAACTCATCCACAAGCCTGCCCAGCACGTCAAAGCCGCCCTGCCAGAACTGCGGGTCGCTGAGGTTTACCCCCACCCGCGCCATCAGCTCCTGCGGGGTCAAGCTGCCGCCGAGGGCCAGCATGTCTAGGTACTGTGCGGCAAACGCCGGGCCGCCGACTTTTGCCTGCTGATACAGCGACAGCACCAGCAGCTCGCCGAACGAATACGCATAAACATAAAACGGCGACCCGATGAAGTGGCTGATGTACGACCACCACAACTTGTGCTCGTCGCCCAGGGTAACCGAGCCGCCGAACATCGCCTGCACTTCCTGCTGCCAGTAATGCCCAAATTCTTCCGTCGTCAGTTCGCCCCGCTCGCGGCGGTGGGCGTGGATGGCAAGCTCAAAGCGGTACATCGCGGTCTGGCGCGGAATAGTCGCGAACGCGCCTTCGATCTTCTCGGCATACAGCGCGAGCTTGTCTTTCAAAGATGCCGATGCGGTCGCCTGCTCGAAGACCAGCATCTCGCCGAACGTAGACGCAAGCTCGGCCAGCGGCAAAGTGCCGTGGAAGTTCAGGAGCGATTGGAAGCGGGACAGCGACGCATGGACTCCGTGGCCCAGCTCATGCGCCAAAGTCATTACGTCCTTCATACGGCCCAGATAGTTCACCAGCACATACGGATGCGTGTCCGGGGTGACATAAGAGCAGAACGCCCCGCTCGCTTTGCCTTTAGTCGCGGGCGCGTCAATCCAGTTCTTGTCGAAGAACTCGGCGGCACGGTCGCGCATTTCGGGCGAAAAGCCGCCGAACGCTTCCAGCACTATCGCCTGCGCCTGTGGGTAGGTGATCGTGCCTTCGGCAGTAAACAGCGGCGCGTAGCGGTCATAGTGGGTCAGCGTGTCTACACCTAAAATCTCGCGCTTCAAGTGGTAGTACCGGGTGACAAGGGGATAATTGCGGACAACCGTATCCACGACCAGGCTGACTGTGGCTTCGTCCAGCTCATTCGCCTCATGCCGTGATTCCTGCGCCGACGAGTAATGCCGCAGCCGGTCCAGCACGTTCTTGTTTTGGAGCAGCGTGTTGAATATGTAGGTCAGTGTCCGGGAATGCGGCTCCAGCCCAGCGGTGAAAGCTTCGGCGGCGGTGCGGCGAACTTCCCGGTCCGGGTCCATGAACTTCGCCGTGATCTGGGCAAGACCAAGCTCCTGCCCATTCCAGGAGAAGACAGCGTTTGACGTGGTTTCCTCGAACAGCCGCCCGAACGCCCGCCCGCCGGTATTTGCCAGCTCTTCCATCAGCCGCTCTTCCGTCTCGGAGAGCATGTGCGAGCGAGCCGCCCGGACAACCCCGATAAAATGCTTATACGGCGCGATCTCCGGCGTGTTCAAGAGAGGCGCGAGCGTGTCATCCGAAACCGCCGCAAGCTCCAGCTCAAAGAACAGCAGCGGCAGGGAAAGCCGTGTTCCCTGCTCCTGCATCTTCTGCAAAAACGCTCCCCGCGCCGGGTCGCCGGTGTCGGTCGTGAACAGGAGCGACGCAAAAGTCATCGGCTTGGCCGCCTCCTGCTGGATCGCTTCGTACCCGCGCAGGGCCGTGCCGAGCGTGTCCGCCGTCAAGCCCTCGGATACGATTTTGCCTTTGTAGTCGGCCGCGAACTGCTCCGCGCGAGCCTGGGTCGCCGCCAAGCTCTCGCTGATTTTTGGATCGTCTATTCCATGAAACAGATCACCAAGGTTCCAATGCACGTCGGCCTGAAGTTCAGTTATCTCAGAGGTCAAAAGTTCGTCTCGTTTCTTGTCAAAGTTCTGGTAGTGTACCCCGGTGCGCGACATTGTGAAAAAAGTTGCAATGTATGGCGGTGATGGGTACAATAAGAACAGAGGTAAACGCGCATGGCGGCGATTGAGACAGTTCGGCACAATCCACTGACGGCGGGGGTCAGGCAGACAAAGATCATCTTAGAAATGATCAAGTTTGAGCATACAGTGTTCATGCTGCCGTTTGCGCTGATGGCGGCTGTCATTGCAGGGCACCACAACTGGCTGCTGTTTGCCCACAAGCTGCCGTGGATTTTGCTCGCGATGGTTGGCGCACGCTCCGCCGCAATGGCCTTTAACCGCATCGTGGACCGCCAGTATGATGCCCATAATCCCCGGACTGCCATGCGGGCGATCCCCGCCGGCCTGCTGTCCGTGCCGCAGGTGACGGCGTTCACGGTAGTTGCTTCTTTGCTGCTGGTTTTCGCCGCGTACATGCTGAACCCGCTGGCCTTTGCGCTGTCGCCGGTGGCGCTGCTGCTGGCGCTCGGCTACTCGTACACCAAGCGCTTTACGGCGTTCTCGCATCTCTTTCTGGGCCTGGCAATGGCGGTTGCGCCGGTGGGGGCATGGATTGCGGTCACGGGGCGGATCGACCCGCCCGCGCTGTGGCTCGGCGGGGCGGTAGTCTGCTGGCTGTTCGGGTTCGATATTTTGTACGCGCTTCAGGACACGGAGTTCGACCGGGCGAACGGCCTGCACTCCATGCCTGCGCTGCTTGGCCCTGCCGGCGCTCTGGTCGTGTCTCGTCTGTCCCATGCCATCATGGTCGGCCTGCTGGTGATGGCCGGCCTGTCGGCGCACCTTGGCGTGATCTACTTCGCGGCAGTCGTGCTGGCCGCTGCGGTGGTGGCCTGGGAACAGTCTCTGGTCAAGCCGGACGATTTATCGCGACTGAATATGGCCTTTTTTACGCTGAACGGCTACCTCAGCGCCGGGCTGTTCGTGCTGACGCTGACAGATGTTCTAACGCATTCTGCTCGTCTATAACGTATTGCCAACGGTGACTTCGCCGCCGTGTGACTGGTCGAGGCGTTCCGCTTTCTGCGCGTCTCGCGCCGTGTTGTAATGCAGCGACTTCTCCGCCATGACGGTGGTGCCATGCGGATCGGAGCGCTGGAACTCAATCTGGTCGGCCATCTTTCGGACAAGCTCCAGACCAAAGCCGCCGAGGCGCTCGGAGCCGTCCAGATCAAGGCGTGCCGAGCCGACTTCGCGGACGTCTTTGAAAGGCAGGCCGACGCCTCTGTCTTCGACCACAACGACAACTTTGTCGGCGTGGTACTCCAGCATAACCATAAACCGCTCGTCATTGGAAGTCTGCGCGTGCCGGACGACATTTGTGCAGAGCTCGCCGACAATGAACTCAATATCGGCGATGTCTTGTTCAGTGACACCCATATCTTCTAAAAGCGTGTGGCCGACACGCCGGGCGATCCGCAGGTAGGTTCCGTCGCCGGGCAGGTCAAGCGAGACTTTAAGTATCATAGTACGAAAAGTGTTCCCGAATTAGGAAGCAACTAACCATGAGCATCTGCATTGGCAGTGTCCCGTACCTCAACGAGAAGCCGCTGACCCGCTGGTTTTCGCACACGGGCGCCGGCCGGGAGTCAGGGATCGAAGTTGTCTACGCCGTGCCGTCGCAGCTTGCCCGGATGCTGGCGGACGGTGAGATCGCAGCGGCGCTGGTGTCGTCGTTCGAGTATTTCCGCACGCCCGGCTACGTCATTGCGCCCGGCGTTTCCATCTCCGGGCAAGGCGACATTGAATCGGTCCGCGCGTTTGCAAAGCTTCCCTGGCGCAAAGTCGAATCGCTGGCGTTAGACACGTCTTCCCTGACTTCCGTAGCCCTACTCAAAATCCTGCTGGCCGAACAGTTAGACTCCTACCCCGCGTTCCTCCACGCCGCCCCCGACTTAAACGCCATGCTGGCGCAGGCCGATGCTTGTCTGCTTATCGGCGACAAAGGCTGGCAAGCCGATGGAAACGGCCTGAGCGTCATAGACTTAGGCCACGGCTGGCGGCGCCTCACCGGCCTGCCATTTGTTTACGCCGTCTGGCTCGGCAAGCCCGAAAACATCACGCCGCACCTCATTGACGCGCTGGCGACCGCCAAAGCTTGGGGCCTAACCCAGCTTGATCCGATTGCCGCCGAAGAGGCCGAGCGGATCGGCACGACAGTCCGCAAGTGCCGGCATTATCTCACCGAAGTTATGGACTACGATCTCGGCAAAGAGCATCAGGAAGCGCTCGCCTTGTTCGGCACAAAAGCCTACCGCCAGCAGCTTCTACCCAGCCCGCCTGGTCCGGTTTCGGTGGCGGGGCAATAAAACAGAGCAAGTAGGGGCGAACCTCGTGTTCGCCCTTTCTGATGGGTACTTGTCCCTCTTTCCGCCTTTCTTCCTTTTTGTTCTACAACCCCTCTCTCGCACTTGTGGTATAATCTGCTCATGGCTGGACACACACATGGGGCGACAAGCAGGCGGGGATTGTGGATTTCGCTGGGACTGACGGGGGCATTTGTCGGGGCGGAGGCGTACTTCGGTCTTAAAGCGCACTCGCTGGCGCTGGTCTCGGACGCCGGGCATAATGTCAGCGACGCGCTGGCGCTCGGCCTTGCCGCTTACGCCGTCTGGGTCGCCCGCCGCCCGGCGTCGCCGGGCAAGACCTTCGGCTACCACCGGGTCGCGATCTTGACCGCCCTCGGCAACGCCGCTGCATTGGTCGTGATTGCCCTCGGCATTTTGGTCGGTGCATGGACTACGTTCCAGCACCCTCATTCTGTGCAGGGCAGTCTGATGATCTGGGTCGCCGCATTCGGCGTGTTTATGAACACGGTCATCGCCGCGCTTTTGCAGGGTGAAAGCAAGCACTCGCTGAACGCCCGCGCCGCCTATATTCACATGGCGGGCGATGCGCTGTCGTCGCTCGGCGTCGTGCTGGCCGGACTGCTGATCAAAGCAACCGGATGGACTTTAGCCGACCCGCTCGTCTCGGTGCTAATTGCCGGGTTCATTCTTTACTCATCGTGGGGCATCATCGGCGAGGCGACCAACATTCTTATGGAAGGCACGCCGAAGGGCATTGAAGTGGAAGAACTCGCTGCCGCCATTCGCGCCGTGCCGCCCGTTTGCGACGTTCACGATATGCACGTCTGGACCGTCAGCGACGGCCTGCATTTTTTGTCCTGCCACGTCGTCCTGCCCGCCGACTGCACCGTCAGCGAAAGCCAGAATATCGTCGCCGTCTTAAGCGAGCGTCTGCATGAATTCGGCATCGGCCACGCGACCATCCAAACCGAAACCGCGAACAGCGACACCTGCCGCCACCCCGCCGACGAACTTTACTGCGCCCTTCACCCTACTCACGACCATGCTGGTTGCAGCCATTAGCGGACCTTACCCGAAACCACGCCCGGCGGCAAGCCGCCGGGTAAGGTCATCCTAATCCAGCGGCTCCGGGTCGCGCTGCCGCTCGGTCTCAGTGCGGATGTCGGCATCCGTGCCGCCGTAAGCCAGGGCTTCGGCGGGGATTTGGCGGTGCCAGATGACCCGGCCCAGCCAGGTCGAGAAGTTGTCGAACAGGAAATACGCGCACGGGACGATAATCAGCGTCAAGACCAGCGACAGGATGATGCCGCCGGTGACCGCGACGCCGAGCGACTGCCGGAAGCCCGCGCCGCGTCCAAGCGCCAAAGCGGTCGGCAGCGTAGACACGATAATCGTAAACGTCGTCATTAGGATCGGACGCAGACGGATCGGCGCAGCTTCTAGAATGGCGTCGAGGCGCTTGTAGCCGCGTCCGCGCAGAGTATTCGTGTAGTCCACCAAGAGAATGGCGTTCTTGTTGACAATCGCGTTCAAATAGACGATGCCGATCATGGCGATGAGACTCAGCGGCTCGTGGGCAATGGTCAAGGCGATGATTGCCCCGGCCCACGCCTGCGGCAGCGACAGCATGATCGAAAGCGGATAGATCATGTTGTTGAACAGCGCGGCCATCAGCATATAGGTCAGGATAATCCCCAAAAAGAACGCCGTTCCCAAGTAGCCGATTTCGCGGCCGATGGTCTGGGCTTCGCCGCCGAATGAGTACGTCACTTGTCCTAAGTCCATCGCGTCAAGCTTCGGCTTAAGCTGGGCGCTGACGGTCCCCGGCGGGTAGCCGGGCCGCAGGTAGGCCGTGACCGCGATCTTGCGCTGGCGGTTCAAGCGGTCAATTTTCACCGGGCCGGAGCCGACCGTGACGCTTGCTACGTCGCCGAGATGAACCGGGTTGCCGTTCTGGTAGCCGACAATTACGTTCGAGATCGCCTGCGGGTTCGCGCGGTCGGCGTCAGCAAGCTGGACCCGGATGTAGTACTGCTGGCCGTCGGCGGGATCGCGGTACTCGTATTGCTGGTTGCCGGCCACCGAGTCGGCAAGGGCATTTGCTACCTGCTGCAAGCTCAGGCCGAACTCCGGCGCTTTGATCCGGTCGAGCCGCACTTCCACTTCCGGCTGGCTGTTCTTAAACGAGTTATCTACGTTGTAGGTGCCGGGCGTCTGCGAGATAAGCTGCTGTACCTGCTTGGTGGCCGCTTGGAGCTGGTTGAAGTCCGGGCCGGTCAGATCTACTTCAAGCGGCGGACCGCCTCCGCCGAAGCCGCTGACGTTCGCCGGCTGGATGCGAGCGCCGACGATGTTCTGGGTCAGCTTGCCAAGTTCGGTGGCAACGTCCACATCCGAGCGGTTCCGCAGATGCTCATGCTTCCAAAACTGGGCGCTGTCCAGGATGGATTTGCGGTCGTAGAGCGTCAAATCCACATGGGCGTACTGGGTGCCGGTTGCGTTCTGCCCCGGCCCGGCATCGCCGACCGTGGTGGAAACAAATTTCGTGTCGCTCTTGATGTCCGGGGTTTGGTCAATGATGTTCTGGATTTGGCTCGTAATCGCCTCTGTGAACGCCAGTGACGACCCCGCCGGGGCCTGAACTAAGATGGACACCTGGCCCTGATCCTGATCGGGCGCGAACCGGAAGCCGAGGTTTTTGCCGAAGATGCCGAAGATGGCGACGAGGAACAGGTTCCCGGCCAGCAGCACCAAGACGGGGCCGCGCAGCCACCACCCGGCGAAGCCCTGCGCCGCCCGCACCGGCAGCGCCGGAGCCGGCCCGCCGGTCCGCTTGTAGCGAGGGACATACGCAAATGTCAGCGCCCCGCGCAGAACGCGCCGGTAAAAGTCCTCAAATCTGAGGAAGCCGCGGTCGAATGATCCGGCAAAGCCGTGGTCGTATTCGTTCTTCTCGCCTTTCTTGTACCAGCGGGCCGCCAGCATCGGGGTCAGCGTAAACGACACGAACAGCGAGAACAGCGTTGCAAACGCGACGGTGATGCCGAACGACCGGAAGAACTCACCGATGACGCCGCCCATGAAGCCGATGGGCAGGAAGACGACAAGGTCAACGCAAGTCAGCGTAATCGCCGCGTAGCCGATCTCGGAGCGCCCATTGATCGCCGCCTGGTACGGCTCTTCGCCCATTGCTAAATGCCGGTTTATGTTCTCTAGGACCACAATCGAGTCGTCTACTAAAATGCCGACGGCCAGCGACAGGCCCAGCAGCGACAGCGTGTTCAGCGTGAAGCCGAGCGCGTACATTGGCAGGAACGTTGCGATCATCGAAGTCGGGATCGCAATCGCAATGATGATCGTGCCGCGGATGTTGTGCAGGAAGATAAAGACAACCAGCACCGCAAGCATCGCGCCCAGCACCAGCGAGACGACAACGTCGTTGAGGTTGGAGTTGACCGTTTCCGACTGGTCGGTCGAGATCGTAAACGTGATGTCGGGCGGCAGGATCTTGCCAAGTTTTTTAAGCTGGTCCTTGACCCCAGCGACCGCCGCCAGCGTGTTGCCGTCGGTCGTTTTCAGCACGTCAATGCCGATAGACGGCTGGCCGTTCAGGAACGCATCCTGGGTCTGCTGCGAGCCGGTATCCAGCACCGTCGCGATGTCGCCGAGCGCAATCACTTGATTGGGCGCTGTCGAAGCTCCGCCCGTGGAGACCGGCGCGGTCCCCGTGGCGGAGACCGCCGAGCCGCCGCCGGCGGCCACGGCGGTGCCGCCGGCGGACGTTCCCGCGAAGTTCAGCTTCAAGTTGCGGATCTCGTCCACACTGGCGAACTCGCCGATCAATCGCACGTTGTAATACTGGCTTCCCGACTGGATAAAGCCGCTCGCGACATTGACATTGGCGTTGCCGATGGCCTGGGCAAGCTGAGAAATCGTGATGCCGTATGCGGCGAGCCGGTCGGCAGGAACCGACACGCGGATCTCGCGCAATGCTCCCTGCGCGATTGAGACCGAGCCGACATCGGTGGCCTGTTCCAAAGCAGGCTGAACAATGTTTGTCGCCAGCGACTGAAGCTGGCGCTCCGGCCGCAGCTTGCTCTGCATGGCGATGTGCATGACCGGCTGACCGCTGGTATCCGCTTTCAGAACGGCGGGGGAGTCGGATGCCTGCGGCAGCAGCTTCCGAATGGCATCCACTTTCTGGATCACATCGGCGTCGGCGGTGTCCAAATTGGTGCCGAAGAAGAACTGGATGGAGACGGTCGAGATGCCCTGCTCGGAGTAGGAGTCAATCTCCTGGACGCCGGAAACGCCGGAAATGGCGTCCTCAATCGGCTTCGTGACCAGCGTTTCCATTTCCTGCGGGTTTGTCCCAGCATAGGTGGTCCGCACGGTAACGCGCGGGAAGTCTACTTTCGGGTTCAGCTCGGCGGGCAGCTTGAAGTAGGAGATAATTCCCAGCACGAGAAAAGCGGAGACCATCATTAAAATGACGACAGGGCGGGAGATCGCGAGGCGTGTCAGTCCCATAAGTTCCTCAGTATTTCTAGCAAAACAAGTGGTGAGAGAGCGAGGGAGTAAACTCCTCTCGCTAAATAGGGTCGTCCTTCGGACGGAAGAGAAGCAACTATTTAGTCTCTTGTCGTCCGAAGGACGTGTTTGTCTGGCGAGAGGAGTTCACTCTCTCGCTCTTCTCGGTCTAAAACTACTGCGTCGCAAGTCCCGCGCCGACGCCGTTTGCGGTGCTTTCCACTTTGACCGGCTGGCCTGGCCGAAGCTGGCCCTGGCCGACAGTCACCAGCGTATCGCCGGGGGCGAGGCCGGACGTAATCTCAGCTTGGCTTGCCGTCACAATGCCGGTCTTTACTTTGCGGGCGACAGCTTTATTGTTTGGCCCCACCAGGTACACCTGCTGCGCCGGCAGATCGGTCCCGCCGGTCGCCGTTCCTTCGCTGGAGGCCGCCGCCGCGTCGCTGCTGATCGGAACCAGCGCTGTGACGGGGACTACAACGACGCTGCGGTGAACATTCGCCAGCAGTGTGCCGCGGGCGAACATGCCGGGGCGCAGCTCGTTGGTCGGGTTCGGCACGGCAACCCGCAGTGTGAACTGCCGGCTGCCGCTGGACGCGGCAGGGTAAACTGCCTTGACAACGCCGTTGAATGACCGGCCCGGCAGGGCATCCACATTGACGATCACCGGGTCGCCGACGTTGGTTTCCGAAAAGTCGGTCTCGGAGATGGTCGGCTCGTAATAAACCGTTTTGACGTTGACGATCCGCATCAAATTGTTGCCGGGCGAGGCGATCTGGCCCGGCTCAACTTCGCGGGCGGCGATGATGCCGTCAATCGGCGACTTAATCTGCGTGAAGCTGACCTGCTGCTGGTCGAAAATCAGCGTCGCCTGCTGCTGCTGGACAGCGGCTTTCGCCTGCTGCAAGGCGGCCTGGGCAGCGGTGATGTCGTCGCGCCGAAGCTGCACCGTCTGCTGGTTCGCTATCGCCGTCTGTAAATTGGCCTGCTGCTGCTGGAGCTGGGCCAGCGCGGCGGCGATGTCCTCCGTCTGGTTGCCCTGCACCGTCAGCGACAGCGCCTGCTGCTGGATTGCATACGTCTGCTGAAGGACCGAGTAATTGGTTTGGGCCGTGTCTAAATCCGACTTTGCAATCGCGCCCTGAGCAAATAAGCTTTTGTCCCGGTTCAGGTTCGTCAGCGAATTGTCCAGATTAGCCTTTGCCAGAAGAAGCTGGCCTTTGGATTGCAGGACCTGCTGCGGCCGAGAGCCGCCTTTGATTTTCTGGTAGTTCTGACTTGAGCTTGCGACTTGAGCGCGGGCCTGGGCGACGGCTTCTTTTGCAGTTTGGATTGCAAGCGTGTAGTTGGTCCGGGCCTGGGCGACTTTGGCGACGTTCGAAGCGACGTTCGCCTGGGCCTGGCTGACGTTCGCCTGCGCGGCCCGGACATTCGCTCCCAAGTCGGTCGCGTCCTGTTGGACAATCACCTGCCCGGCGCGAACAAGCTGGCCCTCGCGGTAGTTGACTGCGATGACCCGCCCGGAGACCCGCGCCGAAAGCTGCACATCCTGCAAGGCCGCGATGCTGCCGGTGACAAGCACGGAATCGGCAATGGTGCCGCGCTGGACCGCCATTGTTTCCACCGGGAGAGGGGCATTCGGGCCGCCTGCCCCCCCGCCTTTCTTGCCGCTTTTACCGCCGCCGTTTGCGCCCGCCTTCGGGCCGCATCCGGCAAGAGAAATCACGGAAGTCATCAAGAAAATTCCGGCAAGCGCCATCGAGGCACGCTGACTGATCATTCTGTCTTTTTTCCCTTGTGCGCTCTTGTTTTCCCTGTGCTTAACGTCCGCCGAGGGCGCGGGTAAGCTGGGCGAGCGAAGTTTGGTAGTCATACTGAGCATTGACTAAGTTGGAACGGGCCTGGGCAAGCTGCGCCTGGGCATTGACGACATCTAAAATGGTCCCGATGCCGTTCTGGTAGCGGACATTCGCCAGGCGGTACGCTTCGGCGCCCTGCTGTGCGCCGAGGCTTGCGGAAGAAGTCCGGGTCTGGGCATCAGTGATGTTCGCCAGCGCCTGCCGCACTTCCACGGCGACATTTTCCTGAAGCTGGCCTTGCGTGATTCTTTGTGAGCGAAGGTCCGACTCGGCTTCCCGGATTTTTGCTTTGGTCGTTCCGCCGTCGTACAGCGGAATGCCCAAAACTGCCGACAGGCTGACCGTGCCGTGGGAGTTGTTGCTGGTCGCGTACTCCGCGTAGTTCCCGCTGCCGACCAGGCTCAGCGACGGCAGGAGGCTGGCCCCCGCCAGCTTGACGAGGCGCTGGGCAATGACAATGTTCTGACGCGCCTGCTGAAGCTCCGGCCGCCGGGTGTAGGCCGTATTCGTGAGCTGGTTTTTGTCGAATGTCTGGTTGAGCGGCGGGAGGGCCGGCACTTGCAGCGTCAGCGGCGTATCGGCATTCAGACCTAACAGGTTGTCGAGGTTCACCTGCGCCAGTGTCAGCGTGTCCTGTGCCGAGGATAGCACCTGCCGTGCATTTGCCAGGGTCGTTTGCGCCGTCAGCAGATCAAACTGGGCCACCGCGCCCGCCGTTACCTGCGCCTGCGTCACCCGCACGCTTTCCTGGTCGGCGGCAACCTGCTCTTGATCTACGACAACCTGCTCCTGGTCGCGCAGGACATTAAAATATTGGTCTTTGACCGAAAGCGAAGTCTCGTTCAGCACCCGGTTCAGGTCGGTCACATAAAAGTCGCGGGTGAGCCGCTCCACCTGTTCCGCCGCCGGGACAAGGTTGAAGATGTCTACGCCCTGCGTGACGCTGACAAGGCCGCTGTAGTTGTTGTTATGGCCGACATTTCCGGTGTTGAGTGAGCCGTTTCCGGGGAGCTGTCCCGTGCCGGTGCCTGTCCCGGTATCCGCACGAGGCACGGGGGCTGAAACGGGGGATTTCGCTGGGGCCGTCGCCGCTGCGAACCGCTGCATGATGGGCGGCAGGCCCGACTCGTCCTGGCGAAGCTGCGTTGTCGGGCCGCTTGTGCCGAATGTTCCGGTGGTTCCCGTGCCGCTCGTTCCGGTTCCCGTGGACGTTCCTGTACCGCCGGTCCCGGTTCCGGTGCCGCCGGTTCCGTCGGTGCTGGTCGTTGCGTTGGTCGGGACCGTATTCACGGTTGTCGCCCCTGTGGACGTGGTTGTCGTCGTCGTGGTTGTGCCTGCGGACGTTGCGCCTGCCCCGGTCGCCGTGCCGCCGCCGCCGCTGCTGGTCACGCTGGTGGCGTTGCCGCCGCCCGTATCGATGATAACGGGGATTGTGCCGCCGCCGGGTAGTGTCCCGGTCGCGTTGCTGCCGCCGGCCGCTGTTCCAAAGGCTTTGTTACCGGAGTAGGTGTCGACAAGGTCAAGCCGGACCGTCGGCAATCCGCCAGCATTGGCTTCATTGATAAGTTCGTTCGCTTTGATGATCTTCTCGCGGGCTAGCCCAACCGAAGTGTTTTTGTTCAGCGCAATCGCCAGCGCTTGATCCAGTGTCAGGGTCCGTGCCGGAACAGTCGCTGCCGGGGGCGTTATCGTTGCTGTGGGCGCTGCCGGGGAAACCGGAGCTTGGGCCATCAGGGGAGCTGTGGAAACGGCAAGCAGTCCGGCGGCGATGCCTGCGGCCTGTCGCCCTATCCATATCGGTCGTTTCAAGAAGCGTCACCCTCCGTCTTTGCCGGGCGCACGCTGCCCAAAGCCATTTCCTGTTCCATTTCCGAGAGGTCCGACAAAATGGTCGTCATAAACTCGCGCATGGCTTCAATCTTGATCAGCATTAGGCCGCGCTCGTGCGGTGCGCCCATGATCAAAATCTTGTCGCCCGTTTCGATCCCGTAGCGCTTGCGGGCTTCCACGGGAATAACAATTTGGCCGCGCTCCCCGACAGTCGCTGCGCCGTAAAAATGGTCCTTCAGCGAGAATTCTTTGGTGTCGGACGGCATGGAATAGTATCCCTTGAAAAAATGAAAATCGTGTGAATAGAAGTAGAACTTTGCAGACTAATCATGTAAATCATACACAGCACTCCATTATGCCGCTTTCAACCCTGCTTGTCAAGCAGCTACTTGTGTAGGCGAATCGTGATTGTCTTGGCCTCCATTGGGCTGAGGCCGAGCCGAGCCTGCTCGAAGCGCGGAGCGCGGAATTTAGGACGCGGGTCGTTCGACATGCCCCATTCTTCTTGCGGGATGCCGAGAAAGTTCTCTGAAAGCCGCCCGCTGCCGTCGCGGTCGTGGAACGCGCAGACGGCATACGCGCCCGGCGGCAGGCCGTCAAAGGTCACGGACAGCGAGTCAAGCGGCGTTTTCGGATCAAGCGCGGGCAAAAGAAAGTCTCGGCGGGCAGCAGGACTGCCGTTCGGGAAGTCGTCCGCCCGGTCGTACAGCGAGACCCGCAGGTAGCCGTCGCGGCTTCGGAGTCCCTGAAAAACCGCTGTAATCCGGCCCTGATGCAACGATGAAACCGGCTGCGGCCCGCTCTGCGCCGTACCGCACGCCGAAATGCCGCAAAGCAGTGCCGTCAGCGAGCAAGCCATGAGATTCGAGCAAGCCATGAGATTGACGAACATTGTTTTCCCCAATGCTCATTGTACCGCTTGTGCCTCAGTTCTACTCCTCAAAATTGCCTTTGAAGAATGGAACCCCCCGCCGCAAAACTTTGTTCAAGCCGCAGAGGACAATGGCTTGTTCCAGCATTTGCGCGAAGATATTCAAATAATTTTTACAAAAGACCCGGCAGCCCGGTCGGTGGCCGAAGTGCTGACCTATGCCGGGTTCTGGGCGCTGTTTTATCACCGGATCGCCCACAGCCTGTACCGGCGCGGCTGGTTCTTGCCCGCGCGGGTGATCTCGCAGTGGAGCCGGTTTCTGACCAACATCGAGATCCATCCCGGCGCGACCATCGGGCGACGCTTTTTTATTGACCACGGAGCAGGGGTCGTCATCGGCGAAACGGCAGTCGTCGGCGACGATGTTTTGATGTACCATCAAGTGACGCTCGGCGGCACTTCGCTGGAAAAAACCAAGCGGCATCCCACGGTCGGCAACAATGTTCTTCTGGGCATGGGCGCGAAAGTGCTGGGCAACATCACGGTCCATGACGGCGCCCGGATTGGGGCCAACGCCGTCGTCACGCGCGACGTGCCGCCGAACACCAGCGTCGTCGGCGTCCCCGGCCGCATTTTGGTTCAGGACGGGCTGCACATCTCGGAGCGTTCCACCCAGCAGGTCATGGACCAGGCGCTCGGCAACGCCGACCCGATGGGCGAGATCATCCGCCGGGCATTAAAAGAAATTGAAGACATCAAGTGCCGCGTAGAATCCGTGGAAGAAGAGCAGCACCCGGACCGCATCTTAAAAGCGCTGGACGCCGTTTGGGACAAAATCCCCGAAAAGCCGCTTTCGGTCCAGTTTGACGAAATGTGCGCCGAGAGCTGGCAGCCCTGTCCTGACGAAAACATTTCCGGCGGCGGGATTTAAGCCGTGCGCTTTCCTAAAGCGCTGCCTGTCGGCGGCACCCTCGGCATCGTCAATCCATCTTCTCCGGTGGAAGCCGATTTGCTCGATGCCGGGATTGGCACACTCCAATCGCGCGGCTTCCGTATCGTAGAGGCCCCGCATGTCCGCGCCCGCGACGGTCATCATGCCGGAACACCGCAGGACCGCGCCGCCGACTTTTCCCGCTTCTACGCCGACCCCGAAATAGACGTACTTTGGTGCGCTCGCGGCGGCTCGTCCGCCTGCCGCCTCTGGCCGCTTCTAGACTGGAACGCGCTGGCCGCGCTGCCGCCGAAGATGGTGATCGGCTACTCCGACACGACTTCCCTGCTTATTCCCCTCAATCAGTGCATCGGCACAGTCACCCTGCACGGGCCGCTCGTCTTTGAATTAGGCACGCTCGCGCCTGAGTTATTGGATTGGCAGCTAAAGCTATTGCAATTACCTGAACCTGCCGGAACGATGCCGGGCCAAGCTGCCGAAACTCTCGTCCCTGGCACTGCCGAAGGCGAGCTGTGCGGCGGCTGCCTGTCGCTTGTCGCGGCGACCCTCGGCACCCCGTACCAGATTGAGACCGCCGGGAAGCTGCTGCTGATGGAAGACATCGGCGAAGCGCCGCACCGGATTGAGCGCTTTTTGGTCCAGTTCGCCGAAGCCGGACTTCTCGGAGACGCCGCAGGGTTCATCGTCGGCCAGGCCACCGATGCCGACGACAGCGAAACCATCTCCATGCGTCGGCTTTGGTCCGATCTGCTCGCACCCTACGGCAAGCCCGCCGTGCTGGGCTTTCCCTTCGGCCACGTCGCCCAAAACTACGCCCTGCCGCTCGGCGTCCACGCCCGCCTTGACGCCGACGCCAAGACCCTCACACTGCTGGAGGCGGCGGTGCGATGATCGGCATGATGAGCCTTGATCGAATGGCGCTTGCTGTGGAGAAAGTGCGCGAGCGTCTGACAAGAGCCGCCGCCGCACTGGAAGGAGCCGGGATCGCCTATGCAGTTGTCGGCGGCAATGCTGTGTTTCTTTGGGTGAAGGCTTTTGGAGAGGGTGGAGAGCGCAACACTCCAAACGTTGACCTGATGATTGACCGCGCAGATTTAGCGGCTTCCACGGCAGTATTAATGGCTGCTGGCTTTGTCGCAGTCGAAGGCCGACAAGACTTGTTTTTGGACGCGCCGAACGGCAATCCGCGAACGCGCCTGCGCTTGCTCTTCGCCAAGGAAAAAGTGCAGGAAAGCGATCTGCTGCCCAATCCCGGCTGCCGGGAAGTGATCCGCTTCGGCGCGTTTGCCGTTCTGCCGCTTGCGGCTTTGGTGCAGGCAAAGCTTGTCGCGTATCGCCTCGTTGACCGCGTCCACCTCCTTGATTTGCGGGACATCGGCTTGATAGACACTTCTTAGGCAGGACGCTATCCGCCGGAACTCGCCGCACGCCTGCAATCGCTCCTCGACGACCCGGACGCGTAGGTGATTTTGCCGGGGAAGTATGGCATAATGTCTGTGACATGACGTTCGGCACAGCATCTCGGTTTCGGCTTTTCTCCTGCCTGCTGGCCCTGCTCTGGATCCTGCTGCCGGTTCTGAGCGCCGCGCAGTGCGTCCATGCCCTGCCGCCATCTGCCGCCACTCGTCCCGCCAAAGGGTCAACTACTGCACGCTGCCCGATGTGCGCGAAAATGAGTATGGCCGGGATGCAGATGCCGAATAGGCAGATGCCGGGCATGGCAGGGATGAAGTGCTGCTGCCGGAGCGGCAATGCCCCGATGTCCTGCCGATGCGGCATCCAGCCGCAGCCGAAGCCTGCCGCCGTGATCCTGGCGCTCGTCTGGTCCCCGCACACTCTGCTGCCCGTACAAGTCCGCGTCCTGCCGCCTGTGTCTTCCCTCTGCACTTATTCTGCTTTCTTCGTCCACCTCCTCATGCTCTGCCGCACCCCGCTGCCGCGTCCGCCGCGCCTTCTGTGACTGCTTTCAACGCATCAACTTAGTCACAGGAGAAACTATGAAACGTACCCAACCCGCCAGCGGCTTTACGCTCATTGAGCTGCTCGTCGTCATCGCCATTATCGCGATTCTCGCGGCGATCTTGTTTCCCGTCTTCCAGAAGGTGCGCGAGAACGCCCGCCGAACCTCGTGCCTGTCCAATCTCAAGCAGATTGGCCTCGCGCTGACCCAGTATGTCCAGGATAGCGACGAAAAGTACCCGCAGGAGCATCCCAGCACGAGTAACCCTGCTGTGGATGACAACAACGGCCAGCTTGAAGGGGCAGGGGATGATTACAGCTCGCCGTTTGAAAAGATCATGCCGTATGTTGCGACCGAAAATGCTGCTGGCACGGCCAGCCTGACCCAGCAGTTGTTTGTCTGCCCGGACGACCCCGACCCGCACGGCGCGGCGCTCGGCGTCGCTTGTACGTCCACCGCGCCGCTGCCCGGCATCACGTCCTATCTCGTCAACGCCTACTTCCTGTTCGGCGCCAATCTTGCCCAGGTCCAAGAGCCGACGCAGACTATCTACGTCGCTGAGCGCGACGCCAAGTTCTGCGATGTGCATGTCCATCCCTGGCTCGGCGAAATTTATACCGGCTCACCGCCCGCCGCCGTTGCGAACTGTGTTCCCAATGCCGACGGAATGTATGCCCCGGCGTCGGAGCGCCATACGGACGGCGCAAACTACGGCTTCGCGGACGGCCACGCCAAGTGGGAGCGTTACCCCGTCACCGTGCAGCCGACCGCCGACCAGCCCTGCTTCGGGCAATACCAAGCGTTCTGAAGCCAGCAGAAGCGTGGAACTAAAGTTCTACGCCCTCTTCGACAACAAAAACGCCCCGCCGAAACATCGGCGGGGCGTTTGTCGTGCGGCTTATTGCTTGGCCCAGAACATTTCGCCGGGCTTTTCGGTGATGACCGACGCTTTCAGCGTCTCCATTGCTTTATACAAACCCTCGCGGGTAGACATCAGGCTGTCTTCATGCTCAATCGAAAGCACATCGTCGTAGCCGATCATGCGGAGGTTGGAAACGAAGTCGCGCCACCACGTCAGCGTGTGGCCGTAGCCGACCGCCCGGAAGGTCCACGCCCGGTGCAGAACATCGCCGTAGGATTTCGTATCCAGTGTGCCGTTGATGCTTGCGTTGTAAGGGTCCACGCGGGTATCTTTGGCGTGGACATGGAAGACCGCGCCGGCTTCGCCCAGCACCCGGACAGCGGCAATCGGGTCAATGCCCTGCCACCAGAAGTGGGACGGGTCGAAGTTTGCGCCGATCTGCGGTCCGGCGGCATCGCGCAGGCGCAGCAGGGTTTCAGGGTTGTAGACGAGAAAGCCGGGATGCGCTTCAATGGCGAACTTGACTTTGTGGTCTTTCAGAAACTTGTTCTGCTTGCGCCAGTGGGGGATCGCGACTTTCTTCCACTGGTAGTCTAAAATCTCCCGGAACTCGTCGGGCCAGGCGCATGTCACCCAGTTCGGGTACTTGGCGCGGGAATTGTCGCCGGGGCAGCCGGAAAAGCCGTTGACGACTTCCAGTTCTAAGGCTTCGGCCAGCAGAACGCCATTGGTGAACGCCGCCTGGTGGTCATCGGCGATTGTCTTGTCCGGGTGAAGCGGGTTGCCGTGGACCGAGAGCGAATCCAGGGTCAGCCCCCGGCTTTCAATCGCATGGCGCAGCTTCTTGCGGGCGCCGGCGTCTTTGATCAGCAGTTCAACCCCGCCGAAATCATCTAAATGTCGGGAGCCGGGATAGGCGCCTGCGCCCAGCTCGACGGCTTGAATGCCCGCTTCGGCAATCAAATCCAGCGCCTCTTCCAACGGCTTGTCGTGGAACAAGGCCGTAAATATGCCGATCTTCATTGAATATCCTCTCAGGTGACAAAATTGGGTGATAAAACGGCATTTCGGCACGGGCAGCCTGTTTTCCTGCCGGAACTTCCTCGGCGGCGCTTTTCGTACAGAGCAGGGTACAATAATCAACGCCTATGCTTTGTTCGTGCCTGCCACAACAGAAAAATCGCCGTGTAACTGCCTGGCTGCTCATGCTGGTCTGCACCTGGATGGGAACCGGCGGCGTCCTGAACCACACGGAAGGGTTCGCGACGCCGGGACACGCGGCGTCCAGCCTGCACCGTCAAACGGCCGCCGCGCCTGCCGACTCTTGCGCCGCCTGTGAATGGACACAAGGGCTGCAAGGCCGGACGCTGTCCGTGTTTCGCATCCCGACCCCACTTTTTCTTCTGCGCCTTCGCCCGCAGACTGCCGCACCGCGCCTTTCGGCCCACGCCCTGCCGCACCGCTCTTCCCGTGCGCCCCCGACTGCCTCAGCCGCCTGACCTTCTTTTGTCTTGACCCGCTGAGGAAACTTATTACCCATGCCACGACTCCCGCGCCGCGCACTCCCGGCGGCTCTCTGCCTGGCGCTTCTGCCGCGCCTTGCCGATGCTCAGGCCGTACCTACGCCGCCTTCGCCGACTATTACGACTAATGGGACGACCAGTATTTTTGACCCGAACCGCGCTCCGATCATTGTTATTCGGATCGGGGCGCATCGCCTTGTTTTGGTGCCGCGTTCCGAAGGTAGCGCGACTTCGCTCGGCGCGACGGCGATTGAAAGCAAGCCGAATAATACCAGTCTAAGCAACATCATTGCCAGCTCCGTTGCGGGCGCGGCATCCGCGCCGAGCGGCGAGATCCATATTCGCGGCTCGCACGGCCAGTATTCGTACTACTTGGACGGCGCCCCGCTGCCGTCGAACGTCTCCGGGTCGTTCAGTGATTTGATCAACCCGAAGGACATTCAGACGCTGCGGATTTATACCGGCGGCTTCCCGGCGGAGTACGGCGGGCAGCTCGCCGCCATTTTCGATGTCACGGCAAAGGCGGGCGCAGGCAAGCCCAAAGGCTTTATCCAGCAGATCGGCCAAAGCTACAGCGATTACCAGTCCACGGCGCAGGTCGGCGGCGGCACTTCCAGCTTTTTCTACTTTCTGTCGGGCATCCGCAGCTCCAATAACTTCCGGCTGAGTCCGCTGACCCAGACGCCCCTGCACGACGCGGGGCTGGAAAATGTCGGCTTCGGCAAGTTTGACCTGCAAAGCGGGCCGTCCAACCGCTTCACTCTGGATTTAGGCACAAGCGGCGCGACCATTCAAGTGCCGAATGCTCTTTCGCGCCAGCAGGTCGGCCAAGATGATAATCAGGTCGAAAACGGCTCGTTCGCTAATCTGATTTGGAGCCATCTGGCGGGCGCGGACAATCTGCGCGTCGCGTTTTACTCGCATCACTCCCAGCTTCGCTACTTCGGCAGCCCGCAGGACCTCCTGCCTGATCCCGGCTCGACCGACACGTCGGGCCTGGCGACCACCAGCGAAAACCAGCAGGCGACGTATTTAGGGCTTCGCACGGACTACGTCGCCCACGCAAACAAGCAGCATAAAGTCCAGCTAGGCTTTGACGTGGATACTGTCAATGGAAACCAGGACTTTAACTCGTTCGGCGTTCCGCAGGCCGACCCGACCACCGACCAGCCAACTATTTTAGACGCGCGGCATCTCTACGGCAGCGACAAAAGCGCCTATGCCCAGGATGACTGGACAACGGGCCGGACGCTCATCAACTATGGCGTCCGCTACGATGTCCATCAAGCCGACATCACCACGTCCCAGCTTTCGCCGCGCCTGAACCTGACTTACACGGTCGGCAAAGACCAGCTTCATGCCTACTACGACCGGCTGTTCCAGCCGGTCGCGATTGAAGACGTGAAGCGGCTGTCCACCAGCGCCGCGTCCATCAAGCCGTTCCAGCCGGAGCGCGACGACTTTTTTGAAGTCGGCGAAACTCACACCCAGTCCGGCACGGCGGTTTCGGTAGACGCTTACTACCGGGCCGAAAAGAACACGATTGACGACCAGGTCTTCGGCGCGACCCAGATCGACATTCCGATCAACTTCGCCAAAGGCTACACGCGCGGCGTCGAAGTCTCGGCAGATGGGCCGCTTGTCAAGAACCTATCGTATTACGCCAACTATGCCCGGTCGTGGGCCAAAGGCGCCGGACCCATCAGCGGCGGGCTTTTGGGCGAAGCGCCGACCACCTACTTCAACGACGACCACGACCAGACCCACACGGCGTCGTTTGGCCTGTCCTACAGCCTGCGCGGCTCGTATGCCACACTTGACGGCGAATACGGCTCCGGCTTCCCCTACGGCGAGATTGACCGACTAGATGCCAATGGCAACCCGATTTTAGATGCGTCCGGCAGCCCGTTCCCGACGGCTATCAACTACATCCGTGTCCCGGTGCATACCATTCTCAACTTCGGCGTCGGCACGACCTTCGGCTCGATGCAGCTTGCGTTCACCGTGGACAACCTGCTGAACCACGGCTACGTCATCAAAGAAGCCGGGCCGTTTTCCGATGTGGAGTGGGGCCAGGGCCGCGCTTACGGGGTGAAATTGACGCAGAGTTTTTGATGAAAAATGGAGAAAGAGCGAAGAGCGTTAGGGAATAAATTCCTCTATGCCTTCGGCATTACTCCGTATCTGCTGAATGGCATCCTTCGGATGAGAAGAATGCCGCTATTGATAGGCCGTCCGAAGGACGTTATTCAGCAGATACGGAGTAATGCCGAAGGCATAGAGGAATTCATTCCCTCGCTTCTACGCAGGCAATTTAGGAGACCATATGAACGCATTCGTAACATATCTGCATCAAGGCGGGTTTATGATGTACCCGCTGATTCTTTGCTCCATCGTCGCCATCGGCATCATTTTGGAGCGCGGCTACACGTTCCGAAAAGCCACCGCGATTGACCCGGATGAGCTGCTGGAAGAAATCAAAGAGTCGTACAAGCCCGGCGACCACGGAGCCGCCGCCGCGCGGCTCATGGAAGATGCCAAGACTCCCTACGCCCGCATCTTCGCGCGGGGCCTGAAAAACGCCGACAAGCCCGCCGAGTCTATTGACATGGCAATGTCTCAGGAAGCGGCGAATGAAATCCCGGCGCTCGAAAACTATCTGCTTGGCCTGCGAACAATTATTTCCATCGCGCCGCTTTTAGGTTTGCTGGGGACAATCGCGGGCATGATTACGTCCTTCAAAGAGATTTCCAAATCGGGCCTTTCGTCTCCGACTGCCGTTATGGGCGGCGTCAGCGAGGCGCTGGTGTCCACGGCTACCGGCATTGGCATTGCGGTCATCGGCTTGGTCTTCTACAACTACTTCGGCAATCTGGTCAAGCGCTTCACTGAAGACATGGAATACTACGGGACCGAGCTGACGAACTTTCTGACGGGGAGGGTGGCTTAAATGATGCGAGTCCGCGCCCGGCGCCAGCCGGAAGAAGCCGAGATCATTATTATCCCGATGATTGACACGATGATGTTCCTGCTCATGTTCTTCATTGTCGCCTCACTCGCGCTGGCCGTCCAAAACGGCCTGCCGGTGAACCTGCCGAAAGCCGCGACCGGCCAGAAGCACTCGGCGCAGAATGTCACCATTACCATCAGCGCCGCCGGGGACCTTCACCTAAATACGCGGTCAATTGCTCTGGCAGACGAGACTGCCGACCTCAAAGCTCTGGGAGTCTCGTCGGGAACCCTGATCGTCATCAACGCCGACAAAGACTCCAAGCACGGTACGCTTATCAGCGTAATGGACAACGCCGGCAAAGCGGGCGCCGAGCGGTTCGCATTTGCGACGCAGACGTAGAACTGAAGATGCAGACGAGTGAGTGAACTCACTATGCCTGCTCTCCTATCAAGGAATAACCTATGCGCCGACGTAGGCAAAAAAACACGCTGCTGCCGAAAATGATTGGGCTGGCAGTCGTCATCAACGCAATCCTCCTGCCGATTTTAGCCCAGCTTGGCGTTTTCAAGAACATCGGCGGGCAGAAGCTGACTCAGGTAGAAATCATTAAGCTGCCACCGCCTGAAAAGCGGCCCGCGCCGCCGAAGAAGACCGCAAAGAAAGCAACGCCCAAAGTGAAAGCGGCGGGACACAAGACCGTCGTGCGTCCGGCGGCGTCACGACGCGCCCCTAGCGGCCCGCCGCCGGTGCGCGTGGTCGCAGCAGGACCAATTGCAGGTGCGAACGGCGGCGGCGGCAGCGGCGACGCCGGAATTACCGGGTCGGACAGCGGCCCGGCTGCGCCGCCGGCTCCCGCGCCGCCCGCACCGGCTCCCGCACTGCCGGCAACGCCGCCCAGCCCGCCGCCGCCTGCACCTGCTCCGCCACCGCCGCCCGCACTGAAGCCTGCTCCTCCGGCCCCGCCGCCTGCCCCGCCGGTTGTGACTGCCGCCGTACCGGTGTCCGAGCCGAAGCCGGCAATCCCCGACGACCTGCGGGACAGCGATCTGAACACGGATTTTAATGCCCTGTTTACCGTCCATGCCGACGGCACGGCCAGCGTCAAAATGGTGTCGTCCACGGGGAACCAGGCGCTGGACGCGCTGGCGCTGGACGCCGCAAGGCACTGGACTTTCCGCGCGGCAACACGTGGCGGGCAACCGGTGGAAAGCTTTTTGCGGCTTCGGGTGGAGTTCAACGTGTCGTAGAACCCACCCGGCGACTTGTCGCGGGGTGGGTTACAAAAGCGTGAAGCTGTCGGGGAGCAGGTCGGTGATGGTTTCAGTTGCGGACAGGCCGGACTCGGTGGTAGAAATGATAATGATAGGATTATCGGCGCGGGAAAACTCGGCGATCACCTGGCGGCACGCGCCGCAGGGCTTGCCGAGCTTCGGGGCGGAGGTAGACACGGCGATGGCAGCAACGTCCATGCGCCCCGCCGCGACCGCATGGAAGATGGCGACCCGCTCGGCGCAGACGGAGAGACCGAACGACGCATTTTCAATGTTGCAGCCTTTGTAAACCGTACCATCACTCAGAAGCACCGCCGCGCCGACGGTGAAGTTAGAGTAAGGCGCATAGGCAGACGTCTGGGCTTCACGCGCCGCCGAGACAAGGTCGGCAACAACCGCCTCGGTCAATACAGCCCCGGCCGGAGTTGTTTCAGTCATTGTGCTTTTTCCAGACGCAGCAAAAACTCGATATTCCCGTTGCTGCCTTCAATCGGACTGACTATGCGGGCCATCTCGCGCAGGCCCAGTGCATGAGCCGCGTCGGCAACCCGCGCCACGGCTTCGGTGCGGGCTTTCGTATCGCGGACAATGCCGCCTTTGCCGAGATGATTAACGCCCACCTCGAACTGCGGCTTGACCAGGCAGACTAAGCTCCCATCGGCTGTCAGCAGCGGCGCGAGCGCAGGCAAAATGAGTGTCAGCGAGATAAATGAAACGTCCACAACGATGATCCCGAACGGGTGGGGGAAATCGGCGGGCGTCAGAGACCGGGCGTTGATCCCTTCGCGGGACTGCACGCGCGGATCGGCAGCGATCTCCGGCGCCATCTGTCCGTGCCCGACATCGACCGCAACGACCGACCGAATGCCTCGGCGCAAAAGACATTCGGTAAAGCCGCCGGTAGACGCGCCCACGTCTAAGGCGCTCAGACCCGCCACATCAATCCCAAACTCCGTCAATGCCCCTTCCAGCTTCAAAGCCCCCCGCGAAACGAAGCGCGGGCCGGTATCGTGCCGCACGAGAACCGCGTCTTCAGCAGTCTCGGCGCTTGCTTTCAGGCCGCGTCGCCCGTCGACCGAGATCAAGTCGGCGTCCAGCAGCGCCTGCGCCTCAGTTCGGCTGCGGCAGACCCCGCCCGCGACAAGCGCTTTATCCAGACGCATTCGGATCCAGGCTCGCCAAGTGGGTCGTGTCGTTCTGGGTCAGGACTTCGGCGGGCTTTGCCGGGTCGGAAAGCAGAAGGCGCGTGATGCCGCAGTTGTCCGACCACGGCGGCTCCTCCGTGACGGCGGGAACGTGCAGGAACGCTTCGGTCAGCCGGCCGACGGTTTCGGCATGGGAGACAACCAGAAGATGGTCATCCGAGCCGCCGTGCAGCGAAATGAGCGCATCGCGAACTTTCTCGGCGCGGGCGTACATCTTTTGGTCGTCCTCCAGCGTCTGCGGCCACCAGGACACGCTGCATGGAAACGTTTCGCCGAAGAACGCAAAGGGGAACTGCTCTGTGATTTGGTCAGGGGTCAGGCCGGGGAAGCTCTTGTAGCCGGGCCAGTGCGCGGAAAAGTATTCGCAGATGTCGGCATAAACTTCCGCCCGCAGGTCGGTCAAGCTGCAAAACGGGGAAATCGTTTGAAGTGTCCGGCGGAGCGGCGACACATACGCCTGGGTCAGACCCTCACCGCTGAGGGTCTGGGCGGTTAAATCGGCCTGCTGCTGTCCGAGGGGTGTGAGGAAGCTGTCGAGATGGTCGGTCAGCCCGGCATTCGCCTGAGACTGACCGTGGCGAACTAAAGTGATAAACATAACGGGAAGAATTATACCCGTTTGCGGCCCAAATTGCAGAACAAAATTCGCGTCAGTGCGGCATATCGCTGACCACCAGCTCTTCCAGCCCGTTTCGGTTCGTGATCAGTATTTTGCGCCCTAGAAAGTCAATCAAGCCCTGGCGCTTGAAGTCGTTCAAGACCAGCGTGGTTGTTTCGCGGGTGCTGCCGATGACATTTGCCAGCTCCTGATGGGTCATCTTCCCGCGCAGCGCTTGGGCTGCCCGGCTGCTGCGCCCGGTTTGGCCTTCGCCGAGGCGCAGCAGCAGCTTCGCCAGCCGCTTCGGGACTTCCAGGAAGACGAGGTCCGCGACCTGGTTTTCCGCCTGACTGCGCCGGGCGCTGACCAGCCGCAGCAACTCGCGGGTCGCCGGCAGCGACTGCTCCAGCGCCGTCAGAATGTCCGCACGGCGAAACACGGCGACGAGTGAGTCTTCCAGCGTTTCCGCTACCAGTTCATACGGGTCGCTTGCGCTCAGCAGGCCGGCCTCACCGAAGATCGCACCGTCTTCCAGCAGGTACAGCGTCAGCTCGCGCCCGCGCTCGGAGACGCGGGCGATTTTGACCCGCCCGGTGCAGAGCAGGTACACGAAGTCACCGGGCTGGTCGGCAAAATGGACAATCTGGCGGCGTCGGTACTGGCGCTGCTCCGCGATCCGCTCAAGCCGCTTCAAGGTGTCTTCCGGCAGGGCCGCCAGCATCGGCACTTGCTGAAAATAAGAAATTAAGGAATTCAATCGTTGACAACATACCTTTCCAAAGCGTTCGTCCTTACACTTCATAGTATACCAACAGTATGCTTTATTGCTTCCGGCAATGATACGAGTATTTTGCGTTTTCGTCAAATCCCGGTACATTTAACGTGCAATCTCTTCAAACCTAAGTTTGCGCGAACATGATAGGTAGAGTATTCCCGCAAAAGAAGCCTTAAGACAGCTTTGAGGTTACAGCAGGGTTACAATGCCACATACCGGGAAAGTGTCAGGCTGAATACTTACTCTTGCAGAACTTATGCCAACCGGAAGTTTGGGTAAAAAGCCCGCATTTTAGGGAGGAGCGTGATGAGGAGCGTGATTAAGCGGAAGGCGGGGGAGGAGACTTGCGGCGGGACAGCGGCGGGCCGAGGACTTCCTGCAAGATAATCGCCCGGATAAGGTCATCGGTCCCGCTGAACAGGGCATTCGGTGCGGCGGCAGACGGAGTCGTAGACGCCAGCGAAACACCCAGGCCTGCCGGTTCCGACGCGAACAGCTCCTGCTCCTGCCGCACAAAGTCCTGCCGGTTTGTCTCAGCGGGAATCGCCGGACCGCCCGCCGATGGCTGGCGCGGCAATGTGCGGGCCTGCTCACGCCGCGCCGCCTGCTGGGATGGGGAAAGCGGAGCCGAGGGCGTTTGGACCGGACGCAGCCCGGAAGGCGGCGGAGCCTGGTCCGGCGGTGCTTGAAATGAATTTTGGACCTGAAAAGGCGTTTGTGCTTGAAACGGATTTTGCGGCTGGAATGGGTTTTGCGGCGGCATTGGGGTCTGCAACTGCACAGGGGGAACCGCCGGGCGCGAGATCTGCTTGAGACCCCGCGCGATGCCTCGAATGATCCAGACAAGGATGCCGAAGGCGACGGCAATCGTTTCCGAGTTGATGGGAATGCCGTGATACAAGGTTATTCTTTCTCCGTGTGCCTCAAAATCGCCTGCGCGTTCGTCAAATCCTGTCCGGCAAACAGCGCACTGTCCCGCGTCCACAAGTTCGTCGGCGTCAGCGTGTCGGCAGGCAATAGCCGCTTCACATGGCCGTCGGCAAACAGAAGGTTCAGCTCACCTGCGGAATGTTCATAAAAAGCATGGTTTGGGAAGTGCGCGTACAGCGTATGTCCTGTGGAGAGCAGGAACGCCGAGCTGCTCATATTCCAATCTTCACCGCCAAAGCCGCATGTATTAACCAGCGAGATTGTTTTGGCGGGGTCAGAGAACTTCACTTTGCCCAAGCTGACGCCATTCGCCGCATGCGACTTCGGCAGGTTTTATCGTTATCCTGAGCATATTCGATGAGCGCCGAGCTAAACTGCTTCATGTTGGACATACGGGAAGTCGCAGGATGAGGTCTGTTGTCAGGGTTCTGGAAGACGGGAAAAAGCGCTGCCAGCAAAATCCCAACGCCGATTGTGCCGAGCGCAACTTTTCAGAGCCTGGACATCCGCGCTGCCTCTATACTACCGGGCCGGTGGAGCCGCCTGCGCCGCCGTTTTCATCGGCCCCGCCGGTGGCGCGGCTGATGCCGCTTCGCATGGCGGTGTCGGCCTGGAGGTTGCGCAGGTTATAGTAGTCCATCGCGCCCATGTTGCCGCCGCGAAGGGAATCAGCCAGCGCCATTGGGACCTGGGCCTGGGCTTCGACGACTTTCGCCTGCATTTCCTGGGTGTAGGCTTTCATTTCCTGCTCGCGGGCGACGGCCATCGAGCGCCGTTCTTCGGCTTTCGCCTGGGCGACTTTTTTGTCGGCTTCGGCCTGATCGGCCTGCAAGCGGGCGCCGATGTTCTGGCCGACGACCACGTCGGCGATGTCAATGGACAAAATCTCAAACGCGGTGCCGGCATCTAAGCCTTTAGCGAGGACGGTCTTGGAAATCGCGTCGGGCTTTTCCATCACTTCCAGATGCGTTGCCGCCGAGCCGATGGTGGTGACAATGCCTTCGCCGACCCGCGCCAGCACCGTCTGCTCCCCCGCGCCGCCGACAAACTGGGCAATATTGGCCCGCACCGTCACCCGCGCGAACGCTTTCATCTCGACGCCGTTCTTGGCGACCCCGGCGACATTTGGCGTTTCAATGACTTTCGGGTTGACCGACATCTGCACGGCTTCCAGGACGTTCCGGCCCGCTAGGTCAATCGCGGCGGCCCGCTCAAACGGCAGAGGGATCTGGGCGCGGTGGGCGGAAATCAGCGCCTGCACGACCCGGTCTACATTGCCGCCGGCGAGATAATGCGTTTCGAGCTGGTTCAAGTTGACATTGACGCCTGCCTTGACGGCGGCGATCAGCGGCAGAATGACCCGGTCCTGCGGGACGCGCCGCAGCCGCATTCCGATCAAAGAGCCGGGATTGACTCCGCTCACCCCAGCGGAGATCGCCGTAATCATCAGCCCTAAGGGAACATAGCGCAGAATGAGCGAGAGGACGACAAGGACAAGAACAACGACGACGACGAAGCCGATTAACGTACCCATTAAGTAGTCTCCAAACTACTACTATTATAGCATAAGAACCAGGCAAACGGGGCATTCTTAGGATACAAACAAGAGGGGCGAACCTGGTGTTCGCCCTTTTCTAAGTTGAGGGAGGGACTACTCCAGCGTTCCCACTAACCGGGGCGTGAAGTGGAGGCGGTCGGCGGCGACGCACAGCGTCCGCAGGCCGAACCAATTCTCCGGTGGGACGGAGTCGCGTCCATTGAGGTGCAGGTGGCCGTACAAGACGGTCTCGATGCCGTGGGATTTCAGCAGCGGCACAAAGGCTTCGAGCGGGGGGTAGTGAATGAGCGCGATTTTCTGGGGGCAATGGGCAATGGCGTCGAGCCGCCGGGACAGGCGGGACACTTCGCGGGCGATGATCTTCTCGGCCTGCGCTTTCTCGGTCTCCGTCCCTTCCGGTGAGTACCAGCCGCGCGTTCCGGCGATGCCAAGCTGTCCGTCTTCGGTGATGTACGGCGTGTCATGCAGGCCGGGGAAGTCAAGCGAGCGGTCGGACGGCCACCAGTGATCGTGGTTGCCTTTGCACAAGACTTTGATGCCGGGCAGGGCCGCCAGCCAGACCAAATCCGGCAGGGCATCGGCGCGTTTCATCGCCCACGACAAATCGCCGGGCATCAGCAGCAGGTCATCGGGTTCCACGACCGCCCGGCAGGCCCGTTCGATTTTTGCCGGGTGGTTCTGCCAGTGCGTCCCAAAAATGTCCATCGGCTTCGGCTTGGCAAACGACAGATGCGTGTCCGCCAGCCCCCAGATACGTCGCATACCCCAGAGTATACCCCGGCGGCGGCTTGACAACGGAAACGGACACGCCGTATACTGTATGCCTATGGCCTCAACAATTATTAAGCCGCCGGCCAGCCCGCCGACGCCGCCGGGGGACGGCGGTGGCCCAAAGCCCTCCGGCATCGCCCGCGCTACCGGGCTGATGATGGCGACGGTGCTGCTGTCGCGCGTTCTCGGCGTCGCCCGCGATGCGATCATCTCGCACTACTTCGGGCGCGGGCCGCAGACCGATGCTTACAATGCCGCGTTCACGGTTCCCGACCTGCTGTTTTATCTGCTTCAAAGCGGGGCGCTGTCATCCACCATCGTCCCTATTCTCACCGAGTTCCGGCAGCAGGGCAAGGACAAAGCGGCGGACAAGACGGTCTCGACGGTCGCGTCCGCCATCTTCGTCTTTATCGGACTGCTGATCTGCGTCATGTGGATCAACGCCCGTCCGCTGACAGTCTGGCTGAACCCCGGCTTCGACGACGCCCGGATCGCGCTGGCCGTGCCGCTGACCCGCGTTCTGCTCCCCGCTCAGATGTTCTTTTTTCTCGGCGGCCTGATGATGGGCGTTCTTTATTCCCGCAAGCAGTTTTTGATCCCTGCGCTCGGCCCGGTCATCTACAACTCCGGGATTATCGTCGGCGGGGTCGTCCTGCGGCACTGGCTCGGCATTCATGGCCTGGTCTGGGGGGCGATTGCCGGAGCGTTCGTCGGCAACTTCTTTATCCCGTTTGTGGCAGTTAAGCGTTTGGGGGTTTATCTGCGGCCCTGCTTCGAGCTGACCAATCCTTCGGTGATGAAGGTCTGGCGGATGCTGCTGCCCATCGGCCTCGGCGTGTCCCTGCCGAACATTGACCAGATCGTCAACAAAGCCTTCTCATCGTACCTCGGACCCGGTGACACGACGGCGATTATGAACGCTTATCGCCTGATGCTTCTGCCCATCGGCGTCTTCGCGCAGGCAATGGCCCTAGCCGTGTTCCCGACGCTGTCTTTGCAGGCCGCCGAAAAGAACCTGCTGGCCATGCGGAAGACGATGAACCAGTCCCTTCGTAATATCTTGTTTCTGACCGTCCCGGCATCCGCGCTCATGTTCCTGCTGGCCGAGCCGATTATTACGCTGCTGCTCCAAAGCGGCAAGTACACCCATGCCGACACGCTGGTGACGGCGGCGGCCCTGCGCTCCCTGTCCCTCGGCATCTTTGCCTGGTCGTGCCAGTCGCTCCTGACGCGCGGCTTCTATGCCCTGCAAAATTCGAAGATCCCGGTCATTTCTGGCGCCATCGTGTCCGTGATTTTCGTCGCCATGAACTACGCCGTCGTCCGCCCGGTCATTCATTCCGGCGTCCGCGTGTCGGCGCTGGCCCATGACATAATCCCGCTTCAAGCAAACGTTACGCTCCTGCAATCGCTCACCGTGCCGAGCCAGCAGGCCCTTAGCCAAGTCACCACCGCCCGTCTGCCGTTGCCGGACGCGCAGGACAGCGTAAGCCGGCTTGCGGCGCAAATTGACGCGCAAAGGGCCGATGCCGAAGCGCGTTTAAGCGCCCAGCAAACGGCGCTCGCCGAGGCGCAGTCGGCGCTGGACCGGGGAGCAAACCGGGCCGTCTGGGAGCTTGGCCTGACAACCACTATCGCCGCTGCTATCCACATGCTGGCCCTGTTTGTTCTCCTGCGCCGCCGCTTGACCGGCCTGCACACGCGCCGCCTGCTGGTCAGCCTCTCGCGCATCGGGCTGGCGACCGCCCTTTTGTGCGGCGTGACCCTGCTGCTAAAAGCCGCCTTTCAAACCTTCGTCCTGGACGGCAGCCCGCTTGCGCCCAAGCTGTCCGCCTTGTCTTTGATCCTTGTCGCCGGTCTTGGCGGCATTGGGGCGTTTGTCTTCGCCGCAAAGGCTCTGAAGATGCCGGAGCTGCAATCGGCGATTGATTTGGTCCGCCGCAGGCGGTCCTAGCGAGGAACACCGATGGACGTATTCGAAAAGTTCAATTCCAAGTTCGGACGCTGGTACGAAGGCTTGTTCGGCGCGGACGGCGGCGAGCTGCGTCCGAAAGATGTCCTCCGCAAGCTGACGGCGGCGATGGAGGATGGTCGCAAAGAAGGGCTTGACGGCAAAATCTATGTGCCGAACAAGTATGTCTTAGAGCTGGCCGTTCCCGATACCGACGAGCGCGACTACCTGCTGTCCTTTTTAGACGAAGAAGAATTAGTCGCCGTCCTGCAAAAGTTCATGGCCCAAAACGGCTACTCGGCACGCGGCCCGTTGGATTTCACCATCGCCGAAGTTCCCGCCGAGGAGACGCGCACCGAGAAGCTGCGCGTCAAAGTGCGGTACGAAAAGGGGATTGCCCCCACCCCCGGCGCAAGCGCCGATATGTCAGTAATGCCGCCTTCGACATACCCCTCCCCCGCAAGCGAGAGAGGGACACGAGTGGACTCCTCTTCTGACTCCCTCTCTCATTCTGATGGGGGAGGGCTGGGGTGGGGGCAATCCGACGACCTGCCCACGGTCGCGGCAATCAACTACGAAGACGACGAGCCTGGCACGGTCCCAGCGGTCGCCTGGGCTGCGCTTGCCGTCACCTCAGCCGACGGACACCGAAGCCATTTCAGCCTGACTAAGCCGGCCGTGCAGATCGGACGATCCCGCAACGCCGGCAATGATTTGGTGCTGGATACCGACGGCATGGCCTCCAAAGCCCATGCCCGGCTGGAGCGCGAGCGCGACGGTCAATGGACCCTCTACGACCTTGCCAGCACTAATGGCGTCAAAGTCGGCGGGACAAAGATAGACGGCAACCGGACTTTGGCCGACGGCGACGAGATCGTCATCGGTGAAACGCGCCTCGTGTTCCAGCTTGACGCCGCCCGCTCCGCGCCCCCTGCCGCGTCCTCGCCTTCTTCCGCCCCGCCGCGCCGGGCGCGATTAGTCAGTCCCGATGGCGACTCATTCGTGCTGGCCTCCGAGACGCTGATTGGCCGGGCCGTCACGAGCGACATCATCCTGCCGGGCCCCTCCGTCGCCACCAAGCACGCCCGGATTGTCGCCCCCGACGCTGCCACCTACTTTCTGGAAGACCTCAGCGGCCACGCCGAAACCCGCGTCAACGACCGCGTCCTGTTCCCCGGCCAGCGCTTGAAGCTCACGCACGGCGATACCCTAACCTTCGGCGCTGTCCCGCTGCGCTTCGTCGCCGGAGACACTTCCGCGTGAACATCGTTTTGGGCCTCCTCCACTATGCTTTTCTGGCCCTTCTCGTCCTGCTCCTGCTGTACGTCTTAGCTTTGGTGCGCCGTCACATAAATGACTGAAGGAGTCCCACATGCTGAATTACGCCAATACCTCCGTCTATTTTCTTGCACTCGCCGCCGCTGTTCTTAGCTGCGGCGGCCACGCTGCATCCGCCCAAACGGCAGCCGCGAGCCATCGCAGCAGCCTAGACGGTAAAGTCCAAGCGACCGGGGCGGCCGGATTAAACGGGCCTGCCGGACAGCCCGGTCAAGCGGGCGGCGCGGGCGGGGCGGGAAGTACCGGCTCTGCCGGTCTGCGCCTGGGCGTCGGCTCGGTGACAGTCTCCGGCGGCGCGTTTACCGGCGGGGCGGGAGGCAATGGCGGCGCGGGCTACTCCGGCGGCACGGGAACAACCGGCGGGGCAGGGGGCGCGGGCGGTGCCGGCGCGTCGGGCGGCCCCGCGCTGGAAGTCGCCGGAGGAACCGTACTCCTGACCGGCGGCGCCTTCACCGGCGGGCCTGGCGGCAATGGCGGGCCGGGCGGTGCAGGTGGCACCGGGACTGTAGGGCCGGGCGGCGCCGGCGGGGCCGGAGGCGCGAACGCCACTTCCGGCCCATCGTTCCTGATCACCGGCGGCACGCTGACGCTCCGAGGCACGTTTATCAACCCGCCCGCCATCCCGATTACGTCCGGGACAGGGACGTTTAGCGGAACACTCGCCGGCAACACTCAACCAGCCACATACTCTTACCGTGTGAGGCGCGGCAGGCTGATCTTAGTGAACATTCCTAACCGCTGAATAGGTATAATCGCACCATGAGCCTGATCAACGACACAAAGATGGACAAAACAGTCCTGACATTTGCTTCTCTCCATGATCCGTCTGACGAGAACGAATACTGGCGTCGTCAAACGTCCCAAGCGCGTTGGGAAGCGTCAGAGCTGATGCGGCAGGTGGTTTATGGCTACGATCCTTCCACCGCGCGACTTCAAAGACTTCTAACCGTGACTTCGCTTTCTTGAATAATGGAGTCACTTTGATATGTTTGAACCTCATGTTACTGATGATAACCACAAAATTACTGTAAACACATCGGCAGAGGTACGTCTAGTGCTTCTCCCGGTTTTTCTGATCGTACTGCCGTTTCTGTTGCTTTTCTTGAGCCTGCCCTTGATCTCCCTCAAAGCCTACGGCTTGCATATAGTGACGCTGCGAGCCTAGGGTATTGGTTGGGTCGCTGCCGCCCTGACCACCGCCATAGAATGGCCGCTGTGGATCGCCATCAACCCGTGGCGTCTTCAGCTTGATTTGGACCGGCGCGAATATCGGCTGCTGCAAGGATGGGGACCCTGGGCGCGAATCCGAACGGGAACGACCCAGGACATCAAATGTCTTTACCTTCGACCTCTGAGAAATCAGCGTAATAACTCATGCAAGGCGGTCCTCGTGTGGAAGATGCGGCGGCTTTCGTTTGTGCTTAGGATTACAGACTATGACCCAGGCGAGGCTCAGGAATGGCTGCAAAATCTAGCAAGCAGACTCGCTGTGCCTTGTCTAGAAGTTAATGCCGCATCGGACAAAAGATTAACGAGAAGATAGCAGCAATTCAAACTTCGCTCTGATCGTACCCCGAACGCCTGTCCTGTTTACGGGTATAATATCCCTATCATGGCAGTTTCCCCGACACTTGACGAAAAACTCAAATCGCTCCCGACTTCTCCCGGCTGCTACCTGTACAAAGATGCCGCCGGGGAAATCATCTATGTCGGCAAAGCGGTCAACCTGCGGAACCGCGTCCGCTCCTACTTCCAGAAGGGGGCGCAGCACACGGCGAAGACGCGCAAGCTGGTCTCGCGCATTGCCGACCTAGACATTGTGGTTGTGGACAGCGAGCTGGAAGCGCTTGTGTTAGAGTGTAATCTCATCAAGCAGCACCGGCCGCACTACAACGTGCGGATGCGCGACGACAAGCACTACCCCTACCTTGTGCTGACGATGAACGAGCCGTTCCCCCGGCTTTTGGTCACGCGCAAGATCAAGACCGACGGCTCCAAGTATTTTGGCCCGTTCACAAACTCCCGTGCGGTCTGGGACAGCCTGCGCCTCATTTACCGCTTGTTTCCCCTGGTTACCTGCCGCAAATCGTTTGACAATACGCCGGTTCAGCGGCCCTGTTTGTATCACCAGATGGGCCGCTGCCCTCATGCGCCGTGCGCGGGGCTGGGCGATAAAGACGAATACCGGCGTATGGTGGAGGATGTCGCGCTGTTTCTCGACGGCAAGCAGGACAAGCTGGTCAAGCAGCTTAAGACAGAAATGGAAGCCGCCGCCGAAGACCTGCAATTTGAAAAGGCCGCCCGCCTGCGCGATCAATTAGCGGCCATTGAAACACTGATTGAGCGCCAGAAAGTCGTCTCCACCAACCAGACCGACCAGGATATTGTGGCTTTAGTCAACGACCAGGGCAAGTCGGCGGTCCAGATGTTTTTTATCCGTAACGGCAAGCTCATCGGCCAGGAGCATTTCCTGCTCGACGGCATGGAAGGCGAGGAAGGCATCGCCGACGCCACCGCCGAGTTTGTCAAGCAGTATTACCAAGAAGCCGCGTATGTGCCGTCGGAGATTGTCCTGCCCGCCCATGTGGAAGAGACTGTGATTATCGAGCAGTGGCTGCGCCAGAAGAAAGGCACGAAAGTAACCCTGACGGTGCCGGAGCGCGGCGAGAAAAAGCAGCTTCTCGACATGGCTTCGACCAACGCCAAGCTCGCTTTGGACCAGATGCAGGCGACGGCGTCCGCCGAGCATGACCGGACGCTGGGGGCGCTGCTGGAGCTGCAAGACGCGCTGGGCCTCGACTCTCCGCCGGAGCGCATTGAAGCGTTCGACATCTCCACCATTCAAGGCAGCTTCTCGGTCGGCGGCATGGTCGTCTTCCAGG
>CAXSFV010000017.1:29011-67624 GCA_964236795.1 uncultured Armatimonadales bacterium | reverse complement strand
GTGGGATATGGGTCGGCTGGGTCTCGAACCCAGGACCCTCTCATTAAAAGTAAGATGCTCTACCGCTGAGCTACCGGCCCACACCCAAATAGTACCCAAACCGGCGGCGAAAGTCAACGGTAAAGCGCAGGAAAACAGCGGCAGGGAGAAATAATTGTCGGCAAATGAAGAAGAACCCGGCATAGACAGCGCCAGGTTTCAATTCCGGGCAGCGTTTCTAATGTCCGCCGAACCGGCCCTGGCTTTGTGCCTGCTGACGCATCGCTTTGAGCTTGGTGCGTTGGGCCGGGGTCAAAATTGCCATCATTTGCATATTCGAGGCTTTCCGTATGCTTTGCATTTTCGCCATTTGGGCCGCCGGAGTCAGGGTGGTGTTGGCGCGGAGGGCCATCATCTGCTGCCGCTGGCTCATCATAATCGGCTGCATCTTTGCTTTTTGGGCGTCGGTCAAGCCAAGCTGATCGGCCATCATCTTCATGCGCCCGCCGCCGCGCATTCCGCCCATCGGTCCGTGCATGGGTCCACCCATCATTGGGCCGTGCATCGGCGGGGGGGCTTGTGCGAACGCGGGGGCTAGGGGCGCGGCCAGCGCCAGGGAACAGGCGGCAAGAACAGCAAAATTGGGTATCTTCATGGTTAGTCTCCTCCTAAGACTATACGCAGAATAGCGCAAAAAGTTCACCGGAGAACCCGACATTAAAGATGCCGCGTTTTAGAGGCGCTGAGTTCTTTTATCTGATGCCCTGGCCGTGCTGCTGCCGCATTGTCTGGATACGCTGCTGCATCATCGCTTGTGCCTTAGCCCGCTGCGCCGGGGTCAGCAGGGCCATCATCTGAGTGTTAATGCTCTGCACGATGGCACGCCCTTTCGCCGCGCGGACTGGTGGGGTGAGGCTTTGGTTGGCGTTTATCGCCCGCATCTGCTGCATGGCTTTCTGCACCAATGTGCTGGCCTTCGCTTTTTGAGCGGGCGTCAGGCCGAGTGCAGTTCCAGGGTCCTGCATCGGTGCACCGTGCGGCGCGGGCCTCTGCGCTTGTACCGGAATAAGCGGCGCGGTGAGCGCCAGCGAACAAGCCGCAAGAACAGCAAGTTTCAGTGTCTTCATGTTACTCTCCTTCTCAGAGTATACACGGAGTTTGCGTCTCGCGCTAGAAGTCTGATTTGTGCTAGAATTCTTTCAAGACCAAGCCGCCGCGCGAGCGCAGCACCTGCGGGTCGCGGCCGGCGGCCGCTGGGCGCTCCGGCTCGGAGCGCTCGGCGGAGGCCCGGAACGACAGCAGGGACGTTTTGGCGGGCGCGGGCGCTTCCAGCGCGGACGTGTTCAGCGTCTCAAGCAGAGCGGCGACTAGGAGCGTGTCGTGAGACGCTCCGGCCCGGCCCCATGCGCCCTCCCCCGCCCCGCTGTCCGGCGAGGGCGCGACTTCGCGGACGCCGACCCCGGAGCCGGCGAGCTGCCGGACCCAGCCGGCGGAGAGGGCCGAAAGCGCGTGGGCGGCGGCGGTATAAACCGCTTCCGACGCCACAAACTCGGCGGTTTCCGACGGGGTCGGGTTATAGATGACGATGCCGCCGCTGCCCTGACGGCGCAGGGCCGGGGCAACCGCCTGCACCCCGTACAAGGCGCTTTTGACATTGACCTGCATGGTGAGGTCAAACTCGCGGTCGCTGACATCCAAAGCCGGCAGCTTCAAGGCTCGGTTGACGGCGTGAATGAAGCCGTCTATGCGTCCGAACTTGTCTTCAATCTGGCGCACCACCGCCTCGGCCTGCATCCGGTCGGCCATGTCGGTGGTCAGCGGGAACACGCGCTCTTCACCGACCTGCTCCTGCACCTGGGCGGCCAGCGCTTCAATTCGAAACACGCGCCGCCGAGCGACCGCGACCACCCGCGCTCCTTCGGTTTGCGCGAGCCGCCGGGCCGCGCCGTAGCCGATGCCGCTCGACGCCCCGGTGATAATAATCAGTCGCCCGGCCAATGCGCCGTCTTTGCTGCTGTTCCATAGCTTCATGCCGTCATTGTCGGCAGACCGTTCCCGCGTCTTAAGGCCATTCGTCTTAAGGCCGTTCGTCTTAAGGGGTGCAAGTTTGAAGGTATAATCCACTCATGCAAGCTGCCGTTCTCCAAACAAGCCTTCCCCGGTATCCGGGACCGATCAGCCGGGACATGATCGCCGAGATGCAGCGGTATGTGATTTATCATCCGTGGCCGTTCGCGGTAGATTTGGCGGGCTGCGACGGGATGTATCTGGCAACGGTGGACGGACAAAACGTGTTTGACTGGGCGGGCTACTACGGCTCCAAGCTCATCGGCCATAACCACCCCCGGCTTTCGGAACCGGGCTACCAACGGGCGCTGACGCTGGCGGCGAACAACAAAGCCGCAAACCCGGATTTTCTCTCCGCCGAATGTTTGGAGTATTACCGTCTGCTGCACCGGCTGTCGCCCCAAAGCATGATGGCCTCGGAGTCGCGCGAAGTGTACGCCGTCAACTCCGGCGCGGAAGCGGTCGAAAATATGCTGAAGTACCTGCTGTCCCGGCACAATGCCAAGCGGCAGAAGCGCGGCGGGCACGCCGGGTCGGGCAGCCGCCGTTTTCTTTACTTTGATCAGGCGTTCCACGGGCGCACTGTCTACACCCTGCAAGTGACTCAGACTCTGGACCCGGTCGCAACCCAGGACTTTCACGGCCTGGCGGCATCGGGTAACATCAAGGTCCCGTTCCCGGCGGTCGACAGCGATGCGCCCCAAGCCGACAATGACGCCCGGACGCGCCAGAGTCTTGACCTCATTGAAAGCATTTTGTCCCAGATGGGCGAGGAGATCGTCGGCATCATTGTCGAGCCGATCCAGGGCGCAGGCGGTCAGCGCACCGCCCAGCCCGCCTGGTTTCGGGGCTTGTCCGCGCTCTGCCATAAGTACGATGTCGGGCTGGGCGTGGACGAAGTCCAGACTTCGGCGGGGCCGACAGGGACCCTGTTTGCGATTGACCAGTTTGATCTGCCGCACGCGCCGCACGCGGTCGCGGTCGGCAAGAAGTTCGCGGTCGGGGCGCTGTTCATGCGCGAGCCGCTATCCGATGTCGGGGTGCTGGACAGCACTTGGGGCGGGAGTCTCGCCGACATGGTCCGCTTCTGCCAGGAATGGCGGATTGTCGAAGATGAGCGTTTAGTCCAAGCGGCGGCGACGGGCGGCGAGCAATTAGCGTCCGGCCTGCGCGAGCTGCAATCACGCTTTTCCAGCCTCATCCGCAACGTGCGCGGTATGGGCTTGTATCAGGGCTTCACGCTGGCCTCGCCGGAAGCACGCGGGCGGCTGTCCGAAACTGCCTTGCAGCAGCATGATCTGCTGCTTTTAGGGGCGGGCGCAGACAGTATCCGTACTCGGCCCAATCTCAGCGTGACGCCTGCCGAGATTGACCAATTTTTGGAGATTTTGGGCGTGTGCTTGAGCGAGCTTTAGTTTGATACCATGTGCTGAAGCACACGGCTATTGGGCGCAGACGCCGCGAAGCACCGCTTCGCGGGGCTAAGATTAACAAGAGAAGATAACAAGATTGGCTCATTCCCAGTGCTGCGAAGCGGTACTTCGTGGCGTCCGCGCCCAATAGCCGTGCCATTTATGGAGCAACTGCACCCGGCGGCATGGTTTCTCGCGGCATAAACCAACACATGAACGAACCCCAAACAAACACGCAATCCAATCTCTCAGCCCAAGTCGCCATCTTGAACAGCGACGGCGTCGTCGCGGCGGGCAGCGCCGCCTGGCGCGAGTTTCTGACGGACGGCCCTTCGGCAGAAGCGGTCGCCGAGGGCATACGCGCGGTTCTGGCAGGCGAAATGCCGCTGTTCCTGCTGGAATACTCGACGCCCGGACCCGATGAGCGCTGGTACAACTTGAGAGTGACCCGCTTTCCCGGCGACGGCCCGGCGCAGGCGGTCGCGATCTCCGAAGAAGTCACGGCCCGCCGGAGCGCCGAAGAGTCCCTGCGCCGCCGCAATGCCGAGCTGGACCAGTTCGCGTATGTCACGTCGCACGACCTCAAAGCACCGCTCCGGGGTATCGCGAACCTCTCGCGCTGGATTGAAGAAGATTTGGACGGCGCGATCACGCCGGAAGTCGCCGGGCAGTTTGACCTGCTGCGGGGCCGGGTCAACCGTATGGAAGCGATGATCGAGGCGATCTTGCAGTATTCGCGGGTGGACCGCACCGAAACGCCATCGGAAACGGTGAATGTCCGGGCGCTGCTGACCGAAGTGATTGACCTGCTTGCGCCGCCGACCCGAGTTGCGATCTCGATGGACGACGCGATGCCGACCCTGCACACCCCCCGTCTGCGTCTGTTCCAGGTGTTCCAGAACTTGTTGTCGAACGCCATCAAGCACCATGACAAGCCCAGCGGAACGATCCATGTCGGAGCGCGGGTTAATGGGGAGTGGGTCGAGTTTTCAGTGCGTGATGACGGGCCGGGGATCGCGCCGAAATTTCAGGAGCGCATTTGGGTCATTTTCCAGACCTTGGAAGCGCGGGACAAAGTGGAAAGCACCGGGGTCGGGCTGGCACTGGTGAAAAAGGTTGTCGAGGGACAGGGCGGCACGGTCTCGGTAGAATCGGAAGCCGGGCAGGGCGCGACGTTCAAGTTCACTTGGCCGAGCAGCTGAAACATTTCAATCAACGGGTGGGGAAAATGGCGGGAAGAATGCTGAATATTTTGCTGGTGGAAGACGACGACCTGGATGTAATGAATGTCCAGCGGGCGTTCAAGAAAAACAACATCTTGAACCCTTTGTTTGTCGCCGGCAATGGACTGGACGCTTTGGACATGCTGCGGGGCGTCGGCGGCGGGCCGCCGGACGTGCCGGAAGAGCGGCGGCTGATTTTGCTGGATTTGAACATGCCGAAGATGAACGGCATTGAGTTTTTGCGCGAGCTGCGGGCTGATCCCGCGCTAAACCTTATTCCTGTAATTGTTCTGACGACCTCCGGCGAAGACCGGGACAAAGTCGAAGCGTATCAAATGAATGTAGCGGGTTACATCTTGAAACCCGTGACGCTGGCGCATTTCATTGAAACAATGGCGACCCTCAACAAGTATTGGACATTGAGCGAGGTTCCGCTGTAACTGCCATTATGTTTAATCTCATGCGGGTTTTAATCGTAGACGATGATATGCTGGACCGGCAGGCGGCCCGGCAGGCACTCGCGGCGACTGGCCTCGTCGGCGAGATTGCCGAAGCCGAGCGCGGCGATGAGGCACTCACACGACTCGTGCAGGAGACGTTCGACGCGGTCCTCTTAGACTTCCAGCTTCCCGACGCCGACGGCCTCTCCGTGCTGCAAGAAGCGCAGTCGCGGGGCATCAGCGTTCCGATCATCGTTTTGACCGGCTACGGCGACGAGCGGGTCGCGGTCGAGCTGATGAGGGCTGGGGCCGCCGATTACTTGTCCAAAGCCCGGCTGTCTGCCGAAGGGCTGGGGCAAAGCCTGCGCCATATCACGCAGATGTGTGCCTTACGGGCGGAAGCCGAGCAGACCGAAGCCGAGCGTGAGCAGCTTTTGCTGACGCTTTCGGCGGAGCAGGGCCGGACCGAGGCGGTCTTGTCGAGCATGACCGACGGGCTTGTCGTCAGCGATCTCGCGGGCAATGTTCTGACCATGAACCCGGCGGCACTCTCGATGCACGGCTACGACAGCATTGACCAGGCGCGTCTGCCGCTGTCTGAATTTCAAGAAACGTTTGAGCTGCTGTCGCTGGAAGGCGCTGTCATTGCTCCCGGCGACTGGCCGCTGGCCCGGTCCCTGCGCGGCGAACGGTTCTCGCATTATGAAGTGCTGGTCCGCCGCAAAAAGACCGGCCGCACCTGGATTGGCAGCTACAGCGGCGCTCCGGTCTGCCGCGCGACCGGCGAGGTCATTTTAGCGATTGTCACGATCCGGGACATCACGCAGGCCAAGCAGGCGGAGGCGCGGGCGGCCCTGCTCGCCGAGGCCGGATCGCGGCTGTCGGCGTCGCTGGACGCTCAAACGACGCTGGATACCGTGGCCGAAATTGTCGTACCGGACCTTGCCGACTGGTGCGCCGTCCACGCGTTAGACCCGGGCGGCCTGGTCCGGCCCCTGCTCATTGCCGAGAACAGGCCGGGGGCGGGCCTGCAAAAGCCGCCGCTGCCGCCGCCGCTGCCGCTTTCGTCGGGCGCGGAGTATGGGATCGACTTTGTGCTGCGGACCGGAACCGCCCAGCTTATCCCGGCGCTTGACGCTGCGGTCCGGCAAGGGACGGTGCAGGAGGGGACCATTCGGGTACGCCTTCTGGGAATTGAAGCAACCTCCTACCTCTGCGTCCCGCTGATCGTGCGCGGGCAGATAGTCGGGGCGCTGTCACTGGCGTCTACCGGCAGCCGCCGGGTCTACGACGAGCAGTACCTGGCGCTGGCGGTGGAGCTGGGACGCCGGGTGGCGGCGGGCCTGGAAAACGCGCGGCTGTTTGACGAAATCCGGGCGAGAGCCGAGCGCGAGTCCATGCTCAACAAAATCGGCAGCGCCCTGCGCGTCTCTTTAGATAGCGATCAGATAACAACAACCGTCACCGAGCAAGTAGGGCTGGCGCTCGGCGCCAGCCGATGCTGTTTTCTGCGTTTCGACCCTGTGCGGGACGCACTTGAAGCCGCGCCGCAGCAGTATCTCGCGCCGGGCGTCGGTGCGGCGGCGGGCGCTTCAGTCTTGATGGACTGGCCGCCCGACATTGTCGAAGGCTGGAGCGCCGGGAATTCGGCGGTGGTCTCCGGCAGCGATCCGGCCTGGATCGGCTCGCCGGTCTTCTCGCGCGGCCTGCTCGGCGGCATACTCTTGGCGGAGCAGCTTGATGGCGGACGGGTTTGGAGCCGGGACGAAGCGGCGTTTGTCTCAGCGGTCGCCGACATTCTGGCCCTGGCGCTGGAAAATGCCCGCTTGTACGCGCGGGAGCACCGGGTCGCCGACATGCTCTCATCGGCATTCTTGACGGACATTCCCGACGAGCTGCCGGGGCTGACGCTCGCGGCGAATTACCGGGCAGGCCTGGAAGAAGCGCAGGTCGGCGGCGATTACTATGATGCGTTCGTCCTGCCCGACGGCCGGGTCGCGCTGGTCATTGCCGATGTTTCCGGCAAGGGCCTGAGCGCGGCGGTGCAGACCGCGACGGTCAAGTATTCCCTGCGGGCGTTCGCAACCGAAGCTGGTGCGCCGGGCCTTGTCGTTTCCCGCCTGAACCGGATGCTGTGCAGCGATCTGGCGGGCCTCGGCGACCATTTTGTGACCCTGTTTTACGCCGTGTTCGATCCGAAGACGGGGCGCTTGTCGTGGGCGAGCGCCGGGCATGAGTCCATGCTCATCAAGCGTCAGGCCGGCGGCAGCCATTTACTGCACGCAAACGGCCCGATTTTGGGTCTGGCGGAACACGCTTACGTTCAGGAAACCGACACGCTGGCGCCAGGCGACTCGCTGGTGCTGTACACCGACGGCCTGACGGAAGCGCGGGACCCGGAGACGCGACTGCTGCTGGACATCGACGGGGTGCAGAAGCTGGTCGAGTCGGCGCCTGCCGAAGCCGGGCCGGGAGCGCTGGCCGCTTTCTTACAGCAGGCCGCTATGCGCTGGACATCAGGCCGCCCGCAGGATGACATGGCCCTAATGGTCGTCCGGCGTCAAGCCCAAGCCCTGCCTGAAACCGCTGAAGCGGCGCTGCTTCCGGCGCTGGCATGGGAGAACGAGGAAGATGACTTGTTCCAGTTCCAGTTCCCCAGCCGGGCCGATTATATCGGGGAAGTGCGGCAAGCGCTCGGCCACTGGATGGCGACGCTCGGCTTTGATCGCGCGGACACCGAAGACTTCCAAACCGCCGTGACCGAAGCCGTCACCAACGCCGTCCGCCACGGCTCACCGAATGGACCCGACGGCCAGTTCCACGTCTTGGGCCGGCGCACGTCCGCCGGAGCTTTGCATGTGGAAGTTACCGACAGCGGCGTCGGCCTGCCGCTCGATGCGCCGATGCCGCTGATGCCCGAACCGGAAGCTCTCGGCGGGCGCGGCCTGCCGCTGATGCAGGAGCTGGCCGACACCGTCGAATTCCGGCCCGCCCCGCGCGGTCTCTGCGTTGTGCTGGTCAAGCGCCGCTCAAATTAGGCAGACCTAAGATTGGGGCGAACCTTGTGTTCGCCCTTCTTTGTGTTCGCCCTTCTTCTGCCTTTATCTGCTCACACCACAAAGACCGTCGCTTCTTGCTCCTCCAGCGCCCTGCCGCCGCTCCACTGCGCCAGCAGCGCGTCCAGCACAGCCGGCGGCCCCAGCAGCAGCGCCAGCGTCGAAACGTCGTCCGCCGACACGACATCGCACAGCACGCCCGGCGGCACCTGCGCTTTGAGCGCATCGGCAGGGAGCGAAATCCGCGCCAGAGTAGACTTCCGCGCGTGAGCCGCGTCATCATAGCGGTACTCCGCCACTTCCAGCACCGACGCCAGCCGCCCCAGCAGCCGGGCCAGATGCGCCTTCCGCGAGGGCGAGGCCGCAAACGTCATCACGGCAGTGCCGGGCGACGCCGCCGATCCGCCCCCTCCATGCGCCGACAAGCTTTCAATCGAAACCCCCCGGTCGGCAAACAGCGCCGTCAGCGAAGACAGCACCCCCGCACTGTTCCTAAGCTTCAGCGAAAAAATCCATTTGTCCAAGTTGTTTCTCCCTACCTTCTACTGCCCCGCTTGAGCAAGCGCCAGCATCTCATCCAAAAGCAGTTTTAGGCTCCGGCATTTTTGATAAGCGATTTCAGGATTGAGTTTCGCAAAAAGCTTCTCGCCATCGGTAGATTTTTTGTAAGACTTTCTCATTTTTGACTGATACAGCCTTCCCAGCAGGGCTGACGGTGGTTCGTGCGAGTTCACCGCTTCCGGCTGCGTTGTTTTCGCGGGAAAAGTATCTTGTAACTCTTTCGGGAAAATCGTGAGGTCACTCAGAAGCCACGCTTCTAACTCGTGAACCGCGAAAAACTGCCGGAAGTGGGGACTATCCGCTTTTGCTTCCAAGTCTTGTTTCGCCCATGTCATCCGTTCCGCCGCTTCTGCGAGACCGGCAGGATAAGAAAGCGGCGCTCCCTGGAAGTCCAGCAAGGCAACCACGGCAATCACGTCCCGGCGAGGCCCGTGGAGGTACTTCTGAATGCGCTTTGGGCTTTCGGCAATCAGTTCTCCTGCGCCGTCAAAATCTACAGCTTGGATAGCGACCGGCTGGTTGAGCCGTGGGTCCAGCCAGCGTTTCAGAAAAGCCGGGAGCGCTTTGGCTTCCGTGCTTCCCTCCACAAACAGGATAATCTTCACGCGGCAAAGTTCTCCAGTTCCCCTGTGCGGAACAGATTGCCGAGCGAGTAATCTTTAAGCCAATACTCCAGTTCTGTGTCGTCTAAAGTCGTCAGCATCGTTTCGCCGTTCTCCCATTTTGCGACCGTCACGGTCGGCCTTGTGTCCCGAAAAGCGCTTAAGAACTGGTCGGAATGCGTCGTAAAAATTACCTGCGTCCGCGTCGCCGCTTCGGCGGCATACTCGGCGATAATCGGCAGCATGGACGGATGCAGGCCCGTTTCCGGCTCATCAATCGCCACGAGCGGCGGCGGGTTTGGGCTGACGAGAACCGTCAGCAGGAACAAAAACCGCAGCGTCCCGTCGGACAAATCCGCCGTAGGTTGATCCCTTTTCAGCGTCTTCCATCTCAGCCGCATCTGTATTCGCTGATCACCAGCAGGACCGAAAGTTAGTTCATCAAAAGCGTCACCGAACGCCGCATACATGGCATCATTGATGTCCTGCTTAAACTTCCGGTCACTCGTATACAGCGTGTGCAGGACGTTGATCAAGTTCTGTCCGTCCGGCGAGACCCGCTGTTCCAAGCGCGAAACCGGGGCTTGGCGGATAGGAGCGTTTTGGTCGGCGCGTATGTCTTGGTAAATAACCCATCCTGAAGATTGACTTTTATATCTTGGCAGGCCACTTCCAGCGACTCCAGAAAAGAAAGGTGATCCGGTATCCGAAAGCAATGTTTCTTCTACAGCTATCGTAGATGTCGCGAATTCGGACATACTACCGTTAGCTTGACGGTTGTATATTTTTCCTTCCACCTTTCCCCGGACGATAAAGCCAAATCTGTCATCTGCACTTTGCAGCACTTCACTATCTATGCGAAAATCATTGTAACTCGAAAGTGCTCTAATACCAACCTCATAGACAAGGTTTTTATGCGGCTGCTCCAATTCATTATCAATAGTAGAAAGCACAAACTGAATCCAGTTTGTTTGGCCGTCCCAAAGTATTTGATTTATGCCGCCGAACTTATCCGCAAAGTCCCGCAGTTTACCCTGAGCTGCCGCCGAAATTAGTTCCAGCATTCGCAGCAAGTTAGACTTGCCGCTGCCGTTGGGGCCGATGACGACGTTGAGGTCGCCGGGACGCCAGGTGACGTTTTTGAGGGAGCGAAAGCCTTGAATGTCTAGCTGTACGATTTTCATGGTTGAGACTGCCTTGCTGTCAGAGTGTAGACAGCCATTGATTTACCTCGCGCGGCGACCGGAAACGTAGCATATTGAGGTGCGGAAACTCTGCTAAGAACGCCGGATAAGTCGCCTGTTTTTGGGCGAAAGTACGGCGGGCGTGATGGATGCCGGACCAGGCGCGGTTCCAGTTCATGCGGTTGCCGGACCAGGTGGCCTGCCGCGTCAGGAGCCAGCCTAAGTTGCGGCGGCAGACCCGCCATAGCACGAGCGCGAGCGGATAATCAAGCCAGATCACTGTGTCGGCCCGCGCCCAAACCACATCGCGCTCTGAGACGAAATTGCCGTCTATGACCCAAGTATCAGAGGCAGTGGCTGCGGTAACGCGCTGGCGGACAACTTGAGTCGAGACGGCTTGCCAGCCAGGTTCCCAGTAGAACGGGTCGGAAGCAATCAATGGCAGCTCTGTCCGCGCGGCCAGGGCTGCGGCCAGCGTTGACTTGCCGGCCCCGGAGTTTCCAATAACGGCCACGCGCTTCAACCGATACTCCAATTTCATTTTACAACGCCGATTTTACCCGGTGGTTTCAACGCCGTGCTGGGCTTTTGTCTTCGGCTCCTGTTTTTCGTCGGCCCACTGGGAGTGGAACGCGCCGGACTTATCTATGCGCTCGTAGGTGTGCGCCCCGAACAGGTCGCGCTGGGCCTGGATGAGATTGGCGGGCAGGCGCTCGCGGCGGTAGCCGTCGTAGTAGGCCAATGCCGATGAGAATGCGGGGATCGGGATGCCCAGGGTCGCGGCCTGGCCTACGGTGCGGCGCCAGCCGGATCCAGCGTTCTTTATGGCGTCGGTGAAGTAGGGCGCGAGCAGAAGGTTCGCGAGGTCAGGCTGCTGGTCGTAAGCGTCTTTGATGCGGTCCAAAAACCGGGCGCGGATGATGCAGCCGCCGCGCCAGATAGTCGCGATCTCGCCGGGATGCAGCGTCCAGTTAAACTCTTTGGCGGCCGCCAGCATCTGCTCGAAGCCTTGCGCGTAGGCGACGACTTTGGAAGCATAGAGGGCATCACGGATGTCATTGATGAACGCCTGACGATCGCCGTCCATTCGGCCTGACGGGCCGGGAAGGACTTTCGACGCGGCGACGCGCTGGTCCTTGAACGCGGACAGTGCGCGGGCGTAGACGGCCTCGGTAATCGCGGTCACAGGGATACCCATATCAAGGGCGTTCTGGGCGGTCCATTTGCCGGTGCCTTTTTGGGCGGCTTTGTCCAGCACCATGTCTACGAGATAATTGTCGGTATCCAGGTCGTCTTTTTTGGCGAAGATTTGTGCGGTGATCTCAATGAGAAATGAGTCTAAATCGCCTTCGTTCCACTGGGTAAAGACATCGTGCAGCTCCCTGTTGGTCAGCCCCGCGCCGTTCTTCAGCAAGTCGTAAGCTTCCGCGATAAGCTGCATGTCGGCGTATTCAATGCCGTTGTGGACCATTTTGACATAGTGGCCCGCGCCGCCGTCGCCGATGAATGTGCAGCAGGGGGTGCCGTCTACCTGGGCGGCGATCTTCGTAAAGATCGGCTCGACAATCTTGTAGGCATCCTCGCTGCCGCCGGGCATGATACTGGGGCCGTTCAAAGCGCCTTCTTCGCCGCCGGAGACGCCGGTTCCTAAGAACAAAAACCCGTCGGCAGTAAGTTCTTTGACCCGGCGCTCGGTGTCCGTGAACAGCGAGTTGCCGCCGTCAATGAGTAGATCCCCTTTGGCCAGCAGCGGCTTCAGCTCGGCGATCACGTCGTCTACCGGCTGGCCGGCCTTGACCATGATCATAATCGCGCGGGGCGTCTGCAAAGCGTTGACAAAGTCTTCGACGCTTTTAGAACCCGTCAAGGCTCCTTCGCCGCCATGTTCTTCCATGAACTTGTCTGTTTTTTCGGTCGTCCGGTTATGCACGGCAATCGGAAAGCCCTTGTGCGCGACGTTCCGCGCCAGGTTCTGCCCCATGACCGCAAGACCCGTCAGTCCGAAGTTCGGTTTATCCGCCATAGTAAATGTGTCTCCAATAACAAACGTGTTCGTGTTTCAACTCGCTTTTACCCAATCTGGTTCCTCTTGACAAAAGTGGGGAAACATATCATACTGCAAAGTAGCGACCTGCTTTTGTCTCCCTTCTTCACGCACTGCCGCGTTCTCTTATCCGCCGCGTCTTGTGCCGTCTTAAGAATGGAGAATTGACTATGCCTGCCCCTTCACGCCGTTTCCGTCTCAATCATTCCCGCGCTTTCACGCTGATTGAGCTGCTCGTCGTCATCGCCATTATCGCGATTCTCGCCGCAATTTTGTTTCCCGTCTTTTCGACGGTGCGCGAGAACGCCCGCACCACCACCTGCCTCTCGAACATCAAGCAAATCGGCCTGGCCCAGCTTCAATACACGCAGGACTACGACGAGATCATCGTGCCGTCCAACTCCCGTCCGAACGCCGGCCCGAACATCGCGCCGATTGCCGACCAGATCAGCGGCTCGTGGACGAACCTGCTCCAGCCGTACCTCAAAAGCAAGGCGGTCCTGCTCTGTCCCTCGTACAGTGAGCAGCGCGCCTCAGCAGCCTCGGACGCGGCGATCTGCGACGGCGACGGGACTCCCGGCAGCGGCGCTTTGGCCGGCGGCGACTTCCCGCCCAAGTCTTACCTCTCAAACTACGGCATGGCCCGCAATGCCACCTTCGGCAGCCTAGACTCCGCTCTGTGCTACCCTCATGTCTCGACGGCGTTCCCCTACACGCACTACGCGGGCAGCGGATGGAGCAAGGATGGCACGAGCTTTTATAACCTCGCCCTGGCTCAGATAGACACGCCCGCCCGCACGTCCAACATCAGCGATGCGTACACAGTTGTCGGCAAAGACGGAACTCAGGTAATCACCCGCTTCGGCTGCGAGGGGACCGGGGCGCACAAAAGCAACAGCGGCTCCAACATCGGCTTTCTGGACGGCCACGCGAAGTTCATTCTCGGCAACCCGGAGAACGTCTTTACCGTCCAGGCCAACGGCTGCCAGTACGAGACGTACTTTGCCTACGACGTGCCGTAGGAGCCGCGCGGGAACTCTTCGGTACGGGAACCGATTGTCGTTTATAGGCCAAGCGTGCCGAAGAGGAACCCAAAATGAATGTGATTGAAGTTAAGCAGTTCGGCGGCCCGGAAGTGCTTCAACTCGTCGAAGAGCCGACGCCCGCGCCCCAAGAGGGACAAATCGTCATTGAGGTTAAGGCAGCCGGGATTAATTTTGCCGACATTATGGCCCGTGAAGGCATTTATCCCGACGTGCCAAGCGCCCCGTTTCGGCCCGGCTATGAGGTTGCGGGGACTGTCTCGCAGCGCGGCGAGGGTGTGCAGGGGTTTCAGCGCGGCACGCGCGTGATGGCGTTTATTCCCGGCGGCTACGCTTCCCACGCGGCTTTGGACACGGCGAGTGCTTATGTGCTGCCGGATGATTTAGATTTCGCACCGGCAACTGCGCTGCTGGCTCAGGGCCTGACAGCCTATTTTTTGCTGGAAACGGGCCAGTTGTCGCCGGGCCAGACCGTGCTGATCCCCGGCGCGGCGGGCGGGGTCGGCTCGCTTGCGGTGCAGATTGCCAAGCTCAAAGGCGCGGGCAAAGTGATCGGCCTGGCATCGCCCTCGAAGCACGATCTGGTGCGCTCGCTCGGCGCGGACGCCGTGTTTGACTACACGCAGCCGGGCTGGTCCAAGTCGGTCATGGCGGAGGCAGGCGAGGCGGGCGTCAGCGTGTTTCTCGACTCGCAGGGCGATCTTAGCAGCGAGGCGTTCGACACGCTCGGCCCGAAGGCGCACTGGCTGGTATACGGCGTTCAGTCCGGCAGCGGCAGCCCGCTTTCGGTGGATCGCCTATGGCCGATGCTGTCTAACAATATCACACTGCGCGGCTACAATGTGTATTCCAACGTTGCTGATTGGGGACGCGGCGTGGAAGAAATGCTGGGCTGGGCGACAAGCGGCAAGCTGAAGATCAGCACGCAGTCGTTCCCGCTGGCGGACGCGGCCAAAGCACACGAAGCGATCTCGGCGCGGCAGACCACCGGAAAAGTCGTTCTGGTTCCGTAGGAACCCCTCCCGCTCGTATCTCGCTCCCTCCCCTGTTAGGGAAGGGCTTTCGGAGAAGACGAAGGAAGACTGCGTCGGTTGGGATCCGCTATGCGCTCTTTCTTGCCCTTCCCTAACAGGGGAGGGAGCGAGGTACGAGCGGGAGGGGTTCTTATCAGCTCCCCACCCTCTCCCGCCACTCTTCCGGCGTGTTGACATTGGCAAGCTGCGCCGCGACCCACTCCGGCGCGTCGGAAAATGTGAACGTTCCCGCTTCAATCAGTCCCTGCAAAGACCGTCTGCCGCCGGCAAGACGCGCCTCAGCGAGCGGCAGACACGTTAAGTCATATACCGCAAATAGCGGCTCCCTCTGCCCGCTGTTGACGGTCACTAGCCCGGACGCCCCAAAATGCGACTTTGCCTGGGAAATCAGCCAGCGCAGAGCATCTTCAGTCAGCAGCGGCAGGTCACAGGCAAGCGCCAGCACCGATGCCTGCGTGTAACTCAGCGCCGCCACAAGCCCGCCGAGCGGACCAAGTCCAGGTTCGGCATCTTCAAGAAACTCGACTTCAGGCAGCGGCCATTGCTCAGGGCAAGCCCGGCCCACAACCAGCACCGAGAAATTGACGGCGAGTGCCAGACGCGCCGTGCGTTCCAAAAGTGAGACGCCGCCGATCTCCAGCGCGGCTTTATCTGTTCCCATGCGGCGGCTCTGGCCCCCAGCGAGAATTGCGATGGTGAGTATTATTTGACTGCCTCCCAGTGTGCGCGCGGGATTGTAACCTTGCGCTAAGACTTCATTGCTACATAAATCTTTCCCAGAACTTAATAAATTCTTCCCAAAAACTTATTTTTGACGGAAACATTGCAGAAACATTCGCATGTTATTATAAAAACACAAAGCCATTCCCGCACCGTCGCGGCGGCTTTTCCTCTCACGTCCTGACGTTCTTGGTTCACTACAGCACCCTGTGGCTCCTTCCGGCAACGCTGCCTTTCTTCACTTTCGACAAGAAAGCACTTTGCCATGAGTCCCGTCCTGAGTCCCTTCCGCCCACCCTTTGAAGACGACATAGAAACACTGAACACCGAGACGCGCCAGCAGCGGCTAATCCGGCTCGGCCTCGCAACGCCCCGCTTTTTTCAGGGAGTCTACCCATTTGCCGGGCGCGGCTTCTTTGAGGTCGGGCCGCTGAACGACGCCCTATGCTACGTCGTCCCCGTGGGCACGAAGGCCGAAGTTATCTATGTTCGGGCGGGCAACCTGTCCGACGACTTGATTTACCTCGCGCTGTGCGTTAACGGCCTGCCCGTCCGCTACTTCCCCGTCGGCCCAAAGGCGGACTTCCATGTGCCGCTTTCCATCAGCGAATCCTACCCTGCCGGCACCAAGATCGAAGTCGGCTTTGCCGCCCCGCGCGGCCTGAGCGGCGCGGTTGTGGTGGATGTCGGCCTGCTGGAAGAGGGTGACGCGCATGAATAACGCTTTGACGGGTGCCACGGCCACGCACTGCCCGTACTGCGCGTTGCAGTGCGGCATGAACTTAGTTCCGGGTACTGACGGGCTGCTGTCGGTGCAGCCGCGCAAAGACTTCCCGACTAACAAAGGCGGCCTGTGCCAAAAGGGCTGGACTTCGACTGATCTGTTGCCGCACCCGGACCGGCTCCTGACGCCGCTGGTGCGCGGCACGAAAGACGGCAAGCTGCGGGCGGCGACGTGGGATGAGGCTTTGGACCGGGTCACGGCGGGGATCCAGGCATCGCAGCGCATCTACGGCCGCGACTCGGTGGGCGTCTTCGGCGGCGGCGGCCTGACCAACGAAAAAGCGTACTGGCTCGGCAAGTTCGCTCGCGTTGCCCTGCGGACGCCGCACATTGATTATAACGGCCGCTTCTGCATGGCGTCCGAAGCCGTAGCAAGCATCAAAGCCTTCGGCCTGGACCGGGGGCTACCGTTCCCGCTGGAAGACATTCCGGGCGCGGACGCCATTCTGCTCATCGGCGGCAACCCCGCCGAGACCATGCCGCCAATCATGCAGTATTTCGAGCGGCAGCGCGAAAACGGCGGGGCGCTGATCGTCGCCGACCCGCGCCGGACCGCGACCGCCGAACAGGCCACGCTGCATCTGCCGCTGACGCCGGGAACCGATTTGGCCCTGGCGAACGGCTTGCTGCACGTCGCCGCCGCCGACGGGCTTTTAGATCACGAGTTCATCGCCTCCCGCACGACCGGCTGGGAAAGCGTCCGGCGGGTCATCACGTCGTTCTGGCCGGACCGCGTCGAGCGCATCACGGGCATCCCCGTGAAAGACATCACAAAAGCCGCCCACCTGCTGGGCGAGGCGGGGACGGCGATGGCCTTAACGGCTCGCGGCGCAGGGCAGCAGTCGAAAGGCGTGGACAACACGCTGGCGTTTATCAATTTGATGCTGGCACTCGGCAAAGTCGGCAGGCCCCACTGCGGCTACGGCTGCATGACCGGCCAGGGCAACGGGCAGGGCGGGCGCGAGCATGGACAGAAAGCCGACCAGCTGCCGGGCTACCGCAAGATTGACAACCCGGAACACCGGGCCTATGTCGCAGGCGTCTGGGGCGTTGACCCCGACAGCCTGCCGGGGCCGGGGCGGTCGGCGTATGAGCTGATCAATTCGATGGGCCAGGACGGCGGCATCCGGGCGATGCTGGTCACGGCGTCAAATCTCGCCGTGTCCGCGCCCCGCGCCCTGCATGTGCAGGAGCGTCTGCGCTCTTTGGACTTTCTCTGCGTCTCGGACATCTTTTTGTCCGAAACGGCGCTCATGGCGGACGTTGTTTTGCCGATTGCCCAGTGGGCGGAAGAAAGCGGCACCATGACCAATCTGGAAGGCCGGGTCATCCACCGCAAGCAGGCTGCGCCCCGGCCCGAAGGCGTGTCCACCGACGCCGCCATTGTCTCGGCGCTGGCCCAGCGCCTCGGCGCGGGGGCATACTTCCCGACCGATGACCCGGCGGCGATCTTTGAAGAGCTTCGTAAAGCCAGCGCGGGCGGAAACGCCGATTACTCCGGCATCACTTACGAGCGCATTGACCGGGAAAACGGCGTCTTCTGGCCCTGTCCGTCGGAGACGCATCCGGGAACGCCGCGCTTGTTCCAGGACGGTTTCGCGCACGAAGGCGGCCGCGCCAAGTTCCATGCTGTCCACCACCGCACGGCGGCGGAAGAGCCGGACGACGAGTACCCGCTGTATCTCACGACGGGCAGGCTGATGGCCCAGTACCAGTCGGGGACGCAGACCCGGCGCGTCGCCGCCCTGAACACGATCTCCCCGGAAGCATACGCCGAGATGCACCCGGCGCTCGCCAAGCGCTTCGGCCTTGCGGACGGCGACGATGCCACCCTGACCACCCGGCGCGGGGCGATCACCGTCAAAGCGCGGCTGACACCGGCCATTCGGCAGGACACGATCTTCGTGCCGTTCCACTGGAGCGGCGAGTCGTGCGCCAACACGCTGACAAACCCCGCGCTGGACCCGGTCTCGAAAATGCCGGAGTTCAAAGTCTGCGCGGTTCGGGTGGAAAAAGCCTCGGAAGAACGGGCAGTGTCGCCCGCCTGATCGCTTTTTTGCTCTCACTTTTTCGCTCTCACTACGCACCGCCGCGTCTCCCCATCATGTTACATTCGTTCGTTTATTTTTAGAGGAGACATCATGAAAATCAGTGACCTGAAAAACAGCGGTCACGCGCCGTCCCTGTTCAGCGCGTTTCTGCACTTCGACGTTTCGTTCATGGTCTGGGTGATCCTCGGCGCGATTGCGCCGTTCATCACCACCGACGCCCTGCTCACCGGAGCCAACCTGCGCGTGACGCCGTCCGCGCTCATCTCGAAAACTGCGCCCTACACGCTGGTCGTCAAAGGCCCGCAGACAATGAAGCAGAACCCGAAGCTCAAAGCAGACCAGCCGAAAAACGTCTACAACCTGCTGATCAAAGCCGGGACGCCGACGACCATCCGGCCCAGCGACAAGCCGCTGGAAAAGTTTGTCGTGAGCAACGCCGACCCGGCGACGATTGCCGCCGTCAACGCGAAGTCCAAGTTCATCCAGATTGCCCAAGCGCCCGGCGCAGTCGGCAACCCGAATGACAACGTCATCGGCCTGAAGCCGATGGCGGCCCTCGCGGCAGACGGCAAAGCGTTCCAGCCGGTCGCGAACGGGTACCCGGCGGCCAAAGCGCTGAGTCTTCTGGCGATCCCGCTGCTGGCGGCAGGCTTTTGGCGCATCCTGCTCGGCGTTCTGTCCGACAGGTTCGGCTCCAAGCGCGTCGGCGTGGCGTCTATGGCCCTGACACTTCTGCCGCTGGCCGTGGGCTGGCAGCTCGCGAACACCTATAACTCTCTTGTCTTTGTGGCCTTCTTTTTAGGGCTGGCCGGCGCGTCGTTCGCCGTCGCCCTCCCACTGGCGTCTCGCTGGTATCCCCCTCATTTGCAGGGGCTGGCGATGGGCATTGCTGGCGCCGGCAACTCCGGCACGGTGCTTGCGACGATCTTTGCCCCGATGCTGGCGAAAGCTTACGGCTGGCATACGGTCATGGGCCTCTTGATGATCCCGGTGGCGATTGTGTTTGTCATCTTCACCGTCTTGGCGAAAGACCCGCCGGCGAAGGCCAAAGCGGCCACCGGCGCGGATTTTGCGCGGGTGCTGGCTCAGGCGGACGCCTGGCGCTTCTGCCTGCTGTACTTTGTCACCTTCGGCGGCTTTGTCGGCTTGTCGTACTTTATGAACAAGTTCTTTGTGGACCAGTATGACTTCCCGAAAGCGACGGTCGGCCTGGCGACGGCCCTGTTCATCGTGGCCGGCTCTCTGCTGCGGCCGGTCGGCGGCGCACTTGCGGACCGCCTCGGCGGTATTCGGATGCTGACGGTGATGTATGCGACAGCCTGCGTGATGGCCCTCGGAATCGGGTTCCTGATTACGAACATGTGGGTGACGTTCGTCATGCTGTTCCTGCTGATGGGGTCTTTAGGCATGGGCAACGGCTCGGTCTTCCAGATGATCCCCCAGCGCTTCCGCTCGGAAATCGGCGTGATGACGGGCCTGGTCGGCGCGGCGGGCGGCGTCGGCGGCTACTTCCTGAACGTCAACATGGGCAACCTGCATGACAAGTTCGGCACCTACGGCGCGGGCTTCTTCGCATTCTCCGCGATTGCCGCCATTGGATTGATTGTTCTGCGTCAGGCCGCGCCCGGCTGGCAGCGGACCTGGCTCGGTGAGGGCGGCGTGGCGAAAGACCAAGCGCCCAGCAGCGAGCGCATTCTCGTCGGCCCGGACGGCGCGGATTTAGGGGTGGCGTAAGAGACCTACCGCCTTGCTTCGCAGGGTCCTTCCTAAAGGAAGGATACCGATAGTGAACGTAGGGGCGCTGCTTGCTGCGCCCTCTTACTCTTAATCCTTCCTTTAGGAAGGACCCTGCGAAGCAAGGCGGTAGGTCATATTTCAGAAAGTATCACAACACTATGTACTCAAAACCAAAATTATTACAGGGCGTGTTTGCCTTTGAAGGCCACGGCCTCACCAACCCCCACCCGATCTCCGGCGGGCTGACTTACACGGTCCCGGTCGGCAAGCGGACCCAGTTTGTTTATTTCCGGGCCGGCAACTCGGCGGCGGAAATGGTGTATGTCGTGCTGATGCGCGACGGTGAGCCGATGCGCTACTTCCCCATCGGCGCACGCGGCGATGTCCATGTGGCGCTGGCGGTCGTCGAGGATATGATGTCCGGCACAAAGCTGGAAGCGTTTCTGGCCGCGCCGGAAGGCGTGTCGGGAACGGTCGTGTTAGACATCGGCCTCGTTGAAGTTTGAGAAAAAACAATCGCCGGAAACCTGTTGGAAACAAGCAGGCGTTATACTGAAAGTGCAGCTGCGACGGCACTGACGCCAAGCCTCTTATGCACTCTTTGGGAGAGACATTTTTGTCCTTCCTATTCTTCTCGTTTTTATTGAAGGAGTTACACTCATGGAGCTTAGTTTCCCCAACCAGATTTCTGGAACCGTCAAAGCCATCAGCTCGCCCGGCTCGGTCATGGCCGAAGTGCATGTCGAGACCGCAAACGGCGTCATCGCCTCCGTCGTCCTCGCGTCGGCCATTGAGAAGATGGGCCTCCAAGTCGGCTCCCCGGTGACCGCCGTGTTCCGGGCGACCGATGTGTCGCTGGCAACTCCCTAAGCCGCGCTTTCTCGTGTGGACCTGCCGCAAGGCAGGTTCACTTTTCCACCTTATTCTTCTGACATAATTCTTTTGACCTATTGCCGGAAACATCCCAGAAACATTTGTCCTGTATACTCTACTTGTAGCCCCTGCCGCAGTGTCGCGGCGGCTTCGCTCTTCTTCCGATGTTTTTTCTTCCGATATTCTCCCCCGGCAGCGCTGCCTTCACTTGATGCTAACCCAACTTGGGCAATCTTGTGTCTTTGAAAGGCAGTTACTATGATCACCACCTCCACAAACAACAAGCAAAAATTAGTCGTTGTCGGCAACGGCATGGCAGGCGCACGAACTGTTGAAGAGATACTCGCACGCGGCGGCGGCGAGCAGTTTGAGATCACCATGTTCGGCGACGAGCCGTATGGCAATTACAATCGCATCCTGCTGTCCAATGTCCTGAACGGCACCCAGGACGCCGCCGACATCTTCTTGAATCCGCTGGACTGGTACACGGAGAACGATGTCAAGCTCCACGCGCCGGCCAAAGTGCAGCACATTGACCGGGTGCGGAAAGAAGTCCATTCGGACGACGGGCAGGTGACGCCTTACGACAAGCTCTTGATCGCTACCGGCAGCCGCCCGTTTGTACCGCCGATGGAGGGTCTAGAAACACCCGAAGGCGAGACCAAACATGGCGTTTTTGTGTTCCGAACGCTTGACGACTGCCACAAAATTGCGGGCTATGCGACCAAGTGCCGGAAAGCCGCCGTCATCGGCGGCGGGCTGCTGGGCCTGGAAGCCGCACGGGGACTGATTAATTACGGCGTCGAAGTCCATGTCATCCATATCTCCGGCCACTTGATGAACCAGCAGCTCGACCCGGCGGCGGGCGGCATTCTGCGGGGCATCATGGAGAAAATGGGCATCCATGTCCATACCATGAAAGCGACGACGCGGGTCACGGGCGAAGACAGCGTCACGGGCCTGGAGTTCAAAGACGGCACAACTTTGGACTGCGACATGGTCGTGATTTCCACCGGCATCAAGCCGAACGCCGAGATCGGCGCGGACTGCGGGCTGACGGTCGAGCGGGCGATTGTCACGGACAACCAGATGCGCTCGGTGGACGACCCCGACGTGTATGTCGTCGGCGAATGCGCCCAGCACCGGGGCCGAGTTTATGGCCTCGTCGCCCCGCTTTGGGAGATGGGAACGGTTCTAGCCGACCATATCACGGGCCGGAACGAAGACGCCGCGTATCACGGGTCTAAGATCGCCACAAAGCTGAAAGTGATGGGCGTCGAGCTTGCGTCCATGGGCGTCACCGAGCCGCAGGATGACCGCGACGAAGTGGTGACGTTCTCCGAGCCGAAGCGCGGCACTTACAAGAAGCTGATCATTCGCGACGGCATTTTGGTCGGCGCGATGATGCTGGGCGATTTAAACAAAGTCGCGTATCTGATGCAGGCATTCGACCGGGGAACGCCCCTGCCGGAAGAGCGGCTTTCGCTGCTGTTTGACATGGGCGCCCCGTCCACGCAGGCGACGATGCTGGAAATGCCCGATTCGGCCCAAATCTGCAACTGCAACGGCGTCTCCAAAGGCCAAATTCGGAAATGCGTCGAGGGCGGCAAGCGGTCGCTGAAAATGGTCATGGAAGCCACCCGCGCCGGCGCCGGCTGCGGCTCGTGCAAGAAGCTGGTGGAAGAAGTGGTCGAATGGGCCGCCGAAGGCCAGGTGGAAGAAGACCCCAGCATCCACTACTACGTTCCCGGCGTCCCGTATTCCAAGACGGACTTAGTCGAGCAGATTATGACCCGGAATTTGAAGTCCGTGTCGTCGGTTTTTGATGCGCTTGCGGGCGGGGTGGAAGAAGTCACGGCCAAGATGGGCCTGGCATCTCTCCTCAAGTCGCTCTGGGGCGCGGACTACGAAGATGAGCGGGATGCTCGGTACATTAATGACCGCGTTCATGCCAACATTCAGAAAGACAAGACATTTTCGGTCATCCCGCGCATCTACGGCGGCGTCACGACTGCCGACGACTTAATCCGCATCGGCGAAGTCGCAAAGAAGTACGACGTGCCGATGGTCAAATTCACCGGCGGCCAGCGGATTGACCTGCTCGGCATCACGAAAGAAAACCTGCCTCATGTCTGGAAGGACTTAGGGATGCCGTCGGGCCATGCCTACGGCAAGTCGTTCCGCACCTGCAAAACGTGCGTCGGCACCGACTTCTGCCGCTACGGGGTCGGCGACAGCACCGGGCTGGGCATCAAGATCGAGAAGCGCTTCCAGGGCATCGAAAGCCCCGGCAAGATGAAGCTCGCGACGGCCGGCTGCCCCCGGAACTGCTCGGAAGCGATGGTCAAAGATGTCGGCGCCGTGGCCGTCGAAGGCGGACGCTGGGAAATTTACGTCGGCGGCGCGGCAGGCGCCCACATCCGCAAGGGCGATATTCTCTGCGTTGTGGACTCGCATGAAGAGGTCATTCAGATCATGGGCCGCTTCATGCAGTATTATATTGAAAACGCCAAGTACTTAGAGCGTACCTACAGCTTCATCCCGCGCGTCGGCTTGGATAAGATCAAAGCGATTGTTGTAGACGACAGCGAAGGCATCGCCGCGCGGCTCGATGCCGCCATGCAGGCAACGGTAGAGGCATATGTGGACCCGTGGCTGGAAGCCGACCGGCCCGCGACGCCTAACCAGTTCGTCTCAACGCTGCCCGTTCTCGCATAGAATATCAGGCTTAGGAGGAACTCATGCTGACGCTTGACAAGATCGAAACAAAGATCAAAGAGATGGTCGGGGGCGGACACGGGGCGGCCGAGGGCGAAACCGCCCTCGGCTCCGTGGACCAGATCCCGCACGGCGAGGGCCGGGTCTTTCCCGTGAACGGCGTAGACATCGCCGTCTTCCACACCCGCGCCGGGCAGGTTTACGCGGTGCAGGCGGAATGCCCGCACCGGCAGGGGCCGCTGGCTGACGGCCTGCTCGGCGGCACAATTTTGATGTGTCCGTTCCATTCCCGCAAGTTCGACCTGACGACGGGGATCGGCTTGCAGGGCGACTGCAATGTGCAGACCTATCCCGTGCGGCTGGACGAGGGCGGCGGGCTGTGGGTGACGGTGTAGGAACCTCACCCGGTCACAAGTGACCACCCTCTCCTTAAGCAAGGGGAGGGTAAGAGCAGCCGGGAACCGAGCCTGTGACAACATCCTCTTCGACTTTATCCTAACCCTCTCCTTGCTTAAGGAGAGGGTGGTCACTTGTGACCGGGTGAGGTTCTCTTGACTCCCGCCCCCTTTTTATGCCATACTCTCTGTACCGAACTTCACTGATGACACGCTTCCCCCGCAGCGACGCGGCCTTTCCGACTCAGGATACTGTTATGAAGCCGTGTCGCTATGCTCACCATTCTCGTTCTCGCGCCATCTGAAAAATCTTCGCCCCTGCCGCCGCTGACCGCCGCCCTCAAGCAAGCCGGGTATTCGGCTGTCTGGACGGATCTCGATGGCGGGCCGGACACGCTGGAAACGCTCTGCACGGCCTTTAGCGGCAGGCCCCCGGATGTTCTGCTGGCAGACCTGTCGGCGGCGGCGGACTGCCTGCCGCTCCGCTATGCCGTGCGGCTGCTCCAAACGGCTTGGGGCGACGACATGCCGCCCCCGGCGCGTCTGGCCCTGCTGGCCCCGCGCCATTTGACGCAGCCGGACTGGCCCGCTTATACCGACGATTTCCTTCTGCCGCCCTATGCACCCGCCGAGCTGCTGGCCCGCCTTTCTTTGCTGGGGTTCCGCAAGCGTCAAATCGGGGCCGGCGACACGCTGCGCCTGCCGGACTTAGTCCTTGAGCTTTCTTCAGGGTGCGCCCGTGATACCGGCGGCGCGATGCTGCCGCTGACCCCGCGCGAGTACGAGCTGTTACGGTTTTTGACCCTGCACCGGGGGAAGTTCTTCGGGCGGGACCGCCTGCTGGACCTCGTCTGGGGCGTAGATTTTGAGGGCGGCGAGCGCACCGTGGACATCCATATCCGCCGGCTCCGAGCGAAGCTGCCGCCGCTGTCCGCCGACCTGCTGGAAACCCGGCGCGGCACCGGCTACGGCCTGCGGTCGGTCTAGACGGCCTGCGGTCGGTCTAGACGGCCTGCGGTCGGTCTAGCATGTTTCCAATTCTCCCCCCGTGGCAATACTGGCGTCATGGAAGACAAAGTTGCAGACAAACACGAACACGCAATCCCTCTTAACCCTCAAGGACTTGCTGGGCATTCGGAAGATGACGGCACCGAAGAAGTCCTGCCGGACCTTGCTTACAAGCGTCTCGCGATTGTCAATGCCCTCTTTTTCGGCCTGCCGAGCGCGGGCGACCGGAACTGGGTGCTGATTGATGCCGGCATTCCCGGCACGGCAAGCACGATCAAACGCGCAGCGGCAAAGCGCTTCGGCACCGGCGCCCGTCCGGCGGCGATCATCCAAACCCACGGCCATTTTGACCACGTCGGCGCTTTAGAAGAGCTGGCCGTTGAATGGGATGTTCCCGTGTACGCGCATCCTTTGGAGATGCCGTACTTGAGCGGGCAGGCCGCATACCCGCCGCCTGACCCGACTGTCGGCGGCGGGCTGATGGCGGCGATTTCGGGACTTTATCCGCGCGGCCCGGTGAATGTCGGAGCTAGGCTGCATACCCTGCCCGGCGACCATTCGGTCCCGTTCATGCCGGGCTGGACCTGGCTTCTTGTGCCGGGCCATACACCCGGACAAGTCGCGCTCTGGCGCGGCTCCGACAAAACGCTTATCGCCGCCGATGCGTTTGTTACGACAACGCAGGAGTCGGCTTACGCGGTCGCTGTGCAGAAGCCTGAAATGCACGGCCCGCCGATGTATTTCACGCCGGACTGGGTCTCAGCCCGGACTTCGGTGGAGATTTTAGCGGCATTGGAGCCGGACTTTGTCGTCACCGGCCACGGCCCGGCAATGCAGGGCGCGGACATGCGGGCAGCACTTCATACTTTAGCCCGTGACTTTGATCAAATTGCTGTTCCCGAACAGGGAAAATATGTGCTGCATCCGGCGACTGCCGAGGGCGGCGCGGCTTATGCGGCGCCGAAACTCTAATCTTCACCGCCCTTTTTGCCGACAACGGTAACAAGGGCTTTTTTATGAAACCAATTCTCGGCATCGGGGCGCTGGCGTTTCTGTCGCTGCTGCTGTTCGGCAGCGGCCTCTTTCTGCATGGGACAAAGACCCAAGTGCCGCAAGCGATGCCGGAAACAGGCAAAGCGGCTCATGCCGTGCATGGCAAAGGCAAATCCATCGTCACCGCGCCGAAGCCTGCCGTGAATGCCGAGGATCCGCTGTCGTTCCCGCTCACCGTCGGCGGGGCAGGGCTGTTCCTGTCGGCCGCCGCCGCGCTTGCCCTCAGCTATTCCCTGCGGACCCCAACGCCCGAAGCCGCCCGCCGGATGCGGGAGGCCGACCGCGCGGCCCGGTTAAAGCAGCAGGAAGAATACGAGGTCCGGCAGGAAGCCCTGCAAACGCAGCTTCTCGAAGCCAAGCAGCGCCGAGCCGAGACGGAGGCCGTGCGGGAACAAGTGTCCCGGCAGTTTCAAGAGTTCTTCCGCACCCTGCCCGTCCCCTGTTTCTGCTTCGCCGCCAGCGGCAAAATCATCCGGTGGAACGCTGCCTGCGAGAGTTTATACGGCATTCCGGCGGCGATGGCTTTGGAGCGCACGCTCTGGGAAACGATTGTGCCGGACAGCGAGCGCGAGGACGCGGAAGCGAAAATCAGCCGGGTGCTGGCCGGGGAGTCTCTGCGGGGAGAAGAGCGCTGGGACACGGTCGCGGGCGGGGGGCAGTCGCCGCTCCGGTGCAGCATAGTTCCGCTGCGTGATGCCGAAGGCCAGATCATCGGCGGCCTGAGCGCAGGCGTAGACGTGACCGAGTTCGCGGCGCTGCAGCAGCAGGTCGCCGCACTCACGCTGGAACTGGAAGCCGCCCAGACCGGCCCGGCCCAGGCAGCGACAGTTTCAGATCTTCACGCGGAGCGCATCACGGTAAATTTTTCCGCCGAAAGCGTCCCGGAGCCGTTGGGACACCCGGCGTTCCGCGCCAAGCTGTCGGACGAGATAGACCGGGCCGCCCGCTATCACGCCCCGCTCTCGCTGATTTTGCTGGACCTGGACAATTTCGCCGCCCGCAACCGCTCGTTCGGCTTTGAGGCCGGGGACCGGGCGCTGGAAGCGGCGGTCGCGGTCACCAAGTCCAAACTTCGCACGATAGATGTACTGGCGCGGCTGGGTCCCGACGAATACGCCTTGATCCTGCCGGAGACCGGCGAAGCGGGCGCACGGGTCGCCGCCGAGCGTCTGCGGGCGGGCATTGCCGGCACCGCCCCTGCCGGGCAGCCGCCGCTGTCGGCCTGCGTCGGAGCCGCGCTACTGACGCCCGACATGGCCGGAGCCGCCGCGTTGGTTGCCCGCGCCCAGGATGCGCTGGCCGCCGCTCGTTCGCTCGGCCCCGGCAGCGTGGCCCATTCTCAAGATCTAGCCGCTCCTCCCCCGCCCGCCCCGACCCGCCCTCGCCGGTCTTCGGCCAAGACAGCAAAAGTGTGAAGTTCTCAAAAGAATTGCAGGCGCGTCAAGTTCCCGGTCCAAAGTAACAAATGTCCGAGACTGCACCTGCGGCGGCCAGCGACGCCGCAAAGCCGGGTGTGGGCGGCAGGCGACGAACCGAGATGTCCACCGGTGCGCCGGCTTGCGCGTCATCCTCGGCAGCGTAACAGTCAGTACCGGCAATTGCCGAAAGCGTGAGCAGCGGCAGCGGAAACGACAGGCCGCTGCCGAGCGCTTTCACATACGCTTCTTTCGCGGTCCAGTGCGAGAGAAACGCGGCATGACGCCCCCCAGGCAAAACCGCAGAAAGCGTTTCCTGCTCACGCGCGGAAAACACTTGGGCGGCTAGCTCTTCCGGCACGAAATCGCTTCGAAGACGCTCGACATCTACCCCCACTTCTTGATCCCACCCAAAGGCCAGCAGCAGCACAGCGCCGGAGTGCGATGCGTTAAAGCGCAGGCGGCTGTTGCTCAAAGCGGGCTTGCCGAACAGCCCGGCCAGCAGTTCCAGCGCGGCAGGGTGAATGCTGAGATAATCGCCGAGGGTCCGGCGCAGCAAACTTCGGCCCGTTCGCCAGCGGCGGGCGTCGCGCTCAAAATGAAAGCGGGCCGCGCGGGCCTGTTCGTCTGCGGCCAGCAGTTCGGGCGGGGCTTCTTCGCGGTCCAAATCAAACTGCCAAACGTGAACCGTGCCGGGCGTCGGCAGCGCGGTCATTGAGCCGCCTCAGCGAGACATAAAGCCAGCGCAAGGGCCAGGGCTGACACCTGCGGCTCGTTCATGAGTGTCAAGTGAGCGCCGGGAACATCGTGGATGTCCAGGCCGCCTTGAAAGCGGTCGCCCCACCAGAGGGCCGGGTCGCGCTCCTCAAAGATGCTCACTTCGGCAGCGCGGAACAGGGTCGCCCGCGTCGGATACAGCGGCGTGTCGTACTGGAAGAACGCCGCTTCGTTCGCGAGAATGACCGACTGCAATGCCGCCAGCCGCTCTGGGGCGAGCGTTCCCGCCAGCTGGGCCGCCGCCTTCTGCCAATCCGCTTTTTTACCCTGCACGGCCTCCCGCGCTTTTTTACCCAGCGACAGGAGGGCATTTTTCGGCGTGCTGTTTTTGAGCAGCGACAAATGCCCGGCCATGCGGCGCAGGCGGGGCTTGTCAATCAAGTTTCGCTGGTACGCGACCGGCGCATAAGCGTCAAACAGCGCGAGCAGGCCGACCTGCTCGCCACTCACATGTAGTTGCCGGGCCATTTCGGCGGCCAGCACGCCGCCGAGCGAGTAGCCGCCGAGATGGTACGGGCCGTCGGGCTGATGTCGTTTGATGTCGCGCAGGTAGCGGGCCGCCATGTCTTGGAGTGATGTCAGCGGAGGCTCGTCCGTGTCCGCCCCCACCGACTGCAAGCCGTAGACGGGCTGGTCCGGCGGCAGGCGATTAGCAAGCGCCTGGTAAAACAGCACCAAGCCGTGGTCGGGATGGATGCAGTAGAGCGGCGGCTTTGGGTCAGCCCCGGCAGGCGTCTTCAGCGGCACAAGCGTTGACGACGGCTCGGCAGACGACACCTTTGGAGCGGATTTTTGGGGGCCGTTCTTCTGCGCGATAATTTCCGCCAGCGCTTCCAGAGTCGGCGACTGGAACAGCGTCGGCAGCGGCAGGCGGACGTCGAATATCTGCTCGATGCGCCCGTACAGGCGCAAAGCAAGCAGCGAGTAGCCGCCGCGCTCAAAAAAGCTGTCGGTAACGCGCAGTTCCGAGACGCCTAAGACTTCTCCCCAAAGCAGCGCCAGCCGGGCCTCAGTCTCGGTCAAAGCTTCGGCGGCAGGAAGAGCAGGAAGCATCGGGGCGGGCGCGGCGTTTGCCGCGGGCGCGGAAGGCGTCAAGCGGCCTGCTTGCCGAAGCGGCGCGGTCAGCAGCCCGACACAGATGCCGGGGTCCGCCGTTGCTGCCGACAGCAGGGCTTCGAACTCTTCTAGGCGGCGCTCAATAGTCACGGCGTCAAACAAGTCAGAATTGTAATCGCATTCCACTTCCAAAGCGCCCGCGTCTTCAATGATGTTGAGGCCCAAATCAAACTGAAAAAAGCGGCGCGGCGTATGTGCGAGATGAGCCGTCAGGCCCGCAAAGACGAGCGGAGCAAACTGGTCAATGTTAAAGGTCGTGGTAATCGGCAGGGGCCGGTCCAGCGCCGACATGACGGCGTCCAGGCTGCAGGATTGATGGTCCACTGCTGACAGCAGCGCGGCGCGGGTTGCGTGGAGGTAGTCAGTGAACGCTGTCTCCGGCGCAGAAGGGACGCGCAGCGGCAGGAGCGAAACGCACTGGCCGACAAGCTCGGCGTTTTCTTCGACTGCCTGCCCTGCCGACGGCACCCAGACTACGGCGTCGTCCTGCCCGGACAGCCCGTGCAGGAGCAGCGTGTACGCCGACAGCAGCGCGGCGGACAGCGTCGTCCCGGACACGGCGCACAGCCGCCGCAGAGCAGATACCAGCGTCGGCGAAACCCGGCAGCTCCTCCGTGCGCCCCGGTAAGACGCTAGTGCGGGCCGTACTCGGTCTGCCGGCAGGTGCAGCGGGGCGGGCGGCGGGGAAAGCCGGCGCATCCAGTACCTATCGTTTTCAGAGTTTGCGTGTCCCGCCTCGGCATAGCTCCGAAACGAGGCCGCCGCAGGCATCGCCCAAGATTTGCCTTGCGAGAGGGCCGTGTAGGCGCCGGCTAGATCGGACAGCAGGACGCCGAACGACCAGCCGTCACAGACGATGTGGTGAGCGGTGATAACGAGGCGATGCTCTTCCGCACCGCGTCGGATCAGCCGGAAGCGGATCAGCGGAGCGGACGCGAGATCAAACGGCTCCCCGGCCTCCGCCGACAGCGCTTCCGCTTCCCGCGCCTCACGCTCCGCCGGTTCCAGAGCCGATAAGTCACTCAGCGGCACGGTGACAGTCGCAGACGGCAGAGTTTTCTGGCCTTCCCCGTCCGGTACAATCGCCGTCCGCAGGGCATCATGGCGATTAACGACGGCGTCGGCGGCGCGGGTCAGCGCGTCTTGGTTCAGCAGCCCATGTAAGTCTAAGACCACCGACTCATTAAACGCGCAGGACGCATCCGCACCCATCTGCGTCGTCAGCCACACCCCGCGCTGCCCTTCGGTAAGTGGGAATTGGGGTGCAGTTGGCGGCGCGGGCAGGAAGCCGCCTGCCTGCATTTCGGCGACGCTGTCACGGAACGCCTGCCGCATCTGCGCTATGTCGGCGTCGGTGTGCGCGGTGGACAAAAAGCAGGGGCGGCCTTCCCAGATGTGGACGCCGTGGAAGCGCAGACCAAAGAACAGCAGGCTGGCCCATTTGACTTCGGCTGCGAACTGGAAATAAAACAGCGAGCCGAAATGGGCAAGATGGATCGGCACTCCTGCGGCTTCAAAGTCGGCGTTGACCGATTGGACAAACGCCGTCGTGCGGGCGTTGAGCTTCTTCTGCAAGCTAGGCCCAGCGGCTTTTAAATGCTCCAAAGTCGCTTTCGCAGCGGCTAACGCGAGCGGATGCCGGACGAATGTGCCGGCGAAGAACGTCACGCCTGCTTCGGGCCAGCTTCCATCGCCGAACTGCCATTGCCCGCCGTCGAATGCATCCATGTACTCAGATTTGCCGGTAACGATGCCGATGGGCAGCCCGCCGCCGACGATCTTGCCGTAAGTCGCGAGATCGGCTTTGATACCGAAGTGGGCCTGTGCGCCGCCCGGATGAATGCGGAACCCCGTGATGACTTCGTCAAAAATTAAGGCCGCGCCCGCGTCTTCCGTAATTTTGCGGACTTCGCGCAAAAACTCGGCGGGCTGTAAGGCCGGGCGGCGGCTCTGCACCGGCTCGACCAGGACAGCGGCGAGGGTCGGAGCCAGCGCCCGCAGCGCGTCTAAAGTCTCCGGCGTTCCGTAATCCAGTATGACGATTTCATCGGTCATACACTCCGGGATGCCCGGCGCAATCGGCCCGGCCCGGCGGGCGTCTCCGACGCCGTTTGACCGGCCCAGCACTTCGTCAAAGGTCCCATGGTAGTCGCCCGTAAAGTAAACGATCTTCGTTCGGCCCGTGACGGTCCGCGCCGCCCGCATCGCCGCCATGACCGCTTCCGACCCGGTGTTGCAGAACGTCGCCCGATCCGCCCCAGTCATCTCGCAGACGAGCTTCGCGACTTCGCCCGCCAGCGGCGACTGCGGCCCGATTTCCATCCCTAACGGAAGCTGCTTTTGAAGCGCATCAGTGATGAATGCCGGCCCATGCCCGAACAAGTTGGTGCCGAACCCCATGGTCACGTCAACATACTGGTTGCCGTCCGTATCCCACAGATGCGCCCCGGCGGAGCGCTCGCTGACGATGGGATAGACCATCTCTTTCCGGTAATTCTTGAACCCGGCGACCGCGCGGGGGTCGGCCAGGTGCGCCCGGTGCGTTTGTGTCAGGCGCTTTGAGTGCGACGTCTTCTGGGCGTACTTGTCAATAAACGCACTCAGATATTGCTGCTGGTGTTCCGTGAGACTGCTGCTGTGGGCGGCCTCAATCGGCTTGAACGGCCCGAACGCCGCCGGGGCGTTCGGCTCCGCGAGGACGGGAGCGGCAGTCGGCACGGGAAGGCCGGTCGGAAGGGGAATGGCAGGAACAGAGACCGCCGCCGCGCCGCCGCGCAGCAGCGCAAGCTGTTCGGCCATAAGCTGAAGCTGACGGCTGATGATCTGCTCTAAGCTGTCGGCGGGTGCAGCGGCAGGCAGCGCGATAGGAAGCGCAGAGGCAGGGACGAGCGACGTGATAGGAACAGGAAGCGCGGCACCAGGCGGCAGCTTCTGGTCCAACAGGACCGCGAGGGACGCCGGGGTCGGGGCGTCTTCCAGCAGTGTGCGGAACGTGATTTTGACGCCAAACTTCCGGCCGATGGCCGTTCCAGCCTGAGTCAAAAAGAGTGAGTCAAAGCCGAGGTCAAGAAACGTCGCATCCGGCGCGATATTGTCTGCCGGGACGCCCGACTGGTCAGACAGCAGCACGGTCAGCTCGCGTAGAAGGCGGTCGGTTCGGCTTAGCGCAGAAACGGCAGCGGCAGCAGGGGCAGGCATAAGCGATATGATTTCTTGAGGCTGGCTTGCAGCGGGGCGCACAGGTTCGACCCAGTGGCGCGTCCGCTCAAACGGATACGTCGGCAGGGACACGCGGCGTCCGCCGCTGTTCCATTTTATCGGAGCGCCGGACAGCCAGAGGCGGCCCGCGCACTGGAGAAAGGCCGCGTGTTCCGGCAGCTTCTGCTTGCCGGGATCGAGCGACGCCAGCACGTCCTGGCCTAGCGTCCGCGCCGGGTGCTGGCGGGCGAACGGCGACAGCGTGACGCTCGGCCCGGCTTCCAGCAGCAGTCGGTTCGGGTCGGCCAGCAGCAATCCTATCCCTTCGGTGAAGCGAACAGTCCCCTGCAGATGGGCAGCCCAGTAGTGCGGGTCGGTCGCCTCGGCGTCGGTGATCCACGTCCCCGAAACGTTGGACACGAACGGGATTGTCGGGGCTGAGCGCGGGACACCGGCGACAATTTGCGTGAACTCGTCCAAAATGGGGTCCATCATCGCCGAATGGAACGCATGAGAGGACGGCAGGCGGCGGCAGGCCGTGCCGTTGTAGGTCAATCGCGCTTCCAGCGCGTCTACGGCATCGGATGGGCCGGAGACGACCGACAGCGCCGGGCTGTTGTCCGCCGCCAGCGACAGCGACGCGCCAAGCATCTTTCGGACTTCGGCAGCGGGCAAGCGCACTGCCAGCATCGCGCCTGGCGGCAAATTCTGCATCAGTTTAGCCCGGCCCGACAGCACGGTCAGGGCGTCCCTAAGGCTGAAGACGCCCGCGAGGCACGCGGCGACCAGCTCTCCGACGCTGTGGCCGAGCATTGCCGTGGGGCTGACGCCGTAGGACTGCCACAGCCGGGCCAGCGCGTAGCCGAACACAAACAGCGCGGGCTGGGCCAGCGCCGTCTGGTTCAGCCGGAGCTGCGCCGCGCCTTCCTCGTCGTCTTTCGGATAAAGTGTGTCGCGCAGGTCCAGACCAAGCAGCGGGAGGAGCAAGGCGGCGCATTCGTCTACGCACGCCCGGAAAACCGGCTCGGCCTGGTACAGCTCGCGGCCCATGCCGACCTGCTGAGACCCCTGGCCGGGAAACAGAAATGCGACCGATGGCGGCTGCCCCGTCAGCGTCTTGGTGGCAAGTGATTGATCGCGCGTTTGCAGGGTGTGAGCGGCGTCTTCGGCAGTGCGGCAGGCCAAAGTACGCCGGTGCGCGAACGCGCGGCGGCCTGTGTGCAGTGTCCACGCCGCGTCGGCGAGGCTGATGTCCGGGTACGCCTTCAGGTGATGCGCCAAGTTGTCCGTCGCCGCTTCCAGCGCCGTTTCCGTCCGTGCCGACAGCGTCAGCAGATGCCACTCGTGCGGCGGCTCTTGAACTTCGACAATCGGAGGCGCTTCTTCCAGCACGACATGGGCATTTGTGCCGCCGACGCCGAACGAGCTGACCCCGGCCCGGCGCGGCGTTTCCCCTTCCGGCCATTCGGTGAGTTGAGCGTGGACGGCAAACGGGCTGTTTGCAAAATCAATGCGTGGGTTGGGAGCGTCGAAGTGGATCGTCGGCGGCAGCAGTTTATGCTTCAGGGCCAGCGCGGTCTTGATCAAACCTGTCACGCCGGAGGCGGCTTCCAGATGGCCGACGTTCGGCTTGACCGAACCCAGGGCGCAGAAGCCGGTCTTATCTGTCGTCCGCCGGAACGCCGCCGTCAGCCCGGCCACTTCAATTGGGTCGCCGAGCGGGGTCGCCGTGCCGTGGGCTTCCACATAGGAGATCGTCTCGGCGCTGACACCGGCCATCATGTGCGCCGCCGCAATTGCCTCTGCCTGGCCGCTCGCGCTCGGCGCGGAGTAGCTGGCCTTCTGCGATCCGTCATTGGAAAGCCCGTGTCCTTTAATGACGGCATAGATTGTGTCGCCGTCGCGGACGGCGTCGGTAAGACGCTTCAGCGCGACGACCCCCACCCCGCCGCCGAACACCGTCCCTTGAGCGTCCGCGCTGAACGCCCGGCATTTCCCGTCGGGCGAGACCATGCCGCCTTTTTGGTAGGTGTACCCGCGCGTCTGCGGGAACGCAACCGAGACGCCCCCAGCAAGCGCCATGTCGCAGCCGAACGACTGCAAACTCTGACACGCCTGCGCGACCGCAACTAATGACGTTGAGCAGCCGGTTCCGACCGATAGGCTGGGGCCGGTTAAATTGAGCTTGTAGGAAACGCGAGTCGCCAGAAAATCTTTGTCGTTGCCGGCGAGCGTCGGATAATCGCCGACTTGATACGACTGCGTGAGCCGGTCGGTTTCAGCCCGCGTTCCGCACAAGTTGGCAAGCAGGTAGGTGTTGAGGCTGCTGCCCGCCCAGACGCCGATTGTCCCGGCATAGGTATCAGGAACGCAGCCGGCGTCTTCCAGCGCTTCCGACGCGCATTCTAAGAACAGCCGGTGCTGCGGGTCCAGCACGTCGGCTTCTTTCGGCGGGATGCCGAAGAACGCCGCGTCAAACAAGTCAGCGTCTTCTAGGTAGCCTCGCGCCTTGACATAGTCCGGGTCGGCCAGAGTTTCCGGCGTGATGCCCGACGCCAGCAACTCGGCGTCGGTGAAATGCGTGATCGAATCTGTGCCGCTTTTGAGGTTCTCCCAGAGCTCAGACACGTTCGCCGCGCCGGGGAACCGCCCTGCGAGACCGACAATCGCGATTGCCTCTAATGGCCCGCGCTCCTGACTTGGTGTGCGTGATGGCTTTTGCTCACTTTTCATCAAATAGCCTGCGAGCTGACGAACCGTCGAATACTGGAACAAGGTCGCAATTTCAACGTTCGGCATGGCCCCTTCACGCAGCTTTTGATGCACCTGCACCACCTGCAGGGAGCGCCCGCCGAGATCAAAGAAGCTATCGTCCGCGCCGATGGGCGCGATGCCTAGTACGCTCTGCCACACTTGCGCGATTTCTTGCTCCAAGCCCTGTGACGGCGCGGCATAGGCAGTTCCCAGATTGGGACGCTCGGCAGATGGCGGCGGCAGAGCGAGATAATCCACTTTGCCGCTCGGCGTCAGCGGCAGGGTCTCCAGCGTCTCAAAGCGCGACGGAACCAGCGCTTCGGGCAGCCTTACCCCCAAAAACTCACGCAGGCTGTCGGCGGAGAGCGGCCCGGAGGCCACCAGATAAGCGGCTAAACGTGTGTCGCCCGGCGCAAGCTCCCAGGCCCGGACGGCAGCCTGACGAACATTAGGAAACGCCAGCAGCGCGGTTTCCACTTCGCCCGGCTCGACCCGGAAGCCGCGAATTTTGAGCTGGCCGTCGGCCCGGCCTAGGAATTCCAGATCACCTTCAGAGTTGACGCGGGCCATGTCGCCGGTCTTGTACCAGCGCGTACCGGCTTCCGTACCAGGCAGATGAACAAATCGTTTGACGGTCAAGTCAGACCGACTCAAGTAGCCGTTCGCGAGCTGCACCCCGCCCAGGTACAGCTCGCCGCCGCGCACCAGCGCCGACATTCCGGGAACAGGCCGACCGATGGGCGGCAGCAGGGGCCACTCGGCGGGCGATCCCGAAAGCGTATAAGCTGTCGCAACATGGGTTTCCGATGGCCCGTAGTGGTTAGACAGGGTGCAGTTTAGGAGACGCGAGAACAGCGCCCGGAGAGCAGGCGTGATTTTGAGCTGCTCCCCGGCGGTAATTATTTCCCGCAGGGCTGACAGTGTGCCTTTTTGGAACTGCGCCGCTTCCGCCAACTGCTGCAATGCCACAAAAGGCAGAAACAGCCGTTCGACGCCGTGCTTGTCCAGGAATGCGATAAGGCTGAAAGGATCGGAGCGCAGCGCTTCGGGGACCAGCACGAGAGTCCCGCCGCCGCACAGGGTGGCAAAGATCTCCTGGGCGGAAACATCGAAGCCGAGCGCGGCAAACTGAGCGGTTTTGATGTTGGGCCGGCCACTCGCCTCGCCCTGCCAGGCGACAAGATTAGCGAGAGCGCGGCGTCCCATGGCAACGCCTTTCGGCGTGCCCGTGGAGCCGGACGTGTAAATGACATAGAACGCACCGTCGTCAAGCACAGGCAAAACGCCCGGCGCGGCCTCACTGGGAGCCGGCCACTCAATGTCCAAACGCAGCGCTTTGACGCCCTGGGGAAGCTGTCCCGCCAGCGATCTCTGGGTCAGTACGACACCCACTTCCGAGTCGGCGCACATGAAGTCGCGGCGGCTCTGCGGGTACGCCGGGTCCAGCGGGACATAGCCTGCCCCGGCTTTTAAGACGCCGAGCAGTGCAGGCGGCATCAGCAGGGACCGCTCCAAGCAAACTCCGACAAGCGTGCCGGCCCCAACCCCGCGCTCCAGCAAGGCCGCCGCTAGGTGATCCGACTGCCGCTGGAGAGCGGCGTAGGAAAGCGAGCCGTTCTCGGAGACAACGGCGGCCGCTTCGGGAGTACGCCCAGCCTGCGCGTCGAACAAGTTCAATACGGACAAAGGGGTCGGGGTCATCAGCCTTCTCTCGTGCAAGAATCGTGCCAAGTTACCACTAAAATTTGCTGGCAAAAGAACAAATAATTTGTAACAACACTTATTTATCGGCATTTGCCGGAAGCATCACAAGAGAAAACAGGCAGACAGGAGTTAAAAAGACTTTTTGCTCGCGGGAAGTGGAGGCTCCAACTGATGACGTGCATTGAAGAGCCGCCGAAATGCAAGCAGGACGATCAGCATACAGCCGAGAGCAGTGGCGGCCGCCAGCATGAACATGACCACAATCTGGTACTTGACGGCTTGCAGCGGGTCGGAACCGGCCAAAATCTGGCCGGTCATCATGCCCGGCAGGGACACAATCCCGACGACGAGCATACTGTTAATCGTCGGCAGCATGCCGCGCCGGACGGCGGCTTGCAGCGGCCCCTGCGCTGCTTCCCAGGCGGACGCGCCGTGGGAAAGGTCCATCTCGATCTCCGCCCGCCGCTGGACCGTGTCGCTGAGCAGACCGTCGAGCGTCAGGGAAACGCTGGTCAAGCAGTTGCCCAAAATCATGCCGAGCAGGGGAACCAAATACTGCGGGCGGTACCACGGATGGACGCCAATAATCGCCGCCGTAACAAGGTACGTCGTCAAAAGGCCGCTGGCCGCAAGCGACACAAACGCATGGACCGTGATGCCGGGGTAGCGGTACGGCGAGCGTCCCGTCGCCGCCCGGCTCGCGACGCCGACCATCACGAGTGCCAGCCCGAAGATCAGCCAAAGGCTGTGCAGGGCAAAAACGTATTTCAGCACATAGCCAACCAGCAGAAGCTGCACGATAGTCCGTGCCGAGGCTACCGCAAGCTGGTTTTCCAGCCGCAGCCGGAACGCAATACTGACGACGCCGCAGAAGACGACGAGCAGCGTGGCAATAGCGATTTGGAGCAGGCTGATGGGCTGAACTGTCATGGGATGAAAGCAAGTCCGTTAATACGCGGACGTTCACGTCCACGTTTGGGAGTTCATTCTACAGCCTGCCCGGCAGCGTCAGCCGCCGCGAACACCACTGCTCGGCCTGCTCCGGGCTATGGGTGACAATCAGCGCCGCCAGCCCCCGCTCGGTGGCAAGGCGGCTGATAAGCGTCTGCACACGCAAGGCCGAGTCCGGGTCCAAAGCGCTGGTCGGCTCATCCAGGCACAGCACGGGCGGCTCTAACAGCAAGGCCCGAATGAGAGAAACCCGCTGCTGCTGCCCGACCGAAAGCGTCTGTGCATCTTGTTCCCAGCATCCAGTTCCGACGCCCAGTTCGTCCAGAAACTGCCGTGCGGCGGGCGCGGGGAACGGCGAGGGCTGGGCGGCTTTGTAGAGGAACGGACGGCGCAGATTGTCTTCCACAGTCAGGGCCAGCAGGGACGGCTTCTGGCTGACGAGAACGACTTTGCGCCGGAACAAAGGCCAGCCCCAGGCGTCGCCGTCCCGGCCTTCCAGCAGGATTTCTCCGGTGGCGGGGTCTTGCAGGCCGCACACCGTCCGCAAGAGCGTCGTCTTGCCCGCACCCGACGGCCCGGTGACGGCGGCCAGCTCGCCGGGCGAGAGCGTCCAGGAAATCTGTGCGTGCAGCGGCGTCCCGGCGGCAGTGATTGTCAGGTCTCGGAGTTCCAGCAGAGGCGGCATGGGGTAAGTATGGCACAAGAACCCACCCCG
>CAXSFV010000017.1:0-28911 GCA_964236795.1 uncultured Armatimonadales bacterium | reverse complement strand
CTCGGAGTTCCAGCAGAGGCGGCATGGGGTAAGTATGGCACAAGAACCCACCCCGCGCAAGCGCCTTCCCTCCCGAAACGGAAGGGGCAGGAGATGGAAGCGAGAGATTAGTGCCAGCACTCTTGTTCTTAGACTCTTACCCTTCCCGTTTCGGGAGGGGAGGCGCTTGCGCGGGGTGGGTTCCCAGTCCCGCCCCGTACACCGCCGCTGCGGCAAGAAGACCAGGGTACATCGGCTGCCAGCCCAGTGGAAAGCGCGGGGAATCAAACCCGCCGTGGGTCCAGCCCCATAACAGGCACGAGAAAGCGACCGACGCCCCCAGCAGCATGGAGAAAAACGCAAAGTTTGCGGGCGCTTTGAGGCGTGGGGACGGCGCATATGCGCCGAGCAGCGGCAGCAGCAGGCCCGGCACGAGCAGGCTGCCGAAGGCATACCACTGCTTGACGACGGAGGGAATGGCGAGGGAGATTAGGATAGCGGCAACCGATGTCAGGGCGAGGCCAAGACGGGTATAGGTGGGCAGGTTGCGGTCGTCGGCGTCTCCGCGAAGACGCCACAAAAAGTCGCGTCCGACCGTCATGGCGGCGATGAACGTGTAGGAGACAATGCTCGCCATGATCGGGGCCAGCATTCCGACATAGAACAAGCCCTTGATGCCCGGCGGCAGGACGCGCTCGGCCAGCGCGGGGTAGGCCATGACCGAGTCGGCGAGACCCGGCACCAGCGCCCGTGCGAACAGGCCGGTGGTCGTGGACAGCGCATCGAACACCATCCAGCACACCACCGCCAAGCCAATGCCGAGCGCGGCGACGCGCGGAGTCTTTGCCGCATAGCACCGCTGATGGAAGCCCGGATCGGTCAGCGTCACCAGCGCGATAAAGAACCAAACGGCGGCGTAGGCCAGATCATAATCGCCGAGCAGTGTCAGGTGATGGGGCGGCAGCTTGCCCGGCGCGGTTAAAAGTGCAAAGCCGCCAAGACGGGTCAGGCACAAAAACGCGACCGTGCCGAAGCCTGCGAACATGAGCAGGAACTGTAGGACATTGACGCGCACATCCGACAAAAAGCCGCCGCGAAAGACATAGATGACCGAAAAGATAATCGCCGCCGGCATGGCCCACAGCAGCGGCCAGCCGAAGAGAATATGCAGAATGGTCCCGGCCATCAGCACATACGACGCCGGGGCGGCATAAACAAACGCCAGCACCGCGCCGAGCAGCGCCGTCTTTTTGTCGTAAGCGGCGGCCAGCTTGTCGGGGATCGTATACAGATGAGCTGCGCCGCCCCGCACGCGGCGGGCGAGAAAGAGCGCGAACAGCAGGGCGAACACATAATAGGGCAGGCCGTTAGTGGTCCACGCCACAACCCCGCTGTCGTAAACAAACTCCCCAGCTCCCAGAATACCGCCGTACCAGGTCGCGACAAGCGTCGCCACAAAAACCGGCAGGCCGAGACTGCGGCCTCCAATGGCATACTCTTCGGCACTCTCTTTGCGCTTCCAAAAGCCGACGACAATGAGAAATACAAAATAAAGCGCGAGGATGGCCCAGTCTATAGGATGGAATACGGCGCGGAGGTCCGGGGTCATCCGTGGCTCCTGAGCGCGGCTTTGAGATGGCACACGATAATTGTTCCGCCCTCGGCTTTGAGAGAAACACGCGGCCCGGTCGCCTCGTTCAGCAAGCCGCCCACCCCAACCGCAAGCGGCCGGTTGTCGAGCGGCCAGCGGACGCCGTCCAAGCTGACCTGCGCCTTGCCGTCAAACGACAGCAGGGAAACCGCATCGCCCGGCTCAGTTTCTAAAATGATCTCGCCGATGACTGCCCGCGTTTCCGAGCCGTCGGCAACCAGCGTGACCGGCAGTTCAGGGTAGTCTTCCCTCCAGCGCAGGAGCAGGCTGACATTGCCGAGCGTATGGTCCAGCCGCCGCCCCGTTGCGCCTGCAACCGTCACACTATCCGCGCCCCGGTTCAGCGCGATCCCAAACGCTTTTTCCAAGTCCGTGTGATACTGGTCCGGCGTCGGGATAAACTCGGCATCGGGCAGTAGCGCCCGCGCGGCGTCTACATCCAGCGAGTCAAAGTCCCCGCTGACGATGCCCGGGCAGACGCCGAGACGCGCAGCGGTTAAGGCCGCGCCGTCGGCGGCAAGAAACAGGTCGTGTTCAGCAGCGAGCCGCGCCAGCCCTTTTTGTGACGGCGGCTCGCCGTTCGCGAGGATAAGGACGCGCATCAGGCGCCCCCCTGCCCCAATTCCGGGGAGCCAGAGTTAAAGCAGGATTGGCAGAGGCAAGCAGCGTGTCCTTCCATATTGCTCCCCAAAATTGGGGCCTTCCAGGTAGCCAGTGCTGCGGGAGGGATTGTTTTAATCATAGCCATTGTAGTACGGATTGCCATTGGGGTCTTTGTCGTTGTACGTTTTGCCGTCGGGCGTCACGGCGAGGGTGTTGAAGGCTGCCGCCGACGTAATAAACTTGGCATGGCCGTCGGCAAAGATAAACGTCCCGCCGCCGGGGTGCCACTGCTGGTAGTAGCTCGTGGTACCGCTGGCCGGTGTCACATAGTAATAAGACGCGCCGCCGGGGTCCTGCGAGGCGCTGAACCAGGGCATCATTTCGTCGCGCATAATCCGCGTGTTCGACGGCACGGCGAACTGAGCATTCGTGATGGTCCTGACAGGGTCACCTGCCGTGCTGTCTACCGGCCCGTCGTCTTCATAAGAAGCCGCCGGGTTCGGCGGCGTGGTTTCGGGAACAAGAGTGTAACACGCCTGGGTGAACCGATACGACGAGCCGTAAGTATCATGGTAGCTGCCGCCGCCGGTCGCCGGCCCGCCGGAGTCATCGGGACACTTGAACAAGTCAGTGGATTTTGTGTAGGGGGACAGCTCATCTTCGACGCCTCGGTGTCCGGGCTTAGCGGGCGCACCGCCGGAGGCCGCCGTGTTGTACGCCTGGAAAATCGGCATGGTCTCGTCGTAATCCTGCGTGTACTGAATCACGGCCAGGCCGATTTGCCTGCCGTTGGAAATACATGCAGTCCGGCGGGCATTCTCACGGACCCCTTGAAATACAGGGAACAAGATTGCGGCTAAAATTGAGATGATGGCGATGACCACGAGCAGCTCAATGAGCGTAAACGCGCGAAACGTGACAGAACGGTTCAAGTTGTGTGTCCTTTACTGTGAGCGCCGAGTGAACGGACGCAAAAAGGCCGCCGCCTCAGAAAGAATCGGGGGCGGCGGCCAGTCACAGCAAAGGTGCGGAAAAGCCTGCCTCCCGCTTCCCTACGCCGGCATGACCCGGATCAGGTTCGTGGGGTTGGCATTCGCCTCTCAGCCGGCGTCTTCAATGGTTTAGGTTGAAGACGCGGCACCCCCAGCGGTCTGGAATATGCGTGCATTGTAGCCGCAAAGGAACAGCAAAGTCAAGTGGGAACCTCACCCCGCAGTAGGTTGCAGGGTGAGGCTCCTTTTTCAGCTAGACCGCCCTCGCAGCTTTCCTACGCCGGGCCGCGACAACTAAGCCACTGAGCGCGAGGAGCAGGCCGAACGAAACCATCGTCGAGGCTTCAGGAACGGCAGCAGGGATGGCACGACCCGCTTCTAAAGTATCAATATTGATTGAGTTGTTAGATGCGCCGTCGGCCTTATCCATGAGTGTCAGCGAGGTGATAGCAGTTGCGGAAGTGAAGCCAAAAAAAGAGATACTCGGAAAGCTGTTTCCGAAGACAAGGCTTGTTCCGTTGGATAGTGTTGCGGTCACTTGGCCGCCGGAGGCGGCCAAAGTGCCGATGTCCAAGCCAAAAGCAGTCGTACCGCTGGGCAGAGAGATAGTGAGTTGAGCGGGGCTTCCATAGCCAGCCTGGAGGAAATCGCCATTACCGAGGTTGTACGCTCCCTGCCCGGCTGCCCCATAATAACCGCCGCTGATGATGGAAAGGTCCGCAATCGAAGAATTTTTAGTTTGAGTAAAGGTGAAGCCGTCCAAAGCGACAGTATCCGCGGGTTGATAAGAAACGAAACCATTCATGGGGGCGATGCCGAAAAAGTTTTCCGTCTCAGTAACAACGCTGCCGGCATCGAAGCTGGCTCGACTGGTATACTGCATGACCTGAGCCTGAGCGGCTTGCATAGAAAGCGCAAAACAGGCAGCTAGCGAAACAAAGGCAAAAGTGGAAAAGAAACGCGAAGAAAGCGGAGTTGTGAGCATCAAAAGATATCCTTTTTTTCAGCGGACGAAGGATGTAAAAGGCGCGATTGCCTGCGGCGGAGGTGAAGCGGGACACCGCAAACATACCTAGTGCAAAAACCATGCCAAGTGGGCTTACATGGCAGAAATATGGGAAAAGCCACCCGGCACTGGTACCGGGCGGCTCTTGATTTTTGGTCTTCTCAGCCTATTTAGCTCAAACTGCGCCGGAACAACTGGTCGATCACGACGCCGTACTCAAACTCAGCTTGAAACAAAGCCCGGTCGCCCCAGCCGTAGCCGACTTGCAGGGAGTCGCCGGTGCGATACAGGGAGATCGGGAACGCAACCCGCTTGGTATCAAACAGCTCGCCTCGGCCGTGATACTCGGTCGGCACGTCATCGGGCGTGATCGCCCGAACACACGCCTTGATGCTCGGCACACCGTTCTCGTCCAAAGTCAGCCAGACGACCCAGCCTTCGTACTGCTCTTCAATGCCCGGATGCGCCGGGTCCAGTGTCTCCGGGAAGTCCGGGTTGTTCTTTTCCAGCACCACATGAATCAGGCCGATGTAGCCGCCAAGCTCCCCGCACTCGACAAAGTTTGAGCCGAGGCCGACCCGGTGGACCCGGTTCCAGACCTGCGAACCCAATGCCCGGTGCAGGCCGTCCACGACACCGCCCAATCGGAACCCGCTGAGGCCGTCTTTGGCCTGGCTCTCAAAATAGGCGATCTGCTTGGTCTCGCTCATGGAGCGTGCGCCGATGAGGGTGCGCTGCGCGTCCATGCTCGGCAGCTTCACCGAGTTCTTGTACGACTCGACATGGGGGGAACCGGCGTCGGTCTCGGCGATGCCGCGCACCCAGACCCCGTCGCCAAGCTCCGTCAGCAGGCGGTCGCCGTCGGTGATGGCGCTGAACTCAATGCCGCCGAACAAGTGCTGAAGCTCTAGTTGCTTGGGGCGCTCCGCCGGGTTCAGATACCCGCCGTAGACCCCGACATCGTGAATGAACTTGCCGTCAGGCAGCATCACTTTGCCCCGGTAGCCCTGCCCGGTCACAAAGAAGCCGGGGCCGCCTTCCGGCAGCGTTACCGGGGACAAGCGCACATCTTCCATAATCACACCTTCGGGGTTCGCATCGTACCAGAGCCGCCCGGCGCGGGCCGGGCAGACGGGAACAGGCGTGCGCGGGCCGCGAATGCGCGTGAACGGAAACTGATGCGCCATTTCGTAGACATTGTGCATGCCGTGCATTTCGGCCTCAGCAAAATAAAACAGCAGGTTGGTCGAAAACAGCTCATGCGTGACCGGGTCTTTCATCCGGGACAGCCGGACGGTGACGCCGTAGGTAGTCTGCTGAGTTTCGGCATCTACCCAGGACTGGATCGGGCCGTTAAACGCTGCTTCCCAAGCGCGGCCTTCTTTGCGGGCTTCGACCCCGAATTCGCGGACAGTGTGCGGCAGGATTGCCATGGAATCGGCGGAGTATTCCAAAGTGTCTAAGCAGGAAACGGCAGTGTTCATCGGAAGCATTCCTTACAAGGCATCGTTCGTGTTTTCAGAGTGTACGATGTTTTGGTTTCCACAATGTTTCGTGTATTTTCCCAACAATCTCGCTCACTGCTGCTGTGCTGACTATTCTTGGCAAAAAAGAGTTCCCTGCTCAGTGGAATTTGAGCCGGAAACTCTTTCTGCATTGCTGTCAAAGAAACACCTGGAGAAAGGACGGGGTTCCTGCGTCTCTTGTTTCTTTCACTGCGCGTGGCCGGACAGCAGCTCATCAGCCAGCGCGTCGTCGCCGTAGACATGGCGCAGGGACTCGATAATCGCCCGCGCGTCCACCGAGACCGCGCGGGCCTGGGTGTCGCTGTAGGCGTAATCCAGCGCCAGCGACTGAAGGTTGCCGTCAAAGATGATCCCCACCAAGTCACCGTTTTTGTTGACGACCGGGCTGCCGGAATTGCCGCCGATGATGTCGGCGGTGGACACGAAGTTGAACGGCGTTCCCGGCACGAGCTTGTCTTTCGCCGCTTCCCAGGGCGCGGAAAGCTGATACGGCGGCTTGTCTTCGTGCTTCGCGGCGTAGGGATACAGGCCGCCGAGGGTCGTCCATGCCGGGACCGCCTGGCCGCCCTCGGTGTAGCCCACGACTTTGCCGTAGGACAAGCGCAGTGTAAAGGTCGCGTCCGGGTAGACACTGCCGGGGGCGGACGCGGCAAGCTGCGCCTGCGCGATCTTGGCGTAAGCGGCCTGTTCAACACTTACCACCTCTGTTTCGCGTGCCTTGCGGATGGCGCGATCAATCGGGTCAAGCTGCCGGGCGAGAACAATCATCGGGTCGGCGGACGCCTGCACGGCGGCAAGCCCGCCGTCCGCAAGCTTCTTCCGCACGGCCACATCCGCCAGCGTGGTTCCATTGACTAATTCCGCCGCCCGCTCCGCCGGCGAGCGACCGGCCAGCGCCTGCGTGACAATCGGGTTGTCTGCGCCCAGCGTTTCTTCCATCTGCGCCAGCGAGTCACCCAGGGTCAGCTTTTCCAGGTTGGGGTAGATCGGCGCAGGCGAGAACAGTTCCAAGTCCAGCGAGGCCCGCGCCGCCTCGGTGAAGCCCGGCAGACGCGCGTTGTTCGGCTTTTGGTCTTCTTCTGCTTGCAGCACCAGCGTTTGTGCAGTTCCATATAGTTGGGACCGCAGGCCGAAGCCAGCCAGCAGGCCGTAGCGGGCAAACTCCGCCCGCGAGGCAGCGTCGGCGCGGTCCACTTGGTCCCAGGCGCCGCCGTAGGCCGCTTGCAGCTTCGGGTCGGCGGCAACTTTGGCCCGCAGCGCGGCTTCGCGGGCCTGCTTTGCCGAGAGGAACGCCGGGTCCTGCAAGGCTTGCAGGGAGCCAGTCTGTTTCTTGCGCCCGTTCTGGGTCCCGAACAGCGCGTCGTCGGCCACCCGTGCATTCTCCGGCAGGCGAGCGCCCCAGCTTGTCAGCAGCACTTCCCGGCGGCGCAGGGTGTTCAGCAAAGCAGGCAGGATAATGTCGCGCTGGGTTTTGAGGTCGGAGACTGTGTTCAGCCGGGAGGTTCGGGCCGGATTGCCGGACACGAACACGGGGTCGCCTTCTTTGATTCCGTTTTTGCTCCAGGTCAAGTAATTGGCAACTTTGGCCGGCTTCCCATTCTCGTAAGCCCGGAAAAAGCAGATGTCCAGATCATAGCGCGGGTATTCAAAGTTGTCCGGGTCGCCGCCATAGAACGCGGCGTTCGCGTCCGGGGCCATCACCAAGCGCACATCGGTATAGGTCTTGTACGCATAGAGGTCGTACCGCGCCCCGCCGAATAGCGTGACCACCTGGCTTTTCAGTCCGGTTTTGGTCTGCGACGCCTGCTCGATCTCTGCAATCGCCTTGCGCCGGGCGAGGAATGCTTCCGCCAGGGTCATCTGCGGCGTCACAGCAGCATTGACCTGATCCGTGACCGGCGTGATGGACTCCAGTACATCCAGCTCCAAATCGGGCGCTCTGACTTCTTCGGCATGGGTGCGGGCATAAAAGCCGTCGCGGGCGTAGTTGTGCTGCGGCGTGCTAAGTTTTTGCAGCGTGTCCGCGCCGACATGATGGTTTGTCATCACAAGGCCGTCGGCGGAGACGAACGAGCCGGACGCGAGGCCGACAAACTTAACCGACGCCCGCTGCAAGTGAGCCAGCCAAGCATCGGACAAGGTGACGCCGTAGGTCTTTTGAATTTGCGCTTTCGGCGGGTTGTTATATAGCCACATGCCTTCGTCTGCATGAGCGGCTAGAGCAGAAAAAGCTAACAGTCCAGCAGTCAGCGCGGCAGTTCGTCGTGATTTGGGAAAGAAGTTCGGGGAAAGGTTCATAGAATGCACTGTTCGACGCGCGGGGCGGGATTCCTGCAAGAACCCACTCCGCTCGCTCCTCACTCCCCTCCCGAAGCGGGAAGGGTAGGAGTTTTGGGCCAGTCGGATGTTGCCGGCCTCCTTGTCCTCCCGCTTCGGGAGGACCCCTGCGGAGTGAGGAACGAATCAAGAAGGTGGGTTCTACTTCCCCAGCGCACTCAGCGACTTGAACTCGTCATCGGTCAGCGTCAGCGACGACGCCGCGACGTTCTCTTCCAGATGGGCCACCGACGACGTGCCGGGGATCGGCAGCATGACGGGTGAGCGCTTCAACAGCCAGGCCAGCGCAAGCTGGGCGACAGTCGCGCCGTGCGCGTGTGCCGACTGGTCAAGGACGCCGCCGGGCTTGACGAGGTCGCCGCCCGCCACGGGGAACCACGGGATAAAGCCGATGGACTTCTCGGTGCAGTAGTCTAAAAGCTTCTCCGACTTGCGCTCGGACAAGTTGTATAGGTTCTGGACGGAGACGACATCTACAATCGTCTGCGCGTGTTCGAGTTCTTCCACCGACACTTCCGACAGGCCGATGTGACGGATCTTGCCCTGCGTCTGCAACTCCTTCAGTGCGCCCAGCGTTTCTTCCGCCGGCACTTTCGGGTCGATGCGGTGAAGCTGGTATAGGTCAATCGTGTCGGTCTTTAACCGCCGCAGGCTCATTTCAACGCACTGGCGCAGGTATTCGGGCCGCCCCACGGGAAGCCACTGGTCGGGACCCTGCCGGGTCAGGCCGCCTTTGGTCGCAATGACCAGGCCATCGGCGTAGGGGTACAGGGCTTCGGCAATTAAGTCTTCCGAGACTTCCGGGCCATACGAGTCGGCGGTGTCTATAAAATTCACGCCCAGCTCCAGCGCTTTTTGCAGGACGCGCCTGGCTTCAGCCGGGTCTTTCGGGTCGCCCCAGATGCCCTTGCCGGTAATCCGCATCGCGCCGAAGCCCATACGATGGACGGTCAAATCGCCGCCCATTGTAAAGGTGCCGGACGCGGCGGCGTCGGGTTTCAGGTCTGCCATTGTTGATGCTCCTTCTCATTCAGCCTCTTGCGAGTTCTAATTTATTCCCGCACACGCCGCTCGGCAAACCGTAGGGTATACTAAAGCCACAGATTTGTGAGGGAACGAAGTGCTGGAAGATGTCGTCAAAGCAATGGAGGGGGTCGAAGTAAGGCTGGAATCACTGAGCCGCCCTCTAAACCTAGAAAGCCAGACCGGAGAAATTGCGGCTTTGGAAGCAGAAGCCGGGCAGCCCGCGTTCTGGGATGACCCCGCCGCCGCGCAGGCGCAGATGCAGCGATTGAACACGCTCAAAGAGAATTTAGCGCCGTGGCATGCCGTCCGCAAGCATCTCGACGACGCCCGCACGCTGGCGGAGCTGGCCGAGATGGAAGACACTCCGGAGACATATGTCCCAGAGATCGAAGGGGAACTCGCAGCGATCACAGCGGCGCTGGACAAGCTGGAAGTTGAAACACTGCTGTCTGGGCCGCACGACGCCGCGCCCGCCATTTTGGAAATCAACAGCGGCGCCGGCGGGACCGACGCCAACGACTGGGCTTCCATTTTGCAGCGGATGTACCTGCGCTGGGCCGAGCGGCACGGCTTCAAGTCGGACATTAAAGATGAAGTGGAAGGCGATGTCGCGGGCCTAAAAAGCACGACGATCCGCATTGAAGGCAAGAACGCCTACGGACTGCTGCAAGGCGAGCGTGGCGTTCACCGGCTGGTCCGCATCTCGCCGTTCAACAGCGGCGGCACACGCGAAACTTCCTTTGCCGGCATAGACGTTGTGCCTGAGATCGCCGAAGTGGAAAATGTAGACATCCCGGAAAAAGACCTGAAAACCGACTACTTCCGGGCCTCCGGCGCGGGCGGCCAGCATGTCAACAAGACGAGCAGCGCGGTTCGAATCACGCACCTGCCGACCGGCATTGTCGTTTCCTGCCAGAACGAGCGCTCGCAGGGCCAGAACCGGGCGTTTGCCATGAACGTCTTGAAGTCCAAGCTGCTGACGCTCGCACAGGCGGAAAACAAAGCGGGAATTGACGAGCTGCGGGGCGACCGCAAAGACATTGCATTCGGACACCAGATCCGCAACTATTTCTTCCAGCCGGAAACCCGTGTCACCGATGAGCGGACGGGCCACAAGACCGGCGACATTCAGCGCGTGATGAACGGCGAGTTCGACGACTTTATTGACGACTACTTGCGCTGGCAGCAGGCGCAGAAAACGCAGGACGCACTATGAGACTAAACCTACTAATGACAGGGCTACTTTCTTTGGCACTCGCTGCGCCGCTTCACGCCGCGCCGCAGACCGTCTCGAAAGACGCCAAAGACACGGTGGAAGTGCAGACGGCGCTGTCCGGGGCCGGCTCGTCGCATGCCGAAACGAACCTCGGCGATCTCGTGGCCGACGCCGTGCGCCAAACCGGCAACGCCCAAGTGGCGCTCATCCCGTCCGACGAGATTGACGGCAGCGCAAGCATTCCTGCCGGCAGGACCGAAGCCGGCAAAATTGTCGGTGCCCTGCACTACGCGGGCGACCCCAGCGACACGGTCGTCGTGCTGACGTTAACCGGGGCGCAGCTTCTCAAAGTCGCCGAGCGGTCCGTTTCGCGGGCGCCGGAGCCGTTCGACGGCTTTTTGCAGGTGTCCGGCCTGCAAATCCGCTACGATGCAAGCCAGCCCGCCGGTAAGCGCGTCTCGCTCGTCGGCGCGGGCGGCGGCGAGGTGGACGCCGGCAAGGCGTACCGGGTCGCGATGACCCGCTCGCTTGCCGGCGGCAGCTTGGGCTACTACCAGATCTGGTCCGCCAAAGACATCAGCGACGACACGGGCGTCCCGCTCTCGAAAAGCCTAAGCAGCTACTTGGCCGCCCATTCAACCATCGGTAACGTTGTCGAAGACCGGGTCTCGTCACACTAACTGCCACGGCATAAATGCCACGGCATGAATGCCTCGGAATTCATTCCGAGGCTAAAGCAAAACAGTGTCGAAGCGACGCCAGAGTGGGACATCCAACAAAATCGGTCTTCCGTCGCCTCGACGGTGTTTTCTCCGAGCCTCGGAATGAATTCCGTGGCATCCCGCAAACAATGCCCATGCACCACAAAAGCACCCTGCTCGCCGCCGTTCTGCCTCTGCTCCTGCTGTCCGGCTGCCGCACCCAGTCGCAAACCCCGACGACCCCGCCCGCCGCGCATTCTTCGTTTGACGGCACTCGTGCCTTTGCCGATTTGACGGCTCAGTGTGCGTTCGGCGTCCGCCCGCCCGGCTCGGCAGCGCATGAGAAGTGCAAAGCGTATATTCTGTCGCAGCTTACGCCAAGCGTTGATAAAGTCAGCACACAGGTGTTTAATTACCACGACTCCGACCGCAAAGTCACCCTGCACCTAACCAACATCATCGGCGTCATCAATCCAACGGCTAAAAAGAAGATCTGCCTGTTCACCCACTGGGACACCCGCCCGACCGCCGACCAAGATTTAGACCACAAAGACAGGCCGATCATGGGCGCCGACGACGGCGCTTCCGGCACGGCCGCCTTGCTGGAACTGACCCGCGTCTTCCACGCCAAGCGCCCTGACATCGGCGTCGTGCTGCTGTTTGTAGACGGCGAAGACTGGGGACCGGGCGAGAACCGAATGTATTTAGGCTCCATCTTCTTCGCCCAGAACTCCGGCGTCTACAAGCCCGACTATGCTATTCTTCTGGACATGATCGGCCAAAAGAACCTCGTCGTCAAGCGCGAAGCCGGCTCCCAGTACAGCCATCCTGAGCTGAACGACAAAGTGTGGTCTGCCGCTCAGTCTCTCGGCTACAGCGCCCAGTTCCCCGCCGACCCGAATGCCCTGCAAGGCCCCATCGGCGACGACCACGTCCCGTTCAACTCCGCCGGCATCCCCGCGATTGACCTGATAGACTTCGACTACCCCTACTGGCACACATTGCAGGACACGCCCGACAAATGCGACCCGCAAAGCCTCAAAGTCATCGGCGACGTGCTGGCAAAAGTCGTTTACGACGAGAAGCCGTAAGCTAAACCGGCAGGCCGAAAGAGCGCCGCGCGGCCTCCCTCACCTCCCGGCAGTAGCCGAGAGCATTCTGCGCGTCCGCTTTGTCCGCATTCTTGCCGGGATACACGATACTGACCCCGAACGCTTTCAGCCCCAGCAGGCTTGGCTCCAAAACGCCCCATTCCGGCTCAATCGGCAAAAGAAGTGTCAGCAAGTGCGGCAGGTTATGCGTCTTCGGAAACGCGATGTCCGCCTCAATCAGCCTTCCTTTCAGGTACTTCTCGGTACATTCGTGGCAGTGGAAGCAGACATGGTCATAGAATGGCCTGTCGCGTGATTGCCATGCGCGTTCCGCTGCTTCCCAATCGCCTTCGGCTTTGTCAACCCATTGCTGTGTAATCGCTTGCATAAAGCATCTGGCCCTTCTATGCGAGATCAAGGAGAAAAAAGTCATCCATTAAGCATACAAGCCGAACAAGATAATGCGCTCATGGTTCTAGGCTGGCCGCACCGGGAGGAGGAAGGGCGACATCTACTTCTCCTGAGACCATTTCTACCAAGAAATCCCTGGGCAATCCATAATCAGCATATGAAACAAAAACGCCATGCGGTTGCGTCTGCTCTAGCATCCGCCGATACCAAGAGGCATAAATAGGATCATTACCCCACCCGGAATAAGCAATCTCAGGCTGACGCGCGATGAACTTGTGGGCTAACTGTTTTGGGGTATCGAAATGAGCGTCTTTCCAGCCAAACGGCTCCTGCCCTTGTCCGCTTCCGTAAGTATAAGACCAGAACTCTTTTTTAGTCATCTTCTCCAATTCACTCAAGCGAGGGTGTTCAACCTTTGCACCATGTTCTTGAGAAACGCAGGAGGCAGGTACAATGGAACAACGCCAGTAAATCCCGGAAGCTGACATGCCGGGCGCAACCCGAAGACGCTCAAATCCCAGTTGATGTAATTCATTCACCATAAGAAAGATGCGACGATGAGGTGATAAACACAGTTTGTTGACCGCAGCCAAAACTCCCAAATCTCGATGCCGAGACATAGCATTATTGGATGAAGAAAGTAACTGTTCTATTTGATTGCGAGGGAACCATGCCGACTCGGGGGCAGTTTCGCCGGCACCTCTTTGGAGTGTATGACCGGCGAAATAATATGTTGGGTAGTGTCCTGATTTAAGTTGTTAGACATCGTTTGTTGTGTTCGTGCAGAAACAGGCGCAGACAGTTCTCGTGCATCTGGTCGGTCTTCGAGAACGAGAGCGTCCTGCGGACAAAGCGGCCTAATCTTTGACGCAAAATGTTGTTGAACCGCTCGATGTGACACGTCTGTCCATCGCCTTTGCCTGTTGCGCGGTGCTGCTCTGCTGGCAGTACCTCGGCATAAGCGGCCCAGAAGTCCGTGTAGCACACGCACTTCTTATAGTGCCTCGGGATGCGGCTCCACAACACGCGGCAGGTAGCCTCATTGCGGCTGCCGATGGCGTAGGCCACGATCTGACGGGTTCGTCTGCACTGGGCCAGCCAGACCCAGCGCTTGTTCTTGCGGCGGCACACGAAGGACCAAAGTTCACCGAGTTCCAGAACATCACGCTTCCTGGCCTTCGCCAGCGTTGTCTTCAAGGGCGGCAACTGCGCGGCTTTTTTTAAGCCAGGCTAGGACGGTGTTGCGGTTGACGCCGAAAATGCGGGTCATGGCCCGCATCGAGCCGCGCTCGTGGTAGGCGGCCAGGATTTCGGCTTTGCGTTCTTCGGGGTAGGCATTGCTGCCTTTGTTTTCGCGGCTGGTCTTGCCGCACCCTTTGCATTTGTAGCGCTGCCTGCCGTTCTGGGAGCCGAAGCGGATCAAGTCAACACTGCCGCAGTGGTAACACGAAACTGTTTGAGTGACCATGCAAACAGTATAACACGACAACTTAAATTAGGACACTACCATATGTTGTACTATTGCTGGTCGCCCAAAGACTGGGGATAGGATAAACGCTACATTCGTCATAGCCAACACGACTATCAATACAACGCTGAAGCGCGTCGCTACAGGTTTCTTCTTTTTCGAGTCGCACTCTCGGCCAAGTAGCAGTGACACCATATTTTGGGGTTTTGGCAACATCAAAAGCAGATGCCCCCCGACATCGGAGCAGATAAACCCAATATGAGTCGCGCCAGCCGCTAAATCTTCTATTTCAGTAACTATATCCCGTATCGCTATACACATCTCCTGATTAAAACGTAGTTTACCTAAAATAGAAACAGGGACAACCGGAAGCTGTCCCTGTTTTTTATACTACACCGCAACGCTATCACTTTCCGCTGATGGCGCTTTGAGGCGCGTGATAATCTTCTCACCGTCGCTGTCTACCACAATCGTGTCGCCGTCGGTGAACTGGCGGCGCAGGATGCCAGAAGAAATCGGGTTCTCGACCATGCGCTGGATGGTGCGGCGCAGGGGACGCGCCCCGTAGAGCGGGTCGAAGCCGGACTCGGCGATGAGAGTTTTGGCGGCGTCGGTGACTTCCAGGTGCAGCTTGCGGGCCGAGAGCTGCCGCTCGGTTCCCTTCAGCAGAAGGTCCACAATCTGGGTGATCTGCGGCTGGTTGAGCGCGTGGAAGACAATGGTTTCGTCTATCCTATTAAGCAGCTCAGGGCGGAAGTGCTTGCGAAGTTGCTGGGTTACGCGCTCCTTCATTTTGTCATAAAGCATGTCCTGCTCGTGCTGGGACGCGCCAACCGGCATGGCTTCGATATACTGGCTGCCGATATTGCTGGTCATAATCACAACCGTGTTCTTGAAGTCTACGGTCCGGCCCGTGCTGTCGGTCAGGCGTCCGGCATCAAGAAGCTGCAAGAGGATATTGAACACGTCCGGGTGCGCTTTTTCGATTTCGTCCAGCAGCACGACCCGGTACGGGCGGCGGCGGACGGCTTCGGTGAGCTGGCCGCCCTCGTCGTAGCCGACATAGCCGGGCGGGGCGCCGATGAGCCGGGCGACCGAGTGCTTTTCCATGTACTCGGACATGTCAATGCGGATCATCGCGTCCGGGTCGTCAAACATGAACTGGGCCAGTGCCCGCGCAAGCTCCGTTTTGCCGACGCCGGTTGGGCCTAAAAAGAGAAACGAGCCAATGGGCCGGTTCGGGTCTTTGAGGCCCGCCCGCCCGCGCCGAACGGCTTCGGAGACCGCTTCAATGGCGGCTTCCTGGCCGATGACCCGCTCGTGCAGATTCAGCTCCATATTGAGAAGCTTCTCGGCTTCTTCCTCAAACATGCGGCTCACCGGAATGCCCGTGGTCTTCGAGATCAGCTCGGCGATGTCATGCTCGTCCACGACGCTGTCCACGCCCGCCTCGCGCATCCATGTATCGCGCTGCTCGGTGAACTCCCCGCGTAGGGCGACTTCTTCGTCCCGCAGACGGGCGGCTTTTTCGTAGTCGCGGGCATCCGCCGCCGCGCGGCCTTCCGCCTGCATCCGGGTCAGCCGCGCTTCCATGCCTTTAATGTCAGCGGGCATGGACGACTTTTCAATGCGGATCTTAGACGCCGCTTCGTCAATGAGATCAATTGCCTTGTCCGGCAGAAAGCGCTCCGTGACATAGCGGGCGCTGAGTTCTGCTGCCGCGACAAGGGCGCTGTCGTCAATCTTGACGGTGTGATGAGCTTCGTACTTGTCTCGCAGACCCTTGAGTATTTCAATCGTATCGGCAACCGACGGTTCGCCGACGACAATCGGCTGGAAGCGTCGCTCTAAGGCCGCATCTTTTTCAATGTTCTTGCGGTATTCGTCCAAAGTCGTCGCGCCGATGCACTGCAATTCGCCCCGCGCCAAAGCGGGCTTGAGCATATTGGACGCATCCATCGCCCCTTCCGCCGCGCCCGCACCGACGACCGTGTGCAGCTCGTCTAAAAATAAGATGACCTGGCCTGCTGCTTTGCGGACTTCATCCATGACGCCTTTCAGCCGTTCTTCAAATTCGCCCCGGAACTTCGAGCCGGCCACGAGTGCGCCCATGTCCAGCGCCAGCAGCCGCCGACCACGCAGGTTTTCAGGCACATCGCCTGACGCAATTCTGCGGGCCAGACCCTCGGCAATCGCCGTTTTGCCGACGCCGGGATCGCCAATTAAAACCGGGTTGTTTTTGGTGCGCCGGGACAAAATCTGGATCGTCCGCTTGACTTCTTCGTCGCGCCCGATCACGGGATCAATCTTGTCTTCGCGGGCAAGCTGAGTCAGATCGCGCGAGAAGCGCTCCAGCATTCGGTACTTTTCTTCCGGGTTTTCGTCGGTAACGCGCGACGAGCCGCGCACTTTTTGCAGCGCTTTGTAGACTTTTTCCTCGTCCACGTTCTGCTGTTTTAAGAGACGCGCCGCCCCGCCGTCGCCTTCGGTGATCAGCCCCAGCAGCAGATGCTCGACCCCGATGTAGCTGTCGTGCAGCCGCTGGGCTTCTTCTTTTGCCAGGTCAAAGACGCGCTTGATGCGCGGCGTGATATAAACCTGTGCGCCCTGGTCGGCATACTGCACTTTGGGCGCCCGCGCCAGCGCTTCTTCCGCCGCGTGGGAAAGCGCCCGCGTGTCCACGTTCAGGGCTTGCAGCACTTGAACCGCCAACCCATCGTTTTGTTCCAGCATGGCGAGCAGCAAATGCTCGGTGTCAAGCTGGGTATGTTTGTAGCGCACGAGAACGTCCTGGGCTGTCTGCACCAGTTCCCGCGCCCTTTCGGTGAATTTTTCAAACATTGATATTGCCTCACAGCAAGCGAGGGAGTAAACTCCTCTACGCTTCGCGTTACTTCGTATCTGCTGCAAATCACACGTTCTTCAGACGACAGGAGCTGAATAGTTACCAGTCTTTCGTCCGAAGGACGTTTATCCCTAGCGAGTGGAGTTTACTCCCTCGCTCATTCTTCTCCGTGTGCTAATGCAATCTCGCGGATGCGCTCTTCCGCCCGAAGCAGCATCGCCTCCGTCTCCTCCATCTGCATCTGCTCTAAAAGCGCGAAAATATACGCCACACCCGCCAAGTTGATGCCGATGTCCTGCGTGAAGTGCTGGATCTGCTGCAAGCGCTCAATGTCGCGGTCGGAATAAAACCGATTTTTGCCGACTTTGCGCGGCTTCACCAGCCCCAGCTTGTCGTACATACGAAGCGTCTGGGCATGGATCGGCTTCGCGGCGTCTTCCGCGCTCGCCGGAACCGTGCGCGACGGCGGGCGGACCAGCTTCGCGGCAATGGAGATCGTATAAATCGGCTCGTCTCTGTCTTTGATAAAAGTCATGTTACACCTTCACTTCTCAGACTTTGACTTCATCTGACCGCAGCTTCGCTAGCTCCGTCAGCAGGTCGCGCTCGCGTGGCGACAGGTCCTTCGGCACCGTGATTTTCACCGTCGCCTGTAAGTTGCCGCGCCCACCGCCCTTCAAAATCGGCATTCCCTGGCCCTTTAATCGGAACGACTGGCCGCTCTGTGTTCCCGCCGGGATCGTCAGCGTGCGCGGGCCGTCGAAGGTCTCCACCGGCGCTTCCCCGCCGAGCGCGGCAACTGTGTACGGGACAGCAAAGTCCGTCTTCAAATCGTCGCCGAGGCGCTCAAACTTGGCGTTGGCTTTGATCTTAATTTTCAGGAACAAGTCGCCGCCCGACGCGCCTTGCCCGGCCAGCCGAATGCGCTGCCCCTCGGTGACACCCGGTGGAATTTTAATGCCGGTTAGCCGCCGCTGCTTGGTTTCCGTTCCTTCCCCACGGCATTCCGGGCAGGTTTCCGTGGCCTGGCCCGTGCCGCCGCACTGGGGGCAGACGGACTGGCCGAACAGGCCGCTCCGGCCTTTAACTTTGCCGCTGCCCTGGCACATCGGGCAGGACCGGCCTTTGCCGACCGAAACCGCGCCCGCCCCGCCGCACTGGCCGCAGGTTTCCGGGATAGACACGGTAAAGGAGCGCGTCGTTCCCCGAAACGCTTCTTCCAGCGTGATGTCTACCAGCTGCTCGACATCCTGCTCCACTTGCGGGGAAGTGCGCCCGCCGGACCTCCCGCCGCTGAAGCCGCCGCCAAATCCGCTTTGTCCCGTGCTGAATCCACTTGTGCCGCCGCCCCCGCCGCCGAACAGCGACGATAAGAAGTCGTCAATAGAGGCTGAGTTGCCGCCGCCGCTGCCGAAATCGAAGTCCGGCTGGCGTCCGCCTCCGCTTGGGGCGCCCGGATTTGGGGTAAAACCGCCGCCCTGGCTGTAGGACTTCCACTGGTCGCCGAACTGGTCGTACTTCGAGCGCTTGTCGGTATCCGACAGCACATCGTAGGCTTCGCCGACATCTTTAAACTTGTCTTCCGCCGTTTTGTCGCCGGGGTTCACGTCTGGATGGAACTTGCGGGCGAGGCTGCGGTAGGCGGCTTTGATTTCTTTCTCCGTTGCGGTCTTCGGCACGCCTAGAATCTTATAATAATCTTTGTAATCGACTGCCATGATGTCTCCTCGACAAACGAACTCATCTTTCGGGTATTATTGCATGTGAGCGTATTACTGTCAACATATTTAACAAAATCTCCACAAAAGCAGTTCCCGTTTACGGTTGCCGTTCTGCGGGTAAAAGCGGACATCGGAATTAAACGAAACCTTGCAGGAGAAGACAATAATGGCTGATACAGAGCAGATTACCGGGCAAATCAAGGACCAGACCCAGCAGGCGGTTCAGCAGGGCCAGCAGTATGCTGGGCAGGCTGTTGGCCTTGTGGGATCACGGGTGAAAACTGCGCTGACCCAGCAGAAGGACGCCCTAGCGACCGGCATCACCGACGCTGCGACTGCCTTAAAGCAGAACAGCGATTCGTTCCGCTCTCAAGGCGTCGCTGCCCTTGCCAGCCCCTATCTTGATCAGGCGGCAGACAAGCTGACGGAAGTGGGAACGATGATCCAGGCAAAAGACATGGACCAGATCGTCCGTGACACCGAAACATTCGGGCGCACTCAGCCCGCTTATTTTGTCGGCATCGCCGCCCTGCTCGGCTTCGCCGCCGCCCGGTTCCTGAAAAGCACCAGTGCTCAGGCCGCGTCTTAATCGTCAATGAGGAGAACTTGTTATGAGCAGAAAAAATAGACCGCATTACCACGAGCCAGCAGAAACGGTTCCTGTCAGCGAAGTCTCGATGAGCGAAGAAGTGCCGGTGGAAAACACGCTGGAAGTCGGCGCGATCATGCTGGTCGAAGAGCCCCTTGCCGACGGCGCAGTCAGCGCCGGTACGGTGTTCCTGGTAGACGGTCCTGAGGACGCAGTTCCGCTTTCCGTCAGCGAGATGATCGAACCGGAGGACGCCATCGAGTTCGGTGTCGTCGCCGAATACGAGACCCCCGCAGAACCCGACCTGTCCCCATACAAGGCCGGCGGCTACTTGGAGACGCCGGATCTCTCGGGCAATACAACAGGCGCGGCGAGTGATTTCTCGGAAAAAGTACCGGAGATTGCAGGCAGCGTTCAAGACAAGGCAGATGATCTTCAAGACAAAGCACGGGACGCTGTAGGCGCCGTGCAGGACAAGGCTCAGGACATGGCACAAAACGTTTCTTCGACCGCCCAGGACATCGCAGGCAAAGCGCAGGACACCGCCGGCGATCTTTCCAAAAAGGCGCAAGGCGCCGTCGGCAGCATCGCCGACAAAGCGCAGGATGCGGCAGGCAGTCTCGCCGACAAGGCAAAAGACGCCGCCGACACAATCGCCGATAAAGCGGCTGCGGCAAAAACAGCCGCCGCCGACAAAGCCGCAGCGGCAAAGACCGCTGCCGCCGACGCCGGCGCGAAATCCAAAGGCGTCGTCGCCGGAGCGGCCAGCGCCGCCGGGATGGGCCTTTGGAGCATTGTTCAGCGCTCGCCCCTGCAAGCGATTTTCTTCCTTTCCAGCCTCATTTGGCTGCTCCGCAACAACAACGCAACAGCCGCCCAGGCCCCGGTGAGCGTCTCCGACGCCGCCGAAAAGGTCGGCACGATCTCAGGCCAGGTGCAGGTTGCCGCCGGTAATCTCGGCTCCCAGGTCAAGACTTCAGCCCAGCAGGGCGCGGGCTGGTTCAGCATGACTTTGCAGGAAAATCCGCTGGTCATCGGCGCGATGGCTCTTGTCGCCGGCCTCGGCCTCGGCCTCGCCGTTCCGGAAACTTCTTACGAGAACAAAGCCCTTGGCAAGACCCGCGACCAGCTTTTAGACAAAGCGACGGAAGCCGCAACGGACCTGACCCAAAAAGTCACGACGGTCGCTCAGAGCGCCGTGCATGAAGCGGTCGAGACCGCGAAAACCGAAGCCAAGAACCAGGGGTTAGCGCCCCAGGCCGAAGCTCCGGCAGAATCGGCTTCCTAGAGTCAGAGCCAGCAGCAGTAAACAGCGGCGCAAGCGAAGCGGCCCCGGACAGCGTCCGGGGCCGCTTTTTGCCGTCTGCGTTCCGGGTATACTCTAGAGAATCGAAAGGAGGCAAGAATTATGTCAGCACAAACATTAGAAGCATTGGAAGAGCGGGTTGCCGCTGTGGAAACAAGGCTGGAACAGCTAGAAAAAGCAGAGAAAGCAGAAAAACTCGATAAAGCAAAGGAAGCGGACAAATCCGATGAGGATATCCCGTGGTGGAAAAAAATCGTTGGGATTTACGCGGACTGTCCTGAGTTTGAGGAAGCAGTCAAATTTGGCAGGGTATGGCGCGAGTCGGAAGACCCGCAGGATAATGACGGTGCTGCATAATGCGGGTTCTGGATACAGATCACATGACGATCTTAGAGCGCGGCGGAATCAGTGCAATTGCATTGCAGTTACGTTTAGCGCAGGTTCCGCCGCGTGAGATTGCAACCACAATTATTAGTTATGAAGAACAAATGCGTGGCTGGTTGTCCCACGCGGCGCAAGCGAAAACCCCTCAAAAAGTAGTCACAGCCTATGAGTTCTTACAACTGCACATTGCAACTTACCAAACTGCACACATCTTAGCCTATGATGCCCTCGCTTCTGAAGAATATGAAAGGCTACGTCAGGTAGGGATTCGTATCGCAACGAAAGACTTGCGGATCGCGGCAATCTGTATTACTTATGATGCAACGCTGCTGACGCGCAACTTGAGACACTTCGAGCAAGTTCCCGGACTAAAGGCGAAAGACTGGTCAGCATAACGAAAATTACCCCTACTGCTTTGCGATGCCGGTCAAGATGCCGTTTTTGAGCGTCAGCGTGTAGCTCGGCGCATATGCCCACTGCTCCGTTTGACTCCCACTTGTGCGGCGGATCGCTTTTGGAGCGCCCCAGCTCATTTGGACCTGCGTGGCAGTCATCCCGTCGAATACTTCTTTGTTTTCAATCGCCGTCCACACTTTTGCCGGCCAGGGATAGGCGGCTCGTGGGTCGGCTTCCAGAAACACGTCTCGGAAGCGGCTGACGGCTTGTAAATCCTTCGGGACGTTCGTGTCGCTCATGTGGACATCCACATACCCCGCAGCTTTAGTAGACTCGTCCTGCACGACAAACCGAATGGGGGCGCTGGCGTACCAGCCCGGCACAACGTCTAAAACCCGCACCGGCGAATACTGCTTGATTTTGACCCGCCCAAATGCTTCGTACAGCGCTAAGTCCGCCGGGGAGTCGGAGACGTCTTTCGCCGCATTGTAAGTGCTGACATGGTCGCTCGCCAGCCACAGGATTTTCCCCCGGTACAGCGACCGGGCCATTTCCAGGTCGGACACCGGCGCGGCCTCGTCCATGCAGCCGCCATCAATATCGCCGTGGATCGTCTTCTTATCGTCTTCTAATTGCAGGTCCGCTTCATCCAGCGTTTCTCCGCTCGGCCCATGTCCCTGCTCAATCCCGACAACTCGGACAATTCGCCCGGCAAACTCGTCATACGGCAGCGGGACAAACTCTTTGTCGGTGTCCCGGTACATCTCCTGGTAGCCGTAATGCTGCACGGCTCTTGACTGCGGCAGAAGGATGAAGCGTACCCCAGTCCAGTTCGCTTCGGGAATTGTTGGGAAAGGCTCGGCGGACGTGCCGGCCCGCACCCCGCTGAGCAAGGACGCCAGGGCAATCACGCTTAAGGCCGTAGAGGCAAGAAATTTTCCCGTCGTCACAAGTGTTCTCATTGTCAGCGGCTCCTTTGCAGCGCGGCTTGAACGGCGGCAGGTGGCACTCCGTGATGGACAGAGAGCGCTGCCAGCGCCGCTGCCAGACAGAGCGCCGCCAGCAGCCCCAGCAGAGCGCCGAGCGGAACAGCGCGGCGGGCTTGCGCCGGCGCAGCCTTATCTTTGCCGGTGAGCTGCAAATACTCCAGCTCTTCCAAGTCTTTTAAGCTGACAATCTGCGTCTCGTCCGGGTTACCGGCGATCTCGGCCAGCCGTTCTTTGTCCATAGTTTCATCTTTCATTGCTGCCGGTCCTAAAAACTCATTGACCGGAGGCATCGCCGCTTTGGGACCAGCCGCGTTTGCGAAGCCGGGCGGCGGTTTCCGGGTCATCGCTGCTGTTTCCATCAGGCAGCGTGGCCGCCTGCGGCGCATCTTGCACAGGGGCTTGCGGCGGCGCGGCTTGATACAGCGGCTGATACCGGATGGGAGCCTGTACGGGTGTTTGCGCTTGCGGCGGTGCGTCACTGCGCGGCGTATCGGAAGCCGCGTTCTGCGAAGTGTCGCCAGCGTTTTGCCGAGATGTGCCGCTTTCCGCTGAAAGGTCAGCAGGACGGCGAGAACGCGGCTGCGGGAGCGGCGTTTCGTCGGATTGTGCCGTGCGGGATAGATTACCCTCTGTTCCGGCTTGCGCGGAAGACGAGCCGGGAGATTGGGGCGCGTTTTCCGTGTCTGAAGCTTCGCGACTTGGAACATCGGCGCTCGGCGGGGCGGCTTGCGGCGGCTTCTCAGTCTTGACCCAGTACGGCCCGGTGGCCTGCGGGGCGGAGCGCACGGCAGGCGCAAGAACAACAGGCACGGGCAGGGCGGCGACAGCCGGGGAAACAGCCGCCGCTCGCGTGGACACTTGACGCGGCGCAATGCTTCGCACAGGATGCCACTGATGAGCCGCCACCGAGAATGCACCCACGAGGAGAAGCAGCAGAGCCGTCCCCTGCGCCCAGCGCGGCGGCGGAGACCAAGCGATTTTGGGCAGGTCAACCGAAGGCAGGGTGATTGGGCGCAGTTTCAGCGTAATCGCAGGCAGCTTCACAGCAGGCTTGCGTTTGGCGGAAGGCGAAGACGGCAAGACAGACTTCGGCAGAGCAGACTTCACGGCCTCAATAAACGTGGCGGCAGTCGGGTAACGCCGGGCAGGGTCTTTGTCTAAAGCGCGGCGCAGGACCTTCTGCACGGCTTTCGGCAGGTGCGGGGCGGGGACGGGCGGCCTGCTTGTCACTTGGAACAGAACGTTCGCAACGATGGGGCCGCCGAACGGGGCGTGTCCGGCAAACATCTCATACGCCAGCACGCCCAGCGACCACAAATCCGTGGCGGCCGAAGCCGGCTCGCCGCGCACCTGCTCCGGCGCCATGTACGCCGGTGTGCCGATCACCGCGTTGACGTGGGTGAGCGCGGCTTCCTCCGACGAGTGGGCAATCCCGAAATCCAGCAGCTTCGCCGTGCCGCCCGGCAGCAGCATCACATTTGCCGCTTTGATGTCCCGATGGACCACGCCTGCATGGTGGACGGCATCCATCGCCCCGGCCACCTGGGTCAAAATCGCAAACGCTTCGCCCAGCGGCAGCTTGCCTCGACTCAGGCGCTCCCGCAGCGTCTGCCCGCGCAGGTATTCCATTGCCAGGAAATGCTGCCCGTCCGCCGCACCGATTTCGTAAACAGAAATGATGTTCGGATGCGGCAGCCGGGCCATTGTCCGGGCTTCGCGCTCAAACCGCGAGACCAGCCTGTCAGCTTCGGCGCCGGAAAAAGCGGACGGGACGGAAAGCAGCTTCAGCGCGACTTCGCTCCCCGTGCGCGTATCCCACGCCTCGTAGACCACCGACATGCCGCCCCGGCCAATCTCGCGCCGCAGGGCATACGGGCCGACAAGGCGGCTTGATGCGCCGTTTCCGCTTTTGACTTCTTCCGTCTTGAGTTCTTCCGCCAGATGAGTATCAAGCATGAGAGCGTTCTTCCGACTTTCCGTGCGCGGCGATCTGTCCCGCCGCGTCAAGCAATCCCTACCAATTTAGTCTCTATTTTGCCCAAAATTGTTCCCTCTTAAATGCTATTCCTTGTCCGGGTATACTGACGCAATAAAAGGAGAATAGTTTGATGTCCGCACAAACTATTGAAGAGCGATTGACCGCCGTGGAAACTGAGTTACAGCAGCTCAAGCGGGAAAGGGATCTGAATAAGGGGCAAGACAAAGCCGTTCCCTGGTGGGAACAGATTCGCGGGCAGTTCAAGGATGATCCCATGTATGACGAAGCCATGCGATTAGGGCGTGAGTGGCGAGAGTCGGAAGATAGAATAAATGAAGGCGAAGAAGATAAACGCTGATCTTAGATACCGATCATCTCAGCATTCTGGACCGGGATACGATGGAAGCGTTCAACTTGGGCAGGCGTCTTGCCTCTGTACCGCCGGAAGAAGTTGCCGTCACCATTATCACCTACGAGGAGCAGATGCGCGGCTGGTTTGCCGTCGTTGCTCAAGCAAGAACAGCGGCGCAGCAAGTAGAAGCCTATCGGAAGCTGCGGCGTTTCATCAACCAGTTTAGCCAAATTAATTTAGTTGACTGCGATGCCGACGCGGCAAATCAGTTTGAGCAGATACGCCAAGCAAAAGTCCGCGTCGGCACGAAAGACCTGCGAATCGCCGCCATCTGCCTTGCCAACGATGCAACACTGCTAACACGCAACTCCAAAGATTTTGGGCAGGTTCCCGGACTAAAGTTTGAGGATTGGTCACTATAGACAGAAACGAAGAAGCGGCCTGGAATACTATTCCAGGCCGCTTCTTCGTCTTTACTGACCGCGTCTATTACTCGCTCTTGAACTCGGCGTCAATGACGTCGTCGGCGGGCTTGGCCTCGTCCGTTGCGCCGTCGGGCGTCCCGTCGGAGTGGAAGCCGTTGCTGGACGCGCCACCCATGCTGTCGGCCTGCTTGTAGAGCAGCTCGGACAGAGCATACGACGCCGACTGCAATTCGTCGGTTGCGGTCTTGATCCGGTCGGTGTCTTCGGTCTCCAGCGCCGACTTGACATTGGCGATGGCAGTCTCGACTTTGGCTTTCTCGTCGCCAGGCAGCTTATCGCCGAGGTCTTTGATCAGGCGCTCGGTCGAGTAGACCATCTGGTCGGCATGGTTGCGGGTTTCGGCCTTCTCGCGCAGGGCGGAGTCTTCGGCGGCGTGCGCCTCGGCTTCGCGGATCATGCGCTCGATGTCGGCCTTGTCCAGCGTTCCCGCGCCGGAGATCGTGATGCGCTGCTCTTTGTTTGTCGCCCGATCTTTCGCCGAGACGTTCACAATGCCGTTCGCATCAATGTCAAAGGTCACTTCGACCTGCGGGACGCCGCGCGGGGCTGGCGGGATGCCGGTGAGCTGGAAGCGGCCCAGCAGCTTGTTCTGGGACGCCGCCTGGCGCTCGCCCTGGTACACCACAACGTCCACCGCCGTCTGGCCGTCGGCCGCCGTCGAGAAGACTTCCGACTTCCGGGTCGGGATCGTCGTGTTCCGGTCAATCAGCTTCGTGAACATGTCGCCGAGCGTCTGGATGCCCAGAGACAGCGGGGTCACGTCCAAGAGAACCACGTCTTTGACTTCGCCGCCAAGAACGCCCGCCTGGATGGCCGCACCGACGGCGACGACTTCATCCGGGTTGACGCTGCGGTTCGGGTCCTTGCCGCCGCCGAGCTTCTTGACCAGATCCTGCACCGCCGGGATACGGGTGGAACCGCCGACCAGAATAATCTCGTCCACGTCTTTGGCTTCAATGCCGGCATCTGCCAGCGCCCGCTTGAATGGTTCTTCGGTCCGGGTCACCAGGTCGCGGGTCAGCTCATCGAACTTCGCGCGGCTGAGGCCCACGTCCAGGTGCTTCGGCCCATCGGCGTCGGCGGTAATAAACGGCAGGTTGATCGTGGTTGTCACAACATTAGACAGCTCGACTTTCGCCTTTTCCGCCGCTTCCCGCAGCCGCTGCATGGCCTGCTTGTCTTTGCGAAGGTCAATCGCCTGCTCCTTACGGAACTCTTCGGCCACGAAATCCACAATCTTCTGGTCGAAGTCATCGCCGCCGAGGTGGGTGTCGCCCGCCGTCGAGCGCACTTCAAAGACGCCGTCGCCCACGTCCAGCACGGACACGTCAAACGTGCCGCCGCCCAGGTCGTAGACTAAAATCGTCTCGTTCTTCTTCTTGTCGAGGCCATACGCCAGCGACGCCGCCGTCGGCTCATTGATAATCCGCAGGACTTCCAGCCCCGCAATCGTTCCTGCCGCTTTCGTCGCCGAGCGCTGCGCGTCGTTGAAGTACGCCGGGACGGTGATGACCGCCTTGTCTACCTTCTCGCCGAGATAGGCTTCCGCATCGGCCTTCAGCTTCTGCAAAATCATCGCCGAGATCTGCTCCGGCGTGTATGAAGTGCCGTCAATCGTCACTTTGTCGCTCGTGCCCATCTTGCGCTTGATGGAAATCACGGTCCGGTCGGGGTTCACGACCGCCTGCCGCTTGGCCGCGTTGCCGACCAGCCGCTCGCCGGTCTTGGTGAAGCCGACAATGGACGGGGTTGTCCGCGAGCCTTCCGCATTAGGGATCACCGTCGGTTCCCCGCCTTCCAGAACGGCCACGCACGAGTTGGTCGTTCCGAGGTCAATTCCTACTGTTTTTGCCATGAGTATCTGTCTCCCTAGAGTGTATGTCTGATTAAATCTTGCCGACGCTTAGTATATCACTTGAGCGTGGCATTGTCAATACTCCTAACAAAACATCTACGAGTAGTGTTCCCGGATTTCGCAAAACTTATGCTACAATTTTTTGGGTTGGGGAAACCGATGAACGAAGACCAAAAAGCGCGGGTGCAGGAATTAGTGGAGGAACTTGACGCTCTCGTGCCGCGTACGGACGCCGTCGTCGTGATGAATGTGTACGGGGGTGGCTGCGACGAAAGCCAAATTACGGCGACAGAGAACGGCTGCCTGCGTCTGGGGATTGAGCTGCTTAAGGTGCCGTCTGCGCTCCGTTTTGTTGACGGCAGAGACATTCAGCTTGATGTGGACTTAGAGGGTCTTGTTTCCGAGCAGTCCGACATTAACTTCCACCTGTTTCACCTTGATGACACGCTCAAGCCCGATGCTGCGCCGGTTGCCCCGCAAGCTAGAGAACCCTGGCAGGATCAAGTCATTAGAACGGCCTGCTGCCTTTTGTGCCTGCTGCTGGTGTATGTTGTGATTGTCGGCTTGGGAACAATCGGGCATTGGACATTCAGGTAGCAGCAGGAAGCGAAGGAGTGAACTCCTCTCGCTAAGTAGGGTCGTCCTTCGGACGAAAGATCAAACAGCCCAACAGAGGCAGTTCTCTCGTCCGAAGGACGTATATTACTAGCGAGAGGAGTTTACTCCCTCGCTTTCTTTTATCCATTATCTGAGTCATCCAGCCGAACTTGCCGCTGTTCGGCTTCGGCTTGGTAGGCGGCGAGGACGAGGCGCAGGTCTTCGCGTCCGGCTTCTCCCGGCGAGGGGCTTGGGGCGTTGTTTTGGATTACGTCCAGGTACGCGCCGATGAGGGCGGCGAAGTGGCTGCCGTCGCTTTGGAGCAGCACTTCTTTATGCTCCGGCAGGTCGGGCCGGTGGAGGGTGAGGGCCGCGCCGCCGCCGAGGGTCAGCGCCCCTTCGGTGCCGAAGGCAGTCAGGCCGGGGCCGGGGACCCACGCACCGACGGCCTGGGACGAAAACAGGGTTCCGACGTGGCCGCCGGTGAAGCGAACGCCGACGGCGGACGTGTCTTCGCCGCCCAGCTCAGGCCGGTAGCGCTCGGTAAAGCAGGAGACCGACTGCACCGGGCCGCCGAGGGTGTGCAGGAGAGCCAGGGCGTGAATGCCGCTGTCCAGAAGCTGGCCGCCGCCGGCGATTTTGGGGTCGTAGCGCCAGGCGGTGTTCAAGATCTCGCCGCGCTGCCAGTAGGCGAACGTCGCCTGGATGCCGACCAGCGTGCCGATGCGCCCGGCGTCTATGGCCCCTTTTGCCATGAGCGCCGACGGGAGTGTGCGGTTGGTTTCGCCGTAGAACAAGACAGTTCCGGCGGCGCGGGCGGCGTCAATCATGGCGTCGCATTCGGCGACGGTGCGGGCGAGCGGCTTCTGGGATAAAACATGCTTGCCTGCCCGCGCGGCAGCGATGGCGGCTTCGGGGTGCAGGTGCGGCGGGGTGCAGAGTTCCAGCGCATCTACATTCGGGTCGGCGAGAATGTCTTCCAGCGACGATGCCACCCGCGCCCCGCCGAGGCTGGCCGCGCGGGCTGCCGCTTTTTCGGTGTTGATGTCGTAGCAGGCGGTAATTTTGGCGCGTTCGGGGTAGGCCGCGTAAGCGTCGCAGTGGGCGTCGCTGATGAGGCCGCAGCCGACCAGCGCGACCCGCAAAGGTGTTGGCATAAGTTGAAGTCTTTTCCGTAGGTTTTTCAGGAACTTCTTACCCGTTATTAAGGGTTTCGCTAGCAGAAGACAAAGGAGCCTTTTGTGATGATGCTGACCACCGAGGAACTTGAACAAGCTAACATACGATTAACACAGGCGACGGCGGAAGAGCGCGTCGCTCACGCACTTTCGCTGTGGAAGCCGAACATTGTACTGAGTACCAGCTTCGGCGCCCAGTCCGCCGTGCTGCTGCACATGGCGACGCAGC
>CAXSFV010000016.1:0-69848 GCA_964236795.1 uncultured Armatimonadales bacterium | reverse complement strand
AGTTGATCTGAGTCGCCCGCTCCTGAAAGACCGTGTACAGCATCATGTGCAGTGGATCTTCCCACGGCAAAGTCCAGTTGTTGTTCCGAAGCTGGCCTTTATAATCTTCAATGGCTTCGGGGGAGCGCCGCTGAGAGAACAAAAGCGCATTTTCCCAGGTGTTCGCATGGCGTTCTTCTTCCGCGCCCCACCGAAGCTGGAAGTTCGAGCGGCCGTTGGAGCGCCGGACGATCCTCAAAATCTCGGACGTGTAATCCGGCGTGTACTGCTCCACCGCAAAAAAGCCTTCAATAAGCTGCACAACTTCATCCGAGTGATCGGTCCGCATCTGGCCCCACTCAAAATCGGAGTCCGGGTTCCAGTTCCGCATCTTCTGGGAACGGGCGACATACCAGCGGTACAGCCCGGCAAACGCGCGTTCCACCTGGCGCTCACGCTCTTCGCGGCTGAGAAGAGAAATCGGCTGGCCTTGAGACTTGCTTTCGGTCAGGTCCGGCGGCAGCAGGGCTTCCGACAGGGGGCCGGTCAGCGTTTCATAAGACAGGGTGCCGTTCTTGAGGCTGCCGCTGCCTGTGCCATCCGTCGGGTTCGGGTAAGATTTAACGGTCATAGACGACTTTCTAAAGTCCTTTGTGGTTCGGAAGTTCTACATAATCTCAGCTAATAATGATCTAACACGCAATCATACCCGAAAGTGCCGCGTTTTGTGCATGGCTGCTTCCTCAGCGCGGCTCGTCCATGATGAGGCGCACTTTCGGCTCTGTGCTGACTTTGTTGTAGACGTCGCCAAAAGACAGCGTACAGCCAACGGACTCCAGCGTCAGGCTTCCCTCGGTCGCCTCCGTCATCCGCCACGAACCGTCGTTCTGCTTCGTGAAATGCTCAACCCGCCGCTCATTCTGCGTCACTAAAAGATACTCTTGGAGCGACTCTAACCGCCGGTAACGCAGGAACTTCTCGCCCCAGTCGTAGGCTTCTGTGGAAGGTGACAGCACTTCCACAATCACGGTTGGGTTTTGCAGGACATCGTCCTGGCTATCCCGAAACTGCGGCTCGCCGCATACGACCACGACATCCGGGTAGGAAAACTGCCGGGCTTTGTCCGCCTGCACCTTCATGTCGTTGGCATAAATTTCGCAGGGTTTCTCACGAAGCTGGGTTCCTAAAGAAGTTGTAATGTTGCCGCAGATCAAGTTGTGATTCCGTCTCGCACCTGCCATCACGACGATCTCGCCGGCGAAATACTCGCTCTTGTATTCCGCCCGACGCTCGCGGTCTAAATACTCTTCCGGCGTATAAAATTGTTTCGGCAGTGAGGACATCGTCATTTCTCCTACTCTGAATGGTTTTCCCGCCACCAGTCCTCGTAGTCCGTAAGCACGACTTCGCCGCCTAATTCGTTCACGAGTAGAGCAATCTGGCCGCGATGGTAGGCGGCATGTCCCACTAAATGCTCAATCTGCACCCCGATCGGCAGCCGAAAGCTCTCATTCGAATCAGTGAACTCAAACTCCTGTTCCAGTCGGCTGTCGTCAAGACGAGCTAAATAGTCGGTCCAGCGCGGCTCAATGGCCGCGAAGCGTGAACGCAATGCGCTCAAATCGCACTTCTCGTTCCACACCGTCGTCGCCTCGCTGCTGCCTTTGCTCATGCAGTCCAGCCAGAACTCGCGGCAGGCCGCCAAGTGGTCGGCGATGAAAATGGATTGCTGGAACCGAGGGTCGCTGCGGCGGGCTTCGGGGACCGAATCAAGCATGGCAAGCATTTTCTGATTGCAGTCTTTTTCGTACTCGTACAACGTGCGGTAACGATCAATCATCGGCATTTTGCGCTCCTGCGAGTGTCTACGACCGGGCGCTTTTCATGTACAGTAAACGCGCATTGCGCTCCATCTTCGGGTTGAAGGGGTCCAAACGCCGGGCGCTTTCGTAGTGGCCGAATGAGTCTCTTAGTTTGCCCTGGCGGTAGCAGACGTAGCCTAATAAATCGTGAGCTTCGCGGTCGTCGGGGGCGTCGGCGCAGTAGACCCGGAGCGTCGCTTCGGCTTCGGGGTAGTCGCCGGTCAGGTACAAATCGCGGCCCAAGTTCTTGCGGGCTTTGGCCCATTCCGGCACCAGCTCTAGGACGCGGCGGTAGGCGGGCAGGGCGTCGCCTGGCGCTTCCAAGTAATCGTGGCACAAACCGACCGCAAAATGCGTGTACGCATCGTCAGGCCAGTCGGCTTGAACACGGCACAAGTGCTGCAAGGCTTCGGGGTAGCGCTCGGCCTCTAAGTGATGGCAGGCCAAAAAGAAGTTCGCCCAGGGGTTCTCTAAATCGAACTCGTAGAGGGCGCGGGCGTGGACGATGGCTTCTTCCAATCGTCCTTCTTCGTAAGCGCCCCGGACGGCGCTTTCCTGCTGCATCGCCCGCCATTTGCGGGTGAGCGTGTGCGTCATTTGGGAAAATAAGTTCATGCGACGGCTCCCTCAACTGAAACAATAAAAACAGAGTAAAATTGATAGGCTCATTATAGACATCTCGCGTCCATCTGTCAAGCAAAACCCGTACTGCTCCGCCTTGACATGCGGCACCCTTTTCCGCTACAATACACCGGCTTTCCCGAACAAAATTAAACCAAAGATTTCGCACACCATTCCAACATAAACGAGAGGTTCAACCCAACATGGCAGCAAGCCCCGCCGCGCCTCCGATGACGGACCCGGACATTCGCCCGCAAACCGAAACTAGCTCGCAGAACGGTTCTCAGACCAACGGCTCGCAGACAAACGGATACAAAAACGGCTTTACGCCCCAGCCGCGCTCCGACGGCCACAGCCATCCGGTCCTGCCGGCATCGGCGGCGGAAGTTGTTCAGAAGCTAGGTCTGACCCCTGACGACCTGCTCCATACCTACCAGCAGATGCTGGATATTCGCCACTTTGAAGAACAGTGCAACCGCGCGTTCCGTGCCGGTAAAGTCGGCGGCTACCTGCACCTGTACATCGGGCAGGAAGCGGTCTCGCTCGGTGTCCTCCACACCTGGCACAAAGGCGACCAAGCGCTTTCATCGTACCGCGATCATGCCCATTGCCTCGTTCTCGGCAGCGACGCCAACAGAGTGATGGCCGAGATCTACGGCAAAAGCACCGGCATCTCGCGCGGCAAGGGCGGCTCGATGCACTTGTTCGACAAAGAACACGGCTTCGCGGGCGGCTACGGCATTGTCGGCGGCAATGTTCCCCTCGCCATCGGCATCGGCTGGGCGCTGAAGCATTCCCCGGAACTGAAAAGCGGCAACAACATCTGCGTCTGCTTTCTGGGCGACGGCTCGATGAACGCCGGCGGCTTCCACGAAGCGATGAACATGGCGCAGCTTTACGAGCTTCCCGTCCTGTTTGTCCTGGAAAACAACAAGTACGCGATGGGTACCTCGATTGAGCGGTCTTCAGCAAACACGGACCTCGGCTCGCGCGTCGAGTCTTACAACATGGCCCACTCGAAAGTAGACGGCCAGGACTACTTCGCGGTTCGCGAGGCGGCCCAAGAAATCGTGGATAAGATGCGGGCAAACCCGGCTCCGTACTTTCTGGAAGCCATTACCTACCGCTATGTCGGCCACGGCGCGGCGGACGGCGCGGAAACGCAGGCGACGTACCGCCATCCCGACGAGCTTGATGTTTGGAAGGGCCGCGACCCGGTGCAGATTCTAGAAAAGAACCTGCGCGACTTAGGCGTTTTGGACGATGCTAAGCATGCCGAGATGGACAAAAAGGCTTTGGACATGGCCCGCGCCGCCGGTGAATTCGCTGAGAATAGCCCGGCCTGCACGGTTGAAGAGCTGACGCAGGATGTGTACGCCGATTAGCCTACGCACTAGGCAAGCCGCGAGGGAGTAAACTCCTCTCGCTGGTTAAGTACGTCTTTCGGACGAAGGACAGGCAGCCGCTTGGCTTCTTCTCGTCCGAAGGACGACATTATTCAGCGAGAGGAGTTTACTCCCTCGCGACTGTCTTGCGTCAAGAAGCAAGTCTCGCAGAAATAAAGGAAACTATGGCTGAAGTGATTATGCCTAAGATGGGCGACGCAATGGAAGAAGGTACGCTTCTTGAGTGGAAGAAGCAGGACGGGGAGACGGTGAAGCTTGGGGACGTGATCGCCGAGATCGAGACCGACAAAAGCAACGTTGAGATTGAAGCCGAAGAAGCCGGTGTGCTACATATTCAGGCCGAGCCGGGCGCAGTTATTGCGGTCGGTAAAGCAATCGCAGTCATCGGCGACATGGTGAAAGCTGCCAACGGCACGAACGGGATCAACGGCACGGGCAGCAATGGCACCAACGGTACGATCAGCAGCGACACCAACCCCTCAGCAATTCCGACCCAAGACACGATGCACACAGGCGAAGGCATTCAGTACAAGGCCGACACGCCCGACGACAAAGACATCGCTCGGATTACCCCCACTCTGCACTCGCACGAAACCTACACCGGCCCGACCGAGTCCCTGACTTATGCCGACGCGATCCGTTTGGCGTTGCAGGAAGAATTGGACCGGGACGAGAAAGTCTTTATGCTCGGCGAGGAGATCGGCCAGTATCAAGGCACGTTCAAGATTACCAAAGACTTTCTCGAAAAGTACGGCCCGGAGCGGATTGTAGACACCCCGATTTCCGAAGCCGGCATGGTCGGTCTGACGGTCGGCGCGGCCATGATGGGCCTGCGGCCCATTATCGAGTTTATGACCTTAAACTTCGCGCTGGTCGCGTGGGACGGCATCATCAACCATGCCGCCAAAATCCTCTACATGAGCGGCGGGCAGTTTAATGTCCCGTGCGTGCTGCGCGGCCCCGGCGGCGTCGGCGTTCAGCTCTCGGCCCAGCACTCGCAGGACTTGGCCCACTGGTACGCCAATACCCCCGGCCTAAAAGTCGTCGCCCCGGCCACTCCCGCCGATGCAAAAGGTCTGCTGAAAGCCGCCATCCGCGACAATAACCCGGTCGTCTTCAACGAACATGCGGGCCTTTATAGAACAAAAGGCGATGTCCCGACCGACCCGGAATACATTGTTCCGCTGGGCGTCGCCGACATCAAGCGCACCGGCAAAGATGTGACCATTGTGTCCTACTCGCGCGGTACCGTCCTCGCGCTGGCCGCCGCCGAGCAGCTTGCCGCCGAAGGCATTGACGCCGAAGTCGTTGACCTGCGCTCCTTGCAGCCGATTGACCTCGACACGATCATCAACAGCGTCAAGAAAACCCACCGAGCGGTCGTCGTGCAGGAGCAGTGGCTGTTCTACGGGATCGCCGCCGAGTTCGCCGCCCAGATCAGCAACGCCGCGTTTGACTACTTAGACGCGCCCGTCGAGCGCGTCGCCGGCGCGTTCGTCCCCATGCCGTATGCGCGGGCTTTGGAGCTTGCGGCCACCCCGCACGAGCCGGACATCATCGCCGCCGTCAAGAAAACCCTGGAGCGGAGCGCGTAAATACCCAGGATTGAAATCCTGGGCCGATTGCCGCTGATCAAGAGAAAAACACTATATGCCAGAAGTAATTATGCCCAAGATGGGTGACGCGATGGAAGAAGGCACGCTTCTTGAATGGAAGAAGCAGGATGGGGAGACGGTGAAGCTTGGGGATGTGATCGCCGAGATCGAGACCGACAAAAGCAACGTTGAGATTGAAGCCGAAGACGCAGGCGTTCTCCATGTCAAGGCCGAAGCGGGCGCGGTCCTGCCGGTCGGGACCGTCATTGCCGTCATCGGCAACGATGTTCCGGTGCAGAGCAGCAACGGCGGCGGATCGTCGAAGCCGGCGGCTGTTTCGGCGTCCGCCCCGGCAGCGTCGCAGCAGGCCGAGCGCAGCCGTGAGGCCGCCGCCGAGTACGACACGCCCGTGCCGGCAACGACAACCGCCGCCGTGCCGAAAGCCGCAAATGGGAACGGCAGCACAGAGCGGCTGAAAGCATCGCCGCTGGCCCGGTCGGTCGCGAGGCAGCGCGGGCTGGACATCGCCTGCATTACCGGAACGGGGCCGCAAGGGCGCATTGTCGAAGCCGACGTTCTCGCATTTGCGACTTCGGCCCCGGCGTCCGTGCCTGTGGCTGCCCCGGCAGTGTCCGTGCCGTCTACCGCCGTCAATAGCGACCTGCCGCCGGCGCAAGTGACCCCTGCCGCGCCGATGAAACGCGCGGATTATACGCCAACGCCGCTGACAACTCCGACCGAGCTGTCGGCGATGCGAAAAGTCATTGCCCGGCGCATGGTCGAAAGCAAGACAACCATCCCGCATTTCTACATTACGTCCGAAGTGGACATGGCTGAAGCCATGGCCCTGCGCGAGATGCTGAACGCTTACGATGAAACATTGACAAAAATCTCGCTGAACGACATGGTGGTTAAAGCGTCCGGGAAGGCACTGAAGAAGTTTCCCGCCGTGAATGCTTCGTTCAAAGACGACAAAATCTATCCCGGCGCGGGCGTGCATGTCGGAGTCGCGGTCGCACTTGACGACGGCCTAATTGTGCCGGTGGTCCGGGATGCCGACTCGACGCCGCTTCGGGTTCTCGCCCAAAACACCAAAACTTTGGTCAAGAAAGCCCGCGACAAAAAGCTTCAGCCGAGCGAATACAGCGGCGGGACGTTCACGGTCTCCAATTTAGGCCCGTTCGATGTCGAGAACTTTGTTGCCATTATTGACCCGGCTCAGGGTGCGATTTTGGCCGTGTCCAGCATTGTCAAGAAAGCTGTCGTGCTGGAAGACAACACGATCGCCGCACGACCCCGCATGAACCTGACCCTCAGCGGCGATCACCGGGTCATGGACGGTGCGACCGGCGCCCGGTTCTTGCAGGAAGTCAAGCGCCTGCTGCAAAACCCGCTGTCGCTGATGGAGTAAGAGGGTAGGGAAGAGCGAGAAGCGAGGGAGTAAACTCCTCTCGCTGAAAAAGCTTGTCCTTCGGACAAAAGAATTGCTTGCGCTCGGTTCTTTTTCGTCCGAAGGACGTGTTTAACTAGCGAGAGGAGTTTACTCCCTCGTTTCTGTTCTTAAAGAGGCAGCCAATGCTGGTAGTGACAGGCGGCGCGGGCTTCATCGGCAGCGTATTAGTCGCCATGCTGAACGCGCGGGGCCGCCGCGATATTCTCATCGTGGACGAGTACGGCGACGGGCCGAAGTGGAAGAACCTGCGCGGCAAGTCGTTCACCGACATCGTCCTGCCGGAGACGTTCGCGCATCGCCTGCGGGCAGGCGTCTACGACGGTCAGATCGACGGCATCCTGCATATCGGCGCGATTACGGACACGTCGTTCCGTGACATGGACGCGCTGCAAAAGCGCAATGTCCGCTACACCCGGACTTTGGCCCAATGGGCAATAGCGCACAGCATTCGCTTTGTTTATGCGTCCAGCGCCAGCGTCTACGGCGACGGCGCTTTAGGGTTTTCCGACGCCGACGCCGTGACGCCGGCCCTGCTTCCCCTTAATCCCTACGCCTTCTCCAAATGGCTTTCCGACACCGAGGCGATCCGGGACGGCTGGACCGAGAAGATCGCCTCCCTGCGCTTCTTCAACGTCTTCGGCCCGAACGAGTACCACAAAGGCCATCTCGCATCGGTCCCGTGGCACGCCTTCAATCACGTCCGCGCGACCGGGCAAATCAAGCTGTTTCAGTCGCACAACCCGCGCTACGCCGACGGCGGCCAGGAGCGGGATTTTGTCTATGTCAAAGATGTCTGCGCCGTCGTGCTGTGGTTTTTGGATCATCCCGACGCCAACGGCATCTACAATGTCGGCACGGGTCAGGCGCGGACGTTTAACGACCTCGCCGCCGCCATCTTCCAGGCGCTCGGCAAGCCGTCCGACATTACCTATATCCCGACGCCTGAGAATATCCGGGCTTCCTACCAGTACCACACGCAGGCCGACTTGACCCGCCTGCGCGAGACCGGCTGCGACGTGCCGTTTTTGTCCCTCGAAGATGCCATTCGGGACTACGTCGGAACCTACCTCCAAAATGAAACCAATCCCTATTTTTAATACGCTTGTTTTGCTGGCCGCGCTGGCTGTCCCTGCCGCCGCCGAGTCTGCCGACCTGCCGAACTTTCACCAAACCGCGCCTGGCATCTGGCGCGGCGCAGCCCCGACCGAGGCCGGCCTGCGGCAGCTTAAAACCCTGGGTATCAAAACCGTGATTGACCTGCGGATCGCGCCGAAGACGGTCAAAAAAGAAGGCATCTATGCCCGGTCTCTCGGCTTTAACTTTATCAACCTGCCGATGGGTGCCGACCCGCCAACCTCGAAAGAAGTCTCGACTTTGCTGGCGACACTCAAAACAGCCCCCTCGTCGCCGGTCTTTGTCCACTGCCAGCACGGGGCCGACCGCACCGGCTGCATGATCGGCATTTACCGCGTGACGCAGCAGGGCTGGTCGTACCCCCGCGCTCTCGCCGAGATGCGGCGTGACGGCTTTAATCCCCGCTGGGTCAATCTAAGCGAGGCTGTCCGGCAGCGGGCAAAGTCGTAAGTTTGACTTGAAGCTGACTTGGCACGGTTTATGCAGCAGGTAAAAGTACCGAACGCTCCTGCTCGCCGCAAAAGAAGGAAACCGCCTCATGGTCCATTCCCGATCCACCTGCTTTAATGCCGTCGGTCTCACGCTGGCCGCTTTGGTCGCCCTCTGTCTCGCACCTCCTGCCGCGCTGGCGCAGGGCGTGGTTTCCAGCACGAATGTCAGCCTGCTTCCCGCCGCGCCGCCCAGCGTCGTGCAGGGGAAAATCACGAGCAGCACACTGGCGACTGCATTTCAGGAAAAACAGAACCTGACGCTCACCAGCGCTCTTAACGTAGATATTGCCAAGCCCGGCGCTTATTCTTTCACGAATATGCCGCCGCCAGGCGTACTTGCTCCCGGCACTCAAGTAGACAGCTTCCTCTTTTACACCGACCCAGGAAACACCACCGGCATCACCCAGTTCACCGGGTCGCTGACATTTGACCGAAGCATTCTCGGCTTGATTGTGCTGTCAAGCTCTTTGGACAACACCGATTCGCTGCTCGGCGCAGCGGGAACAGCTTACCCTTCTGGAGTCTCGAACCGGGGCCTAGAGTTCCAGGCCGTCAGCGGCGACCTGATCACGCTGTCCGGCGACGACCGGACACTGAACTATACGTTCAACACGGGGAACTCGGTAGATGAGGTGCGCGTCATCACAAGCGCCGCCCCGGTCCCTGAAGCGTCTACAACCCTCTCGCTTGGTCTGCTGCTGGCACTTGGCCTCGGCGGTGTTCTGGTCGTCCACAAGCGCAAGGCCGTAGGCGATCCCGCTTAGGCTCAAACTCCGCCTCCTGCGCCGGGTTTGCGCTTGACACGTTCTCCTGTAATCGGGTACACTACGCCGATAACCAAAAGATTACACAGAAGACCGCAGGAGGAAAAGAGCGACATGGCTCTGCTCAAAGAACAAAAAGAAGTTGTCATCGAAGGCAACAAAACGCACGACTCGGATACCGGCTCGCCGGAAGTCCAGGTCGCGCTGCTGAACACGTCCATCAAGAACCTGACAGAGCATCTGAAGGTGCATCGCCACGATGTGCATACCCAGCGCGGACTGATGGTGCAGATCGGCAAGCAGCGACGCCTGCTGAACTATTTGGCGGCAAAAGACATCACGCGCTACCGCGCCCTGGTCGCCAAGCTCGGCATCCGCAGCAAGCACTAAGTTTTTACGCAAAGCCTCCCAGCGAAGAAGCGCAAGGGAGGCTTTGCGAATTTTACTTCGCCTATCTCCAGCGCGGGATAGGAACCCACCCCGCCGCAAGCGGCGACCCTCCCGATGCGGGAGGGTGAAGAGTCTCAAGCAAGCCTGCGGGCGACAAAACCCTCTTCGTCCTCCCCTTTGGGGAGGACCCCTGCGAAGCAAGGTGGTGGGTCTCTTTTTAAAGAAGCTCACACATGGAACAATTTGTCGAAACGGAATGGTGCGGCGCAACACTGCGGATCAGCACCGGCAAGCTCGCCCAGCAGGCAAACGGCTCAGTCCTGCTGTCAAATGGCGACACGATTATCCTGGCAACTGCCACGATGTCGAAAGAACCCAAGTCAAATTTAGACTTCTTCCCCCTGACTTGCGATTATGAAGAGCGAAAATACGCGGTCGGCAAGATCCCCGGCGGCTTTGTCAAGCGCGGCGGACGGCCCGGCGAAAAAGCGACCCTGACGTCGCGTCTGATTGACCGGCCCCTGCGCCCGCTGTTTCCCTACGGGATGCGGAACGAGACCCAGGTCATCGCCATGCCGCTGTCCTACCAGCCGGAGTTTTCGCCTGATGTCCTGTCGGTCACGGCAGCCTCGGCGGCGCTGATGGTCTCCGACATCCCGTTCAACGGCCCCATCGGCTGCGTCCGAGTCGGCCTCGACGCCGACGGCCAGTTCATTCTGAACCCCTCGTTCCCGCAGCAGCAGGAGAGCCCTTTAGACCTCATTGTCGCCGCGTCCGATGACGCGATTGCGATGGTGGAAGCGGGTGCGTCGGAAGTCTCCGAAGCCAAAATGCTCGAAGCGATGGATTTCGCGCATGATGCCTGCCGCAAGCTCTGCGATATGCAGCGGGAGCTTGCCGCGAAAGTCGGCAAAGCCAAGACCGAAATTCCCCTGCACACAACCCATGCCGAGATATTGGAAGTCATTCGGCAGCGGTTCAGCGCCATGCTGCGCTCAGGTTTGCAGGACCCGGATAAGTCTTCTCGCGAAGCGGGCTTGACGCTTCTCATCAACCAAGTGGTAGACGAGCTGAAGGGGGAGTACCCGGACAACATCGCCGACCTCAAAGAAGCCGCCGACAAGGTAGTCAAAGAGCAGCTCCGCGATCTCATTCTCACTGAAGGCAAGCGGCCCGACGGGCGCGGCACGACTGACATTCGCCAGATTTCGTGCGAAGTCAGCCTGCTCCCGCGTGTTCACGGCACCGGCCTGTTCACGCGCGGCCAGACGCAGGTTCTGACGACGCTGGTTCTTGGCTCCGGCGAAGACGCGCAGATGGTGGATACGCTGGAAGAAGACTCGGAAAAGCACTACATGCACTTCTACAACTTCCCGCCCTACTCGGTCGGCGAAGCGCGGCCCATGCGCGGCCCCGGACGCCGCGAGATCGGCCACGGCGCACTCGCCGAGCGGGCACTGCGAGCAGTCATCCCCTCCCGCGAGTCGTTCCCGTATACCATGCTGCTGACATCGGAGGTTCTGGAGTCGAACGGCTCGACTTCGATGGGGTCCACCTGCGGCTCGACTTTGGCGCTGATGGACGCAGGCGTTCCAATCAAGGCCCCCGTCGCTGGCATTGCGATGGGCCTGATTGAAGGTCCCGAAGGCAGCGGCGAAGGCGGGCAGGGGCGCAAGTACGCGGTCCTGACCGACATCCAGGGCATGGAAGACTTCTCCGGCGACATGGACTTCAAGGTCGCCGGCACCGCCGAAGGCATCACGGCTTTGCAGCTCGATACCAAAATCGGCGGCGTCCCACGCGATGTGTTCGTGCAGGCGTTCGCCCAAGCCCGCGACGCCCGCTTGTTCATTTTGGACAAGATCACCGAGGCGATTGCCGCCCCGCGCGAAACCCTGTCCGACTATGCGCCGCGCATCATCACGCTGCACATTGAACCCGAACAAATCGGCCTGGTCATTGGACCGGGCGGCAAGACGATCAAGAAGATTACGGCCGACACCGGCGCGAAAATTGACATTGAGCAGGACGGCACGGTCTACATCGCGGCGGTAGACGGCGCGGCGGGCGACGCGGCCAAGAAGGCTGTGGAAGACCTGACCCGCACTCTTAGCCCCGGCGACGAGTTTGAAGGCACCGTGGTCCGGTTCCTGCAATTCGGCGCGTTTGTTGAAATCCTGCCCGGCAAAGACGGTTTAGTTCATGTCTCCCAGCTCACCGACTCCGATGAGCGGATCGGCAAGCCCGAAGATGTGATCAAGCTCGGCGACAAAATCCGTGTCCGCGTCACCGAGATAGACCCGCAGGGCCGTGTCAACCTGACGGCACGCGGCTTGGACCAGCCTTTCGACCCAGCGAACCCCGAACCGGGCCGCCCGGCACGTCCCGGCGGCGGGGGCGGTGGTGATCGCGGCCCGCGCCCGGAGCGCGGCGGTGACCGTGGCCCACGCCCCGGCGGCGGTGGGGGAGATCGCGGCGGACGCGGCGGCTTCAACGGCGGAGCCAATTCTGAGCGCACCGAGCGCCCGGTCTCTTTCGAGCCGGCCAAACCCGAAGGCACCGACGACAGCGCCCCGACGGCAGTCCCCGTCACGACGCCTGAAGCGGCCCCGCTCGCCCAGGCCGACGACGAAGCGCCCCGCGCCCGCTTCCGCCCCCGGCGGTGAGCGTTTGCAGCACGAGACGAACGAGAGGCCACGGCAGCAATGCCGTGGCCTTTTTCTTGTGTGGCCTTTTGTGTAAAGTTCCCCCGCAAAACTGCCGACAATGGACGGCATGAACGGGCTTGATATCGGACTGGTCATTCTCATCATCGCCATCGGCGTCGTCGGCCTCGTGCGTGGGTTTGGGCGAACCGGGCTGGACACGCTGGCGCTGTATGCCGGGCTGTGGGCGGCCTCGCTCGCCGCGCCGCTTCTGGCCGCGCGGGTCTCGTTCCACGCGGGCGGTGCGGGGATCAATGAAAGCTGGGCGTTTACCCTGCTGTTTCTCGTGTTCGGCACGCTGTCACTCGGCGCGTCCTGGTATGTTTACGGCCTGACCCAGTTCGACCTCGGCATGTTCGACAAGCTGCTCGGCCTTGCCGCCGGCCTCGCCGCTGGGGTTATCGTCGCTCATACGCTGACTGTTACGCTTGTCATGGGCGATCCCCTGTGCGTTGCGGCGGCGGCCCCGGTCAACACCGGCACAGTCGGCAGCGAACTTTATGGGTTTCGCGGCTACCATGCGCTCATGGACACAATTACGGGTTCGAAGACCTACCTGCGGGATGCGCCCAATCCCGCAGCAATGGCCGGGAAATAGCACAAAAACAGCCTCTTTCGCCTCAAAAACACCCTCTTAGCGCCTATTATAGCTCCTGCAAAGCAATCCTTCGGGAAAAGGCTTGACGCCCCCCGGCCCAACGTGTATAATGAACGCAGGCCGCCGGTCTTCTCCCGGCGCAGCCCTAAATTCATTCTCAACGGCTTTTCTAAAGGATTCCATCATGCAAGGCAATATCACCAGCAGCAATCTCTTTTCCGTCGGTGTGGACCTTTTTAGCGAAGTCCAGCGCGTCATCGGCAAGAACAGCGTGCGCGGCCTGCGGATCAAGTTCGGCAACCGCCTCCTCAAAGAAATTCCGATTGCCCCGCTGTCTACCGCCGCCACCGTCGCGGTTGTCCTGCTCGCCGTCATCGTCAGCACCCTATCCATCGAGATTGACCACGAGCCGGTCCACTAAGCCAGCCTTCTCATCTTGACTTTTTCTCATCTTAACCCTTTTCTCATTCTATTCTTTCCTCCAGTGAGGCTCCCTTTGTTCAGAACCCAGTCCAGCGATTGGAGCGCCGCCGGCGACCTCTCAGATCGCCTGCGCCAGTCCCAGCTCAAGTATGCCGACATGCCGGACCGCGAGATTGTCTCCCGCGCCCAGCGCGGCGAAAACGCCGCTGCCGAGTATTTGCTGTACAAGTACCGCAACTTGGTCCGCACCAAAGTCAAATCCTACTTTCTCGTCGGCGCGGAAAAAGAAGATCTGCTGCAAGTCGGCCAGATCGGCCTCTGGCAGGCCATTATTGATTTCCGCTCCGACAAGGCCATTTCTTTTCCCGCATTCGCTAAAGTCTGCATCACCCGCCATATCATCACCGCCATTAAGACCGCCACGCGCCAAAAGCAGATGCCCTTAAACCAGTCTCTGTCGCTGGAAAGCCCCTCGGAAGACCCTACCACCGACTGGAATTTGTCAGACATCCTGCCTAATCTCGGCGGCTCCGACCCCGAAGACATGGTGCTTCGCAACGAAGATACCAAGCTCCTGCATGAAACGCTTCAGCAGGTCCTATCCGACTTCGAGTGGCACGTCCTGTCCGGCTACCAGCTCGGCAAATCCTACCGCGAGATCGCCTCCGAGCTGCGCTGCAACACCAAAAGCGTAGACAACGCGCTCGCCCGCATCAAGCGCAAAGTCAGCGGCGTCTCCATCGGCGACGCGGATTTGAGTGAACTTCTGTAGCTCTTATCTTTCGACAATCGCCCGCCGCGTTCTCCCTAACAGGCGGGCTTTTCTGTGCCTAACAGGGTACACTTCCACCATGAGCCTCACAGCGGAAAAACAGACCGTTCAAACTCTCACCTATGAGCAGTACCTGGCGGAAGGGGAAACCAACCGCCGCTATGACATCATCAACGGAGTACGCCGCTGGATGCCTAACCCTACTGTTCGCCATCAGGACGTTTTGTTTAACATCGCTGCCGCGTTCAAAGCGTTCGGACGAGTAACTAATGCCGGGCGCATGGTTGTCGCCGCCTGCGATGTGCTGATTGACTACTCGCCTCTCAAAACCCGCCAGCCCGACGTTTTATTTATCAGCCATGGGCGCTTCGGCAGCCGCGACCCGCTGGACCCCGGCGCGTTGGACCCGGCCCCGGAGCTTGTCGTAGAAGTGCTTTCGCCGAGCGATACCAAAGCCGTGCTGTCCGGCAAGCTGCGGGACTTCCGCCGGGTGGATGTGAAAGAATGCTGGATCGTCAATCTGGAAGCGCAAACGGTCGAAGTGCTGCGCTTGTCGCCGGAGCGGGAAGAAACGCTTGCGGTGTACCTCATAGGCGACGCCGTGCCGTCAGCCGTGTTTCCTGAACTTTCTGTTGCAGTCACTGAGATTTTTGCTGCATGAAGGGGCGGCTAGGAGTATTCTCGGCAGTTGGCAGACTTTTTGCAAGAGACAACAGTACCTATGACTGCACTTGCTCTCACACTGACCACCCATTTCTGCGATGCCGCCAAGCGCCGGTCGCTTGCCGTTTCGCAGGGCGAGCAAGCGCTGCTCGGCGTTCTTCTGGCGGTGGCGACCACGCTCTTTGTCATGCAGGGCTTCTGCGTCTCCGGCGCGTGTATGCAGCCGCACCTCTACACCGGCGAGCGCGTGCTGGCGAACAAGCTGTCGTACCATCTCGGAGAACCTCGGCGCGGCGAGATCGTTATCTTTGAGTATCCCAAAGACCGGACGCAGATTTACGTCAAGCGCGTCATCGGCCTGCCCGGCGAGACCGTCGCCATCCACAGCGGCGACGTGTTCATTAACGGCAGGCGGCTGGCGGAGCCATACAAAACTTATGAAGCCCACGGCGACATGGCCCCGCGCACTGTGCCGAGCGGTCAGTATTTCGTGATGGGCGATAACCGGGACGTGTCCGACGACAGCCGGTACTGGGGCGATTTACCGCGCACAGACGTTATCGGCGAGGTCGTCGCCTGCTACTGGCCCCTATCCCGCTGCCAAGTTCTTCGCTAGTCCTATGAGCTATCCCGACTATAACCTAGACTATGATGCCCTGCGGCAGTATTCTGTGGAAAACATTTCCACCTTGCTGTTTATGTCGGTCAGCGGGGCGCATTTGTACGGGTTCCCGTCACCGGACAGCGATGTGGATTTGCGGGGAACGTTTGCCGCGCCGCTCGAAACTGTACTGGGTTTGAATACGCCGCGCGAGACTTTGGAGCCGAAGGGAATTGTCGGCGGCGTGGAAGTGGAGCTGGTCGGGTATGAGATCGCCAAGTACCTGCGGCTCCTGATCAAGCCGAACGGGTATGTCTTGGAGCAGATTTTGTCGCTGCTGGTTGTCTTGACTTCGCCCGCACATACCGAGCTGCAAGCGCTGGCAAAAGAAAGCCTGAGCAAGCGGCTCTATTTCCACTACGCAGGCTTTGCCAAAGGCGAATGGCGGGATTACCAAAAGCCGGGGGTCGGGAAGACGGTCAAGCGGCTGCTGTACCTGCACCGGGTCTTGATGACGGGAATTCTGCTGCTGACGGAAGGCGTGGTGGAAGCGAATCTACTGGCGCTGAACTCGCGCTTCAATCTGCCGTTAGAGCCGCTGCTGGCGATGAAAACGCGGGAGCAGGCCGAGGTGGAGGGGGACGACTCGGCGCATACATCGGGTATTATGACTCTGTTTGAGCGGCTGGATGCGGCGCGGAAAGCTTCGCCGCTGCCGGAAGACGTGCTGAACCGGGCTGCCATCAATGACTTTTTAGTGCGTCTGCGCTTGTCGTCGTGATAATTCAGAGTGATTTTGGGAGAGTATCTTATGGCCGCTGCGGAACTGGGAATGGAAGACGACGTCGCAGAAGTTTTGCTGACGGAAGAGGCGATTAAAGCGCGGGTGGCCGCGCTCGGCGCACAAATCTCGGCGGATTACGCCGGCAAAGAATTGATGCTTGTCTGCATTCTGAAAGGCGCAAACATCTTTCTGGCCGACCTGGTCCGCGAGATCACCATTCCCTTGTCGTATGACTTTGTGGCGGTGTCATCCTACGGCGCGGACACGAAATCGTCCGGCGTCGTGCGTATCTTGAAAGACTTGGATGAAAGCGTCGAAAGCAAGCACGTTCTCGTCATTGAAGACATTGTAGACACGGGCCTGACCCTGCGGCTGTCTTACCTGCTGGAAAACCTGCGCTCGCGCCGGGCCGCATCAGTGAAGATCTGCACACTGCTGGACAAGCCGAGCCGGCGGCGGATGGATGTGCCAATTGACTACTACGGCTTCCAAGTGGAAGACCATTTCGTGATCGGCTACGGTTTGGACTACGCCGGCATGTACCGCCATCTGCGCTACATCGGCGTCCTGAAGCCGGAGATTTACGGCGGCGGATAAATCCCGCCGCGCAGAAACCGCTTCCGTAAATTTCGTGTTTGTAAAATACCGGCAGTATGGTATAATGACGTTGAAACCGACTTGCTCTTGAGGTTTCAAGAGGGCTTGCCGCTGCCTCGCGATTGGGCTTCCCAGCCCGCCGTCATCCCCGATTTTATTTACAATTATCTTTTTTGTTTTCTCGGTCTTTCTATTCAAGCTTTCTTCAGACTTCTTTTTTGACCCCGCAGACGGCAGCACCAACCACTTTCTTTTCTTGGTCTCGCTTTTCTTGGTCTCGCTTTTCTTACTCAGTCTTCTCTCACCCAGCCCTCTCTCATTCAATTTTTACCAAAGGTATCCACACAGCACATGGCAAACGACGCTTCTGAAAGCACACCCGCCCGCCCGCCGCAGGCGGAAAACCCCATTCCCCCGCTGACCCCACGTGCCCCCCGGAACGGCAAAGACGGCACCACCCGCGAGCCGCGTGAACCCCGCGCCTCCCCGCGTGAAGCGGCGATGCGTGAGCCGCGCGATGTCCCAAAAGAGCCGCAGGAGCCGCGCGAGGCCGCCGCTGAAAACGGTGAGGCGCCGATGACGCGCGGCAGCGCAGACGACGCCAACGCCCTCACGAAATCGGGCGTGCTGGAGATTTTGCAGGAAGGCTGGGGGTTCCTGCGCCAGAACAACTTTGATCCTGGCAGCCAGGACATCTATGTCGCCCAGGCTCAAATTAAGCGCTTCAATCTGAAAACAGGCGACACTGTGACCGGGCAGGTCCGCCCGCCGAAGGACACGGAAAAGTATTATGGCCTGCTCCGGGTCGAGTCGGTCAACGGCGCATCGCCGGACCAGGCCCGCAGCCGGGTCAACTTCGATGATCTCGTCCCCATCTATCCTGACGACCGTTTCCAGCTTGAGACCGATACCAAAAACCTGACGGCCCGTGTCATAGACCTGATCGCCCCCATCGGTAAAGGCCAGCGGGCGATTGTCGTGGCCCCGCCGAAAGCGGGCAAGACAACGATTTTGAAGTCTATCGCAAATTCTATCACGACAAACCATCCCGATGTCCATCTTGTCGTGCTGCTGATAGACGAGCGGCCGGAAGAAGTCACCGACATCCGGCGTTCGGTCAACGGCGAAGTGGTCTCGTCCACATTCGACGAGCTGCCGGAAAACCATATGCGGGTCGCTGATATGGTGCTGGAAAAAGCCAAGCGGCTTGTCGAGTCGGGCCGGGATGTGGTAGTATTACTCGACAGCCTGACCCGGCTGTCGCGGGCGTCGAACTTGACTGTGACGCCGTCGGGCCGGACTTTGCAGGGCGGCCTCGACCCCGCCGCGATTTACCGCCCGAAACGTTTCTTCGGCGCGGCCCGTAACATAGAAGCGGGCGGCAGCCTGACGATCATCGCGACGGCGCTGGTGGAAACCGGGTCGCGCATGGACGACATCATCTTTGAGGAATTCAAAGGCACCGGCAACTCCGAGCTGAAGCTGGACCGAGACATCGCGAACCGCCGGATTTTCCCGGCGATCAACGTCAAAGAGTCCAGCACCCGCAAAGAAGAGCTCTTGTACGGCGAAGAAGAGCTGAAGTCCGTCTATCAGCTTCACCGGGTCCTGGCGGGCCTCGGCGCGGTGGAAGCAACCGAATTACTCCTGGACCGCCTTTCCAGCAGCAAAAGCAACAAAGAATTCTTGAAAACCGTCAGCAAAACAGGCCGGCGCGACGACTAACAACTTGAAGATTGATGACTTGAAGATAAATCTCTCCGCTCATGCCGAGAGTTGCAATAGGAAGTGAGGAGAAGGTGGCAGGCGATTTCGACAAATTGTTCGACGATGATTGGCGGCCCCAGGACACCGACCCGGACGGTCTGGCGTCCCTGCGCGGTCCAAGCCGTGAAGAGTTTCCAAGCCGCGAGGACGGCGTACCGGGCGAGTTCACTTCGGAAACCGAAAACACGAAGCCGCGCTCGCTCAACGAAAAAGAAGTCAAAGTGATGGGCGTCTACGCTCATCAGGACCAGGGAACGGTCGCGAACCATTTTGTCCTGCTGCGGGACAACCGGGGCCGCCGTGTCCCGATCTTCGTCGGCCAGTTCGAAGCTTGGGCGATTTCGCTGGCGCTGGAAGGCGACTCGCCTGACCGGCCCTTTACCCATGACCTGATCAAGCAGATGCTGGAACGCCTCGACGCGACGGTCGAGCGGATCATCATTGACGACTTGTGGAACGAGACGTTCTACGCAAAAATCGGCATCGTCAAAGCGTCCGGCGAGACGCTGGAGCTGGATGCTCGCCCGTCCGACGCTGTTGCGCTCGCTCTGCGTGTCCGCGCCCCGATCTACATGGCGGAAACGGTGCTGGAAGCGACCATTCGGACGGAGTAAAAACCTCACCCGCAGCAAGTTGCAGATACACAGTAATGCGTAGCATACCCTCTCCTCGTTAAGGAGAGGGTGGACACTTGCCCTCCGGGTAGCCAGTGCTGTGGCCGGGTGAGGTCTCTTGTGCCTCGTTTTACCCCATGTTCAAGCGCCCCTTTTTCCTGATCGGCTTTCTCTTCGGCGCCCTCACCGCCGTCTTCCTGCGGCTTCCCAAGCCGCGTTCTCAGTCTTCTTTTTCTCCCGACTTCCGAGACTTTCTCTCCGCCGCTTTTCTTATCTGCGACAGCGCTGGGACCCTAGCTGAAGCCAATGCGCCCGCACAGGCACTCTTTGGTCCCAGCAGCCTGCCTGCCCTCCGCTATCCGACCGGGCAGCTTGTCCCGCCGGGCCAGCATCCTCTCATCCATGCGGCTGTGTCTCGCGAAACAATTTCCGGCCTCTACACCTGCACTGCCGCCGATGGCTCGGAGCGCGTCTTAGAGGTTTCGGCCCGACCTCTGCCGGACGGCGGTGCGGCGGCGGTCTTTCGCGATGTCACGGCCCAGCACGAAAGCAAAGAACGGGAGCGGGCGGCGCAGGCACGGCAAGCCGTCGTGCAGGCGCTTTGCCGCCGTCTTAATCTAGCGCAGACGGCGGAGGCGATTGGGCAGGCCGTCGCCGAAGAAGCCCACACACTGCTGTCTGCCGTGCCGGACGTGCAAGTTCGGCTGTATCGGCTGTACTTGTTTGATCCCCTGACAGACATGCTGACCTGCCTGGCGTCTGCGCCGGACGACCGGCCCAAGCGGCCCAGATCAGCGGCGGAGGCGCGGCCCCAGACAATCCGCTTCGACGCGCAGGTTCCCGAACTTTGGCAGATGTATGTCGCCCGCAAGCCCTCAGCAAATGGCCTGCCGCTGATTGGAGGCGGCATTGCCATCGGCCACCTGTCGGTGACTTCTGCTGCGGCTGACCTCTTCGAGGATCAATCTGTGCGCCAAGCATTGGAGCTGATCGTGTCTTTGGCGGCGCTTGCGCTGGCCGCACCGGCGGCGGCGGTACAGGCGTCGGCTTACGCCGCGCAGGCGACCGCCGTGCGCGAGATCGCGGCAGCGGTGAGCGACGCGGGGACACGCGAGCTGGCGGACAAGGTAGTGGCATGTGTCAAGCGTGTCACACACGCCGAAGTCTGCACACTTAGCGTACCGGCGGGGGGAAAGCTATGTGTCATGGGACAGGCTTACAAAGACGATTTGCTGCTGCCGCAGACGGCTCCCGACAACCCGCGCCTGCAAAGTAAAGCCGCCCGGAAAGCGTGGCGGACGCAGAAGACCGTCACGCATCTTAGACTGCCGCCGGCAGGGGAAGCCGGGCCGTGGCGGGCGTTCACCGGCAGCGCCGGACCTTACTCGGTCCTGGCCCTGCCTCTGGGCGCGAAGCGCGGCGTTCTGGCCGTCTACACTCAGGGCGACAAGCCTTTGCCGAACAAGCAGCTTCAATTTCTGGAAACAGTTGCCGCGCTCATCTCGCTCAATCCGCTCCCAGCCACTGCGAAAGAAGACGGCGCAGGTTAGCGCGTGTCGCGGCGTCGCCGGGCCGCAGGCAGAGCGCCCCGACGGGCGTGTCCGCACCGCGCCCGTATGTGAGAAAGGCGCGGTTCAGAGTGTGCGTCAGCCCGGCGTACAGGCACCACGCAGCGGCAACTCGGCGTGTCCCCTTGCTGCCGGTAATCGCATCACGGTAGGCATGCATTTGGTTGATATCTTCGCCTTCCTCGCCCGGCTCACAATAAGGCTTGAACTTGGCGTCGAGCAGCCAAACGCGCTTGCCGTCGGAGAGCGTGATGTCCGGCTGCATGGAGTGCGTCAGCGACTCGCGGCCCTCGGCAAATGTTTGATTGTAAGTCAGCGACAGCGCTTGTCCTGATGCGGAGCGCAGATCAATCCGCGATCTTTCGCCGACGGCCAATGTCAATGTCAAGCGGCCCGTGCGGACAGCCAGCATATCACTAGGCCGCACGGCTTCCCAGCCAAATGCTTGCAGCGCGTGAAGCACCGTTAGCAGGCACCACACCTCGTACAAGCGCCAAGTCTCACGCGGCGGTAGGGTCAAAAGCAGCTGATCCCAGTCAAAGCCGAATCCTTTCCGGTAGTCTGCCCGCGCCTGCGCGATTTGCGTGTAATCCGCCCGCGCGATTTCGCGAAAAGTCGGGAGCTGAACCCAATCGCCCCGATGCGCCGTGACTTCTTCCCACCATGCCGCGCCGAGCAGCCCGCGCAGACGCCGGGCGCAGCTTGCTGCCCGCGACGCCGCTTCAGGCTCTTCTTCGGCCTCCGCGAGCAGGGCAATCGCGCGGCAGTCCTGCACCAAGACCTCCCGAAACGATTTGACCGCCCGGTTTTCCGGCGTGTCGTGTGACAGCACGGTTAAAGTTTCGCTCACCGTGCGCTGAGCCGGGCTGAGCCGAGCATGGGTCATCCAAGCCGAGGCCGCAACGCGCCGCGCCTGCCTTGGGAGAACGGCACGCGCCGTGACGGCGGCGGCAGAAAGTGGCGACCGTTCAATCTGCGCGACTGCTTGCGCCAGCATCGGCAGCAAGTGTTCGATAAAGCCGAGCTGTTCTACCGGCGACTTCGGCCCGGCAGAGCTGTGAGAAATGACTCCGACATCGGACCAGGGCTGATCCGGAAACAATCGAACACCGGCAGCCAGCGAAACGCGGGCGATGTCTGCAAGCATCTCTGCTCGTTCGGCTGCCAAAAGCAGTCTGCGCCAATCTTGAGGTTCGATAGTCATTGCTTTACTTCGGGAAGCAGCGTGGGAGGTGAGGCGCGAGGGAATGAATTCCTCTGGCTACATTTCCCTAAAGTTACTCATAGAAGCGAATGTAGCCCGTTTCTATGCCGTGCGCCCGCATTCGGGCCAGCTTCGCGGCAGTGAAAGTTAACCCACCGTCTGATGCCCAGGCTTCCAGACGCACCAGCAGGGGCGTGAGCGTGTCGCTTTGTCCATGCAGCTTCGGCAGGACTTTTTGCAACACTTGCAGGTCCAAGCCCAGCAGGAAGTTCTCCTGCGGATCGGGTGTCAGCAGGCCAGCGTTTGTCTCGGCGTCAAAGCTGTTGGCGAGGAACATCAAAACGTCGTCACGGACGCGGTAGGCGAAGTGCAGGCGATGGGCGTATAGCAGATCGTTGGCGGCCTGCAATGCCGCCAATGCCCGGTCCGGGAACGTGGGGGCAATAAGCGCCAGCCGCTCCCGCGCTTTGCCGACGCTTGCGACGCGCGACGCCAAAAACAGCGCTTGACGCTGCGCGGCAGTCGCTGTGTCTTCGTCTAAGCTCACTCGGCCTTTAGAGGTCACGGGCGTCAAGAGCAGGGCGGGTGTCTCGTCGAAGTCCAGCGTGTTCGCCCGGTCCAAAACTTTGCGTGAGAACCCGTGAGTCGTTTCGTCCACGTTGACTGTCCCCGTCACAAAGACATTTAGCGGCAGGGTCAAATCAGCTACCCCTTCATGCAGGGGGACACGATGCGCCCGCGACTCCAGCGCCGAGAGGTAATCGGCCAGATAATGCTCCACGCGGGCCAGGTTCATCTCGTCGAGGCAGACAAAAAACGTCTTTCGGCGGTTCTCCGGCAGTCCTGCCGCCCGAACGATGTCCAGAAACGGCGTCGAGACATAGCGGTTTGCCAGCACGTTCTGGTAGCCGAACAGCGCCGAAGCGTCGTTCCAATCGGACCGGACGGGGATGAGGCGGAACTGCTTTGGGGCCAGCCCCGTCATCGCTTCGGCGAACAGCTCGGCCAGCCGCGTTTTGCCTGTCCCTGAAACGCCGGAAAGAATCGCAAACGGCTTGGTTTTGAGCGCAACATAGTAGGAGCGCAGGCGGTAGGCGGGGAAGGTAAAGCCGAGGCCAATCGCGTAGTCTTCCAGCCCCGCCAGCAGCCGGGTCTCAGTCAGCGCAGGCGGCGGGACAGAGGCATACGCCGCCTTTGGCTCCCGCACCTGAACGTCACGAAGGGAAAGAGGAGAAAGCAGCGGCGCAGGACTCCGCAGGGCGTCGTCCACTTCCGGGTAGATCTTCGCGCCTAAGATGTCTCGAAGCTGTTCATACACGACAAACAGCGCCAACATCTGTTGCGCGGCGGAAGTGGGGCCGCTTTCCGGCAAATTAAAGCCGTACAGACCGGCGGCATCTTCCAGCGCATTGCGCTTCTGCTCCGGTGTCAGTCCCAGGCGCTTTAAGGCTGAGCGTGTGAGAAGAGGATAAGTTTCGGGGTCAAACGCGCACAGCAGGCCGGAGGCCGTCTGTGTTCCTGTTCCGTGCTGCGCCAAAAAGGCTGAGACGCGCTCAAATAGCGGCTCCGCGCCGAACAGCAAACGGCGCAGGCGATCATCAAAGGCTTTGGGGTCTGCCGAAAACAGCCGCCGCGACAGATTACCGTTCGGGGCAAGCTCCGCCGCCGCTCGCAGAAGCGCCAAGCGGTTTTCGGGATTGAGCGGCCTGCCCCCTACAAAGCCGCTGCCTGTCAGCACGTCCGCGAACGCCGCCGAGGCGGCAGCCTGCGCCTCGCGCCGGGACCAAAACTCAAAGCGCCGCTCGCCTTCCTCCTGCCAGGCCCGGACCGAGGCCAGCAAGTTAAGCTGTGTTTCGTTAAGTGTGAACATCGAAGCCTAACAACTGTCAGCAGTTATTATGCTTCAATTATACCTAATCCTCGGCAGATTTCGTGCCGACCACGACATACAGCGGGTCGGAGCGGTTTGGACGCGGGCTGACATTGAACGCTTCCGCACTGCCCCAGCCGCCTTCCTCAAAGTAAAGCTGCACCAGCGAAAGGTGCTGGGCGTCATCCGTAGACAGCCACAGCGTCGTCGCTTTTGTCGGGAAGCAGCGATTGGAAAACGAGACGATAAACTGCCCGCCGGGCTTCATCACGCGCTGCACCTCGGCAAACACTTCGGCGGGATGGAGCAAATACTGTACGCTGACCGTGCAGAGCGCGACATCAAACGAGGCGTCGGGATAGGGGAGCGCCGGATCGTCGTTGAGGCTCTGGACGACATGCTCCGTGAGCTGCGAGTTCGCCGCCATCTCCGCGTCGTTCATGCCCAGTCCTGCAACCCGGCGGCATCTGGCATAGACATCCGGCGGCAGATGAGTTAAATAAGCCGACATCAGATCCAGCACGTCGGCGTTGTCGGGAACACGCGGACGCAGGAAGCTCCCTAGCGCAGCAATCGCGCCGTCGTCAATGTGCGCGACGAGACGCGGCGCGTGATAAAAGTGAAAATCCGGGCTTTCATCCTGCCGCCGGAAATACTCGGCGGGAATTTCTTCTAATCGCATGATGCTAGGTTTCTAATTCTAAGTTTCTAATTGCAGCGCTCCGTCTGCAAACATTCAATAAGAAAGGCAGCAAGCCGCTGGTAGCCGTCGTCGTTCAGATGTCCTTCGTCGGCAGATAATACGCCGAAGTTCCGGGCGTCAATGCCGCCGCTTCTCCACGCATCCGCCATCTCTAGCTTGTAGCGTTCGGCAAGCTGACGAACAGCCCTGTTGTAGTCGTCTAAGACCAACCCCAGCGCGTTCGGCGTCTCGGCATCGGCCCGGTACTGGCAGGTCGCCAGCACAATCCGCGTGCCCGGCAGGTTCTCAATCAGCCCGCGCAGGACGGTATCATAATCCGAGACAAAAGTCCCCGGCTCGAACTTTTCTAAGCTTCCCAGCGGACGGCTGCACACAAAGTCATTCGCGCCATACGAAATCAACACGACATTGGGCTTCGCGTGCAGGATGTCGGGAACCCGTCCGATGCCGCTTTCCTCATCGGCGATCAGGCCGTCTTCGCCTCGCCCGGTCATGGTCGTACCGCCGACGCCGAGGTTGATTTCGTCCCACCCCAGCGTCCGGCACACCAGCGTCGAGAACCGCTTCTCCGGCGACGATGCTCCTGCGCCTTCCACCGACGACGCTCCAAAAAACACGGCTTTAGTCATAAGCGATTGTTCCCGAAAAGAGGCGTCGGCCAATCGGAGCAATGGTATCGGTAGATGTCGCGCCGGTTGCCCACACGGACGACCGTGACCAGCAGTTCCCGGTCATTGATGTCATAAATCACGCGGTAATCCCCGATGCGTATTCGCCAGCCGTCGCGCCCGGAAAGTTTTTTGCATCCCGGCGGGCGCGGGTCATTGGCAAGGTCTGCAATCGCATCCCGAACCCGCTCATACTCAGCGCTGGGAAGGCCTCCGAGTTCTTTTTGCGCTCGCCTCAGGAAAACGATGGTGTAAGTCATTTGCGGCTCTGTTCAATTTCCGCGATGGCTTGATCGAATGGAACAACTTCATCCCCGGAGGCCATTGCCGCATCATAAGCGCGAATGTCTTCCAGTTCTTCCAGATCTTCGACAATCCGCTGAAATTGTTCCAAGTCAAGAACAACCCCGACCCGTTTGCCTTCCCGGTCCGTCAAATACTGTTCCTGCATCGTAGCCATAGATGTTGTCTCCTTGCCACTTAGTACCATAAATCTATGCGTTATGTCTCTCGTTAAGCGCCGAAAATACAGTGGATTTCTCAGACGCCGCGAGTAGGAAACGCTGACATATCTGCTTCCAGCCAGGCACTCACCCACTCTCGGTAGATACGCTGGCCTCTCGTACCGTTTGTCAGAACGACAATCCCTATTCCGCGTGTGGGCACAAGAGCGACAAAAGCGGTAAAGGCAGTGTGGTCGCCCCACTGCCAAAGGATGTCGTCATCGGCAGTGCCCCACCCAAGAGACCAGCCGAAGCGTGCGTTGATCTCGATCTGCCGCTGATACACGTCCGGGTGCCGCCCTCGCAGGTCCGGTTCAAGAAACGCCTCCAGTAAACGGGCATACTCCCGCGCCGTTGTATGCAGGCTGCCGGAAGCGTCTGCCTCGGTGGGGTACCAGCGGCAATGGTCGGGGATGTCTCCCTTCGGGTCAAACCCGTCCACCGCCGTCTCTTCGTACTCGTCCCGCCACAGGAAACTGCTCTGAGGCATGTTCAGCGGATCAAGCACTGACCGCTGCAGGTGCTCTGAGGCAGGCTCACCCCAAAGCGACTCCAACGCCGCCTGCAAGTAGAGAAATGCCTGCCCGGAGTACGTCCACCGCTCGCCGAGTGGAGCGATGCGGGTGATCAACTCGCCATCAGCAGGCGGCCAATTACGCCAGCCCATAGTATGGGTCAGGACGTGGCGGGCGGTGATGCGTCTAATATCGCTATCGTCTGCCTCAAACGGCTTGTCCAGGTACTGCGCGAGTGGCTGATCGATGTCCAGCACTCCTGCCTCGATGGTCTTCAGCACCGCATAGAGAAACGCCTGTTTGGTAAGCGACGCAGACTTGAAAATCGTCTTCTCAGTGATGGGTGCACTGCCGTGTGGTTTCGTCGTGCCGAAGCAGTGCACTTCGCGGGTTATGCCGCCTTCAAGGAGTGCAACCGTAAGGCCGGGAACCGCCGCCGCTTCCAGCAAAGCCGGCGTCTCTGCCGCGACACGCCGAATTCGTTCATCCATTCTGCTTCTCCCATTGCTCTTACAGTGTCACCGTCTGGAACGGGTTTTCGCAGGGGACGCCGTCGGTGAGCATGAGCGTTTTGGCCGTGACATCCATCACAATGGCCGTGACGGTGATGGCGTGGTTCTGCGGCGGCTCTAAGCCCACGGCGGCGTGGCGGCAGATGCCGTAGGGGTAGCGCAGGTGGTCCTGCAAATCGGTCTGGATGTCGGCAATGCTGATTTTCTCGTGCAACGACAAAAGCTCGCCCATGCGGGAGCGGCGGCCTTTCGAGAACTCGCGCTTGGGGTTCGGCGGCTCGGCGACGCCGATCTCGGCGGGATCGGTGAAGTTGTTGGTATGGACGAGGCAGCCGCCTTCGCATTCTAAAAGGCGCATCTTGTCTGGGGAGGCTTCGATGTCTACAACTTTGTCGGGGGTTTGGGCGATGAGAAAATTGGTGGAGCAGGCGCGGTTCTCGGACGTGACGACCGACACGGCAGCGTCGAAGTCGCGGGAGCGGAGTATTTCGTAGCAGCGGACATGGAAGGGCTTGGCGAGCGTGGACCAGTCATCTTCGGTACTCATCATGCCGTTAATCGCCAGCGCGACCCCCGCGCTGCTAAAGCCGATCTTGCCGCCGACAATGCCTGCCTCGGTGAACGCCAGCACTTCGGTGCCGTCGGGGTCGGTCGTGTGCAGGACCGCGCCTTTGACTTCGGGAATCCAGTCCCAGTTCTGGCCGACTAAAAGATGTCCGTTTTCAGACGCCTCCGGCAGGACGGCGAAGGCCGTGCAGCCGTCTACGTCCTCGCTTGTCCGGTGGCCGTACTGATAGTACAAAATCTCGTAGCGCACTTGCAGCGCGGCGATTTCTTCCAAAGGAAACCCGGAGCCGTCAGCGACCCCGCGCATCCCGTCAAAGTAGTCCCGGTTCTGCCCGGCAATCGCCTCGGCGTAGCGGTTAGCTCGTTTTAGAACTTCGGAGGGCGGCAGCCCGGCTTCTTGCTCGAAGCGGGCAAAGTAAACACCTAAATTGTGAGCGATGCGGTCTTTAAGCTGCTGTCCATGCTGGACGCCCTGGTCGTAAGCCGTGCCGCTCAACTGCAAAATGGGGAATGTCATGGGTTTCTTCTTTCAATAGAGGTTCTTTGCAGGCTCTTTCCCCATACGGGAACAAAATCCCTGCCGTTTGCGCCGAAACGGGGTATAACAGCGCGATTGGAGGCGTATTATGCCGTTCTCGTTACCCAAAGTTGCCTTGAAGGCGGTGCCTGGTCATGCGCGTGGCGCGTGGCAGGTCTGGAACCTCGTCAAAGGCTTGAATGTCTCTGAGATCGCCGACGCTGCCGAAAAGCCGTTTCATCTGGCTCTGGTCGGCACGCAGGACCACACGGATTTGCTGGCGGCGCGGCTCGCGTTAGAGATCGCCGAGCCGCGCGATCTGGGGCCGTCCGGACCGGCAGACATCAGCGCGTTTGTGCAGAGCTACCGCACTGAAGCGGACGTTCCCCTGGACAGCCTGATGCTGGACGCCGAAACGCTAACCGCAAGCGAAACGGAGCTTGCGGCGACTCTCGCAGGCATGGCGGCGGCGCACCCCGATCTGCGCCTGTCGCTGGCCCGGCACGTCCCGGCGTTCCGGCCCGCCGTGGCGACGCTTCTCATTAACGAAGCGGCGAAGGAGAACGCCAAGCTCGCCATGCTGTCGGCCCTGCCGGGCGTCATCCCGTTCACCGATTTTCTCCTGCCGGCGACGGCGTTCGGCGACATGATCCTGCTGACCAAAAACCAGGGCCTGCTTCTCATGTCCATTGCGGCGGCTTACGGCAGGGAAGTGGACATGAAAGCGCGGACACGCGAGCTGCTGCCGGTGGCCGGGTCGGCGTTCGGCTGGCGTCTGGCAGCCCGGCAGCTCATCGGCCTGGTCCCCGGCGGGGTTGGCGTCGCGGTCAAAGGCGCGGTGGCGTATGCCGGAACCTACACCGTCGGCAGGTCAGCCCAGGCGTATTACAGCACGGGGCAGACATTGTCGGCACCGCGCTTGCAGCAGGTGTACCGTGATGCGTTGCAGCAGGCTGTCGCCCGCGCTCTTCCCCTCACGAAACGCCTGAAGCGCGGTTGACAGACGGCAGCGATTTCGGGTATACTAACGCCCAATTCAGCTAAAACAGCAACTTCGAGAAAAAATAACAACTCCGAGCAAGGGGACTGAGTGACTTGGGTGACATTGAAGAGATCGTCCTGACGCCCGCCGGCTACAAGGAAATCGCCGATGAACTGGAAACGCTCCGCACGACGGAGCGGCGCGACGTGGCGGAGCGCATTCGCGATGCCATCACCTACGGGGAGCTGACCGAGAACTCGGAGTATGAGGACGCCAAAAACGCCCAGGCGTTTTTAGAGGGCCGCATCGAAGACCTGAAGCACATCATGCAGATCGCCCGGCCTTTAGACGCCGAAGAAATCCCCACCGACCACGTCGGCATCGGCTCGGTCGTGACCATTAACGATGACGAGGAAGACTGGGAATTCACGCTGGTTTCGCCGGTGGAAGCGAACCCCAACCGCGAAAAAATCAGCGATGAATCCCCCGTCGGCGAAGCCCTGATGGGCAAAAAAGTCGGCGATAGCGTCAGCGTGACCACGCCCGCCGGCAAGACCAAATATAAAATCGTCGCCATCCGCAAATAGAGATGCACAGGTTCATATCTTGAAGAAGGGCGAACACAAGGTCCGCCCCTACGGGGCAGATAATTCCGCCCGAACCGTAGGGCGCGAACCTTGTGTTCGCCCTTCTTGCTCTTGTGTTCGCCCTTCTTGCTGCTGCATGACTTAGAAAGACCTACCCACTTGTCCGAAGAAACAACCAGCCTATATGCGCCCGATGGCATCGACCCGGTGCGACGGCAGAAGCTGGACGCGCTGCGTGAGGCTGGGCGCGACCCGTTCCTGGCCGAGCGGTTTGATGTGACTCATCACGCGGCGGAAATCCTGGCGGACTTTGACCGGCTGGACACGCACACGGTCTTCTGCGCGGGGCGCATCACAGCCATTCGGGTGCAGGGCAAAGTGGCGTTTTTGGACTTGACCGACGGCACAGGGCGTATTCAGCTTTATGTCCGCAAAGACGAAGTCGGGGACGTGCTGTTTGACGACATCAAGCATCACTTAGACCTCGGTGATATTGCCGGTGTGTCGGGATTTGTGTTTCGGACCCAGCGAGGCGAAATCTCGGTGCATGTGCGCGAATGGACGCTGCTGGCGAAGTCTCTGCGCCCGCTGCCGCTCGGCAAAGAATATGAAACCGATGAAGGCGAGGAGAAGCAGTCCGGGGGCTTGAAAGACCCGGAGATGCGCTACCGGCAGCGGTCGGTAGATTTGCTGGTCAACAAAGCCTCGCGAGAGCGGCTTTTAGGCCGCATGAAAGTCGCCCGCGCGATGCGGGAGTATCTCGACGGCAAGGACTATCTGGAAGTTGAGACTCCGGTGCTGCAAACGGTCGCGGGCGGCGCGGCGGCGCGTCCGTTCCTGACTCATCACAACGCGCTTGATTTGGAGCTGCACCTGCGGATCTCCTTGGAGCTTTACTTGAAGCGGCTCATTATCGGCGGCATTGACAAGGTGTATGAGATCGGGCGCGTCTTCCGCAATGAAGGCATTTCCACCCGCCATAGCCCGGAATTTACGATGATGGAGGTCTACGCGGCCTACGCGAACTTAGAAGACATGATGACGCTGGTGGAGGGAATGTACCGCTTTATCTGCCGCGCTTTGCACGGCGGCGAGCAGTTTACCTATCAAAACCAGGACATTGATCTTGCGCCCAATTTCGCCCGGCTGCCGATGCTGGAAGGCATTCGGCAGTATGCCGGGGTCGCGCCGGAAGAGCTGGCGACTTTGGAGTCCGCCCATGCCGTGCTGGCGCGGCTTGGCCTGCCGGCGGACAATGAGCCGACGGTTGGCGGAATCATGGAAAAGCTGCACGAGCGGTTCACCCAGCCGAACCTGATCCAGCCGACGTTTATCACGGATTTTCCGACCGAAACGTCGCCGCTGGCAAAGAAAATGCCGGGCAATCCAAGTTTGACCCGGCGGTTTGAGATCTACATGGCAGGCGCGGAGCTTGGCAATGCGTTCAGCGAGATCAACGATCCACTGGACCAGCGCGAGCGGTTCACGGCGCAGGCCGCGCTTCGGCAGAGCGGCGACGCCGAGGCGCACCCGATGGACGAAGATTTTCTGCGGGCAATGGAATATGGGATGCCGCCGACCGGCGGCTTCGGCGGCGGGGTAGACCGGCTGGCGATCATCCTCACCGATGCGCCGTCAATCCGCGACGTGATTTTGTTCCCGCTGCTGCGCCCGGAGCGTGCCTAACCGCCGGTAATTCGGACGATAATTTGGGTATCATAGCGCTACAAATCAAGGCACAAGAAACGTCCCCATGACCACACCACTGTCGAAGCCGGCGAGTGCGATTGTGTCGGCGCTGCTGACGCTGTTTCTGCTGGCGCTCTGCACCTGGCTGGAAGTCGGCATCACCGGTATTGTCGGTGTTCATCGCCCATACACGATCTTTTATCTGATCCCCGTTGCGGTCGGCGCCGCTCTGCTCGGCATCTGGGGCGGCATCGGCACGGCCTTTCTGGCGCTGGCGCTGGCGCGGGTTTACCTGTTTGCCGACAGCAAGCACGGCCTCCAATTGGTATCGTTTCCCAGCCCCGCCGAAGGAATTGAGTTCGGCGCGATGCTGCTGGGGACAATCACGATTGCCGTAATCACGGGGGCGCTTCGCTCAGCCCTCAGCCGCTACAATCAGTCCAACGCAGAATTGCAGGCGGTCAACAAGAAGCTGACGGAAAGCGAGGAGCAGCGGCGCGTCTTTAACCGCGATGTCCTGCTCGCCGTCACCGGCGGCAAGCTGCGCCTGGTCGAACCCGGCGAAATCCCGCCGATTGAGCTGGCCCGTGTTCCTCCGGCGTTCACGCAGGAGCTGACGGAACCTGCTGACGCCAGCGCCCTGCGCCGTGCGCTCAGCCGCATTGGTCAGGAAAGCGGCATGGACCGGGACCGGGTAGATGACCTTTGCACGGCAACGACCGAGGCCGCAACAAATGCCGTCAAGCACGGCAACGGCGGCTGGGCGACGGTTTGGGCGGTCGGGGACTCAGTGACGGTGCAGATCGCCGACAACGGCTCCGGCATCGCGCCCGCGCATCTTGCCCGCGCGACGCTGGAACAGGGCTTCTCCACGCGCGTGTCGCTCGGCATGGGCTTCCATCTTATGCTGCAATCCACCGACACGTTAGCTCTATGTACGGATGTTCACGGAACAATTGTTTTTCTCCAAGTGTCCAACAAATCTCGTCCGACAATCCAAGAATCTGTTCTCGCCCGCTATGCCGGCATCGAGTAAAACACACTATGCAACCAAAAATTGAAGACCAAATGCTAACCCGGCGCGATGTCCTAAAGACAGCCGCCGGGGCAGGACTTGCGCTTGTTCTTATAAGCCGTGCCGAAGCCGCCGCCGATCAGTGGACCGCCGTCGGCAAGTCCGAGCTGTTCACCATTGGTAAGCCCCAGCGCGTTACCGTCCCGCACGGCGGCGTGCTGTATGTCACCCGCACCGACGCCAAGACCCTCACGGCTGTGACCGCGAAATGCACCCACCGGGGCTGCGAAGTCGGCTGGTCCGCTGACGCCAGGCAGCTTCAATGCCCCTGCCACGGCGCGGCCTTCGCCTCCACCGGCAAGAACATCCACGGCACCCGCCGCCACCCCGAACAGGCCCTGCCTGCATTGGTCTCCCCGGCAGTCCGCGAAAAGGCTGGGGTCGTAGAAGTCAACCTCGGCAGCGTCACCCCCGACGACATTGAGCCGATAGAAGATTAAGCCCCGCTTGTTCCGTTCAACTGGACGACAAAAAAGAGCCGCCACATCGTCTGATGCGGCGGCTTTGTCGGCAGTGGAAGCAGGCTATTCCAGCCTAATTTTTGACATTGCGACCCCATGCTGTTTGTGCAGGTCTTCGATGTGCTTCTTAACGGCAGGAGTGGCGGCATCATACATCCCATAGAAGTGCTGGAAGACCGAAGCCTCCGCAACGGTATCTGGAGACTGCACCGGCTCCCAAAACATTTCGGCAAGAAGGTCCGCCGCCCTGCTTGTCTGAAGGCCCTCCAAAGCCGTACCGATCTCATTGAGCGTTCCGCCGTCCAGCTTCGGCTCCTCGATGAGTGACTGCCAGGACGAGGAAGCGGCAGACTCAGGCATCGAAAACAGCGCTCGGACAAGCGTCGCTTTTTCCTCGGCGTCCGTGGTTCGGAGGATGCCCTCACGCAGACTCTGCGCCGTGCCGTGCAGGTAAGCCGGATCGGCGGCAACAACCTTCAGCGGGAACACATAGTCGCCTTTAAGAACGTAGCGTGTGCCTTGATCCCGGTCACCAACCACATAAGGCCGCTCCACATGCACCCGCAGGACATAGCTGCCAGTATGCGGGAAAGTGATGCGGGCATTCGTCAACGCCTTCACGCTCTTTGAACCATTGCCTGCAAGGTTAACACTAGGATACATGAAGAGAGTCTCGCTTTGGTAATGCGGAACGAGAAGGCTTGCCGATGGGACAAGCGGCTTTCCAGCAGCCTCAGTGAAAGTCTCCGTACCCAAAGTGTCTTCCTTAGCGTCTGTATTGGAGACAGCCACCTCCAGCTGGCCGCTGTTCTTGACATCATATCTCAGCAGGATTGGTTCGCCGAGACAGACGGTGGAAGCCTCCGCGAGCGATGCGGTCACGCTGACCGGACCTTTTTCTTCGCCTTGAGACTGTGCCAAAAGTCTCGTTCCACTGAGCGTGAAGCAAAGCGTCATTAACGCGATGCTGACAATTGCTGTTGATTTTTGTTTCATGTTGCTGTTTTCCTTTCGGCTCACTGAAGATTTTTCGGGCCGGCGGAGTAACCTCTCGTGGAAATCGTCAAGGTGCCGGACCAGGTATGGGGGTGTTGACCTCTTTAGTTGCAGTGTCGCTAAAGACATAAGTTTGGTCGCCCCACCAAGAAATGACTGTGTACGGCCCTGTATACGCCGTGTCTGGGCTGAAAGTGTCTGTAGATCCGCTATTTGCTGCCGGGCCTCCCAAGATTACCGGGTCGGAATAAGCGATGGGACGACCCTGAGCGTTTGTTCCGGCTGGCGGCGAAGGAGGAACATAAGCTGATGTACCATTCACCGTCTTGACAGACCCAACCGTGTTGGTGTCCCAGGTGATTTTTTCATCAAACGTGCAGGTGGTAAGGTCTGCTAGGACACCATCCGTTGAGGACCAGCGGTAACTGAGCGCAAGTATAGCGTCTGGATTGTCTATAACAACCGCAGGGTGGAAAACTCCATTTGCGTCTGTAAAACTGGTGGAACGGAAGTTGTACGGCTGTGCATGAATGCTGATGCTGGCGGGGCCGACGCTCGCCGATGCGCCCCCGCCGCCCACATGCGCCGGCTGCGTTCCGGTGGCGGAGGCCGACAGCGTTAGCGTGGCCGTGATCGAGCCGCCCGATGACGGCACATACTTCGTCCCATTGGTTGAGCTTGTGCCGATCAGGGACCCGAAAGGAACCTGGGGATCGCCGAACCCGTCGTTTGCCTGGCCGGCTTGTGTAAGACTGTCTCCGTTGGAGAAGATGCCCTGGGCGCTGAAAATCTCGGCGAACAGGACGCCGGGCGGGGGTGTGTTGTCGGAGTTCGTGTCGGGGGTCCAAGTTCCGGTGAGCGTCACCGTCAAGTTAGCGGAGGCAGAGACCGTGCCGGGGACGCTGTAGGGCGGCATCCCTTGTCCCGCTTTAAGCTGGGGGATGGACAGGCCGCCGGTGAACTGGGTAGTAGGAGCAACCCAGATTTGGCTTAACTGTACCTGGCCGTTGAGGCTGGCGGAACCGGAGCCGGTGGCGGTCCAGACCCAGTGGCCGGCGTGGGGAGAAGGGTCATCGCGAGGCAGGCGAGGCTAAAGGCGGGAACGGCACGTTTGAGGAGGCATGGGAGGCGGGTTCAGGTCTGAAAAGCGCGGTCATGGACGTTCTTTCATTTCTGGTCGCGGGGCTTCAACTTCGCCTGTCTGTCAATCATAGCATAGGGAAATAACTTCTGTCAACAAGCACTAAGTTATTTTTAGAATTGCCTTAAAGCTGTCCGCTTGCGATGACCGGACCGGGTCGGAACCAAGCATGTGTCGCCAATGGCAGCGTCAGCTTCAGGTCGGTTACGCTATGGATACCACTGACTGTCAGCGTGTACATCTGTCCCGGCGTAAGCGGCGTTGTTGTCAGCAGCACCGTTTTATGGTCTGCTTTGATCTTTGCTTTCAAGACGCGCACGCCGTTGTCCAGCGTGTAGTTCTGCGTTTGCAAAGCGCTTTGCGGGTCTACCGGCTGGTTATATGTCACGGTCACGGATTTGCGGGACGCGGCGGTTCGGCGAATGGCTGGCACCGCACTGCCGAGCAGGCCATAAACTTGAAGCTGGTTCGAGAATGTAGACAGATAAACTTTGCCGTTGATGATGGTCGGCGCACAAAACTTTGCGAACATGCCGGCGTCATCCCGGCCGGGGTTCATCTGCGAGTCCCAAATCTCGTGCGATAAATCCGACGCATCATAAGCCCGCAGTATCCCCGGCACGGTTTCCCAGTTGGCATTGGCGTCATACGGCGCGGACGACCAGACAATTCCGGTTCCTGCTTTGCTGCCGTCGGCGGACACCGACAAAAATGCCCCTGGCATCCCGTCCGGCACGGCAACGGCGCTTACGGATGCTGGGGTGGGGTTCAGCTTTCCCACGTTCAGGCGAAACGCCATCAGGTGCGCGTATTCCGGCCAGATATAGACCTGCGCTCCGCCCGGCCCGTTCCAGTAGACCGATGACCCGTGGCAGTTGCCGTGCGTGATCTGGAACGACTGGACAATCTGGCTGTCGCCGGTATTCTGGTAGTGGCCCATCTTGTTCATTTGGGTTAAGTACAGCCAGCCGTTTTTGGCGCCGCCGAGCAGCAGGTTGGTGTTCGGGATGAGCAGCGGGCCGGAGGAGCCGGTGTCCAGGTCGTTGTCTGAGAGAGATTCTTGGTTGTACGGCTCAAAATAGTCCGCCACCGTCAGGCCGCCGGGCTTCGGGGTCAGCCGCAAGATAGCGTTGCCGTAGTCTTGGCCCCCGTGGTCCGCGTCAAACGTGCCGTTACCGGCCATCGCATAGAGGCTGCCGGTGGGGTCGGACGCCATGCCCATACCCGCCTGCCACAGCGAGCCTTCGTCCCCGTTCGGCGTGAGATTGAAGACGCACGTCTGGGCCAGTGTATGAGCATCATAGCCGAGAATCCAGCCGTGAAACGGTGGGCTGTCGGCGTGGGAGCCGAATGCAAGGTAGACCGTGCCGTTCGCGAGCAGCAGTGCGGGCCGCTGAAGCTGCTTGACGGGGTCAAACGCGACCTGCCCGCCGGCGCTCGCCATGCCGGTTCCGGGAACCGAAGCCTCGATTTCGACGGGGCTGCCCGGCTTCTCCGCCCCGGTCGTGATGTCAAGCGCGTGCAGCCGCTGGACATATGTCCCGTGTTCTTTGGTCTTGGCTTCCACAAAGATCGTATTTGTAGACGGGTCAATGACCGGCGTGCTGGTGATGCCGATCTCGATCCGCATGTCCGTCCACTTGGTCGTGTAGACTTCGGCGGCAGGCACCGACGGACCCAAATTGACTTTCCACAGCGGCTGCTTGGCTGTCAAATCGTCGGCATCAAACGCATACACGCTGTTATGGGCGGTCGCCAAATACACGACGTTGTGCAGTCCTTTGTTCGGCACGCGCACGTTCTGGACATACAGCGGCTGGGCGTACAAGTAGCCGTCTACGCTGAGCGTTCCCAGCTTGCCGAAGGTTTTGGGATTGACGCTCGATGTATTGAGCAGCGTTTCCTGCAAATTATCGCCCGTTCGCGCGTTGTCGTTGTGCTGCGTCAGCACTGCCAGCGGCTTTGTCTGTGCATTTGCCGCGCTGAGACCGAGTGCAGTCAATCCGAGAGCAGTCAATCCGAGAGCGAGAGGAAGTGCCAGGGATCGTCGTGTCGTTCGTCGTGCCATAGTGCGTGGTATTTCTAAAACTTTTAAGTGCAAACTTTTCCGAAGCCGCGTGTCCGCCCGTTCTTACTGGACGCTTCACTTCACCTCTTCGGGGTGAACCACTGTAATCCCCAGAGGAACATAACGCTGAAAGTCCTTCACGTTGAACGTCAGGATATGGGTTAGACCGTGCGCCAGCATCGCGGCGACAAGGCGTGCGTCGTGAACGTGTATCCCGGTGACGCCCAGAGTGAGAACAACTGCCCGCCATTTTCGGTATACTTCGGCGTTGTCGTACTTCATCGGGAAGTCGAACTCAAGCTGCTGGATTTTGAGATCCGCTTCAGCGACGGCCCAGCCAAAGCCGCCGCGCTGTTTGTCCAGAGGTGCAGTGACGACGCGCCAGAACTCGTTCATGGTCTGCGGCACCAGGGAGATGTCATCAGCCTCTAAGATCGTTTCTACCGCTTGTGTGGCTGCCGGGTACATGGGATGATCCGGCTCGCTGCTTCGCAGCCAGATATTTGAGTCGGCAAGCCAGTCAATCATTTACCGCTCTCCGTAGATCGTACTGCGGCTGATGGCGTCGTCTGAGAGCAGAGGCGTGTTGTGTCCATTGCTTTCCGCCCAGCGTTGGAACCGCTCAACTCTTGCTTGTCGCGCGGATGCCGTGACTTGCCGCTTTGTTGCCGCTTCGGCCAGGGCCTCTCGAAGCAGGTCTTCGTGAAGCTGCTCAGGCGCGATCCCGCGCTCATCCGCGACGCTTCGTAGGCTGACTTCAACGTCCGGGTTCAATGTTAATGTCATTGCTTGTATTCCTTCTTTGAGCTTCACTCACACCTCGGCTAAAATCGCCTTGCGCCGCTCGTCAAACTCTTCCTGCGTGATGATGTCTTCAGCGCGAAGCTCTTTCAGGTCATTCAGCCGCTCCCGGAGTGTCCGGGTTCCGGCGGGCGGAGCCGCGATAGCTGTGTTGCCGTTTGGTATGACGGCGGGAACGGCGGACGTTTCCACGACCGCCGCAGGAGCCATGCCGCCCGCGTAGTTGATTTCTTCCAGGTAATTCGTCAGCACCAAATAGTAGGCGTTGTAGAACGCCGGGAGCCAGGCCGACTTTTGGACGAGTGCATGAGCCACTAAGCGGTCGCCGAGAGCCTTGCCGCCCAGGTCCCGCAGGCGCTCGTCAATCGCGGCGGCAATCTGGGCCTGCATCCGGCGGTCATCGCACAGACGCTGAACGATATCGCGGGCCTCCAAAGGCGGGCGGTCCGAGCTGCCGGCTTCGGCCTTGAACCCGGCAATCGGTGTTTCGACCGTGTTGAAGCCGCCTAAAGCGTCCGACTTCGGCATCCCGAAGCGGTCCACATAATTCGCGACAAACCGAAGCTGCGTCCGCGTGCCGATGCTGGTGTACCGCGACTCGCGCTCTTCCGAGATCACGCCTGACGCCCAGCCGATGACAAAGGTCCGCCACGCCTGCTTCTGGTCCTCGGCGGACGGCGGCGAGATGCGGACCCACTCCTGAACGTCCGTGCGGGTGTGAATCGGGTTCGCTGCCGCGCCCTGAGACTTCACCTGGTCATAGGCATAGCGGTAGGAATCCATTCCCTGCAAGAGACGCAGCGGGAAGGCTGCGCGTTCATGCAGAAACAGGACTTGATCGGATTCGTTGGAGTTCGTGATCTGCTGGTCTTTGACATTCTGCACCGACTCCATCAGCATCGAGCCGAACCGCTGCTCGTTTTCGGAGCGCGGGGCCGCGCCGTGCAGGACGCCGACAATCGTCTGCTCCTTGTTCATGTTGTGCGTGTAATTCGGGGCGTTCTCCTGCAAATGCAGGAAGGGCCGGGACAGCGCGACAACCCGGCGCAGGGTCTGCACGGTGCGGTCGGTGTCTAAACCATACTTCGCGTAGAACTTGTCCAAGACGCTTTCGTCGGCGACCGGCTGGAAAACGGCTTTGGCATGGTCCAAGATCACATCGCTGAGGCGGGACAACTCGCCGTCCTTCATGCCCCAAATGTCGCCGCGCGTGCCGAGCGTTTCTAAAATGTCCGTGACTAAATTGTTGACGACCGTGGAAGCCGGGTCCTGCGCGTTGCCGACATAGAACGCATACCGCTCGTCAATGTCGCCCCCAACGTAGCGATCCTGGCCGGTGTTCGGGTCGGTCTCGCGCCGTCCGGGATTAAACAGCACCTCGCCGTTGACATCGACCGGCTCCTGAACCGCGTGGCGCTCGGCCCGTTCAAACCTGGCCCGGAGCGAGTCCATGCGCTCGACATAGCGGTCCATGTCCGCCCGCAGCGCCCCAATCGTCTCAATCATGCGCGTGTAGAAGACCGCCGCCGCGCCTGCCGCCTTGAAGTCCAAAGCCTCGGCGTCGTAGCGCCGGGCGGCAATTAAATATGCCTCTTTTGCCTGGTCTATCTCGTTCCGTTTTGCGCCGAAGATCAGGTTCATAAACGGGTCTGTGGCGTGGCGGTTGATGGCCGTCAGCGCATCATCGCGCTGCTTGGCAACAAGAAACGCGCTCCCCTTCAAATCGTCCTGCTGCTTCTCTAATTGGGTCAGATAGCCGCGAAACCGATCTACCATCATGTCGAGGGACGCCGCCGCGACCGAGTGGCGATGGTTCGGGTCATTCACCCGTGCCGAAACCCAGTCCCGCAGGGCCTTGTCTTTGGCCCGGATTGCCGCGCCCAAATTCTGCTGCACCTGAAACACCGATTCGCCGAGATTGGTTCGGCGTTTAGCGAGCAGATCCGGGTTCGGATCGGTATCCGCGACCTTCGCTTCCGACTCCTTTTGCCGGGCCGTCAAATAGCCGACCACATTGCCGTGGCCGGGGTACGCCGTCGCATACTGCCGGTCTACCGCCTGCCAGTAGGCGAGGGCGCCGTCGCGCAGCGTTTCGCCGGTCTCCGAGTTGCCCAGCAGCACCTGCCGCTGAACCGCCTCCGGGGTCATGCCGAGCCGCCCCAGTTCTTGATCCGTGAATGCCCCGACATTGACTGTGCGTTCTAAGGGCGTGGTCCAGCGGCGGACAATGTCGCCCGCCAGTCGGTTCGAGCAGGCCGCCATGACTTTGTCTTTCGGAAATTGAATGGCGGAAAGCCCGAAGCCCAGATAGTTCTGCGGGCAGCCCAGCCCGTCCGACGTGATCAGAAACTGGTCGAAGTTGTTGCGGTTGGACTTCTTCTGCCGCTGGAACTCGGACGTTAAATCTAAAAAGATCGAATGCCCGATCATCTCCACCAAGTCTTTGACCGAGTCAAGCTGGGCGGCCGGCGACGACGTATCCGCAAGATAAGTATAGCGGAACGGCGGATCGGCATCTTCCATCGGCGGGATGTCTGCCTGATACTGCGCCGTAAACGTCGTTGTCGGGTCCGTGTAGTGGTTCAATTCCAGCAGCGCGGCGTAGGCATTGGGCCGATTATCAACAGCCACCGCTTCCGAGTTCGGCGGGATCGAGAACATCCCCACCGTTTCCAGCATCCGCTGGTTCTTGAACTTGTTGCGGACTGTGTACGCCAAATCCAAGAACATCCCCGACCCCGTGCCGCCGAGCAGCGAGCCGACGACATAGACCGTGATGCCCTCGCCCACTTGCAGGCCGTTCCGAATGGCCGTCTCTTTCGACGAGTCCTTTGTAATCTGAAGCATCTGCTCTTCCAGCCGCCGGGCGATCTGGTTGTAGTTCCAGAAGTACGCCAGCCGGCCTCTCGCCCGAACCGCGCCCGCGCCCTGGTCAATGTCGCCGGTCAGAACACGCGGGTCGAGCCAGTTTCTTAAATGGGGATGCTCCCGCAGGTTCTTCCGAAGCGAATCCACCCCATGCACCGACGTATGAATCTTATCCGCCGTATCCAAGTTCACTTCATCATCATAATCCGGGTTCTTGGAGAAAATCGCCTGGTCCGTGTCGAGCAGCAGAAACGACACAATCGGCAGCTTGTCCAAAGCGCCGTACTTGTCCACGAGCCGCTTGCGGATGTCGAGCATGATCTGATGCCCCGTCCCGCCCACCCCAATAATCAGCGACCGCGAAATCCCGCGAAGCCGCCCGTCCTCCGCCTGCGGCCCCGTCGTAGACGCCGCCCCCGCCGCGCCGTTCGTTCCGTTTGTGGTTGTTTGTATGATTTCTGCCATAGTGTTTTTGTGAGCGTATGAGTGAAAATCAGCCGACGTGCAAAGTCTGTGATTTGTGTTTGCTGTAGAAATAGAAAACGGGAGGCAGCGCCATCAGCAAAGCCACTCCTGCGATGTCAAGCCAGTGCGTGAGTAGATAATGTGCCTGCGTTTCTGGAACATAAGGCACAAAACTCACTCGCTGCATTTCCAGCGCCAGATAGTAGCCCTGCCAGAAGATAACACTCCACACCGCGCCGAGACCCCAAGTATAAACCCAAGCGGCAATGTCTTTGGCCCGTCCCTTCAGGGAACTCGTCAACGCAACAAAGACTGGAATGCTCAACACTGCCCATGTTCCGAGATTGTCCATGTGGTTGTCCTTTAGCAGAAAGCGTGGCAATAAATTGCGACGCTGTGGGGCGAAGCGCCCAGTAACCGCCTTCGCGGGTACAAGAAAAGATCTCGGTAGTAATCTGTTCTTTGTCCGCGAAGGCGGACATTAGGCGTCTGTGCCCCACAGCGTAGGATTTCAATCCCGCGTTCTTCATTGCCGCATTCCCGCCAAAACCGCTTCTGCGGACTTTTTCCTGCGCGATAAACTTCGTGCTATTGCTGGACAACCCAATACATTCGCTGTCAAAGCATTCTCTCAAATTCGAGTCCGTACCGCCTGTGCTTCTTCCATTTTTCGCACCGGCTGGCTGAGAAGCGTGTCTACTTCGGCGCGGGCGACGGTGACGGCGTTGGCTTCGAGCGCGACCCGGTGGATGCTGGCGGCGAGGCCCGGCAGTTCCGGCGCGGACTGGCGGCCGCCGATTTGGAGCGCGGTCAGGCTGGTCCGCAAGGCTTTGATCTGTTCGTTGACTTCGTCCCGCAGGGCGCGGTTCCGGCGCAGAAGCAGCAGCGTCTTGGCGGCGGTGTCCGCCCGGCGCAGGAGGGACTCGGCCCGGCGGCGGAGGCTTGCGGCGATGACCGGGTCGGCCTCGCCCTGCGCGTTCTCAATCTGCGCCTGCGCTTCGGCGCGTAGGGAGGGCGGATCATCAGAAACGACGCTCTGCTCCGGCGGCAAGGCTTCGACCGCAGTCGCAAGCGCCGTGATCGCGTCCCGTACCTCTCGGTTTGCCGTCTCGTCTTTGGTGTCCGGCAGAGCGATGACGGACAGCGCCAAGTCAAGGTAGTGCTGCCGTAGTGCGTCCCCGGCCTGCTGCCGCACGGTCTGCACCTCATACTTTGACAACGGCAACGGCAGCCGCTGCCGGATTTTCGGCGACCGCGCCATGAAGTACAGGTATACGCCGAAATACAGCAGCGCTCCCAGCCCCAGCATCACGGCAATCGCGATGGCACCTCCCAGCCAAAGCAGAGACGCGCCCGCCGCCAGGCTAAGGCTGATCGCTCCGGGCGTACTTGGCCTCAATCCCGCCGCTTCCGGCGGAGCCGAGGCGCTGCTTCGGTCCAGACTCACCTGCCGCGAAATCTGCTCGCCTAAATCTTGTGGGTATAGGTCCATAAGTTCACGCTTTATGCGACTTTCCGCCGAGTAAATAGGCCGACTAAGATGGCGAGAATAACGACGCCTGCCAGGGACAGGCCGAGCCACTTGACGTAATCGAAGCTGAGAGTCAGAACGCAGAATGCCAGCGCGACATACGCGACCAGGCCGATTAAAAGCGCGATCCGGGCCGCCGCCGCCGGATCGCCGCGCTGGTTCAAGCCGCGCGTGGCCGTGTATGACACGAACGGCAGGAACAAAAAGCAGATGAGCAGGCCGACTCCCAGCACCAGGTAGCGGGTCAGGGGGTTTGCGACGACAAACTGAAAATCATTCGCCGGCGACTCCGGGAAGCGGGTACTGCCGAGATCCCCCGCCTGCGCCTCAAAATGGTAACGGTACTCGCCGCTTGCGTTCGGCGTGAACGGCCATGTGACTGGAACAGCTCCGCCCTCGGCAGCATCCTTCGAAAGCTTTCCAGGGACGATGACTGTTTCTCCATCCGGCGTCAGAACGACCAAGGATAATTTTGTCGGAGGATCGCCTGTGTAATTGAGTGATACTGCAAGAGGCTCATGCAATTTGACTTCGGAGGGCAAATCAACGTTGTCTATCGGCTTCAGCGTCGGCGGCGCGGCAAAAGCGCAGACGCTTAGTGTCAGCAGTGAGACAGTTAAGAACAGGCGAAAAGTGATCAGTTTCAACGGCACGCGGCCTCCTCGGCGGGAACAGGGTGGAGCGGTAGTAGTCCTCGGCACTAGTCCTACGAATTCTCCTCACTGATTGTGACACAAAACGGAAAAAAAGGTTGCAAGGGTTCGGTCTTTGGGAACGCAAGCGGCAGAAGCCACGGAATCAATTCCGAGGCTCGGAGAAAACACCGTCGAGGCGACGGAAGACCAACTCCGTTGGATGTGTAATTTTTGTGTCGCTGCGACACTGTTTTGCTTCAGCCTCGCATTTCAATGCGTGGCTTCTTCTAAAATACCGGCCCGTGGGGGTCCAGCACGGCAATCCGATGCTCCCGCTCGGCGTCCGTCGCGGTGGCAGGCACGGACACGCGCAGATCGTCGCCGGGACGCAGCGGCGCGGGCTGCTGCAAGGCGAGGCCGTTGTGATACAGGGTAGGGGAGGCGTCTCCGGCAGGCGGAACCGGAACCAGAGACAGGCCGCCGCGCTCGGCTTTGATGAGGGCGACAGGCGCGGCAAGGCCCGCCAGCGGAAAGATGTCCTGGCTTGTCGAAGTGACTGATGGAGCGCCGCCGAGAGCAAGGGAAGCGCCGGGTGTCAGCCGGTAATCGCGCGGCAGGGCCTTTGCGCCGAGGCGCAGGCGGACCGGAACCGGGCGGCGGCTCAGCAGATACCAAAGCAAAGCCAGCAACAGCAGGGCGGCAAGCAGTGCGCCGAGAATGAGCGGCAGGAGCGAAGACGGCTTCCCGGTGCCGGACGCGGCCAGGACGGTCGGCGCTTCGGTCGTGGTGTCCGTGCCGCTATCGCCCTGACCAGGACCGACCGGCAGGCGCTCGATGGGGCGACCATTCGCGGCGAGCGCGACCCCGACGCCGTACTGGTGCAGGCAGCCAGAGCGGGTCAAGGTCGCCAAGAGCCGCTCGTAGTCGCGGTTTTCGGGCGTATCGGGATAGATGGTGAGGCCCTTCAAGGTGTAGTAAGCCCGGTATTTGGGATAATTGGGGTCGGAGAAATCGGGCCGGTCGTTGAACGAGTCGGTCAGCAGAACGACCACAACGGGGCAGAGATGCTCCCGCGACGCTAGTTTTAACGCCTCGTGGTGTGGCCAGCGGATGTTCGTGCCGTGGCCCGGCGCGGGCGCAGTCGGGAGCTGATCAATGAGCGTGTCGGCGTCGCCAGGTCTAGTCAGCTTTGTATCGAACACGGTCTTGTAACCTGTGCCGAAGGGGATGAGAATGACCCGGTCGCCGGGGGAGCAGCCTGCGCGGAGAAGTGTCGCAGAGGCCGCGCGTTCTTCGGAGAAGACCCCGCCGTGCCGGGTGCTTTCGGTCACGTCGAAGACCAGAATCAGCGTCTTAGCTTTCAGGGGCTTGATCTGCCGCGCAATGGCATCTGGAGACAGGCCCGCCGGGGCGTCTTGGGCAAAAGTTGGTGCAAGAGCAGAGAAAAGCAAGAAAAGTGCGGCGAAAAATGCCTTCATAGGGTCCTCAGAGACTATGCTTGCCCTGAACGGCAGGCGTCACGGGGGTTCAGCCCCGCGTCAGGGCTTCATAAAGAACAAACAAGGCCGACGCCAGCACCACCGGGACGCAGCCGGCGCGGCCTGCGCCGGGCGGCAGGGCGTCTTCAATGCCGCGCACGACCCGCACGCGCACTTCGCAGGCCATGTCCCGCCAGACCGGCTTCGGGCCAAGCAGCGTGTCGGCGACAATGCTGGTGGTGAACGTCACCTGCGCGATGTAATCCCCGCCGGCCAAGTTCGCAGCGTCGAGCGCAAAGCCGAGAAAGCGCGTCTCGCCCGGCTCGACCCAGATCGCCCGCAGGTCGCCGGGATAAGTCAGCCATTTCGGGCGCGTGTGGATCTTTTCAATCCGCAGGCGCACAGGGCCGATATTCTGGACGCCGACATGGACCACGCCCGACTGGCCGCCGCGCACGAGGCCGGGGTCCGGCTCCTGAACACACGCAATGCCCGGCCGCTCGCCGCTATGAGGCAGGCTCTCCGCCAGCGGCGCCGGAGCCGCATTCGGCGCGGCCTTTTCAGGGTCTGCGCCCGGCGCTTTGACCAGGACCGGCAGGGCGATCTTCTGCTCGGCCCAGTCTGTTCCCACGGCCGGTCGGAGCGTCGTCGAGCCGTCGCTGGAACGGACGGACAGCGTTGCACTGTACGCGCCGGGGGAGAGACGCGCCGCGCTGACCGTCCATAGCAGGTCGCCGCCGGTGCCGGGTTCGAGATTAACCGGCGTGAAACCGTTGGGTAAGTTCAGCCAGATGGCATCCGACGTCACCGATTCCAAATGCAGCGGGCTGTCGCCTTCGTTGTCGAGGGACAGCGTCACGGTCGTGCCGCCGCCGGGCGTCACGGTTGCGGTCGGGGGGGACACGGCGCAGACCAGCCGGGAGCCGATCCGGGTGCGCGTCGCCGCGTCGTCCGCCAAATCGCCCGCGTTGAAGCCGAGCAGTCCGGCCATGCGGGCAATCGCGTCGAGTTTATAGCGCAGCTCTTCGGCGGACTGGGTCGTTTCCTGCGTCTCGGTCAAATTCCGCAGCAGGCGCACTCGTGCGGCGCTTCCGGCTTCGTCGCCTTCCGGCCGGGCGGGGAGAAAATCTTTGTACAGGCCGCACAGTTCGGCGAAATCTCGGCGCGGCACGGTCTCGGCGGGAGGCCGGGCCGCCGCGAAGTCGGACAGCAGGGCAAAGTCGGGCAACTGCTTGCCTTCCAGCACGTTTTCCGCCGTCACCGCGCCATGCGTCACTCCCGCGCCGTGGGCGTAATCCAGTGCTTCCAAAAGCGGCAGCAAGCGGGCGTGAAGGCGGTCAAACGCCCGCTGAGACAAATCGGAAAGAGTTTCGCGGAGGTTACGGCCCGGCACGAAGTCGCGGACGACGTAAAACTTGTCGCCGTCGGCCAGCCACCGGCGGGTGGGGACAATGCGCGGGTGCTGCAAGGACAGTGCCTGCGTCGCCCGCGTCTTTGCCGCGTCCCCGCTGAGCCGTTTGATCAGCACCCGCCGTCCGCCGCCCGCTTCCCGCGCTGTCCACGCCGCTGCGCCGGGCGTCGCCGTCGGCACGGCTGCCACGTCCTCAAACTGCGCCAGCACCCTATCCGTCAAGACAACCATAGATACACAAAGTATACCAGATAGCCTGACTAATACCGCTTCACTCGACTAAGACGGCCTGCGGCTGGGTACAAACCCGGCATGAAACTGTTTTCCACGCGCACCCATGGGTATTTAGATTATGCTTCGGTCGCTTTGCTGCTGGCCCTGCCCCGCGCCGCCGGCTGGAGCCGCCCCGTGACCACTCTTTTGACAGCGTCCGCGCTGGCAACGCTTGTCTACAGCCTTGTCACCCGTTATGAACTGGGACCTATTAAGCTGCTGCCGATGCCGGCGCATCTCGCGCTCGACGGCACAAGCGGCGCGGCCCTGTGCCTCGCCGCCGCACTGCGGAAGGAAGAGCCGAGCGCAGTACGCACGTCTCTGCTCGGCCTCGGCTTGTTTGAGATTACTGCGTCGCTGACGACCGAAACCCAGCCGCGCTCGGCTCAGTGAATGCAGGGTTTTTGGGTACAAAGTGACTGGAGGCTTACGCCATGATTGTACAGGATATAATGACCGAGTTCCCGGAGTCGCTCGGCCCGCAGGATTCAATCCAAAAGGCCGCCCAGCTTATGCGGGACCACGACTATGGGGTCATCCCCATTCTTGACGGGCTGGACGCGCTTGTCGGAGTCGTCACCGACCGGGACATTGTGATCCAAGCCATCGCCAAAGGCCACGGACCGGAAACCCCGCTTCAGGAGTGCATGTCGGTCCAGCCGGATACGATCCCGAAGGACCTGCCGATTGGTCAGGCCCTGCACCTGATGAATACGCGCCAAGTGCGCCGTCTGCCCGTGGTCGAAAATGGACGCCTCATCGGCATGGTATCACTGTCTGATATTGCCAAAGCCCAGATTCCCGAAGCCGAAAAAGCCAAGACTCTTGAAAGCGTTTCAGCGGGCGGCGCGGACATCCGCCCCGGCGCCGATTTGCCGGAAGCGTAAGCCGGCATCGAAAAAATGCAGAAGCGAGGGAGTAAACTCTTCTATGCCTTCGGCATTACTTCGTATCTGCTGGTTATAGTCGTCCTGCGGACCAGAAGAAACCTCACGTTCAGCATTCTTTTGTCCGAAGGACAACCCTATATAGCGAGAGGAGTTTACTCCCTCGCTTCTGCATTGTCTGTGCCTTGACAAACCCAACTCCCGCCCGGTAAACTTGCCCCATGACCGAGGGAAAAAGATGACGGCCTCCGAGATCACGGCTCGAATACGCGGCGGGTTGATCGTCTCCTGTCAGGCGCTGCCCGGCGAGCCGCTGTTCGGCGCGGACATCATGGCGCGTCTGGCTGTCGCCGCCGAGGCGGGCGGAGCGGTTGGTATCCGTGCGAATAGCCCCGCCGACATCGCCGCTATACGGGCTGTTACGGCGCTGCCGCTTATTGGCCTTTCTAAAGTGGATGTGGCAGGCTTTGACGTGTATATCACGCCGACGCTGGCCGATGCACAAGCGGTCTCAAACGCCGGGGCGGATGTGATCGCTTTAGACGCGACAAACAGGCCGCATCCCGAAGGCATGGGGGCGCAGTTCATTGGGCGCGTCAAAGCCGCGACTCAAAAGCTCGTTCTCGCCGACATCTCCACTTATGACGAAGCGCTTCAAGCGCAGGACGCCGGAGCGGATTTTGTCTCCACCACCATGTCCGGCTACACCCTCTACACGCCGCAGACCGAAGATCCTGATCTTGATTTGGTCCGGCGGCTTGCTTCCGTCTTGACGGTTCCCTTGGTCGCCGAGGGTCGGATTGCGACCCCGGAACAGGCCCACGCGGCGCTGGACGCCGGGGCATGGGCGGTCGTGGTCGGCGGCGCAATCACGCGCCCTCAGCAGATCACGCAGCGCTTTGTCCAAGCCGTGCGGGGCCGATGAGCCTTTACTTAGGCATTGACATCGGCGGCACAAAGATTGCCGCCGGACTAGTCTCGGCAGAGGGAAAAGCGCTGCGTCGAACCCGCTGCCAAACCCCTTTAACAGGCGGCACGGCGATTTTAGACGCCGCGCTCGGCTTGGCACAGCAGTACCAAAACGAGCCGATTGCGGCGATTGGTATCGGCACCGGCGGCCAGGTCAATGCCGCTCTAGGGGTCATCGTCTCGGCCACCAACTTGCTTCCCGGCTGGGCGGGAACCGAAGTCCAGACGGCGTTTGAGGCGGCATTTCGCGTGCCGTGTCTTGTCGACAACGATGTCAATGCGCTGGCCGTGGGAGAAAGCCGCTTCGGGGCAGGCCGAAATCTCAGCACCGTCGCTTATCTTGCGCTCGGTACCGGCGTCGGCGGCGCACTGCTGCTTCAGGGCCGACTGCACCACGGCGCTCACTGGACCGGCGCTGAGTTCGGCCATCTGCTTTTGACGATGACCGACGGGCCGCGCCGGACATTGGAAGACTTCGCGAGCGGGCCGGGCCTGGTGCAGACCTACCGTGAGCTGAGCGGCTTGGACGGCGAGATCACCGGCGAAGCGATTGCCGCCGAAGCCGGGCGCGATCCTGAAAGCCTGGCTGCCCAAGCTGTGACCCGCACCGGCGAGTTTCTGGGTTACGGCTTAATCAGCCTCGCCAATATCCTAGACCCGGATTTGATCGTGGTCGGCGGCGGGCTGTCCGCGCTCGGCGAATTGCTTTTGGAACCGGCCCGGCGCATTCTCTCCCTGGGAGCATTGCCCGGCCCGGCCTGCTGCCCGGTCGCGGTCGCCGCGCTCGGTTCCGACGCCGCACTTGTCGGTGCGGCGGCGCTTGCGATGATTGATTAAGCCGCTTTTGCGAGCGGAGCGAGGGCTTGAGGGAGCAGAGCGGACGGGGAAGAAAGCGCAGACTGCCGCAATGAAACAAAAGTTTGAGCCAGGAAGGGATCAAATTGGGTTCCCGCTCCTTTGATAATTTCAGCCAGCGCTCGCTCTTCGGTCATTCCTCGGCGGTAGGGGCGGTCAGTCGTCATGGCGCTGAAGGCATCGGCAACTGCCATGATCCGGGCGATAAGAGGCGTTTCTTCGCCCCGCCGCCCTTCCGGGTAGCCGCCGCCGTCCCAGCGCTCGTGGTGGAAACGCACGGCGCTGAGAGTGTCCTCAAAGCCGGGGACGGCTTCGACAAGCACCGCGCCCATGACAGGGTGGTGCCGAACGGCAGCAAACTCTTCGTCGCTGAGCCGGCCCGGCTTGCGGAGAATGGCGTCCGGGACTCCGATCTTGCCGAGGTCATGCAGCAGCGCGGCGACAGCGACGGTATGCTGGGTTTCCGTGTCCATTTCCAGCGCTTCGGCGATTTGGAGGCTGAACGTCATCACATCCCCGGAGTGCCGGCAGGTATAACGATCTTTGTTGTCTACTGCCGTGACCAGGGCATCCAGCATGGAGAAGCCGTCAATTTGCTCAGTAAAAGCTGCCCGGAGGCGCTGCGTGGCGCTGGCATCGCTGTCGCCTGCTTTTGCCTGGTACAAGCGTGTATCGGCGAGCGCCAGCGTGTCCATGCGCCCGCGCTGCTCTTCGGGAAAAACGGCCGTTCCGACAGAAAGCTGCAACGGGATTGCGACATCGTGGTCCGGCGGGTAATACGCCAGACTATCTAAGCGTGACTGGAGCCTTGCGGCCAGCCTGCCGGCTTCATCCTGGCCCGCACCGGGCAGCAGCAGGGCGAACTCATCGCCGCCGAACCGCGCCAGCGTATCGCACGGACGGCAGCAGTCCTGAAGGGCAAGTGCGGCCTGACGCAGCACGTCATCCCCGGCGAGATGTCCGTAAGCGTCGTTGAAAAATTTGAAGTTGTTCAAGTCTATTAAAGCCACTGTGAGGGGCCGGCCGGAGCGCTCGGCGTGTTCTGCTTCTTCCTGAAAGCGCCTGTGGAAGACCCGGTGGTTCAGCAGGCCGGTGAGACTATCCTGCTCCGCCAGCGCTGTCAGAAGCTCCTCGGCTTTCTCCTGCGCTTTAATGCGCTCTTTTAAGTCGGAAATCAGGCGCTGCATCGCAACCGCCTGCCGGACAAGGACCAGCAGGACCAGCACGCCCCCGCCGAGATAAACACCCGGCTCCAGCCTCTCATCGCCGTGGTGCAGGCGGGTATAAAGCGCAAGAGCCGCGAGGATCGGCATGAGAACATAGGGCAGCAGCGAGCGCCAAAGCAGTGGAACAGTAGACCGTTCGTCGCTTTGTTCTTTTACCCGGCGAGACATTCCTGCCGCCAGCCCAATTAAAGGACAGCCCAGAGCCCAGCCGATATCCCCTAAATTACCAGTCGCATACGTTCCTTGAAGCGTCTGGTAAGCATAAGCGGTGTCGGCGACAATGATGCATATCAGCGCGAAAGAAAGAGCCGCCACCACAGGGCGCGGAACGCTATCGCGCCTTTGGGCCATGACCAGCAGCAGGGAGACCAGCAGCACCAGATCGCCGATCGGATCCGCCGCGTTCAGAACTTTCGCCAGCAGCGATCCGGTTCCCTTCTGCAAGGTTGGTCCCAGCACAAAGTACCAGGAAAGAGTCACGAGGGCAGTCAAAGTGATGAGGCTGTCCAGAACAACCCGCCAGCGCAGAGGCGGCGGCAGCCGGCGTGTCGGCAGGCGCAGAATACCGATGAGCAGCAAAGGATATTGAACCAAAAAAGCAACATCCGTCCACGACGGAAACAGCATCGTCCGATGAAGCGCCATCTCGTGATAGGCCCAGATCATATCCGCCGCCGTCGAGCAGGAGACGCCGAGGCCAAGAAGAACCAGGGTGATCCGGTGCGCCATTTCTTTTCGCTCCCCGTCCGCATCACGCTTTTCCCAGGCCGCCGCAAAACACCACCAGGTGCCTAAAAAAGCAAGCCCGGAAACGCTGAGATTGTCTATATCAGCAGTGATCTTCATCCCGCCTGGCTTGAAGAGAAGGCAGGCGCCGAGCAGTGCGTTGAAAGCGGCAACAAGGAAGAGGCGGCGGCTGATCTCCGGGTGATGCCGCATCCAGACTGCCAGGCGAAGTAAAAACCTTGGGATAGGTGATGGTTTAGACATGCTGCGTGCTGACTATCGGTAAATTGAAAAAAGGCATGACAGTACTTATTACGCGCGTGCCGGCTCGCTCCTGCTCTCATTATCGGCAAACCGCAGAATTTTTTATAAGCAAGCGAGAGGAGGAAAAAATGCTGAAAAACTGCATCGCTGTTTCTATCGAAAGTGTTGCAACAACGGAGGAGTCCGGGGCAGTCCCCTATTTTGTGACGCTTCAAGACGCTGCCGAACGCCGAATGCGCGTCTACATCGGCAAGAGTGAAGCGCTGGCGCTTTCTTTGGGCTTGCAGGGCCATGCCCCCGACCGGCCTCAGACCTACGACGCAATGCTGGCCTGTATCGCGGCCACGGGGTCGGTGGTGGAGGAAGTCTGCATCAGCAATCTGCGAGACGAGACATTTTACGCGACGGCTGCACTGCGCGTTGGAAGCCAGCGCCGCGAGGTGGACCTGCGGCCAAGCGATGCGCTTAATCTCGTGGTCCGAACGCACTGCCCGCTGCTTGTCGGTGCGGCTGTCTTTGAGGCAAGCCTTGCACCGGTGCAGTCTGCCGGGACGCCGGCAGAAGCCGCGATTGAAATCGTTGTTTCGACGACGCCTGCCGACATTGCGGCGCTGTCTGCCGCCGAAGTCAGCGATGAGCTGGCCCGGTTATTCACCGAAGACCAATCTGACCGGCGCACCGAAACGATCGACTGGCAAGAAGTCGGACCGCGTGACACGGCGCGTCTAGCGCGGGTGAAGCAGCTTTATCACGGTCAAAAGCTGATGGTGGGCCTGGATTATTTCCATGCGGCGATGGTTTTGCAGCACTCGTCCAGCCTGGAAGATACTCTGCTGGCCCATGAGTTCTGCGTCGCGGCGATCAGTCAAGGCATTGAACAGGCCAAATGGCTGGCGGCGGCCAGTGAGGACCGATTCCTGGACAGAATTGGGCGTCCGCAGCGGTTCGGAACGCAGTTCCACAAAGACGGCCTCTGGTCGCTGGGAGAAGTCAGCCCCGACGTTGAAGACAGTTTGCGGGCGGCGTTCAATGTTCCGTCACTGCTTGAGGCACAGATGCGAGCGCAAGAAATGAACACTCAACCCGCATGACGACGAAACCACTCACGCTCGCGCTGGTGCCACTCGACGAGCGGCCGGTCAACACGCGCTACCCGCAGATGCTGGGTGTCATCGGCGGCGCGGAAGTCCTGCTTCCGCCGCCTGATGTGCGCGGCCTCAAGCGTGTGCCTGCCGATAGGGATGCTGTCGCGGCCTGGCTGGAAGCGTCGGCATACACTGCCGACGCCATAATTGTGTCCTGCGAGTATTTAGGCTTCGGCAATCTCATCGCGTCGCGAATTTCCAGTGACAGCGCGGCGGAGACATTGGCTCGGCTAACGCTCCTCGAAAAAATCAACCCCGGCTGCCCAGTCCATGCGTTCTCGCTGATCACGCGCGTGTCCAATGCCGATGATGCCGTGGAAGAGCCGGACTACTGGGCAGAGTGGGGGACTGCGTTCTACAAATATGCCCGGCTGCGGCATCAGGCCGAGCTGGAAGACGCAGATGGTCTGGCGGAGCTGGAGCAGCGGCTGCCTGCTGGCCTCAAAACCGACTGGCTCTCGCGGCGGCTGCGGAACCACACGGTCAATCTGGGCCTGCTGGACATGGCGGCGCGGGACAAAATCACGTCGCTGCGGCTGACTTCCGACGATACCAGTGTCTACGGCCTGCCGTCACGGGAGCGCGGCTGGCTGGCCGGCTGGCCGGCGCTGATCGGCCCGGCGCTTTCAGGCCGGGTGCAGATGCACCCCGGCGCGGATGAAGTCGGCTCGGCTATTTTGGCAAAGCTGCTGATGGACCACGCCGGAACTGTGCCGCGCGTCTTCGTCGTCTACAGCCATACGGGCGGCCAGAACTTAGTTGCGCCGTATGAAGACCGACCGATCTGCGAGACCGTTGAAGGCCAAATTCACGGGGGTGGCGGCACACCGGCCATGAGCATGGCCGATTGCGATCTCGTGCTTGGCGTTGCGACGCCTGTGCCGGGCCGCTCAGCCTGGCAGCCGGAACATCTGAATGAAGACCGCGCCGCCCGCCTTGCCGAGTACCAACTGTTTGTCGGGGCCTTGGCAGACGCTCAGGCACATGGCTTGCCGGTGGCGCTGGCCGATACTGCGTACCCAAACGGCTCCGATCCGCTGCTTTTGGAATGCCTCTTTTTCGATGCTCGGCTGAATTTAGGAAAACTGGCGGCTTACGGGGCGTGGAACACGGCGGGGAACACACTCGGCGTCGTAGTCGCGCAGGCATTCTGCGCCGGCCTCATCGGCAGTGACGCCAGCCGGACCGATGCTCAAAACATATTCCTCACGCATCGGTTCCTGGAAGACTGGGGCTACCAGACCGTGACGCGCCGGGCCGCACGGGCGGAAGCCGAACGGCTTTGGGGACGCCGGGAGCCGGACCCCGCAAGTGACGGCGAGCAAGTGCAGCTTTGCCTGTTTATTGAAGGGCGGCTCAAAGAGCATTTGCAGATATTGCAGGCGCACGGCGTCGGCACTGGCTTACAGATCGTGCCGGGCAGTACGCGCCTGCCCTGGCGGCGGACATTTGAGGTAGATTTCACGCTGGCCTAATCGGAAGAAGCAAGCGTCTCGGCGCTGCTCTGCCTGGCCCGCCCGATTTCGCCCTGCGCTTCCGCCGCTGCTGCGTCTATCTGCTCCGTCACCAGCCGCGAGCCTTCCTCCGACGCTTCAGCGTTCGGCGTTCCCAGCGCTTCGAGCGTTTCTTCCATTTTGCTCTCAAACGTCGCCAGCACTTCATGCGGATCCACGGTCTTTGTCAGCGCTTCCGCCTCCAAATCCACACGGTTGACGACGCTCGGCATGTCCCGGCGCAGCTCTTCCAAGAGGCCGATAATCTTCGCCGTGCGCTGCTCCGTCAAAAGGCTCATTTGAAGCTCTAGCTGCTCGCGCCGCTCGGCCAGCTTCCCCTGCCGGTTCTGCGTGATCAAGATCACCGAGGTCATCAGCAGCGCCCCCAGCCCAATCGCGCCTTGCAGCCAGGCAAACGGCGGATCGTCCCAGCGCGGCAGGTGCAGCAATGGCGCGGCGGCATTAACCCCCATCCACAGCCCGGCCCCGACCAGAATGCCGTAAAAGAACTGCGGCCGCCCCAGCCACGCCGTCAGCGACTCCACCGTCCGCTGATGCGTGTCCACCTTCTGCTCGGCAATGGCATGAAGCGCCACCACCGCATCAATGTTCGCGCTGATCGGGTCCTGCACCGCCAAAGCAGCCTCTTCGCGCCTGCGTTTAAGCCTCATAGTGCGTTATGTTCCCATAACTTGCGAAGTGGAACCGGCTGATGAAAGAATGTTGGGGAAGAAAAATGGTAAAGGAAATCAATTCCGAAGATTGTTTTGCGAATGGAACTCTTTGATCAGCTCGCGCAGGCCGTCTTGAACCTCGCCGGCGATCTGGCGTGACCCTTCCGCTGCCGCGCGGGCTTCTTCCGTGGCCTGACGCAGCGCTTCGGCGGCCTGACGGGCGTCTTCGGCAGCCCGGCGCAGCGCCTCGGCAGACTGCCGGTGATCTTCCGCCGCCTGCCGCATCTCGTCCGTCTCCCGGCGCAGACATTCGGCAAGCGAGCGAAGATACTCCTGCTCTATTCGCTCCGTTTCCTCCGCCTGACGGCTGCCTTCGGCCTCCGTGCGTCCGGTCTCGGCTTCCCGGCGCATCCCTTCGCCGCCTTCGCGCACCTCCTCGGAAAGCTCGCGCTTCGTTTCCGAGTCCTCGCGCCGGGTCTCTGCCGCGCTGTCGGACTGTTTCTGCCTGTTTGCCATAAGGGAACACGCAATCTACTCTTGCCGGATGATAAAGAGCGGGTCAAAAAATTTGGATTACAAAGACAGTAGAGAAGGAAAATGAACAGTGAGAAACTCGAAACCCTGACTCCTGCCGGTGAAGGAAGCCCTACTTTTTAATCTCAAATGGCCCGATTTACTCTTGTAAAGTGGGTCTCAACGGCCCCGGTTTTCGTCAAAGAAAGTGGTGCTATTAGCACTCTCCGTTTTACGATGGTATAATACACCTGTGGATAAAAGATGTCAAGCAGGCTGCGATCTCATTTGGCAACATTAAGCTTACTCGCCATGTCGCTCTGGAAGCTTATAAACTGGGAACGAAGCGTGTCAAGGAGAAGTTGAAGGAAAAGCCGAGGAAGCAAGCAGGTTTGGAAGGCTAAAAACGGGAGAGTTTCGGACGGTACAGCATAAAGACAACAATGGAAAAACTTCATATTACCAACTTCGCCGGTATCAAAAATGCTTCAGTGGAACTGAACAGGATTAACATCTTCATTGGTCCTCAAGCTTCGGGCAAAAGTGTATGTGTTAAACTCTTTTACTTCTTCAAAGAAATTCTTAGTGATCTGCTGTTCACTGATGATGATGAACCAATTAGTAAAACGCTCATCAGAAAAGTGCATATCGCTAACTTTGAAAGGTATTTTCCTCGATCTACTTGGGGAGAAGCGCCCTTTCAAATTCGATATGAGTATGAACAGTTTTGGGTGGAAGTAAATCAGTCCTCGTATACCTTGCAGATTTTGTATTCTCCGTATTTTGACAGACTTCTTTCTCTTGCTCGTCGCACCTCAAAAGCAATTAAGGATGCAGAGGTGACTACGCCTGTGACTCGCCAACGACATGCTCCGCCAAGCCTTTTCGATGTTATATATCACAAAATTCGTGAAGAGCTTGGGTCTACCATCATGAATGTTAATACTTTCATTCCAGCGGGCCGTAGCTTCTTTTCTGTAATGCAGAGAAATGTTTGGCGTGTAATAAATCGCGAAGGCGATTTTGACCCTTTCATCGCCCAATTTGGACGAGCATATGAAAGAGAAACAGGACCAAAACCAACGAAAGATCGGCCTACAAATTATAAGGAGATTGAAGAATACGTTGCGAAATTAGTTGGCGGTAATCATGTAAGGATTAATGGTCGTGACTTCGTTCGCATGAGTGAGGGAAGACAAATTCCTATAGAAGCTAGTTCTTCCGGGCAACAGGAGGTTTTGCCACTTGCCATTACTTTGGCTTCTATAGCTCAATCTGACACAAGGGCAATTTCCACAATCATAATTGAGGAGCCAGAGGCGCACTTGTACCCTTCGGCTCAACGCGATTTGATCCATCTTTTCTCTTTAGTTGTCGAGGCTGGAAGGCAAGGGACCAGCAGTAGTCAATACCTCATTACAACACACAGCCCTTATATACTTTCAGCGTTGAACAACCTGATGTATGCAGAACAGATAGTCAAAGCTTCACCTGACAAGAAACAACTTGTGACGGAGATATTGGGCAACGCCTCGCTAATTGATGCGACAGATGTTAAAGCTTACGCCTTCGGAAATGGCGTTAAGTCAATCATGGACCTAGAATCTGGACTGGTTAAAGCAAGTACGCTTGACGGTGTCTCGAATGAACTTGCCAAAGAGTTTGGGCATCTAGTTGACATTTTCTTCGAGGATGAGGATAGATGACGTCCATACCTCAAAAGTGCATTGATCGCCACTCAGAATTACGTTTTTCCGTCAAAGAGCAACTTAGTGAGGTGGTTTTCATAAATCCTTCCTCTCGTGCTGTCAATCAGATTGTTGTTGACGGATGCGTCTTTAAAGAAGGAGATGGTAAAAGGTGCGACCACCTCATCAATGTGGATGAAACTAATACTTCAATTTTTGTCGAGCTGAAAGGATCAAATATAGAAGCTGCTTTTGAGCAGTTGAGTGAAAGTCACGATAAATTGGCTCAATACACAAATAAGCGTGTGTTCTGGATTGTCAGCTACTCAGGTAGTCCACGTATTACAAGTAGTATTCAAGCCTTAATCAACAAGGCTGCACGTACTAAGCGGGCGAGGTTACTTGTTGAAGAAAGCACATATTCTCATCTATTGTAAATACTTTCATTCTAAGGTGCCGAAGTAGCTGTTTTAAAGATTGATGAAGAAGGGGGGTGGCAAGGAAGAAAAGGAAAATGGGCAGTAAGGGATTCGAACCCCTGACCCCTTCCGTGTGAAGGAAGTGCGCTACCGCTGCGCTAACTGCCCAAAGTGGCGAATGAAAGCCGATTGTTTTTCACATAATCCGCAATTTCGATTTCGCAGAAACTATGCCTTGTTTTATGACAGACGGAGCAAAGGAGGTCACATTTGTCAAGTTCAAGTCGGATTGAACTGAGACTTCTGTTTGCACAAGGCCCAAAACAATAGGTCTGACAGCAATGTTTCGTGTATTGTGACAGCCAAAAGGTGAACAGCTAAGGCAAAACTTGCGCCGGTGCAAGTAACGCTTTTTACCCTCGATCTTAACTGACATGGCAAATTCGACACTACATTTGTGGCACACAGGCATTGAAGTCTCTCCACAGACAACTGCCCGCGAACAAAGCCATTATACCGCGCGTCTGCAAGATATGCAAGGGGCGCGGCGACTTTTTCGGCGGCGGGGAACTTATCGGCGGCTTTGTTCGCTTTCCTGTTCAGAACACTGTCTCATAGAGACCGAAAAGGAACAACAATGAAAATTACATTGACACTCGCGGCATTGCTGCCGGCAGCCGCACTTCTTCTCTCCGCAACTGTCCCGGCGCAGGCAGGCATCCTGCACAAGCATCCGGCCCTGGCCGGCGCGGCCGCTGGGCTGGCGGCGCATCACATGGCGAAAAAAGGGGCCGCCGGACGCATGGCGCACGGCCAGAAGCCGAACCTGGCCGAGCGGCATCCGGTGCTGAGCGGAGTCGGCGCGGGCGTCGCTGCACATCATATGCTGAAGAAGTAGTCGGCACACGCGGAAACGCCGCCCCGGACACTGTCCGGGGCGGCGTTTTGCGTTTAGTGGCCGCCGCGCACGGAGAGGGCGACATCAATGTTGCCTTTGACGGCGTTGGAATAAGGACAAACCTGATGGGCGTCGTGGACTAAGGCTTCGGCGTCGGCCTGGGACAGCGCGGGGACGACCACGGACAGGGCCGTGGAGAGCGAAAAAGAGCCGGTGTCGTTCGGGCCGATGCCGACCTGGGCCGTGACGCTCACTGTGCCGGTCTCGATCTTGCGCTGGTTCGCAAGGTAATCCAGTGCGCTGCCGAAGCAGGCGGCGTAGCCGGCGGCGAAAAGCTGCTCCGGGTTTGTGCCGACGGCCCCGCTGCCGCCCATTTCTTTGGGTATGGTCAGGTCTACCGCAAGAATGCCGTCGCTGCTTTCGGCATGGCCGGTCCGGCCTCCGGTCGCGGTCGCGACCGCCGTGTATAAAGTCTTCATTCATGTCTCCTTGCCGCTATAACGCCGGGTTTTTGCACGCGGTTCCGGCACTGCGGGAACAAACTGCGCTGCGCTTGCGTCTTTAAATCCAGGCGCCGGGTTTAGTTTCGGCCCCAGCGGGATACGAACTAGATACTGGACACACTGATCCACGCACACTAAATGCTAATCGACAAGGAAACACCCATGAAAAATACATCAGGCCGCATTTTGACCAGCGCCGCGCTCAGCGGCCTGCTGCTGGCGGCCCCCTTTAGTGTCATCGCTCCGGCGTTCGCCCAGTCAGACGGCGACATTCAGATGCCGAAGCACGAGATCGCTTCCGGCACACAGGTTAAAGTCAAGCTGCTCCGTGACCTTTCCTCGGACAGCGCCCAGACCGGCGACCATGTCCGGGTGCAGGTCGCAAGCGACGACTCGTCCGGCATCCCGGCGGGGACAATCTTGAACGGCGTCGTGACTTCGGTCTCGCCCGCCACCCCGAAAAGGGCCGGTGTGCTGTATGTCCGCTTCGGCACCGGCTCCGGCGGCTCGTCGTCTTCGTATAACCTGGCGACCGGCCAGTTCAGCGGCAAAACAGCGTCGTCCGATAAGTCGAACTACACGTCAATCGGTGCAGGTGCAGGCGCACTGCTCGGCTTCGTCCGCAAGCGCAAGCTGGGCGATGCTCTCGGCGGCGCACTGCTCGGCGGCGGCGCGGGCTATGCAGCAAACGCCGCGCAGAAGCACGGCGCAAGCGATATTGATCTGAAAAAGGGCACAGAAGTGACGATCAATACGACCCGTTCAGTGACGCTGCAAACGCAGATTATCAACAACTACTAAGAGCAAGTTGGAGGAGGCCCCGGTGAGAGCACTCTTGCCGGGGCGTTCCTACGTCAACGTGCAGGCGAAGTCATACGCGCCGGAGCCGATCTCGTGCGTCTGTCCGTTCGGCAGCGTCACCGTCGCCCGTGTGTTCGCGGGAACCGTGACGTTCAGTGTGAACGTATCGCCGTTTAGTGTCCAGTCGCTTTCTATACAGCCCCGCACCGACTCAAATGATGCACGGACAAACGATAAGCGCCGGTCCGGGCAGGGCTGGATGCGAATGTGTGCGAAGCCGGGCTGACCCGGATCGGTGTCAATCCCGGCGACATACCTTTGCAGCCATTCGCCGACCGAGCCAAGCGAGTAGTGGTTGAACGAGTTCATCCCCGTATCCTGGAAGCCCTGTTCGGGCGTGTAGCCGTCCCATCGCTCCCAGATTGTCGTCGCGCCCTGCGTGATAGAGTAGCCCCAGCTTGGAAAGGTCGTGTTCAGCAGCAGCGTGTAGGCGGCGCCAGTGTACCCGGCCTCGGTCAGCACGGGACACAAGTAGCCGACCCCCACAAACCCTGTAGATAGATGGTTGTTCTTGACTTCGATATTTTGGACTAGGCGCTTCGCGGCAAGCGGACGCAGCCTATCCGGCAGAAGGCCGAAGCGCAGTGCCAGCACATATCCGGTCTGCGTCTCGCCCTGCACTGCGCCGTCGCCGGAAACATACGCCGTGTTGAACGCCGTTTTGATGTCCTCAAACAGCCTCTTAAACCGCCCTGCGTCCTCGGCGCGGCCCAGCACCGCCGCGATTTGCGCCATCAGCGACGTATCATAGGCAAAATAGGCAGTCGCGAGAACATCTTTATCTGTGTCGGCGTCTATTGAAAGCCAGTCGCCGAAGTCGTTGGCCCGGCGATTGAGCCACAAATGGTCCGGGTTCGCGCTGTCCAAGTAGTCTATCCAGCGTACCATTGCGCCGTAATGGGTCTCCAAAATCCGCGTGTCGCCGTAAACTTGGTACACTGTCCACGGCACAACAACGCCCGCATCGCCCCAGGCCGGTGCGCCGTCCGACGGATCCACTAAACGCGGCGAGACATCGGAAAAGCCGCCTTCCGGCGACTGCGCCTCCGCCACATCGTGCATCCACTTGGTAAAGAACGCCGCCACGTCCCGCGCCGTTGCCGTGCGGACGAAAATCTGCGCGTCTCCCATCCAGCCCAGCCGCTCGTCGCGCTGCGGACAGTCGGTCGGGACACTGAGAAAGTTTCCGCGCTGTCCCCAGTCAATGTTTGAGACAAGCTGATTGACCAGTGGGATGGAGCATTCAAACGCGGCGGTTTTGGGAATGTCTGAGTGAAGCACACAGCCCGTAACGGTGTCTAAACTTGGCTCGCCGGGGCAGTTTGTGACTTCAACATACCGGAACCCGTGAAACGTAAAATGCGGCTCGTAAGTTTCTATGCCGTTCCCGCTGAGAATATAGATATCCGTCGCCTTTGCCGCCCGCAGGTTGTCCACATACAGCCTGTCATCGGGAGTGAGCATCTCGCCGAAGCGCATCCGCACAATCGTCCCCGGCGGGCCCTGCACCCTGAGCCGCGCCCAGCCGACCATGTTCTGGCCGAGATCAAACAGATATGTCCCCGGCGCCGGCTGCGTGACGGCTTTGGGCGCGACTTCTTCCGTAACACGCACCGGCGGGTCAATCTGCGCGACCCGCCGAACCGCCGGATCATGCGCGGCTTCGATAGTGACAGGCTTCCATCCGCTGTCGTCAAAGCCGATTGCCGACCAGCCCGGCATTTCCAGTCGCGCGTCATACGTCTCGCCCATCAGCATGTCAGATGCTAAAATCGGGCCGATCGCGCCGCGCCACTGCCCATCGGTCCCAAATGTTTCCCGGCTGCCGTCGGCGTACTCCAACACAATCTGCGCGAGAAACTGAAGCCGGCGGCCGTAATAGGCCCGCTTGTTGCCCCAGCCGATGTACCCAGCGTACCAGCCGTCGCCGAGTATTGCACCAACGGCATTTTCGCCATTTTGCACAAGCTGCGTCACATCGTAAGTCTGGTACTGAAGACGCTTTGTGTAATCCGTCCAGCCCGGCGCAAAATGGGCATCGCCGACACGCTGCCCGTTCAAATGCAGCGCATAGACGCCCCGCGCCGCCGCATACACCGTCGCCCGTGCCGGCGGCTTCGTGACAGTGAACGCGCAGCGTAGAAACGGCGCCGGGTTCTGGTCTACCCCCGGACGACCCGGCGGCAGGCTGATCCACCGCGCGGTCCAGTCGGCGTCCGACAGCAGGCCCATCTGCCAGCACGCCGCTTTGCTCCACTCGGAAACCTGCTCGCTGCCGTCCCAGACCCGCACCGACCACGAGACGTGCTGCCCTGATGTCAGCTCCGGCCCGGCATAGGCGACCGAGACCGACTGCGACGACAGCACTTTGCCGCTGTCCCACTCGCTGCCGCAGACAATTTGGTACGCGCTTTGAACAGCATTGCGCTTCGGCGACTCCACAACCCAGCTCAGGCGCGGCGCAAGCGTGTCAATGCCGAGCGGTTTAGTCTTGTATTCGCAGCGCAGCCTTGTCGGCGCAAGCAGATCGCTCATTTTTGGCTTTCTTGGAAACAGGAGACGCATACCCTGCCTTGAACGGCAGGGCTTTAAAGTGCAATTCCCCGCCTTTGCACTGGCTACCCGGAGGGGCGCGGGCATTAAGAACCAACGAAGTTGGCGCCCGCGACGGCGGGGGCTTGCCCTTTCAAAGCACGGGAGTTCAGCCCCGTGTTCCCACAAACAACACTCTAAAACACTTCATCTTCGCCCAGCACCGGATTTTCCAGCGTGCCGATTTCGGGAATTCGCACTTCCACTAAGTCGCCGGGATGGAGCGGGCCGACGCCGGGCGGGGTGCCGGTGGCGATCACGTCGCCGGGGACGAGCGCAATGTGCTTGGACAGGTACGCGATGAGCGCTGGGATCGAAAACAGCATCTCGGACGTACTTGTCTGCTGCTTGACCTCACCGTTGACGCTCAGGGTCAGTAGGAGCGCCATCGGGTCGGCAATCTCGTCGGGCGTGACGATAAAGGGGCCGAGCGGGCCGAACGTGTCGTAGCTTTTCGATAAAAACCAGGGCAGGCTTTTGGCGATGGCCCGCTTTTGAACATCCCGCGCCGTTACATCGTTAATCAGCGTGTAGCCCGCGACATGAGACAGCGCCTCCGCTTCGGTGAGATTGCGGCCTCCCGTACCGATGACTACCGCCAGCTCGCCTTCAAAGTCAACGCGCCCGATCTCCTGCGGCAGAACAATCGGCTGCCCGGACGCGATCACGCTGCTCGACGCTTTCTGGAACACAATCGGCTCGTCGGGGACTTCGCTGCCCAGTTCTTTCGCGTGTTCGCTGTAGTTTCGGCCAATCGCGAGTATCCGGTTCGGCGAGGGCAAGGGAGCCAGCATCACGACGCCCGCTTCCAGCCAAAGCTTGTCCAGCACCCGCGCTTTTTCTAAATCTTTGACTACCCCGACATAGCTCGGCAGACGCCCCATGACGGCGTTCAAATCGTCCGGCACCGACACGCCTTTCGGAGCCAATGCCTCGGCGACCGCGACGGCGCGGGCCAGCGGCAGCACTTTCCCCGACCGGAAAATGCCCGGCAGGATCGGCTCCTGCGGGTCGTCGAACTCTTTGTAACAGACAAACTTCACGATGCGTTCTCCTTGCCCTCGTCCGGGGCGCTTTTGTGAAAGCCCATGCGCCGCTCCGGCGCTTCTTCCCGTTGATTTGCCGACGGCGCTTCGATCATCAGCCGAATGGCCTCAAAGACCGCCGCAAACTGGCGGTCGTATTTCTCTTCCAGGGTTAGAATGCGCCGGGCCAGATCACTGTCCTGGGTCAGCAGGCCCCGCAGGGAAACAAACGCCCGCATGATCGCAATGTTGACCTGCACCGCCCTCTCGCTCCGCAGCACACTCGACAGCATCGCCACGCCCTGCTCGGTGAAGACAGAGATCGGTTTTTGACGCCCGCCACGGCCTGTGTTTGATATCCCAATTTGGGACATCAAAGCCCGGCCTTCCTCCACAGTAAGCTGAAACATGAAGTCATCAGGAAAACGGCTGATGTTACGTTTTACTGCACGGTTTAATATTCGCGTTTCAACTCCATAGAGCTCTGCTAAGTCATTGTCTAGCATCACGTTTTGGTTGCGTACCGAGTAAATCTGCCACTTGAGCTGAAGCGGCGCAAGTTCTGTTTCTTCCATGAGATCCTCTTTGAAGTCCGGTAAATCTTGAGGTTCCAATTTGGAACCTCAAGTTTAAGCTATCTGTCACTTATCATACCAGACTAAGTAGCGCTCGGCAAGCTCTTTGATGGTCGTGTACGGCGCTTCGGCGCACCGCTCGCCGCGAAACAAAAAGGTCGGGACATGGGTGACATCGGCGGCGTAGGCGTCGTCGTCGAAACGGACGATCTCGCCGTAGTAGGCTTTGGACGAGACGGCTGCCAAAAAGGCATCTGTGCCGATGCCGGCGCTCTGCGCCAGCCGGCCCAATACGCTGAGATCGCTGATGTCCTCCGAACCTTCCCAGAACGCTCGGTACACGGCTTCGTTGTAAGCGTCAAAGAGTTCCGGCGCTTTGTCCTGCACATAGGCCGCGCCTTCCAATGCATTGTGGGTGCGGATAATGCCGATGGTCCGGCCTTCCGGGACCAGAGCGCCTTCGGCCTGCGAAAACAGCTCAAACCGAGTCGGCGGCGCATCGGGGTCCTTCGGGTGCGGGTTAAACTGAGGCAGCGGGCCAAGCTCTTCCGGCAGCAGCTCGTAGCCCTGCCAGACTTGCCGGATTTGCGGAAACTCTTCGCGCAGTTTTTTAGCCTGAAAGAAGCCGACCCAGCACCACGGACATAAATAGTCGTGCGCGATGGTCACAGTGAAATTTTCTTGGCTCATAGTAGTATCCTATCTGTGCTGTTCATACCCAATTCTTCGGTGCGGCCCGGTCAGACTTGACATCGCAAACAGGGTCGGGGTAGAATAGGCAGGTCGCTGCGATGGGGAGAGGTCGCATAGTTGGTCTAGTGCGTCCGCCTCGAAAGCGGATGAGGGTCAAACCTCCGTGAGTTCGAATCTCACCCTCTCCGGTCGCAAACACAAGAAATGCCCTGCTGTCACCAGCAGGGCGTTTTTGTGTTGACTGCTACAGAGAAGTGGCTGTCTGCGGCTTCTGCAAAATCACGACGCTTCGGGCTTCGCGGCCCTGCTCAGCGCCGTTTAAGTAGGTAATGACATAAGTGACCCGCTGCAAACCTGCAACGGAAGCAGAGGCGCTGGGATGGACTTTTTCGGTGACGACTACGCTTTTGCGGACACGCACCGACAGCAGCAGGGGCAGCTTTTGAACGTTGACCCGGTCGCCGGGCTTCAGGCGATTTAAGTTTTTGTTGGGATTGGCCCGCATAAAATCCGCCAGCGACAAATGGTTTCGGTACGCGATGCGGGAGCCAAGGTCGCCGGAGCGGACCGCGTAAGTCTTGCTCGGCGGCGGGGTCCAGTAGTACGGCGCGGCGGTGTCCGGATCCGAGCGGAGCAGGCGGGTGTCCACTGTGCGCTTCTCAATCGTGGCCGTCTGCACGATCTGCTCCTGTCCGATTACCGGAGCGGCGGGCGGCATTCTCGCCCAGTGGTCCTGTACCCGCTGAAGTGTCTGCGTGGCGGCGTCGGGGGTCGGGAACGCAAGGCTCGGCTGACCGTTTACGAGAATAACATAGGCCGGGACGCGCAGGGTCAGCAGCCGGGCAATCTTTGCCTGGGCAGCGTCGTCCGTATCCTGCGGGGCGTTCGGCGCGGCGGGGACGAACGAGACTTTTTGCAGGCGAACGGAGGTTTCATCGGCAAAGGCCGCGCCGACTTTAGCTTTCTCGGCGGCGGCAACCAGCGCATTGGCGGCAGCCGCATTTCGGACGGTCGCCGCCGGCTTGCCGTTGACAAGAACAGTCACAGGCTGGCTGAGATGCCGAATGTAGAAGAATGCCCCGATGCCGACAGCCAGCCCGGCAGCGAGAAACACGGCCAGCCACTTGAAGACACGAAGCTGCCGGGCGAGGGCATCACCAGGCGTTAGCTCAGTCGGCGTTTTGGAAGCGCTGGTCATAAGAGGACTCGTTGTTAAGACTTCTGCCCCCGCCCCAATTCTGGGGAGCCGGAAAAGAGGGTCTTGCTCCCCTCTCTCGCTTGCGGGGGAGGGGGTGGGGGCTATGCCGCTTCTCTTACCAGGGACGGGCGCTGGCGACCTGCATCTTTTGGCGCACCTGAGCTATTGCAGCTTGAAGCTGGGTGTCATTCGCGGTGTCGCAGACGGCGTCTGGATGGGCGCGACGGAAGGCAATGTCGCGCTTCAAGTTGGCGTCGGGAATCGTCACTGGAACATCCGGCAGGATGCCCTTGTGATGAATGTCGTTCTTGTGCGCCGTGTAGTAGTGCTGGGTTGTGATCAGCACGGCCGAGCCGTCGGGCAGCGGCTGAATGGTCTGAACAATGCCTTTGCCGAACGTCTTTTCACCGACCAGGACACCCGCGCCGGTGTCTTTGATCGCGCCGGACACGACTTCAGACGCCGAAGCGCTGTCGCCGTTGACCAGCACGGCCAGCGGGTAGCGCAGGTTGGCGTGGTGCTGGGCCGTGTCCACATCGGTCGGCTCCAGCGTGTCGGCGTTCTCGGTCCGGTCGCGCAGCCAGTAGACGGGGCCGTCGGGGATGAACCGGCTGGCGACTTCGCGGGCGATGTCGAGCAGCCCGCCGCCGTTCTCGCGCAGGTCGAACACCAGGCCCTTCATGCCCTGCGCCTGCAAGGCCGTCAGCGCCTTGCCGACCTGCACGTCGCTTTCCTCGTTAAACGACGACAGCGAGATATAGCCGATCTTGTTGACGGGGTCCACCATCGAGTACTGGACGACTTCCTGATGGACCGGGGCGCGGACGAGGTGAATGACGACAGGGTGAGAGGCCCCGCGCCGCTGCAAGGTCAGCGTGACCGGCGTATTTTCTTTGCCGCGAATGAGCTTGACGACATCAGTATCCGGCAGCTTCAGCGTGGACGTGTTGTTGACTTTTAGGATAATGTCGCCGGCCATGACGTTGCCCTTGATGGCCGGTGAATTCGGCAGGGGCCGGACAACGTAGACCTGCTTGGCAGGATTGGTGCCGAGAAGTGCGCCGATGCCGACAAACTCATCGTTGTTCTCCTCTTGCATGTCCTTGTAGCCTTTAGGGTCCAAAAAGCGCGTGTAGCGATCTTTGGTCGCGCCCATCATGCCCCGGATGGCGTTGTATGTCATCTGCGTCGGGTCAATATCCTTGCCGTAGTAGCCGCCTTGCAGGGTTGCCAGGACATCGGCGTAGGTGTTATAGGGCGTCTCGTCCGCCGCCTGCCCGTGCGCCGCCGTCATCAAGGCGCTGGAAAGCCGCGTCGGGATAAGCTGGGCGACAGTCCGAAACGTGTCCAAGTTATGAACACTCCGCAGGTCGTTGAACGTGACGCCGCCGATAAATGCGACGCCGAGCAGGGCCGCCGTTCCGGCTGTTCGTCCAAGTAGTCTTCCGATACGCATAAAGTAGTTCCTGTTCAAAGCGAGTGAGTAAACTCACTCGCTGGAAGGTAATCAGAATTACCGCGCGTCCAGGGGACGCAAATGCCAACAATTCCTGGCTCTTCTTAGTCTTCTGTCCCCTGGACAGGCGGTGCTTCTTAGCACCTTTCAGCGCGGACGTTCACATCCGCGTCTTTCGCCTTTCTCAATCCTTAACCCGCCGCCGCCGGTACGCGGGCGACCCGGCCTGAAAGAACGTCTACCGCCCGGTCAATCGGCGCGTCGCCGCCGGTACTAGGCAGGGCAACGTCGGGCTTGATGCCGAGGCCGCTGAACGCACCATGCGCGGCAGTCATGAGTTTGCCGACCGTCATGGTGAACCCGGAGCCGTCACGAAGAATAATCAGCTTGACATCGCTGGCATCGCCGAATGTCGTGGAGCCGACAAGCTTGGCCCCTTTGGCTTGCAGGGCCGACGCGAGAAGCTCGGCGGTATTCGCCGTGCCGCCGTTGACCAAAACGACCACTGGATAAGAAACAGGCGAGTCGGGCGTAACGGCAACCGGCTGGACTTTCTTGCCTTTGGTCTCCAAAAAGCCGAGGTCCGGGGCGGAGGGCAGCCTAGCAGCAATCGCCTGGCCGACTTCCAAAAGCCCGCCGGGGGAATTGCGAAGATCCAGGACCAGACCCTTCGGCGCATTGCCGAAGCCTGCCAGCGCAGCGTCGAAATCTTTGTCCGCGCCGGTCGTGAAGGCTGCGACTTTGATGTAGCCGATGCCGCTCGGCAGAGTGCGGGCCGTAACGGGGGACACAACAGTCGGCGCGGATGTGTCCAGTGTCAATGCCAGCGGCTGCGGCAGGCCGGAACGGACGACCGATAGCGCGAGTGTTTTTGCCGCCGGGTCATCGAGTTTTGTCTGGGCCTGCGACAGCGACAGGGAGCCGTCAATCCTTTTTTGCAGCGCCGCCAGCATTTTGTTGAAAAGGGCTGGGTCGTCCTGAACGGATTTCAAGGCTTTCGTCTGGCCGTACACATACGAGTCGTTGTAGACCCACTGGCCGTTAATCGCGGCCACTGTGTCACCGGCCTGCATCCCGGCTTTCTCGGCGGGACTGCCCGGCAGGGGCGCGACCACGACTAAGCGGTACTCGGTATACGCGGGAATGTCGCCGGACTTGGCGCGGGGCAGGCGGCGCACGGCGAGGGCTGCGCCGAGACCCTTGTATTCGCCTTTGGCTTCGGCGTTCAGCTCGGCGACTTCGGGGGCTTCCAGAAAGCGAGAATCGGGGTCCTGGAGCGACGCCAGCATGGCTGAGGCCGCGCCATGCGCCATCTGGGTATCGGTCGGCAGGGGGTCCACGAAGTTGCGCTCGACAAGCTGGTACACCTGCTCAAACGTTGCGCCGGGGCTGGTATCGGTCAAAAACTCCGTGCCGGCCTGTCCGGCATCCGGTCCGGCGGAGTCGTGGCCACCAGGAACAACACTTCCCTGCGCGACTTGGGCCGAGGCCAGAACAAGCGCGGAATGCGGCGCGGCGGCCAGGGGCGGCCGGTACAGGTTACGGCCGGCAGGCTGGGCCGGACCGAAATGGGCGCCGGCGGCAAACGCGCCGGCAGTCAGGGCACCGATAAGAAAAGCGCCGGCGGTTCCGGCGGGGTTGAGCTTCAACGTGTGTTCCTCAGTCTTTTCCGAAGTCTTTTATTATACCACTCACCCCGGCCCGCGTCAAACAGTCTTTTCGGCACAAATTGCCTGCTTTTTGGGTATTTTTGGGTATTATAAAAGGGCGGTGTTTATCAGCGTTTACGCTTTTCCCGCGCTTCCGGTTCCCGCCCGACGACAGCAGACTCTGCACACCCAACAAGAGACGGAAAATCCAACGGAAAACACACTCAACCCAACTATGACTTTAGACCCCCGTGAAAACGCCCTGGCCGATCTGCGCGACCGGCTGGCCGCCGACGATGAAGACAACTCAAACCCTGGCACCGAAACGTCGCCTCTGTCGGCGAATCAGATGCGCGTCACTGACAACCTTTCCCAGCTTCTCGACATCCTGCCTCCGCCGCTCCGCGCGGCTTTAGAGCAGGATGACCATTCGGCAGGACTCATTGAGATTGTAATGGACCTGGGGCGCGACGCCGAAGCCCGTTTTGCCGACGGCTCGGCGCTTTGGCTGCAAGAAGGCATTCCCGTGTCCGCCGAGGATATTGACTATGTCACGTCCCGCGTCGGCATGTTCGGCAAAGACAACCGGGCCGGCATCGAGCGCACCCTGCACCGGATCTCGGCCATTCGGAACCGGCAGGGCAAGGTCGTCGGCCTGACCTGCCGCATCGGCCGGGCTGTCTACGGCACGATTGACATTATCCGGGACGTGGTCGAATCGGGCAAGTCTATTCTCATGCTGGGCCGGCCCGGACGCGGCAAGACGACCAAGCTGCGCGAAGTCGCCCGCGTTCTGTCCGACGAGTTCAAGAAGCGAGTTATCATTGTAGACACGTCCAACGAAATCGCGGGTGACGGCGACATCCCGCACCCGGCGATTGGCCGCGCCCGCCGGATGCAGGTGATTGAGCCTGACCATCAGCACGCGGTCATGATCGAGGCGGTCGAAAACCACATGCCGGAAGTCGTCGTGATCGACGAGATCGGTATTGAGCAAGAAGCCTTCGCCGCTCGAACCATTGCCGAGCGGGGCGTTCAGCTTGTCGGCACGGCCCACGGCAACTCGCTTGAGAACCTCTTGATGAACCCGACGCTGTCGGATTTGATCGGCGGCATTCAGGCGGTGACGCTCTCCGACGAAGAAGCGAAAAAGCGCGGCACCCAGAAGACGGTCCTAGAGCGCAAAGCGCCGCCGACGTTTGAAGTCATCATTGAGATCATGGAAGTGGACA